>NZ_CP045488.1:2011796-2682395 GCF_009392895.1 Natronorubrum aibiense | reverse complement strand
ACGATTCGCGCGCTGATCTGAGATGGGATCGCTTCGCTCGACACTCGAGGCGCGCATGCAACCCGAAGATGCACAGGCGTTTTACGGCCGCTGGGCGCGTCTCTACGACGTCATCGCGCGTCGAACGCCCGGCATTCCGGCGCTGCGGCGGCGAGCGGCCGCTGCCTGCCGGCTCGAGCCCGGCGACACCGTCGTCGAGATGGGGTGTGGAACGGGCGCGAATCTCCCAGTGTTGCGCGAACAGGTCGGCCCCGAGGGGACCGTCATCGGGATCGATTTCACGGGACCAGTGCTCGAGCGAGCGCGCGAGTTGACGAGCGAGTACGACAACGTCCACGTCGTCCGGGGTGACGCCACGCGACCGCCACTGGACGGGATCGACGACGAGACGACCGTCGACGCCGTTCTCGCGACGTTCGTCGTCGGGATGCTCGCCGATCCCGCGGGGGCGGTCGACGACTGGTGTGATCTCGTCGGCCCCGGCGGGCACGTCGTGCTTGCCAACGCCGCCCGCAGCGAAGAATGGTACGCGCCGCCGGTCAACGCCGTCTTCCGAGCGATCGTCGTCCTTTCGACGCCACCGACGACGAAGCTCCGATACGAGAACGACCCGCATGTGCGACTCGACGAGAAGATCGACGCTGCTCATACTCGTCTCCGCGAGCGATCTGTGGCCGTTGCCGATGAAACACACGTCTTCGGCGTCGTGCGGCTGACGGGTGGGCAACTCGAGTAGCCGGAGCGGTCTCACTCGGTTCTGCTGTCGGCTCAGGAGGGTGTCGACGCCTGCTCCTCGAGCCCCTCGTACTCACAGACCGGCGCTCGAACCTCGGGCGGAAGCGGCGACGGCCGTTTGGTTTCGGAATCGATGTGCACCATCGTCGTCTCGGCCGTCGCCGCAACGTCGCCGTCGACGCGGATCTCGTACTCCATCGTGCAACTCGAGTCACCGAGACGGGATACCCAGAGTGCGACCGTGGGCTCGTCACCGGCGACGATCGGCCGTTCGTACTCGATCTCGAGGCTTGCGACGACGAACGAGAGGTCATCGTCTGGTATGCCGACGCCGTCCTCGAGGTAGTCGACGCGGGCGGTCTCGAGGTAGCTCGCGTAGACGGCGTGATTAACGTGATTCAGGGGATCGAGGTCGCGAAATCGGACGGGAACGTCGACGGTAAACGGTTCACTCATTGTACGTTGTCGAACTCGAGTCGGCCAAAAGAGGGCACCGGTTCCGTCCGACGAACTGTCGTCACGAGTCGCCGTACAGGCTCGCGTGGGCCGCACAGAACGGTGGGTCGCGCAACTGGGCCTCGATCAGGTCCTCGTGGAAGTGGGCGTTAAAGAGGCGACACCCCGCTCGGTCGCAAAACGCCTCGCCCGTCTCGAGGAAGTGGACGGCCTGCAACGCGTAGCCCTTCAGCGCGTCCGTCGATCGGGGGTCGTCTTCGACCAGAAAGTCGCCCTCGACCTGATTCTCGAGCACTTCCCGCGGTGGCGTATCGCCCGACAGCAGGGCGTGGCGCTGCTTTTCCTTGTAGTATTCTTCCGGCTTCGCGGGTGCCTCGTAGAGCCCGGGAACCGAGATCAACGCCGGCTGGCCGAGGACGTTGACGCGCTTGTGCCAGCGGCCGTCGTGCTCGCCCCACGTCCCGATAGCTCGGTTCAGAATCGCGACGTGGAGCGTCTCGAGGTCCCGCTCGTCGGCCGGGAGCGCGCTGTTGAGCGCCCGCTGGACCTGCGCGCCGTCGTAGAGGACGCCGCCCTCGCGCTCGGGGTGCTCGAGGGCCCGTTCCTCGTAGCGGATCGTTCCGAGCATCGTGTTGCCGGTCTCGCGGTCATAGGGGGAGGGAACTCGCGCCTCGGCGAACCGCTCGGCGAGGTCGTCTGTTCGGTGGACGTCCAGAAAGCGGTCGCGAACCGAGACCGATGCGTCGATGCGACTCTCGAGCCAGTCACCGATCGCGTCGACGTCGACGACTCCGTCGTCAGCTCGAGGCGTCGAAGACGCCTCGCTGTCGGCGACGGTCGAGGGGACGCGATAGCAGACGACAGTATCGACCATATATTATCTAGTTGTACCATTAGGTGAAACAGTTGCGGTCGACGGCGAACGTGTGGACTCGGGTGAGCGGGCTCGACGGAACGATTGCTCCGGCGCTGGAGGATACCGAGCCGGGAGTGGTGGCAGAATTTTTATCTCTTCGTAACGAAAACCAATTCACAGTGACTGGTTCTTCCTTCGCTGTTGGCCTTCATACCGCGTCGGTACTCGACGCACCGATCTCGCTCGGCCGACTCGTCTTCCTCGTCGCGTTCGGCGTGCTGGTCGTCGCGACGATCGTCATCCGGTTCGAACACGCTCGCGCGGTCTACGGCAGCGACGACGCGACGCGGGAACCGAAAACCAACTGCCCGTCGTGCGGGGCGCGGATCCTCGCCGAGAGCGACGTCTGCGAGTACTGTGAGGAGTCCCTGACCGACAACGAATCCGGCTACGGCTGGATCGACGACTGATCGGACATCGGGACGGGCGAAAAACGCGCTGTTCGCGGAGTGCGCTTAGTCGTCGGCCGGCGTCGCCGCGCGCGAGGTGATGTCGACCGGTTCGGCGTCGACCTCGAGTTCGTCGAGCGCGACCTGGGCGGCGCGCTTGCCGGAGACGAGCATGGCGCCGAAGGTCGGCCCCATGCGCGGGAGGCCGTAGGTGGTCGCGGTGGCCATCCCCGTCGCGATCAGGCCGTCGTGGACGAGGCCGGTGTGTTCGACGACGGCGTCCTCGCTCTTGCCGACCCACATCGAGTCGTGGCCGGGGGAGTCGTGGCCGGGTGCGCCGTAGGTATCGTCTTCGGTCTGATCCATCACCTGACCGCGCTCGCGGGCGTCCTGGATGCCGGGCGCGTCGAGGACGCCGCGTTCGTCGAGTTTCGTGACCGCCATCGCGTCGTGGCCCGTCGCGTCGATCACCAGATCCGCCTCGACGGCGATCGGGTCGACGCAGGTAATCTCGCGGGGCAGCGCGTGGACCGGCGTCCAGTTCATCACGATCCCCGAGATCGTGTGGTCCTCGCGGATGACGATGTCCGTGAACTCGGTCATGTTCTGCATCTTCGCGCCGGCGTCGCAAGCGGCCTTGATGAGCCCGGAACAGGCCTCGGGGCCGTTGGCGACGTACAGTCCCTCGCTGTCTTGGGCCTGCTTGTAATCCACGTCGAGGTCCTCGAGGATCCCCTGGGCGGGGTCGCGTACCGTCACCTTGTTCATCAGAAAGCCGCCGAGCCAGAAGCCGCCGCCGAGGTAGTTGTTCTTCTCGACGACCATCGTCTGGACGCCGCGCTCGGCGAGTTCTTTCGCCGCCGTCAGCCCCGACGGGCCGCCACCGACGATGATCACGTCCGAGTCCGAGAAGTCCATGAACTCCTCGATCCACTCCTGTCCGATTGCGCGCGTTACATCCGCTTCTCCGACCTGACTGAACTGTTCGAAGTCGCTCATACAACTAGGTGGTATTACTACATGGTAAAAAAGCTATCGTGGCGAGCGACGGGTCACGGATAACTGGCGCTCGAACGGGATCGGGCAACTGGCCGACTCGAGGCCGGGTCCGGACGGATACCCGCCGACTGTCCACGACTGCGACCGTGCGTCGACGACCCGAACGCTGAAGCCTCGGCCTCGTCTACAGTAGCCAGATGCACCGTCGTGCGTTTCTCGCGTGTGCCGCCCTCGTCCCGATCACGGGCTGTCTCGACTTCCTCGAGGAGGGCGGCGAGGAGATCACCGAGCCGGGCGACGTCGAAATCGTCTGGGACGACCTCACGCGGGAAAATCCCGGGACCGAAGACGAACGCGTCGTCGTCTGGGGTGTCGTCAGGAACGTCGGCGACCGCACCCTGTCGTACATCGAGATCCGTGCGACGTTTTTCGACGCCGAGGGTGAAGAACTCGAGACCGTCATCGAGAACGTCGACGTCGACGACGAGTCGCGCGAGGAGTGGCCGTTCGACGTCGAGTTCCCTCGGTTCGGTGAGGACGCCACCGCTGTCGCGTCGTACGACCTCGAGCCGGTTACAGGTGTCTGATGGCGACGAGCGATCCACGAGGAGGTGCACAGGATGACTGATCCGAATTCCACGTCCGCCGACGGCTCCGAGCCTGACGCCAGCCTCGATTCGGCTCCCGATTACGACGAGGGGGTGTCCACGCTCGCAAAACAGGGGAGCATCACGTTCGTCGGGAACGTCGCCAAAGGGGTGTTGGGGTTCGCGATCGTCATGCTGATGACCCGATTCGTCAGTCCGTCGGTGTACGGGCTGTTCGTGCTGGCGACGTCCGTCATCTTGTTCACGCAGGTGTTCGCCAACCTCGGCTTGCCGCTGGCGATCGACTACTTCGTCCCCCAATATCTGGCCGACGGCGAGCGCGGGAAGGCAAAAGGCGTGATCGTACAGGTGACCGCGACCGTGCTGGTCACGTCGTCGCTGGTCGCGTTCGCACTCGCGCTCAGCGCGGCCTCGATTGCTGCGTTCTTTCGGGAGCCGTCGATGCAGGTCGCGCTGTTACTGCTTTCAGTGACGATCCCGATGCTCGCGATCTACAAGGTCCTGTTGACCTCCTACTACAGTATCAAGAAGCTCCAGTATCGGGTGCTCATGCGCGACCTGATCCGGCCGATCGTCCGGTTCGTCGTCACCGCGGGACTCCTGCTCGCCGGCTTCGGGTTGCTCGGGCTCATCGGCGGCTACGTCGTCGGGCTGTTCGTCGCGATCACGGTCGGCGCGGCCGTCTTCACGTACAAGGCGTGGGACCTACTGACGACCGAACTCGAGCTCGTTGCACCGGGGCCGCTGGTCACGTACTCGCTCCCGCTGGCGATGACCAGCGTCGTCTTCGTCCTGATGGGGCAGGTCGACTACTTCGTCCTCGGCTACTTCCTTGAGTCCGAAACGATCGGGATCTACCGCGTCGGCTACATGCTCGGCTCGGGGCTGACGATTATCTTCAGCTCCCTCTCACCCGTGTTCAAGCCCCTGATCGCCGAAACCCGCGACGATATTGACCTCGTCGAACAGCGGTTTCGGATCATGGCGCGCTGGATCGCCGCGATCACGCTCCCGATCGCCATCTTCCTCTCGATCGGCTCGAGTTCCTACCTCGCCGTCCTCTATACGCCCCAGTACGCCGAGGCGAACACCGTCGTCGTCGTCCTCGCGGGTGCATTCCTCTTTAACGTCACCTTCGGCGGCCCCAACGGCTCGCTGCTGCAGGGACTTGGCTACTCGCGCGTCGTCTTCGCCAACACACTCGTGCTCTTCGGCGCGAACCTCGTCGTCTCGTTCGCGCTCGTGCCGCTCATCGGGATCGAGGGCGCAGCAGTCGGCTCGGCGACGGCGCTCGTGCTCGTCGGTGCACTGACCCTCCTCGAGATCTACCACCTCGACGGCATCCACCCCTTCACGAGGGAGTTCGCCAAAATCGTCGGCGCGGGCGTCCCGGCGACTATCGTCGGGGTTCCCGTCGTCTTCGTACTCGAGTCCGATCTGCTCACGGCCGGCGTGTTGCCGATCGTCGTCGTCGGGACCTACCTCCTCGCGCTCATCGCGACGGATGCGTTTACCGACGCCGACGCCCAGATGGTCGCGGAGTTCAGCCCGACACTTCGGAAGTGGCTTCCGGTCGATTGAGACGAGCTGCTGGGACGATTTGCCGGTGCAACCGCGACTGTCCTGTGCTCTCCGGAACTGACGGCCAGCGATCCGTCTGAGCGGGTCCTCGAGCGCGGTCGGACCCGCGTCCACGTTTCGTCGGCGACGCGTGCAAAAATCGGGTTAGTTCGCCCGTTTCGAGGGCTGTTCGTCGATCGGCTCGGGATCGGTGACTGCGCTGCCGGACGTATCTACGCCCAGCACGCGGTTGATGACACAGCGTCGAACGACGCCGGTAGTGAACACCACGACTCCGACGAGCGCCAGCAGGAGCGCTGGAAGGGTGCCGAGCGAGATGACGCCAGCGAGCGCCGCGACGCCGACGATAGCCAGCAGCGCACCGCCGACGAGCCGCCACGTGCGGTCGAAACCGCCTACGTTTCGTTCCATATCGAGATCGTACTCCACGTATTGCTACGTACCATCGGTAGGCACGGAACGAAGATAGCGATATTGGTTGTTGGTACCACGAGACAAGCTCTGCCGAGCCATCGGACCGCCGACTCTCGAACATCGGCATTGACGACCCTCGAACACCGATGGCTCTCGTGTGCACGCGACCGCCCGAGGACGCACAGCGCACGCACACCCGCGCTGTCGGCCGGTTTTGGCGAAAGCGTTATCAGAACCTCAGCCGTAGCCGCCGACGATGCAGACTACTCGCCCACAGCCGGGGGGACCGATCACTCGAGGAGGTGACCCGCCGTGGAACTGATCATTACGGAGAAGGACAACGCTGCACGGCGGATCGCCGATATCTTAAGCGGCGGCACGTACGACTCGAGTCGTGAGAACGGCGTCAACGTCTACGAGTGGGGTGGCAAGCGCTGCGTGGGGCTGTCGGGCCACGTCGTCGGCGTCGACTTTCCCTCGGAGTACTCGGACTGGCGAGACGTCGAACCGGCCGAACTCATCGACGCGGACGTCGAGAAGACGGCGACGAAAGAGAACATCGTCGCAACCTTGCGAATTCTCGCGCGAAAGGCCACACAGGTCACGATCGCGACGGACTACGACCGCGAGGGTGAACTCATCGGCAAGGAGGCCTACGAGATCGTCCGCGATGTCAACGCGGACGTCCCGATCCAGCGCGTTCGGTTCTCCTCGATCACGGAAAACGAGGTCAAAAGCGCCTTCGACGAACCCGACGAACTCGACTTCGACCTCGCGGCCGCGGGCGAGGCGCGCCAGATCATCGACCTCATCTGGGGCGCGTCGCTCACTCGATTCCTCTCGCTATCTGCCGGCCAGCTCGGCGACGACTTCATCTCCGTCGGTCGCGTCCAGTCGCCGACGCTCAAGCTGATCGTCGACCGCGAACGCGAGATCGAAGCGTTCGATCCCGAACCCTACTGGGAGCTGTTCGCCGACCTCGAGAAACGCGAGGGAGACACCGACGCCTTCGAAGCTCAGTACTTCTACCGCGACGAGGACGACAACGAAGCAGAACGCGTCTGGGAGGAAGCCGTCGCCGACGAGGTCTACGAGACGCTCTCGAGTCGCGACAGCGCGACGGTCGTCGACGTCAACCGCCGAACTCGAACCGACACGCCGCCGACGCCGTTTAATACGACCCAGTTCATCCGCGCAGCGAGTGCCATCGGCTACACGGCAAAACGGGCGATGTCGATCGCCGAGGATCTCTACACCGCCGGCTACATCACGTATCCGCGGACGGACAACACCGTCTACCCGGACGATCTCGACCCCGAGGATCTGCTCGACGACTTCGTCGGCCACTCGACGCTGGGCGAGTCCGCCGAGTCGCTGCTCGAGGCCGACGAGATCGTCCCCACCGAAGGCGACGAGGAGACGACTGACCACCCGCCGATCCATCCGACCGGCGAGATTCCGACCCGGGGAGACGTCTCAGACGACGAGTGGGAGATCTTCGAACTCGTCGTCCGGCGCTTTTTCGCGACGGTCGCCGACGCGGCCGTCTGGGAACACCTCAAAGTCGTCGCCGAGGTCGCCGACTACCGGCTCAAGGCAAACGGCAAACGGCTCGTCGAGCCGGGGTATCACGACGTTTACCCCTACTTCAGCACGACGGAGAACTTCGTTCCCGACGTCGACGAGGGCGAGGAACTGTCACTGTCGGACGTCGAACTCGAGGAGAAGGAGACTCAGCCGCCCCGAAGATATGGCCAGTCGCGGCTCATCGAGACGATGGAGGATCTGGGGGTTGGGACGAAGTCGACCCGCCACGACATCTTAGAGAAGCTGTACGATCGCGGCTACGTCGAGAGCGATCCGCCGCGGCCGACCCGACTCGCGATGGCTGTCGTCGAGGCCGCCGAAGAGTACGCCGACCGAGTCGTCAGCGAGGGGATGACCGCCCAGCTCGAGGCGGACATGGACGCCATCGCACACGGCGAGGCGACGCTGGACGACGTCACCGACGAGTCCCGCGAGATGTTAGAAGAGATCTTCGCGAACCTCGCGGACTCCCGGGAGGAGATCGGCGACCACCTCCGCAAGTCGCTCAAAGACGACAAGCGACTGGGGCCGTGTCCCGAGTGTGGCGAGGACCTGCTGGTCCGGCGCAGTCGCCACGGCTCGTACTTCATCGGCTGTGACGGCTACCCGGACTGTGAGTATACGCTGCCGCTGCCGTCGACGGGCAAGCCACTGATCATGGAGTCGGAGTGTGAGGAACACGGCTTAAACGAGATCAAGATGCTCGCCGGTCGGCAGACGTTCGTCCACGGCTGTCCACTCTGTAAGGCCGAGGATGCCGGCGAAGGGCCGATTCTGGGTGACTGTCCCGAGTGCGGAGACGAACACGGTGGCGAACTCGCCATCAAGACCCTCCAGAGTGGGTCGCGACTCGTCGGCTGTACACGCTACCCGGACTGTGAGTACTCGCTGCCGCTGCCACGGCGCGGCGACATCGAGGTCACCGACGAGTACTGTGACGACCACGACCTGCCCGAACTCGTCATCCATAGCGGCGACGAACCGTGGGAACTGGGCTGTCCGGTCTGTAACTATCAGGAGTTCCAGGCCCGCGAGTCCGAGAGCGGTTCCGAACTCGAGGCACTCGAGGGGATCGGGGCCAAAACGGTCGAGAAACTCGCCGCAGTCGGCATCGAGAGTGTCGACGACCTGACCGATGCCGACCCCGATGCCGTCGCCGACGACGTCGAGGGCATCAGCGCCGACCGGGTTCGAACCTGGCAGGCGAAGGCCTGATCGAGCGCCGTCAGGGACCCTCCCCGTTTTCTCCGAATACAGCCGTCAAAGCCCTCCCTACGGGCGGTAAGGGCCGCATACAGGAGGTAGAATTAACTGCGTGTCACCGGTGACTCGAGTGTATCTACACGACCGCGCGTGACTCGAGCGCGCGTCGTGCTCGACTCGCTATGACGCAACCGGACACCCACGCAACTGACCGCCAGTTCGACGAACAGGACGGGATCGAAGTCACCGTTGGCAGCACGGAACTCGAGCAGTTTCTGACGGCCGACGATCCCGAGATACGAGCGTACGCGGCCAGCACGCTCGCAACCGAGGCCGCGCGGCGGCCGGATGACGTTCGGACCGCCGTCGGCGCGCTGACTGATCGTCTCGAGGACGAATCGGCCGTCAGCGCTCACGCTGCAACTGCACTCGCAGCCGTCGCAACCGAACACCCCGACGCGGTTCGCGCGTCGGTCCCCGCTCTCATCGACTGTCTCGAGGGGCCGACAGCAGTGAGAACGGCAGCAGCCGACGCGATCGCGACCGTCGCGGACGACGACCCCGACGTCGTTCGCGATTCGGTCGAAACACTCAGCCAGTACGTGACCGACGAGAACGAACGCGTTCGAATCAGGACGACGGCCGCACTCGAGTCGCTCGCCGAGGCCAACGCCGGAGCGGTCGTCACCGTCGTCGACGCGGTTGCCGACGCCGCCACCGACGAGACGGCCGCCGTTCGTGAGCACGCAACCGCGATCCTCGAGGCGGTCGCGACGGATCGACCCGCCGACGTGCTCGATCGCGTGTCGCTACTCGTCGATCGGCTAAACGACGAGACGGCTGTCGCGGAACACGCGATACAGGCGCTCGAGGAACTCGCACTCGAAGACCCGTCGGTGGTCGAAGCCGCAGTCGATCCCATTGCCGATCGGCTCGCAGACGACTGTGAACGGATCCGAACGGCTGCTGCCGTCGCCCTCGCGGCCGTCGCGGCGGCGCGTCCAGCTGCCGTCCACGAGGCCGTCGAGCCACTCGCCGCGCGACTCGACGACGCCGCCGATGTGCGCCGCGAGAGCGTCCGCGCGCTTCGGGCCGTCGCTGACAGCGAGCCGACGGCCGTCGACCCGGCTGTCGCTCCGCTCATCGTCCGGCTCGACGATCCACTCGAGGCCGTTCGAACGGACGCCGTCGGTTCGCTGTCGGCGCTCGCAGCAGCACGTCCAGAGGCAGTTGTCGACGCCGTGCCGGCAGTAACCCGTCGGCTGGACGAGAGCGAGCAGCCGTTCCGACGCCACGGCAGTTCGCTCGTCGCGGCCGTCGCAAACGCACGACCGGCCGCCGTCGATCCCGTCCTCACCGACCTCGACAGTGCGTTCGCCGACGACGACGAGCGCGTCCGCCTCGAGGCCGTCCGGGCTGCCGCAGCCGTTGCGGACGCCTCGCCAGAGTCGATACGACCCGTCGTGTCCGCGCTCGCCGATCGCCTCGACGATTCCCACGATCCGGTCCGTCGCCACGCGGCTGAGGCGCTGTCCGCCGTCGCGCTCGAGGCCCCGGTTGACGACCCGGACGTCGCCGCACTCGTCGATCGACTGGCCGACGGCGACGAGTGGGAGCAGGGGTACGCCGCTCGCACGCTCGCCGACGTCGCCGAGTCGCAGGTCGCCGACGCCCATCCGGCGGTTCGAGCGGCGTGTGGCCGCCTCGAGGCCGACGCGGCCACCGTTCGACGGGCGGCGACGCGTGATCTCGGGACCGTGGCGAGCGAGCGACCGCGAGACGTTCGCGATGCGGCTGGTCCGCTCGCAGCACGACTGGACGACGAGGACGCGACCGTCCGGAACAACGCGGCGATCGCCCTCTCGCGACTCGCCGAGGCGTACCCGGAAGCCGTCCGCACCGGTGACGTGCTGGTGGCGCTGCTGGGTGCGCTTGACGATTCCGACCGAACCGTCCGGTCGACCGTCCGTCGAACGCTTGCCGCGATCGCTCCACGGACGGAACAGGGCTGCCGTCCCGCGCTGTCGGTCGCACTCGAGGCGACGACACACGCCGACGAAGACGTCCGCGTCGCCGGTTGTGAAGCCCTCGCCGTGCTCGGTCTCGAGACGGGAGCGGAAACGGACACCGCCGTCGAAGCCGTTTGCGACCTTCTGTCAGAGCCAGTGCCGGCCGTCCGGGTCGCCGCACTAAACGCGCTCGAGGCGACCCTCGGCGCCGAGACGGAGCCGATGCCACTCGCGGCTGCGGTCGACGTTCTGTCGGACGGTGGCGAACGCGGAGCCGCCGTCGCCTCGGGACTCGCGGATATCGCCCGCAGCGAGCCCGCGCTCGTCGCGGACGCCGCACCCGCGCTGGCCGACCGACTCGACTCGGCGGCCGGCGGTGAACGACGAGCGCTCCTGCGCGTGCTGACGTCGGTCGCCGACGAAGCCGGCCGAGAGCCAGTGACGGCGTCCCTGCTCGAGCGACTCGAGGACGCCCCACAACCGATCGCCCGCGATATTGCACGGCTTGCAGTCATCGAACCCGACGACGTCGCGGCCGAACGGGATCGATTGGTCGCGCTGCTCGAGGACGGCGCGCAGGGCAACGAGGCGGTTCGCGGTTCCATCACGCTCGCACTCGCGACCCTCGCGGCGACCGATCGCGCTACCGGGACGCTGCCATCGACACTCGACGCAGTCGACGACCGGCAACGCGAGGCCGCCGCGCTCGCGGCCGGGATCGACACGCCGACGCACACCGACGAGATCAACACGCAGCTGTCGGCAATGGGTCGGCTGCTGGACGACGATCCAGATCCCTGGACGGCGGGACTCGCTGCGTTGGCACTTGCCACGCTAGCCGATGCATCCGAGGCGCTCCGATCGTCGGGGGTCTCGAAACTCGCCTACGGGATCGTCGGCGACAGCGAACTCGGCCGGCTCGTCGCGGCCGACGCCCTCGAGCGGCTGGCGACGGTCGATCCGACCGGGTTCGAGGATGCGACGCCGGCGCTGCTCGACGCGCTCGAAGACCCCGACGCCGACGTCCGAGCGAGCGCCGCGGGTGCGCTGGCGACGTGTGCCCAACGAGACGCCGGGCCGTCCGTCGCTGACATCGATCGCGACCACCTCGCGGCACTTCGGCCGTGTCTCGCCGATCCCGACGCCCGTGTTCGCGCTCGAGCGAGTCGAACGCTCACCGCCCTCGAGGAGCCGGACGCACTGGACGCGATCCGGCCACTGACCGACGACCCCGTGTCGGTCGTTTCGACAGCGGCGTCGACCGCAACGAGTCGGCTCGAGTACGCCCGAACCGACGCCAGCGAGGCGGAGGTCGAGCGGACCAACTGGGCGATGGCGCACGCTGGACCGACACGTGCCGGCGCCGTTTCCGGCAGCGGCACACTCACTGGCCGACCGACCGAGCAGTGGCGGATCGCTCCGCAGGGCGACACTGCGCTCGAGGCTGCGCCGGCGGTCGTCGACGGGGTGGCCTACGTCGGGCGCGACGACGGCATCGCTGCGCTGGCGCTTTCGGACGGCAGCAAACGCTGGCGCTTCGAAACTGACGGGGCGATCGAGACGACGCCGGCGGTCGTCGACGGGGTCGTCTACGTCACCAGTCGCGACGGCGACGTCTCCGCACTTAAGATCGACACCGGCGAGCGCCTCTGGCAGTACCGAACGGACGGTCGCGCTCGCACGGCACCGGTTGTCGTCGACGACACGGTGTACGTCGGCGGCGACGCCCTCCACGCGATCGACGCCGGAACGGGCCAGTCGGCGTGGACGGCAGACCTCGGCGGCGAGACGACGAGCCCAGCGGTCGCCGACGGGACGGTGTACGTCGCTGCCGACGAGCGACTGTTCGCCCTCGAATCGGCAGACGGCAGTCGACGCTGGACGATCGATCTCGAGGACGCGGCCGGCGCATCACCGACGGTCGCCGATGGGACGGTGTACGTCGCCGTCGGCGAAACGGTGCTGATGCGTGCGAGTGCGGACGGCTCACGACAGGGCCGGTTCGAGACTGGCGGGCGGATCGAGACGCCACCGGCGGTCGACGACGGGACGGTCTACGTGGCCAGTTCGGACGAAAGCGTGTACGCCATCGACACCACGACGTGGAGCGAGCGCTGGCGGGTCGCCTTCGGCACGTCGACCACGGGTCCCGTGCTCGTCGGGAACACACTCTGTCTGGCGGACGACGACGGGTCTGTCCACGCACTCGCGACGGGGGATGGGTCGCGACGGTGGCGATACGAGTGTGATACGACCGTCACCGAACTCGCCGTCGCAAACGGCCACCTCTATGCCGTCGATGACGGGATCACGGCGATCGGTGACGAGCGCACATCGTGGACGGACTCACTTTCGGGCCTGTTCGGCGGGCGATAAACGTCTCGAGGACGGCTACGCCGTCGACTCGTCGCCGCTCTCGTCGGTTGATTCCTCGCCGGAGTCGTCGTCGAACGTCTCGGTCTCGAGGACCGATTCGACGGCGCCGACGATCTTGTCGGTGCTCTGGACGCCGGTTTCCTCCCAGTGTTTCTCGCCGTCCGTGTCGACGACGATCGTGACGGGAAAGCCGACGACGCCGTAGGACCCGGCGAGCCCCGAGTCGTAGCCGACGTTCCAGTTCCCGCTGTGGGTAGTCCACCACTCGCGCAGATCGGCCTCGGGAAGTGTGTCGGGTGTCTGGTACGTGGCGGAGAGAAACTGCACGCGGTCGCCGTGTTTGTCGACGAGTTCCTCGCGAGCGTCTGCCAGCCGTGGCATCTGGGCCTGACAGTTGCCACAACCGGTGGTAAAGAACATGATGGTCGTGACGCCGTCAGTCGGGACGGCGAACGTGCCTGCCTCGCTGCCTTCGGCGTCGATCGTCTCGACCTCGAGCGGGTTGCGGTCGTCCTCGCCGTCGTCCGTCTCCGACTCCCCGTTGTCGAACGACGGGAGCCCGCGAACGAGGACAGTGCCGGCACCACCGAGGACGCCGACGCTGCCGATCCCCGCGATGAGTTCGCGTCGATTCATCGGCGGCTCACCGCTGCCCATCGACAGCCAGTGTCTGTCCCCTGTGACGAGAGACGGTACATACGTCCATATTTGGGCTGACTGATCAAGATTCCACTGGTTCGATCGTGGAATCGGTCGCACGCGCTGGGCTATGCGGCCACCGCGTACAGGCTCGAGGGAGCCAACCATCAAATGGGTCTCGCCCGTCTGTTGGACCATGACAGACGAGCGCGAGCGGTGGAACGAGAAGTACAGCGGTGTCGACTTCAGCCTCCCCGCCGATCCGATCCCGGAACTCGAGCGCCGACTCTCGACCCTGCCGGATGGCCGCGCGTTAGACGTCGCGACCGGCACCGGACGCAACGCGCTCTTTCTCGCCGCAGCAGGCTACGACGTCGACGCGATCGACATCTCCGACGTGGCCCTCGAGACGGCCCGCCGCCGCGCCGACGAGCACGGCGTCGACGTCAACTGGATGCGCGCAGATCTGGCCGCGTTCGACTGGTCCGTCGGCGAGTACGACGTGATTACCGTGAGCTTTTTCGCCGCCCTCGAGCACCTGCCCGCGATCAAGGAGGCGCTCGCGCCGGATGGTGTGCTCATCTACGAACACCACCTCCGCTCGAGCGATCCCCTCGAGATCGGTCCCTCGAACGAGCGCCATCGGTACCGATCGAACGACCTCCTGCGGGCGTGTCTCGACCTGACGATCCTCTCCTACGAGGAACGCCGTCGGCCGGTCGCGGGCGGCGTCGCCGCGGTGGCGACGCTCGTCGCGCGCAACTCGAGTGGCGGCACGCAGTCGTACCCAAAGCTGACGGCTCGGAAGCGACCGCCATCGCAGGAGTAGGCCGCTGCTGTGGCTCACTCGGCCCGCGACTGTGCCTCGAGAGCCGCCTCGACGCCCGAAGCGATGTTGTTCGCCGTCGTCGGGCCGTCGGTGCGCCAGTGTGTCTCGCCGGTGCCGTCGATCGCGATGGCGACCGGAAAGCCGCTGATCTCGTAGTGGTCGTTGAGTAACCCGTGTTTGTCCATCCCGATCGTCCAGTTGCCGTCGTGTTCGCGCCACCAGTCGGCCAGTTCTTCCGGCGACGGCTGTGGGCCGACGCTCCGGTCGATGACGGAGAGAATGCCGATGTCTCGCCGTCGAAGGCGCACGACCGCGTCGCCGACGTCGGCGAGAAACCCCTGACTGGTCGGGCAGAACATGCGGGTAAAGTTGATGAGCATGACCCGTCCCTGCTGTGGAATCCGTACCGTTCCCGCTTCGCTCCCTGGCGCGTCGACGGTTCGGATGTCAAACGGGGGCGACCTATCGACAGGCGTGGTAAGTTCTTCGTTCGACCCCGTCTCATCCTCTGTTCCTCCTCCGTCGTCGAGACAGCCAGCCATCGTCATCGTCGTCGCTGCCGTCGTCGCAGCGAGCAATGTCCGCCGGTTCATCGCACCCTCGCGCATCGGTCACATCCAGTGATCGTTGGGAGCAGATAGCACAGCGGCTGGTTCAGCGTCAACTCACACGTATCCATACGAACCCGTTCGCCCGACAGCGTAAAGAATCGATGGCCTGGCAACGGCTGCGACACGGCATCGGTCAGCGGTGTGACGCGGCCGACTCGAATCCGTCGTGCGAACCACCGAAAAGACTATGTCACAAATTGTCGTGGTGAATGCCATCACGATGACCCGCTGCTCGAGCCGGGGACTCCTGTCTCTCCTCGACGAGCGTGGGCCGGTCGAAGCGACGTCGCTCGCGGCGGCGCTCGATGTACACCCGATGACGGTGCGAACGAAGTGCCACGAACTCCAGTCGGCTGGCCACGTTCGACAAGTTTCGGGCGGTGTGTATACCATCACTGAGACCGGCAGAGACTATCTCTCGACGCTCACGGAGTAGCTGGTTCTCCGAGTTTTGTCTCATACGGTTTACTGTAGTCAATTACCGCCGATCGCCGACCCGTTCTGGCGATCGGCGGGAAATAGTTACAGCAATCCGTATCAGTCTGTCGAGCTGTGCCGCCGTTCTCGCTCGATCGTCGTGACGTAAATCCCCGCAAGAACGACCAGTCCGCCGACCACCGTCACCGCGTCGGGTACCTCCGCGAGCAAGACGAGCGCGAGCAGCGTCGCACCGACGGGTTCACCCAGCCAGGTGACGCTGACCACGACCGACTCGAGGTGTTTCAAAGCCCAGTTGACGACGGTGTGGCCGAAGATGCCGGGCCCGACGGCCATGGCGAGAAAGAGCAGCCACTCGCGGGCCGGATAGGCGACGAAGTCGTGGCCCTGTGTGCCGACGAGGGCGAACAACGTTATCGCACAGGAGGTGTAGACGACGGTGACGTAGGGAAACAGCGACACGCGCTGGCGGATCGAGCGGCCGGCGAGCACGTAACCCGCGACGGTGATCGCCCCGAGCAGCGCCAGCGAGTTGCCGTGCAGCGTTGCGTCGGCGAACGGTGCCCGCCCGGCATCACCCAGCGACATCGCGGCTGCGCCGCCGATCGCGACGGCGATCCCCAGTGTGGTCTTTCGAGTGATCCGTTCGCCGAGGACGAGTGCGGCACCGAGGGCGACGAAAACCGGCTGGGACTGGACGATAGTGACACTTGCCGCGACGCTCGTGTAGTTCAAACTCTCGAACCACGCCGCGAAGTGGACCGCGAGCGCGATGCCGGCGACGGCTGCGAGAGTGAGATCACGCCTCGAGAGACGGGCAAACGCCTCGCGATGGCGCACCACCGCGACGGGCGCGACGAGCGCCGTGGTAAACAGCACTCGATAGAAGGCTGCGACCGAACTCGGGGCCGTGCTCCAGCGAACGAGGATGGCACTAGTACTCGCCGCGAACACCGCGAACGCGAGAGCAACAGCCGGCGTCACCTCGAGGTCGGACGTGTTCACGTCCGAGAGCAATCACGTAGTGAGCCAAACGCCTTGCGAAACGGCGGTTGCCGGTCGCACTCGAGGTGCATCCGTCTGATCCGGCTCCACTCGAGGGGGGACCGGCAGCCGCCGTTTCAGAGTCGGTTGCCGCGATAGATCGCAGCGATGTCGAAATCGACGTCCTCGAGGCCGACAATGTCGTCCTCGGTGAGTTCCTCTGTGTCCCACTCCTCGAGGTAGGCGACGGCGTCGTCGTGGTCGCCGAACACGCGCGGGTTGATATCCATCGGGTCGTCGGCCGCGGTCGCGTCGGTGACGAGCACGAAGTGTGCCTCGGTGGCGTCGACGAGCGAGGTCGTCCCGTACTCCGTCGTCCACGCGCCGGCGACCGGCGACTCCGAGGACGTGGCGACGAGGTACGCGAACAGACAACCCGGAGTATCGAAGACGGCCCCCGTCCCGTCCTCGTGGGCGAGCTGGCTCTGCCACTGGGGGTAGTCCGTCGGCGTCATATTGCAGACGGCACAGGCCTGCGTGTCCGCAAACTCGATCGGGTCGTCACCCGGATGCTCGTCGACGTTCGGATCGTACGAGATGCCAGCGGAGTCACCGCCGTCTCCGCTGGGACCGCTCCCACCCAGACAGCCCGCGAGGCCGACCGCCGTGCCGGCTCCGAGCAAGCCGAGCAGTCTCCGCCGTCCGATCGGCTGTGCGCCGCGTTCGGTCATAGCCGTTCGTACTGGCCCGAGGGGCAAAACGGGCATGGTTCAGACGGTCTGCTGTAGCGATTTACCGCCGATCGTCGACTCCGTCGCTGGTGATCGGCGGTACGTGACGACAGCAGTCCGTATCACTCACTCGAGGTGCGCTTTCGTCAACCGATGGCGCGTCCGGAACATGGTGTCGAAGCCGACCTGTGAGGCGGCCGTAATCCCCGTTCCGAGGCCGGCGACGTCCTCGAGGCCGCCACAGGGTAGCGTGTAGTCGACGTGATCGTGGACGACCGTGCGATCGCCGTCAGCGTAAAACGAGTGCGTGTGCTCCCAGCGATCGAACGGGCCGTGGACCATCTCGTCGCGAAAGTACGCGCTCCCGTCGCTTCGGTCGCGGTCCGTGATCAGCGAGGTCCAGTGCTGGCGTGGCCCCACGCCGAACGGGCGCATCGAAAGCGCGATTTCCGAACCCGACTCGAGGACGTCCGGGTCCGGTTCGCCGTCGGGACCGATCACGCGCTCGACCCGTAGCCCCATCCAGTCGGGCGTCACCGCCTCGAGCCCGCTGACTCTCGAGTGGAACTGCCAAACGTCCTCGAGTGGTGCATCGATCGTCGTTCGGCGGTCGTACGATGGCATCGACTGTCTCTACGGGAGCCGGCGTCAAAACGGGACAGCCATACGAGGGTTTCGGAGAGACTGCCTGACCGACCAGTCGCAGAGAGGGTTACGTGTCCCTGTCGAATCTCTCAATCGGTGATCGGTTTCGGTGGTCGTGCTGAATACGCAGCGCGAATATGGCACGCGATCTGGATCGATTTGCGTAAAGGATAATCGATCAGTGCAGGTGGTTCACATATCACTCCGTTCAGTAGCGAATCAGACATTGGGTGCCATATCTATTGCTACGGAAAATGGATCATCTTCGTTAGGGCCAAGGCGTGCAGGAGCAATTCTCAGAAGAGGTTCACCGACTGGACTGCCATAATCGAAACGACTTGTTACAGTTCCGCGACCCTCAACCGTGACTTCTGCTGTATAGCTGCCTTTCACATCAGCGATATAGACGTGATCGTCATACCGTTCATTTGCGCCTATACTAAATGAGGTATCTTCAGTGACATTGCCATTAATGTCTGTAATCACGATTGTCACATTTATTTTCTCATCTAACTCATTCTCCACTGAGAACGTTTTCATCATCTCGTTCGGTATCGTTCTCTCGTCCTCCTCTGGTTCCGCATCTTGCTCCGAATCCTTGTCTTCTGCTGAGTCGTTTTGAGGCGGCTCTGATGTTCCTTCGTTACTTGTACTACAGCCTGCAATTGTAGCGGTAGTGACGATCGCTGTAGTAAGGAACATGCGTCTTTTCATATTGGGTTCAATTTACACGTTCTATAAGTGTTTTCGGGAACCGACTGTTCAGTCCGCACGTGTAGTGAGCGGATGGATCATCGCTTTCGGGGTGAAACAAACGGAGTCGTTGTGCTGCACTAATCCTCGGTATTCAGCACGCCCTTTGTATCCACTACTGAGTATTCCAATAGAGCCGATTACTTCAGTCGCTCCTGCAGGAACGACGGATGGGCCGCGGTGACGCCGTCGATCTCGAGTAGTCTCTCCGAGATGATCTCGCCCAGTTCGTCGCCGTCTTCGGCACGCACTTCGGCCATCAGCATGTGGTCGCCGCTGGAGCTGTACAGCGCTTCGACCTCGTCGAGTTCCTTCAGCGTTTTCGTCGCCTCGACGTAGCGTTCGCTCGCGACGTCGAAGCCGACCAGCGCGATCGTCTTGCTCGAGAGCTTCTTCGGGTCGATATCCGCCGAGTAGCCTACGATCACGCCCTCCTCTTCGAGCTGGTTAATATACTTTCGAACCGTCGGTTTCGAGACGTCCGCCCGATCGGCGATCTCGGCGTAGGACGCCTGGGCATCCTCCTCGAGAACCTCGAGGATGCGATCTTCCGTCGCCTGTGTGCTCATGCTACTCTGTTTTGCTCGGACGGAAAAATATCTTTTGTATACGAAAACGACCGATAACCCGATGGAAGCGGCGGGATTGCCGGGGCGCGAGCCGTCTACGCGTCGGCTCGAGACGGCGACCGTGCGACCGGCGGACTTATTCGCACACTGATCCCAATGTCGGGACACGACATGGTCGATGCGAACGTCATCAGCGGGACCGTCTGGTTGCTTTGTGGCCTCGCGATCCTCTATCTCGGCTACGTGATCGCCGTCCGCGGGCGAGCCGACCTGCACGCGGACTACGACGAGTCGGTCGATCCGGCGTATGTCTCCCGGTGGACCGGCGGCACCGCTCTGTTTATGGGCCTGCTCGTCGTTGCCTACGCGATTCGCGAACTGATCTACGGCTTCCAGCCCTACGCCCTCGGTGGCCTACTCGTCGCGCTGCTCGTCTTGAGCTACCTGACGAAACTGTTCGCCCGCGGCGTCGGCTACCGCGGCGAGTACGACGGTTGATTCTCCCACACGTCAGAACCGTCGACAGCAAGTGAGTAAGGTGATATGCATTCACTTTCATTATCTTTGACATTCACGTTCCCCCTGTCAAT
This sequence comes from Natronorubrum aibiense, assembly GCF_009392895.1. Taxonomy (GTDB): domain Archaea; phylum Halobacteriota; class Halobacteria; order Halobacteriales; family Natrialbaceae; genus Natronorubrum; species Natronorubrum aibiense. The sequence goes on along the minus strand of NZ_CP045488.1, from coordinate 2,662,333 downwards.
CACGTCTCCGTCCGTCTCGTCGCTGTCCTCGTCGTCACCGTGTTGCTCGCCGGCTGCGTCGCCGTACCGACCGACGGCCCCTCACAGGCCCACCTCGAGGACCAACTCGCCGACACCGAGCCACCGGACGAAATGACGGCAACCGTCGAGATCAGCGAAACGATCGACGGGGAGACAACCCAGCGCACCGAGACCGTCTGGCTCCGTTCGGACGGCACTAGTCGGATCGAAACCACCGCAAACGGCAGCGAGCAGGTCATCGTCAGCGACGGCACCGACCGATACGTCCATGACCTCGAGCGCGATACCATCCGCAGCTACGAACGCGATTCGGACGCGAGATCGTTGCTCGAGGGGCTTTACGCCCAGCCCGAGCGGTACGTCGACGCCTACGACGTGACTGCGCTCGAGGAGACACGGTTCGACGGTCGGGACGTCTACCACGTCGCGTTCGAACCGCCGGCGAACGAGACGATCGAGCGTTCGGTTGGCGTTCAGGTCGGCCAGACGGAGTACGTCTTCCCGCTCGAGATCGCCGAGGCCGGCCCCGACGAGCGAAGCGCCGACCGGGTCGAACTCTGGCTCGATCGAGAAACCCTATTTCCCGTCAAACACACCATCGCCGGCGATGGCATCGAGCTGACGACGACCACTGCCACAAGTCCAATGATGATTGTGCGTTTGTCTCTCATCGTGTTCCTCGAGCGGACGATCCTCGCAAGCCGAGACACCGACCACTAACGGTCGATACGAGCGGGGGACTCGCAGACGACCTGTTCGAGCCACCGACGGTCGCCGATGATGACGAAACCGACGAAACCGAGTTCGTCTTCCCTACGATCGACCAGTACGACATGGTCGCCGACGCCGAGGCGGCAGCGTCGTTCGCGGTCGGCGAGCCGTCAGCCGACGCGCTGCCGGACGCCGTTTCCTTCGACGGCGCGAGCAGCTACGAGTTCCACGACGAGGACCGCAGACAGGTGTCACTGTTCTATCGCAACGAGGCTGGCGAGTCGGTCTCCGTTACGACGAGCGATGGGCCTCGAGCGTTCGCGACCGACGGTGACTTGGTCACGGTCGGCGACGCGACAGGCACGCTCGAGACAACTGAGCAGGGCACGGAACTGCAGTGGACGTGTGACGAGCTGTACTACTCGGTGTTCGTTAGCGACACCGTCGGCGACGCGGAGGGTGCGGTTGCAGTTGGTGAATCGCTCGGCCTCGAGTGTTGAGTTCTCTCGATTGCCGTGCGGTCGGGACGTACACAATATACCTGTTCGGCTACACTCACGACAGCTGCGAACTGAGTGGTACACTATATCGAGGACAGATGTCTGACTATACGTGTCAGTACTGGAGTGACCCATTTATTCGACCTATTCTTTATTAGTATCGATTGAGCGATATATTTTGGATCGTAATTCAGATGCTTGCTCTTCTCCAATCGCCTTACTCTCTTCAAGCACGTCTACAATTTCAACTATTGTATCGCAGAGTTGTTCCGGGTTGTCAATGCGAGTTTTAGGCTCGTCTTCCATACGCTATCGTCTACATCGAGTTTATTCAACATGGGGGACAGCCGTCCAGTATCTCTTGTCAAAAACGAGAGATCTGACACCACAATCGAATAATTCTCGGACACAATGTTCGCAATCAGACTGCGGACTTCGTTCACTGAGACAATGGAAACTGTGTCACCTGTACTTACCGCGTAACGAGCAGATTCCACTCAGACAACTCTCCGGCGCAGTTGTGACTCCATACTCGCTCGAGCAATCCACATCGCGAAAAATGATACCGTCCGGTGCGGCGATCGTCGGCGCTTACTTGTGACGGTCGAGCAGGTCGTAGCTGCGCTCCCACTCGGCGTCGTCGTCGAAGTAGCGCTCGGCCAGCGGCTCGTCGGGCAGTTCGCCGACGGCCTTCTTCTCCTCGGTGTAGGACGGACGATCCTCGTCGACGTAGTAGCGACCGGTCAGGACGGTGCCCTCGTTGAGGACGTCCTCGGTCTCGTGCATCATCTCGGCGGCCTCACGACGGTCCGTGACGTCGAAGTCGTAGTCGTCGGACTCCTGGACGTCGATGTAGGGGACGTACTGTCGGGCGTCCTTGTTCCAGGTTGGACACTGGGTCAGGAAGTCGACGTGGGCGAAGCCGTCGTGTTCGATGGCTTCCTTGATGATCTCTTTGGCCTGATTCGGATTGACCGCAGCGGTGCGGGCGACGTAGCTCGCACCGGCGTTCAGCGACATCGACAGCGGACGCAGCGGCATCTTCGCGCTGCCGGATGGCTGGGTCTTCGATTTGTGGCCTTTGGGACTCGTCGGCGAGGTCTGGCCTTTCGTCAGGCCGAAGATCTCGTTGTTGAAGACGATGTAGGTGATGTCGTGGTTCTCCCGGGCCGTGTGGATCCAGTGGTTGCCACCGATGCCGTACCCGTCACCGTCACCGCCAGCGGCGATGACTTCAAGTTCGGGGTTGGCGAGTTTGGCGGCACGGGCCACGGGCAGCGATCGACCGTGGATCGTGTGGAAGCCGTACGTGTCGAGGTAGCTGTTCAGCTTGCCCGAACAGCCGATCCCGGTCACCGTCAGTACTTCCTCTGGCGTCTTGCCGACTTCCGGGAGGGCCTGCTTCAGCGACTTCAGGACGCCGAAGTCACCACAGCCCGGACACCAGGTCGGCTGTGGTTCGACACCGGGGGTGAACTCGTCCCGGTCGATCTCTCGCTCCTCTCCGATTGCGTTGAATGCACTCATGGTTAGTCACCTGCTGCGGGTTCGATTCGGACCTGTGCAGTCGGTTCACGCTCCTCCTCGGCGACGTTGACCTCGTAGCCCTCGACGACCTCGGCGGGTTCGAACGGGTTGCCGTTGTACTTGAGGAGGCTTGTCAGTTTCTCGCCGAAGCGACCGAGTTCCTTCTGGATGAGGCCGCGGAACTGGGCCGTGGCGTTCATCTCGACGACCATCGCCTCGTCGACGCTCTCCAAGAACTCGGTCATCTCCTTCTCGGGGAACGGCATCATGTCGGAGACGGTGATGCCTTTGACCGAGTGGCCGTCGTCGTTCAGACGCTCGACGGCTTCGGCGACGGCCCCGTGGCTCGAGCCCCACGTGATGATCCCGTAGTCGGCCGTCTCGTCGCCGTAGTAGGTCTGGTTCGAGGGGTGTTCCTCGTCGAGTTCCTCGCGGATGGAGTCGAGTTTCTCGATACGGCGGGTCATCTGGTAGACCCGGTTGTCCGGATCTTCGCTGATGTGGCCGACGGGCGAGTGTTCGTTCCCGGTCGCGAGGTAGCGCCCGCCTTTCTGGCCGGGCAGCGACCGTTTGCTCACGTTCTTCTCGTTGTCGTCGTAGCCGAAGCGTTCGAACTTGCCGGAGGCGTCGTGGGCGGCCTCGAGGAGTTCCTCCTCGGTCAGCGTCGTGCCCAGTCCGGGTTCGGGCTCGCGGTCGAAGAACTCGACGTCGACGTTCGTGTTCTCGCCGGAGAGCTTCTGGTCGTAGATGATGATCGTCGGGATCTGGTACTCCCAGGCGATGTCGAAGGCGAGTCGCGTCTGCTCGTAGGCCTCCTCGATGGTGCCCGGCGCGAAGACGACGCGCGAGGAGTCGCCCTGACTCGTATAGAGCACGAACTCGAGGTCTCCCTGTTCGGGTTTGGTCGGCATCCCCGTCGATGGACCGGCACGCATCGATTCGACGAGCACGAGCGGCGTCTCGGTCATCTCGGCGAGGCCGAGCGGCTCGGACATCAGCGCGAAGCCGCCACCGGAGGAGCCGGACATGGCCTTGACACCAGCGTGGCTGGCACCGACGGCCAGTGCGGCGGCCGCGATCTCGTCTTCGACCTGCTCGGAGATCCCGCCCATGTCGGGGAAGTTCTGACTGAGGATGGTGAAGACGTCCGTCCACGGCGTCATCGGGTAGCCGGAGATGAACCGACAGCCACCGTCGATCGCGCCGTAGGCGATCGCGTTCGAGCCCGACAGCAGCGCCTGCTCGGTCTCGTGGGTGCCTTCTGGGGCACGCAGATCGTGCTCGAAGTCGTACTCCTCGATGGTCATCTCGTAGGCCTCGTGGAGGATCTCGAGATTCGCCTCGAGGATGTCGTCGCTCATCGCGTCCGACATCAGGTTCTCGATGTGCTCGAGTTCCATGTCGAGCAGTGCGGCCGTGACACCGACCCCAGCGGTGTTTCGCATGACTTCACGGCCGTGTTCCTTGGCGAGGCTTCGAAGGTCGATCGGGAAGACGTGCCAGTTGTTCTCCTCGGCACGCTCCTCGAGGTTGATCGCCTCGACGTCTTCCTCACTGATGAGGCCCTCGTCGTAGACGATGATCCCACCTTCTCGGAGTTCGTCCAGGTTCTCCGAGAGTGGTTTGATCTCTTCGTTGCCGTAGAAGGCCTCTTCCTGCGGGTTGCGGGCGAAGGAGTCGCCCAGCGAGAGCAGGAAGTTGTAGCCGTCCCCGCGTGACTGTACCTCGTGGTCTGCGGCCCGAATCTCGACGTAGGTGTGGCCGCCGCGGATCCGTGACGGATAGTGGCGGTGGGTAAAGATGTCGAGCCCCGAGCGCATCAGCGCTTTCGCGAAGTTCTGGCTCGTCGAGTCGATTCCGTCGCCGGAACCGCCTGCGATTCGCCAGATGAGTTCGTCGTCGCTCATAGGTAAATCAGTGGCCTGTGGGCCAACCGTACCGGAATTTTGCCCTACTGAACCTAAAGCCTTTGCTATACATTGCCATACATCTATCGTGAAGAATGAACAACCATCCAAATATGATGTCCTCGATGCCGATACTGGGTATTGATAACGAATAACAATTCACAATTCACCATCTCTCGTCCTCGCTCGCAGCCCGTCTCTACCCACTCCGTTGACGGTTCGTCTCACCGCGCAAGTGGTTTCGGCGGTCCGTCGCCACTCCGTCGTATCAGTGAGATAACCATACTTCACGAGCGCAAAGCCACCAGCACACTTTATGTGGTTGTTATGCTATGATGTCTCATGGGTTATATCGTCAGGATGCCGAAGCTGGGTCTGGAAATGGAACGCGGCGAACTGCTCGAGTGGCGGATCGACGCGGGTGCGACCGTCGAGGAGGGCGAGGTGATCGCGGAAGTCGAATCCGAAAAGAGCATCGCCGAGGTCGAAGCACGGGAGAACGGTGTCCTGAGGGAGACGTATCTCGAGGAGGGCGGGACGGTCCCCCCCGGCACGCCGATCGGAATCGTCGCGCCTGACGACGCCGACATCGCCGATCTCGAGGCAGAGGCGTCGGCCGACATCGAGGAGGCGACGGGCGAGACGGCGGCCGAGGAGCCAGCAGCCGAGGAGTCGGCGGCCGCAAGCGCCGACAGCGGTGCGACGAGCGACACGGCAGCCGCGACGGCCGACGACGAGGTCAGAGCCTCGCCACGGGCCCGCGAACGTGCCGCCGACCTCGAAGTCGACCTCTCGACCGTCGAGGGGACGGGCTATCAGGGCTCGATCACCGAAGACGACGTCGAAGCGGCCGCCGAATCGGGCGGGGCCGCCGAAGCGGACATCAACGCATCCCCACGCGCACGCAAGCGCGCCGAAGAGCTCGGTGTGGACCTCACAACCGTTGAGGGGACGGGCTATCAGGGCTCGATCACCGAAGACGACGTGGAAGATGCGGCCGGCAGCGGCGGGCGAACGCCAGTCGAGACGCGGCCGTTCAGCGGGATGCGCCAAACCATCGCCAGCCGCCTCGGCGAAAGCTATCGGGAAGCCGTTCACGTGACGGTCCACCGTGAGGCCGACGCCGAAGCACTGTTCGAGGCTACCGACGCCGCGGACGACGCCCTCGAGACCGACGTCTCGATTCAGGACCTGCTCGTACTCGCCATTTCGGCGACCCTCGAGGACCATCCCGAATTCAACGCGACGTTCGAGGACGAGGTCCACACACTCTGGGCGGAACACAACGTCGGCCTCGCCGTCGACGTCGAACACGGGCTGATCGCCCCCGTGTTACACGACGTCGGGAACAAGTCGCTCGAGACGATCGCCGACGAACGGCGCGACCTCGTCGGATCGGCCCTCGAGGGCGAGTACACGATGGACGACCTGCAGGGCGGGACGTTTACGGTGACGAATCTCGGCGTCCTCGGCGTGGAGTCGTTCGACCCGGTCATCAACCCGCCGCAGGTCGCCATTCTCGGCGTCAACGCGATTTCGGAGGCCCCCACACGCGGCCCGAACGACGACGTTGAGTGGCGACGACAGCTCCCGCTCGATCTCTCCTTCGACCACCGCATCGTCGACGGGGCCGACGCCGCTCGCTTCCTCGAGACACTCGTCGAACACCTCGAGGAGCCGTGGTCGCTGCTGCCCGATGAAATCAGCGCCGGAGCAGGCGCGGGAGCGGGCGCGCCGACGGAAATGCCCGAGCGCACGGTCACGGCACACAACCCCGACGGCATGGCCGGCACGATCGAAGCCGGCTCGTTCGAGTGGGACTACGACGAGCCCGAGGAGGCCGGCGGCACCGAAACAGGGCCGACGCCGGTCGACGTCTTCCTCGGCTCGCTCGCCGCCTGTCTGTCACTGAGTATCCGGTTCCAGGCCGGCAAGCGCGACACGCCGGTTGCTGGGATCGACGTCACGACGACGGCCGAGCCCGAACACGGCTCGGTCGAAGTCCTCGAGGCGACGGTCAAACTCGAATCCAATGCCGACGACGACACCCTTGATCGGCTCGTTACCCTCGGCGAACGGGGTTGTCACGTCTCGCAGCTGGTTCGAGACGATCTCGATCTCGAGATCAGCTGGGAGCGAGTCTGACGCCGGCGGCAGAATCGTCCGCTCGCCTACTCGGGGTAGGTCATCTCCGGTTCGGGAATCGAGTCGACGTTCGCCGCCGTCTCGAAGATCGTCCCGTTTAGTTCGTCGGCAGTGTCGAAGTACCAGTACTCGACGCCGTCGAAGTTCCCGCTCTGGATCACGGGCATCCCGGCCTCCTCGAACGTCTCGACGACGGCGTGTGGATCGTCGAAGGCGAAACAGGCGACGTGGTGTAGCCCTTCGCCGTGTTCTTCTAAGTGTTCGGTGTAGATGCTCGGTCCCTCGAGCGGTTCGATCAACTCGAACATCGTCTCGCCGAGTTGGGCCAGCGCCAACCGCATCGAGTACTCGTGGGACTCCCCGCGGAAGGTGCGGTCAGTCAGCGCCGGCGGCTCGAACCGATACACTTGCCACGGGCCGACCCCGAGCAGCCCCTCGAAGCGGTCCATGCCGTCCTCTAAGTCTTCGACGACGAACGCGACCTGTGAGAGCTCCGGGATCTCGACGTCCAACTCTGGTATGGTATTTCCAACCATAGTGGCCTGTCCACACCGGTCAAAATAGTGTTTATTGTACTCTCGAGCGAGTGAACCGTTCGCTCAGCGATCAGTCCTCGGTCGGCTGTAGCCGCCCGGCGTGCTCGAGCGCGCCGACGTCGACGGCGGCCGACAGCGTCGCGTCGACGTCGACGAGTCGCGGACCGTCGGGGACGGGCGTGAGCTCGACCGTCGTTTCTGTGAGCTCGAGTTCGCGCTCGCCGTCGGCCCCGACGACGCCGTCGGGCACGTCGAATTTGGCGGGTTCGTTCCACTCGAGGCGCTCGAGTGACTCGATCCCGACGGTCGCGGTGACGCCCGGAGCGAGTACCGCACGGACGGTCCGCACAGCGTCGTCGGGCTCGGTCAACCGAACGGCGACGCCGCCCGGTTCGGTCGGCTCGAGACACTCGACGGCCCCCGCGATGGCGGCGAGCCCGATATCGCCCGGGTGGGCCCGCGAGACGACGCCGCCGCGGAGATCACTGGGATCGAGCAGCGCCCGCGTCCCGATGAACGACTGCGCGGAAACCTCGGCGGCCGCGAGCGCCGAGAGCCGTTGTGTGCCGCCTGCGGTCTCCGCGCGGGCTTCGATCATCCCGTGGCGCGTGGTCGCGTCGGCCGCCGGAACCGCACCCGTCGCGAGGAGCGCCGCAGCGACGCCCGCGACGGTGCCGTCGACGGCCGTCGGCACGACGTTGTTCGTCCCGGTCGAGACGGCGACCACGGGCACGTCACCGATCTCGCAGGCGACGTCGCGGGTCGTCCCGTCACCCCCGAGGGCGACGACGACGTCGACATCGTCCTCGCGAAACCGGCTCGCCGCCCGGCGCGTGTCGGCCGCGGTGCTCTCGACCGTCATCTCGAGGGGGTCGACCGCGAGCCCGTCGGGAGCTTCCTCGAGGACGTGGTCGGAGATGCCCCGTCTGTCGGGCATGACTGCCACGTTCGGGGGCTCGGAAACCGCCGTCAGCCCGTCTAAGACGCAGGTCGCGACTCGACGCTTCGCGTAGTTGTCGACGACGCTTGCGCCACCCGTGAGCCGCCGGATATCGCGGCCCGCAGCGGGGTTGACGATCAGTCCGACGCGGCTCACGATGGCTATGTCACCCGCTGGATCGCTTCACGGACGTCGTCGCCGGTTGGCAGGACTTCCTGCTCGAGTGGCGGACTGAATGGGATGTGCGTGTCGGGCGTGCCGACGCGCTGAATCGGCGCGTCGAGGCTGAAGAAGGCCTCTTCCTGAACGCGAGCGACGATTTCGGCGTGGGTGCCGTAGGACAGCGGGCTCTCGTCGGCGACGATGAGCCGGCCGGTCTTCTTGACGCTCTCGACGATGGTGTCGATGTCGAGCGGGTACAGCGACCGCGGGTCGATCACTTCGACGCTCGTGTCGTTGGCCATGTTTTCGGCGGTCTCGAGCGACTCGCCGACGAGCCGTTGGGTCGCGACGACGGTGACGTCCTCGCCCTCGCGTTCGATGGCAGCCTCGCCGAGCGGGACGGTGAAGTCCTCGTCGGTCGGCACCGCGCCTCGTTGCTCGTATATCATCTTGTTCTCGAAGACGAAGACGGGATCGTTCGAGCGGATAGCCGCTTTTGTCAGCCCCTTCGCCGACGCTGCGGTGCCGGGGGCGACGGCTTTCAGCCCGGGGAAGTGGGAGATCCACGAGTGGATCGTCCCCGAGTGCTGGCTCGCCGCACCCATGCCGCCACCTTCAGTGGTTCGGACGGTGACCGGCATCTCCGCCTTGCCGCCGAACATGTAGCGCATCTTCGCCATCTGGTTCATGATCTGTTCCATCGCGACGCCGGTGAAATCGGAGAACATGAGTTCGACGACCGGCCGCGTGCCGGTCGCTGCGGCACCCGTCGCTGCGCCCATGAACCCGGCTTCGCTGATCGGCGTGTCCTTGATCCGCTCCGAGCCGAAGTCCTCGTAGAGATCGCCCGTTACCTCGAGGACGCCGCCGAAGACGCCGATGTCCTCGCCGATGAGGAAGACGTCCTCGTCGCGCTCGAGTTCCTCGCGCATCGCCTGTCGGATCGCTTCTCTGACGGTCAGTTCCTCGGTTTCGGTCTCGAGTTCGGATTCTACCTGTGCAGTCATTATCGGTCACCTCCCGGGCGGCCGCCATCGGTGCGAGCGGCGCTGGCGAAGCGTTCGATCTCCGGTGGCATCTCCGCGAACATGTCTTCGTAGGCCTCGTGGGCGTCCGGTGCTGGGGCGTCCTGTGCGTACTCGACCGCCGCATCGATTTCGGCCTCGATGTCGGCCTGCAGCTCGTCGAACTCCTCGGCGGTGAGTTCGCCGCGGTCGATCAGTCGCTCTTTGAACGACGCGATCGGGTCGCGCTCCTGCCAGCGTTCGATCTCCGCGTCGTCGCGGTACGGTTCCTCGTCGCCCTCGTAGTGGCCGCGGTAGCGGTAGGTCTCGGCCTCGATGAGCGTCGGCCCGTCGCCGGCTCTGGCACGGTCTCGAGCCTCCGCAACGGCTTCTGCAACCGCAGTAATATCCATCCCGTCGATGGTCAGGCCGGGGATGTCGTAGGCCTGTGCCGTGTCGCTCAGGTTGTCGAGGTTGTGCTGGTTTTCGACCGGCGTCCCCTCGCCGTAGTGGTTGTTCTCGATGACGAAGACGGCGGGCAGGTCCCACGTCGCCGCGATGTTGATCGCCTCGTGGACCTGTCCCTGGGCCACGGCCCCGTCGCCGAGGAAGCCGACCGCGATCTGGTCGCGGTCTTGATAGTCGATCGACAGCGCCGCGCCGGTCGCCATCGGCGGCCCCGCACCGACGATACCGTTCGCGCCGAGCATCCCGGCGTCGACGTCCGCGATGTGCATCGAGCCCCCCTTCCCGTTACAGTAGCCGTCGGCCTTGCCGTAGAGTTCGGCCATCATGTACTTCGGATCCAGCCCCTTTGCGATACAGTGGCCGTGCCCGCGGTGGGTGCTCGCGATGTAGTCGTCCGGGTCCAGCGCGGCGCAGGTGCCGACCCCGACCGCCTCCTCGCCAATATACAGGTGAACGAACCCCGGTATCTCACCGTCTGCGAATCTATCCCCCGCCTCCTCGTCGAATGCCCGGATCGTTACCATCCGGCGCAATGCCTCGAGTCGGCCCTCTTGACTTGCTAGATCGAAATCAGCCATGGTGCATAATACCGTACCACAACGCCTAATATAAATGCTACCAATTACCACACGATGGTACAACGGGATTGTGTCTCTGTTCGGATCGTTCCTTGTGAAAATGAGCTATCGAAGGAACAAAACTGAAGCACGTAGTCGCTCAAAACGCCTGGTAGAGACGTGACACGGGCACGAGACGACAACTGTCAGCCCAGCAACCCGTAACGACTATCGACGATCGTGATGGTGCGGTCGCTACTCGTTTCGCGGGTTGCTTGGATGGTAATCCGTGTCGTACTTCCCGGGCTGGTTGTCGACGCGGTCGGGATTGAGCCGACCCGACAGGAGCATGAAATCGACGAGGGTGAGCGCGAGCATAGCTTCGACGACGGGAACGCCACGGGGCGGGAGCACGGGGTCGTGACGGCCGATGACTTTCTCTTCTTTGAGTTCGCCCGTCTCCCAGTCGGCCGTCTGCTGAGTCTTTGGGATCGACGTCGGCGCGTGCAGCGTAACCTCGCCGTAGATGGGTTCACCGCTCGAGATGCCGCCCTGAATGCCGCCGTGGTCGTTCTCGACCGGGACGGGAGTGCCCTCGTCGTCGAACTCCCAATCGTCGTTTCGTTCCTTCCCGGTCCACTCGGCGGCTTCGGTGCCGAGGCCGAATTCGAAAGCTGTCGCCGCTGGGACGGCCATCATGGCCTGCCCGAGTCGCGCGGAGAGGGAGTCGAATCGTGGCGCGCCGAGCCCGACAGGGACGCCCTGCGCCTCGAAGTAGATGCTGCCACCGATGGAGTCGCCTTCCTCCTGATACTCCGCGATCAGGTCCTGCATCTCGTCGGCGGTTTCGGGGTGGGCACACCGGACGTCGTTTTCTTCCGAGTGCTCAAGCATCTCCTCGAAGCTCACTTCGGGAGCCTCGACATCGCCGATCTGGTTGACGTGGGCCTTGAGTTCGATCCCCTCTCGCTCGAGGAGTTTCTTCGCGATCGCGCCCGCGGCGACCCAGTTGACCGTCTCACGTGCAGAGGAGCGGCCGCCGCCGCCCCAGTTGCGCGTGCCGAACTTCGCCGAGTAGGTGAAGTCGCCGTGGCTCGGCCGCGGCGCGGTGATGAAGGGTTCGTACTTTCCCGAGCGGGCGTCTTTGTTCTGGATGACCAGTCCGATCGGTGTCCCCGTGGTGTAGCCGTCCTGAATGCCGGATTTGATCGAGACGGCGTCGGGTTCGCCGCGGCTGGTCGTGATCATCGACTGGCCCGGCTTGCGCCGGTCTAGGTCCTTCTGAATGTCCTCTGCGGAGAGTTCGAGGCCGGCGGGACAGCCCGAGATGGTACAGCCCATCGCCTCCCCGTGGCTCTCGCCGAACGTGGTCACCTGAAAGAGGCGACCGAAGCGGTTGCCGTTCATTACGACCCACTCAGTGATGGGGACACTTAGCGGTGCATGGTTCGCCAATGCCCGAATTTGGGCTGCTGTCTTCGGCTACCGTCTTCGGCCGACTCGCTCGCGGCTCGCCGAACAGGGTCGGCGAACACTCCACCGGGTATTTCCGTCGCCGGCACTGGCCTGCCCAATGCCCTTTATCTCATCCCATGTCTGACGGGCTACACAATGAATCGTCGATCGTTGCTCGCTGGCGTCGGTTTCTCGAGTGTCGCCGCCGGGTTCGCCGGCTGTCTCTCCCTCAACGAGTCGTCGGACGACCAAAACACCGAGAGCGCTGCCGACGGGGCGGATGACGACCACACCGAGAACGAGCAGGAGTCCGGGAACACTGACGACGAAGCGACCGTCGAACCCCCGTCGGACCCGGACGACCCAGTCGGGCGATCGGTCATCGGCTCGCAGTCGAGCGACGACCCACCCCACCGCGTCCGACTCTGGAACCTCGACGACGAGCGCCACGCCGTCAGCCTCGAGATCGAATCTACTGACGGCTCGATCTCCTCGAGTGGCTCTTACGACCTCGATCCCGAAGCCCACATCGCCGTCTTTCTCCACGGGCGACACGACTTCGACGTGACTGTCACCGTCGACGACGAATCCGTCGACGCACCCGATATCGAGGCCGACTCGTTCGACGATCCCTGCCCGGCGACGGAGCTGTTCGTCGTCGCGGACGGCCTCGAGTCGACGACCGAATCCGAGTCGGATCACTGTTAGCAGCCGTTAGTAATACGGTTTCTTTACTCAGAATAAATGGTGAAACCCGCAGTCAGTACAGGTGAAGGTGTTACTGGAGCAGCTACCTACCTCTCGGATAGGCGTCAGAAACGACCTGCTGAATATAGAGCGGGTATCTTGCGCGAAGAGCATTTATAATTCTCCTCGTCTTATAATACAGCCTCCAACCGGGGAGGGTTTATCCATCTGTGTCGTAAGCAACTGAAGCAGTGACCGATTCACAATTGACAAATACACTTCGAGAGACCCTCGCCCTCTTCGAAGCGGGAGGGGCACCCATGACGACAACCGAGGTGGCCGAACAACTCGACCTCGGCCGCCGGAGCACCTACGAGCGCTTAGAACGACTCGTCGATCACGATCGACTCGAAACAAAGAAAGTCGGGGGAAACGGACGCGTGTGGTGGCAGCCATCCACGAACGGACAAGCGTTCACAAAGGTGCGGGAAAGGGATGCGGTAGACAGCGACCTCGGCAAGGTCTTCGATCGAATCTCGGACAGTTTCTACGCCCTCGACGAAGAACTCCGCTTCCGCTATCTGAACGACACCGCAGCAGACCTTTTTGGACTGGATGAGGACGCAATTGGTTCGGACATTCGTAACGAGAATCTCACGGAAACGTACGAGAACGCACTGTATGAGGCTCTTGAAACACAAAAGGCCGTAGTCTTCGAAGACTACTATCCTCCGTGGGACAAGTGGTTTCTGAACGCCATCTATCCCTCTGAATCGGGCCTGTCGGTCTACTCCCGCGGCATCACCGAACAGAAGCGACGTGAACAAGAACTGACCCGCTACGAAACGATCGTCGAAACGAGTCCAATCGGCATCACAATCGTTGACAGTGACGGCGAAATGCAGTTCGCCAACGACCGCGCTGAGGAGATCTACGGTCGGAGCAAAGACCAGATCAACGACCTCAGCTTTGACGATCCCGAGTGGACCGAAGTCGACGTTGACGGCGAACCACTCCCGGATGAGGAGAAGCCTTTCCCGCAAATTATGGAGTCCGGAGAACCCGTGTTCGATCATGTCAGTGGAATATATAGTCCGGATGGAGAACGAGTCTGGATCTCTATCAACGGAGCGCCGGTCTACGACGACCACGGAGAGATCGAGAGTGCTGTGTTCGCCATCGAAAACATCACCGAGCGCAAGGAGCGCGAACAGGCACTCAGGGAGAGCGAGGCGCGCTATCGGTCGCTGACGAATGACGTCCTCGACACATCAGACGTGGGAACGTTCATCCTGAATTCCGACTTCGAGGTCGTCTGGATCAACGAGGCGATCGAGGAGTTCTTCGGACTCGATCGCGAAGCGATCGTCGGTCGGGACAAACGAGCGCTCATCGAGGCGGAGATCGCGGGTATCTTCGAGGAGCCCGAACGGTTCGCCAACCGCGTGACCGCCACCTACGATGACAACACCTACACCGAGGAGTTCGAGAGCCACGTCCTCGGGGAGGGGAGCCTCGAGGAACGCTGGGTAAACCACTGGAGCCAGCCCATCGAGTCTGGGTTCTACGCCGGCGGCCGCATTGAGCATTACACTGATATCACCGAACGAAAGGAGCGCGAACGTGCGCTCGAGGAGTCCGAACGGCGCTACCGGACACTCGTCAAAAACTTCCCAAACGGTGCGGTTGGCCTGTTCGACGATGACCTGCAGTACACGGCCGTCGGTGGGGAGTTGCTGGACGCGACCGGTGTCTCTCCGGAGGATCGGATCGGAAACAGTGTCTACGACATCTATTCGGACGATATCGTCGATGAGGTCGAACCGCACTTCGAGGCTGCGCTAGAGGGCGAGGCGAATTCGTTCGAGGTCGAGTACAACGATCAAAATCTGTTCGCCTACACCTTGCCCCTCAGAAACGACGACGGAGCGGTGTTTGCGGGGATGCTCGTCGTCCAAGACGTTACCGAACGACGGGAGTACCAGCGCAAACTCGAGGAGTCGAACGAACGGTTAGAGCAGTTCGCCTCCGCCGCCTCCCACGACCTCCAAGAGCCGCTCCGAATGGTTACGAGCTACCTCCAATTAATCGAGGATCGATACGGCGATGAGCTCGACGAAGACGGCGAAGAGTTCATCGAGTTCGCCGTCGACGGCGCCGAGCGGATGCGCCAGATGATCGACGGGCTGCTCGAGTACTCGCGCATCGAAACGCGTGGCGATCCGTTCGAACCGGTCGACCTCGACGATGTCCTTGATGACGTTCGCGAGGATCTCCAAATGCGGATCGACGAAAGTAACGCCGAGATCACAACCGACGACCTCCCATGTGTAGATGGCGACGCCAGCCAGTTGCGCCAAGTCTTCCAGAATCTGTTGAGTAATGCGATCGAGTACAGCAGCGACGAGCCACCGCAGGTCGACATTTCCGCCACGCGTGATGACGAACGATGGATCATTTCAGTGCAGGATAACGGTATTGGGATCGATTTTGATGAACAGAAACGTATCTTCGAGGTGTTCCAACGACTGCATACCTACGAGGAACACTCGGGGACGGGCATTGGCCTCGCGCTGTCCCGGCGGATCATCGAGCGCCACGGCGGCGAGATCTGGATCGACTCCGAACCTGGCGAGGGGTCGACGTTCTCGTTTACGCTTCCTGCAGTACAGAATCAGGATGGGTGACCCCGCTTCACGTATCGTTCCCTTCGTCCGAACTTGGATTGAGCGATCACCACGCCGCTACGATTGGATACCATGCGTGAACCATACGCGCTGTCTATTCAGCACGCGCCTGTAAACATCTCTAGTAGATGCCAGAAATATCGGTGCCAAGTTCGCAGACGTAGTTACCGAATCACGGGTGCAGTTTCATACTTCGAGCTGAATACAAAAACCGTGCTACTGTGATAACAACTGAAACGATTTACACACACATCGCACTGTCCGCGGGTCTCGCTCGAGCCCTCGCTCACGCCGTTCGCTCACGGATCGTTCCTCCCCGTTCGCGTTCCCGCGGGTCTCGCTCACACCGTTCGCTCCGACCCGCACACGCTCCGACTCGCGCTCCCGTCGTGCGATGCGGTGTGCACTGACGTTCAGTGGCTACTATATCTACTGTGAGGACTCGCTGTTTCCATCGCAAAAAACGAGTTGCGATTCGAGCGAACGGAAGTGTCAGGACTGGCGCTCGAGCGAACAGCCGAGTTCCTCGAGCAGGCCGAAGAAGCCGGGGAACGAGACGTCGACGTGGTCGGCCCCTTCGACGGTCGTCTCGCCGTCGGCGACCAGCCCTGCGAGCGCGAGCGCCATGATGATCCGGTGGTCGGCCCGACCGGAGACGGTCGCGCCCTCGAGGGTCGAGTCGCTACCGTGGATCGTCAGCGAGTCGTGTTCTTCGGTCGTCTCGACGCCCATTGTGCCCAACTCCTCGGCCATCGCGCTCACGCGGTCAGTCTCCTTGTAGCGGACGTGCTCAGCGTTCGTGATGTGGGTGTCTCCATCGGCGACGGCTCCGAGGGTTGCGATCGTCGGCAGCAGGTCCGGCGTGTCCTCCACCGAAACTTCGATTCCCGACAGCGGGGCACTCGAGACGTCGATGGTTCCCGCCTCGCGGTCCCAGTCGACGTCGGCTCCCATCCGGTCGACGATGTCGACGATGGCCGTGTCACCCTGCGCGCTCGGATTGGCACCCTCGATACGGATACCGTCCTCGCTGGCGATCGCCCCCGCGGCGAGCGGGTACGAGATCGACGAGAAGTCACCGGGGACGGCGTACTCGCCACCGATGGGATCGTATGACTGGCCGCCCTCGACCGAGAACCCGTCGGCCGTCTGGCGCGCCTCGACGCCAAAGTCCTCGAGCACCTCGAGCGTGATATCGACGTACGGTGCGGACTTGAGTTCGGTCTCGAGGACGACGTCGATCCCCTCGTCGGTGACGGCGCCGGCCATCAACAGGGCGGTGATGTACTGCGAGGAGACGTCGCCCGGAATCGCGACCTCGCCGCCGGCGATGGGGCCGGTGACGACCAGCGGTGCCTGGCCGTTTCCGCGCGTACTAAACGCCTCCCCAGCGAGGTCGGCGATCGCCTCGAGCAGCGGGCCCTGCGGTCGGGAGCGCAGCGACTCGTCGCCCGTGAGGACGGTGGTGCCGTCGGCGAGGGCGGCCGCGGCCGTGACCAGCCGCATCGTCGTCCCGCTGTTGTCACAATTGATGACGTCCGCGGGGACGTCGGGTCGGCCGTCGAAGCCAGCGATCTCGAGTATGCCATCGTCGGCCCGCGAAACGGACCCACCGAAGAGATCGACGGCCCGCGCGGTGGCCTGCGTGTCGGCACTCCAGAGCGCGTCGCGGACCGTCGTCTGGCCCGCGTAGCCTGCAGCGAGGATCGCCCGGTGGGTGTAGCTCTTCGATGGCGGTGCCTGTGCCGTACCCTGTAGCCTCGAGGGCGTGATCGTGACGTTCATGCTCTGTCTGTGGGATGGGCCTGCCTTACCGGTACCGATCCGCACACTCGTTCGGGCCGATAGAGTGCTTACGGACAGCCGATCGAGGCCGCGATCTCGAGCAACGGTGTGTCGTCGGTCAGACTCGAGACCTCGTAGTTCAGGTCCTCGCAGGCCCAGAAGACGCTCTGAATCCGCCCGTCGCGACGGTAGGCCGTCCGGCCGTCGATCGTAATTTCCTCGAGGACATCGGGATTGAACCGCTGGACCTCGCGAACGGCGACGAACAGTTCGCGGGCGATCACGGTCGGGTCGTTGTACCACAGCATCGTTGTCGTCCCGAACTCCTCGCCTTTGTCGACGACGGTAACGCGATCGAGGACGTACGTCTCCGGAACGGCGGGCTCCGGCAGGCGATAGGGGAGGATTTTTTCGGCGGCTGCGCGGGTCTCGAAGACGCCCTCGGGTTCGGGGCCGTCGGTGACGACCGTCGCGTCCGCCAGCGGTTCGTAGGTGAACGTCTCCGGCTCGAGCCCCGTATCGATCGCTAAGTCCTCGTACGTGACGGCGACGCGGTGGCGCGTCTCGCCGTCGTCGCTGATCGCGTTTTCCTCCTTGATCGGATACCGGTACTCGTCGTCGATCCAGACGGTTCGGGAGACGTCCAGTTCCTCGAGATCGCCCGTCGCTCGCAGCGGGACGACGAACGTCGTGTCCCCCACGACGAGGTCGATCGTCGGCCCGATATCGTCGACCGGCGGTTTCGTCTCGATGATGTGGACCTCTCGGCCGTCGACGGTCGTCGTTCCCTCGTAGCCCAGTCGGTAGTCTTCGAGTACGTTCTCTAACACGCGTCGCGTCCGATCGGCGTCGACCTTGTTCGGGTGGTACTGCTTGTCGACGATCTCCGTCTGGGGGTTGTACTCCCACGTGATCGCGCGGTTCGTCACCGTGACCGAGCCGACCGGGACGCTCGGGTCGGTCGACTCGAGCACCTCGATGCGCTGCTTAGCCGGCGGGCGTCGAGCGACGGCTTCGGTTCGCTCGCGGGTGCCGGTGTCGGTTTCGACCGTCATCGTTCGGCGGGCCGTGAGGTCGGTCATCCCGCGGCGCGTCTCGATCGCATCCCGGACGAGACCCTCGGCGGTGGGCGACTCCTCCTCTTCGTCGGCAGTGTAGGTCACACAGCCGGCGAGTGCGGCTACTGCCCCCGTTGCCAGAAGCCGTCGACGGTTCATACACGTCAGATTGGATGCTTTATTGATAAGTGTGCGTGTTCGAATCTATCCGATCGATCATGAGATATGCCGGCGCACGCTGCTGGCAGCGAACGGTATATGTGGCCGCCCGTTAGACACCCGGCCATGAACGTAGACGTCGATCTGTCGCCACTGCACGAGTATCTCGAGGTCGAAAGCATCGACGGGTACTGTATCGACGCCGACGCGTCGGACGCCGACCAACGGTACGTCTCCGGCTTCACCGCACCGGACCCCTACCAGACGCTCGTGACGGCCGACGGCGTCCACCTGCTCGTCTCCGGCCTCGAGTACGGCCGCGCGAAGGCGGAGTCGAGCGCCGACTCGGTGACGCGCCGAGCCGCGTACGACTATCAGGAACTCGTCGCCGAACACGGACCCCACGAGGCCAAACACCGCCTGCTCGCGGCATTTCTCGACGACCACAGCGTCGGCTCGATCGCCGTTCCGCGGAGCTTCCCGACGGGAACCGCGGACGGGCTGCGAGCCCGGGGCCTCGAGGTCACGGTCGAACCCGAGGGCATCGTCGGCGACATTCGGGCGACGAAAACCGACTGGGAAATAGACCAGATCCGAGCGAGCCAGCGCGCCAACGAGGCCGCGATGGCAACCGCCGAGTCGCTGCTCGCGACCGCCGACATCGAAGACGGCGTGCTCATCTCCGACGGCGAACCGCTCACCAGCGAGCGTGTCAAGACCGAAATCGAAATTACCCTCCTGCGACACGGCTGCGGGCTCGACGACACTATCGTCGCCTGCGGGGCCGACGGCGCAGACCCGCACGATCGGGGGAGTGGGCCGCTCGAGGCCGACGAACTGATCGTGATCGACATCTTCCCGCGGGACAAGGAGACGGGCTACTTCGCGGATATGACTCGCACCTTCGCTCGCGGCGAGCCGAGCGAGGAGGCCCGGCAGCGGTACGAGGTGACCAGAGAGGCGTACGAGGCCGCCCTCGAGGCCGTCGAAGCGGGCGTCACTGGCGCGGACGTCCACGACGCGGCCTGTGACGTGCTCGAGACGGCCGGCTACGAGACCCTGCGAAGCGATCCGAACACCGAGACCGGCTTCATCCACAGCACGGGCCACGGCGTTGGCCTCGACATCCACGAGGCTCCGAGCGTCTCGCCCTCCGGCGGCGAGCTCGAGACCGGCCACGTTATCTCGATCGAACCCGGTCTCTACGACCCCGACGTCGGCGGCGTTCGGATCGAGGATCTGATCGTCGTCACCGAGGACGGCTACGAGAACCTGACCGACTACCGCGTGGGCCTCGAACCGACTGCCGAGTAGCACGAGCTTCGAACCAACTGCCGAGTACGAAGCGGATTCGACGTCGACTGCTGCGGTGGCGCGCGCTGGACCACGATGAGCGACGAGCGAATCGTGGTCCGATACTGCGCGAGGGATGAGCGAGCGACAGCGGAGCGAGCGAATCGGCTGGGGAGGACGTGGTAATCAGTGGTGCCAGTGTGAGCGGACCAATGGCTCGTCGTCACCAAACGCGACAGTCCACGTCCTACTCCTCACTCACAACGCGATCGCCGACCTCGAGTCCGTTCCGTAACGCAGCGTGCACCCGCGCCTCGCCGGCGACCCAGTCGCCCAGACAGTACAGCCCCTCGCCTTCGGCTCGCCGGAGCGGCTCCTGGTCGACCGCGGCCTCGGGCTGGGCGTAGCGCCAGCCCTGATGGTCGGTCCAGTCGGCCTCGAGCAGGCGCTGGTCGTCCAGTACGTCCGCACTCAGTTCCGCGAGCGCCTCGAGGTTCGCATCGGGATCGGCGTCGTAGTGGTCGACGGACCACTCGTGGTTCGCTTGGACGATCAACAGCGACTCGCCGTCGGGGACGTGGCCCGGCTTGCACTCCTCGCGGGAAATCCAGCCGATCTCGTGGGCTTTGTCCGTGTTGACCAGCGCGTAGTAGGGCACCTCGAGGTCGAACGGGTAGTGCAAGACCCCGGTCCAGATCGTTCGGTAGGGGACGGCGTCGACGGCCTCGAGCACCGATTTGCGCCGGTCGCTGTCCCACTCGGCCGTCCGTACCAACTCGGCCGTCTGTGGTGCTGGAGGGTTCAGGAGAACGACGTCGAAGGGGCCCCATACCGTGCCATCAATGTCCTCGAGATGCCACGTCTCACCATCCCGCCGAAGCGTTTCGACGCGCGTCTCACGGTGGATCGTCGCGTCGGTGCGAGCAAAGAGGCGTTTGGCGAGTTGAGTCAGCCCCTCGCGGTACGTCCACTTGTGCTCGTCGGCGTCACGGCCTTCTGACACCTCGCCATCGGTGTCGAACGTCCAGATCGGCTCCGTGATGTCGACGAGGCCGTCGGTCTCGAGCGTGTCCGTGAGCAGCTCGACCACGCGCTCGTCGTCGGCTTTGACGTAGTTCGCGCCGTAATCGTATGTTACCTCGTCACGGCGTCGGGTCGCGGCCCGGCCACAGAGTCCGCGGGATTTCTCGAGGACTGTCACCGAGACGTCCTCGCGCGCAGTTTCGATCCGAGAGGCCGCGGCTGCGGCGGCGACACCAGCGCCGACGATACCGATCCGTGTCATAGCTGATCCTCCGAGGTGCGCACGGAAATAGGCCGAGCCAACCAGTGTCACGTGCCGGTGTTCACGCGAGCAGCGAAGCGCGGGACGATGGCGCGACAGCCGCTACAGTTCGCGGGCCATCATCACCTCGTCGACGAGGTCGCCATCGATCGCGTAGTGGTCCCGGCGGATCGCCTCGGTATCCCAGCCGTGGTTCGTCAGGAACTCGAGGGCGCGATCGTTGGTGATCGGCACGCTGTTGTACAGCTTTCGGTAGCCGTTGGCTTCGGCCCACTCGAGGCCGCGCTCGAGGAGTTTGCTGCCGATGCCGTGGCCGCGGTAGTCCTCGCGGACGCCGACGGTCTGCTGGGCGGTGCCCTGCATCTGTTCGATCTGCGGGAGATCGAGATGCGTCCAGCCGACGACCTCGCCGTCGACCGTCGCGACGAAGAACATCCGGGACCTGACGGTGTTGTGTCTGGTGACGGTGTCGTCGTACAGCAGTTCCTCGGCGATGGTTTCGGCGACGACGTACGTCTCCTCCGAGGTGACGTCCCGGATCGTGTCGATGAGCCCGTCGAAGTCGGATTGGCGACCCGGCCGGATGACGAACTCGATCCCGTCTCGCTCGTGTTCGGTCACCGCGCCGAACTCGAGGGCGATCCGGAGTGTCCCACCCTCCTCTTGGAGATAGCCGTCGGTTTTCAGCGCCTCGAGGTTCGACTGGAACTCCTCGGCCGAGAGCGACACGACGTCTAACAGCTTGTGTCGCTTGACGGTCCCGTTGCGCTCGACGTATTCGTAGAGACGCCGCTTGGCGTCCGATGTAAACGTTGGCCGTTCGGTCGCTCCCATAGGGCACGTACGCAGACCGATGATTTAGATCTTGGGTGATGTTATCATCCACCAATCGTGACGGCCGAGCGAGGACGAAACTCGAGTCGAACGGACGATACGTCGATCGAGCGGACGGTCCCGTGAGACGATCGATCGAACGCCTTTTGCAACGTCGGGGGGTAGATGGCGGCGATGGACGTACTGATCGTCGGTGCGGGCGCGATGGGGACGTGGTTCGGCCGGGCCACGGACGCCACCGTCACGTTCGCCGACGTGGACGAAGACGCCGCCGCCGCAGCCGCCGATGCAGTCGGTGACGACGCCGAGACCACCGCGCTCGAGGGCACGGACAGCTACGACGTGGTCTGTCTCGCCGTCCCGATGGGCCACGTCGTCGCCGCGATCGCCGACCACGCCGGCCGGGCCGACCGCGCGATCGTCGACGTCTCGGGCGTGATGGGACCCCCGCTCGAGGCGATGGCCACGCACGCACCCGACCTCGAGCGAGCGAGCTTCCACCCGCTGTTCGCTCCCGAGCGGGCCCCCGGCTCGATCGCCGTCGCGAGCGACAACCCCGGCCCGACGATCGACGCGCTGCTCGAGAACCTGGTCGACCGCGGCAATGACCCGCTCGAAACGACCGCAGCCGAACACGACGAGGCGATGGAGACGGTGCAGGCGGCGACCCACGCCGCCGTGCTCTCGTTTGCCCTCGCCGCCGAGTCGGTTCCCGACGGGTTCGAGACGCCGATTTACGACGGCCTCCGAGAACTCGCCGAGCAGGTGACCGAAGGCACGCCGCGTGTCTACGCCGATATTCAACAGACCTTTGCCGGTGCCGAGAAAGTCGCCGACGCCGCCACAAAGATCGCCGAGGCCGACCCGGCGACACTCGAGTCGCTGTACCGCGAGGCGGCCACACAGTGGCACGGCGAGGACGCAGCCGACGGCGCGGCTGGCGAGCGGTCGACGACCGAAACCGACGCGATCGATGCGGCCGACGTACCCGACGAGACCGATGGAGGATCTACAGAATGAGTGACCAGCGAGACGCCGTCCGATCGAACGCCGCGTATCTCCGCAACGTCAGGCCGATCGATCCCGAGGAGATCTGTGACTACATCGAGGGCTCGCCCCACCCAGCGGTCGTCCGCCAGCACCTCCGGGAGCTGGCGGTCGACCTCGGCTTACTCGAGCGCGAGGACGGAACGTTCGTCCCCGTCGCCGAAGAGCCGGTGTCGCCACGGCGCGGCCCCGTCGAGCGGTTCCCTGCGGCGTACGAACGCCGCCTCGACGACCTGCTGGCCGATCGCTACGGCGTCAACTGGCACGAGGACGCGACCGGCGACCTCCTGCGCTCGACGATTCGCCGGTTCAAAGCTCACTACCTCGAGGGCCGGCCGGTCGAGTACGACGACGACGTCGCCGCCGGCTACGCGATCTACCACCTGCCGGGGTACTACGCCGCCGTCCAGTACGCGCTGGACGATCTCGCCGAGCGCGGCCTGCTGGACCGGACGATGCGTGTGCTCGACCTCGGTGCCGGTGTCGGCGGGCCAGCACTCGGGCTCTGTGACTACGTGCCCGACGACTCACTGCTCGAGTACCATGCCGTCGAACCCAGCGCGGCCGCGGACGTCCTCGAGGACCTGCTCGCGGAAACGGGTCGAAACGTCCACACCACGATTCACCGGACGACTGCAGAGGCGTTCGATCCGGCAGCCGCTATCGCCGACGGCGACGGGTTCGATCCGACGGCCCCCGACGACGGCTTCGACCTCGTGCTCGCCTGTAACGTGTTGAGCGAGGTCGACGATCCGACGGCCGTGCTCCGCTCGGCGCTCGAACTGCTCGCACCGACCGGGACGGCGCTCGCGATGGCTCCCGCCGACAAGAACACCAGCGTCGGGCTTCGCCAGATCGAACGCGACCTCGAGGACGAACGCCTCTGGGAGCGCGACGAACTGGGGCTCGCCGACGAGGACGACACCGACGGCCGACACGGTCGCGTGACCGTCTACGGCCCCACCGTTCGGCTCTGGTCCGGCGAGCGACCTACCGACCGCGGCTGGTCGTTCGATGTCCGCCCCGACCTCGAGGTGCCCCAATTCCAGCGCAAACTCGACGCGGCGACCCCGGCCGACGACGACGAGCACGCCCCCGGCGAGTTCGTCAACGTCGACGTCCAGTTTTCCTACTCGCAACTGCGCCTCGACGGTCGACGACGCCACGAGCTGGCCCTCGAGACCCGCGATTGGGCGAAGATGGCCGACATGGACGCCCACGTAACCAACCGAATCGACCTCGTCGCCGCGAAGCTCAGTCGCTCGTTGAGCGAGTCCGACGGGGACGACGGCCGCGGTCGAGGCGACCGGCCGAACCCGCTGTTCAAGATCAGCGACGGCAGCGAGTCGATCGACCACTACGCCGTCCTCACGAACGAAACCGAACTCAACCGGCCGTTGCTCGAGACCGACTACGGCGACCTCTGTTCGTTCGAGCAGGTCCTCGCGCTCTGGAACGACGACGAAGAAGCCTACAATCTGGTCGTCGACGAGAACACGATCGTCGACCGCCTTCACTGATTGCGGGTTCGAAAAAGCGGTGGTCTTTTCGCCCCAGCCTTCGACTCGAGTGGTATGAGCGACCCCCTCGAGATCCTGCTGACGAACGACGACGGGATCGACAGCACCGGCATTCGGGCACTCCACGATGCGCTCTCCGAACACGGAAACGTGACCGTCGTCGCTCCCGCAAACGATCACAGCGCCTGCGGGCGAGCACTGTCACACGAGGTCGACGTCAGCGACCACGAGCTGGGGTACGCCGTCCACGGAACACCCGCCGACTGCGTCGTCGCCGGGCTTGCCGAACTCGGGCCGTTCCCAGACATCGTCGTTGCGGGCTGTAACAAGGGGGCGAATCTGGGCGAGTACGTCCTCGGCCGCTCGGGAACGATCAGCGCCGCCGTCGAAGCCGCCTTCTTCGACGTCCCCGCCATCGCAACCTCGATGTACGTCCCTGCCTCGGGGTCGTCACTCAGCGAAATCGACCTCGACGTCGACGATTACGCCGAAGCGACCCGCGTGACGAGCTATCTCGTCGAGCACGCCCTCGGGGCCGGTGTCTTCGATCACGCCGCGTACCTCAACGTCAACGTCCCCCTTGCCGAGGGCGACCCCGCACCCTTCGAGGTCACGCACCCCTCGAAGCGATACGAGATGGATGCCGAACGAGACGGGAACCGCGTCCACCTCAAAGATCGCGTCTGGGAGCGAATGGACCCCGAAACGCTGCCTGATCCCAAGGGAACAGATCGCCGGGCTGTTGTCGAAGGACGCATCAGCGTCTCCCCGCTGATAGCCCCCCACTCGACGAACCACCACGAGGCACTCACCGCGCTCGCGGAGACGTACCCTGACACGATCGATCGGCCATCCCCGTGAGTCAGCGCCTGTCGATCAGGAATATCCGTGATCGTTGCTCCGAGTCGACCGTCGTACGACCGAACTGATTTGTAGCGGGATGGTGAATCCTCGAGTATGACGAGCGTTGAAATCGAGTACTGCGTGCCGTGTGGGTTCCTCGAGCGTGCCGAGGCCCTCCAGCACGCCCTCCTGTCGACATTCGGCGACCGACTCGAGGCAGTAGCGCTCGTGACCGGCGAGAACGGTGTCTTCGCCGTTCGCGTCGACGACGAGGTCGTCTTCGAAAAAAGCGACGCAGCATACGACGTCGACGAAATCGTGCGACAGGTGCGTGATCGACTGTGAGCGCGACGGGTGCTCGGCTCGCCTGTCGATTCGATGACGTGATAACTGACTTGCGGGTCGCAAGGCCGCCGCTATTCGCCAGCGGAATCGTTAGCAAACCTACACCGAACTAATCAGCGACAGGGATATCGAATGAAATACAATAACATGGCCCTGTTGAAATCCTCGGAGAGTTACAGCTTCGAGTAGTGGGTTGACCGAATGCAGACTCTCCCAAAATCAAGGTTGCTTCAATTCGTAGAGAAGGCATTTCACTTAGCTCAACGAGCTACGGCCCGATACTCCTCCAAGTTCTCGAAGCAACGCTACACGCTCCACCAACACATCGTTCTGCTCTGTCTGAAAATCCGCAAGAACACGTCATACCGTACACTTCTTGACGAACTCATCGAGATGCCACGTATTAGAAACGAAATTGGTCTCGCTGAAATTCCATCGCCGTCAACACTGTGTAAAGCGTTCCATCGCCTTGAGATGGCTGTGTGGCGTGTGCTTCTCAATCTCTCGGTCGCGTTGCTCCCAACCAATGGTGTTGTCAGCATTGACGCGTCAGGCTTCGATCGAAGCTATGCATCCAAGCATTATACGAAACGAGCGAAACTCACTATCAAGCAGTTGAAAGTCACACTCTTGATCGATACCAAAGCGAACGCTATCCTTGATATTCACGTCACAACGACCCGAAAACACGATTCACAGATCGCTCCATCACTCATCAGGCGCAATCGCAACAGCATCCGTATCCTGCTCGGAGACAAGGGATACGACGACCAGACAATCCGATCGCTCGCACGGGAATATGAGATACGTCCACTCATCAAGCATCGGGAATTCACCTCACTCCACTACGCGTGGAATGCGCGGATGGACACTGATCTCTACGGGCACCGCAGTCAAAGTGAAACGGTTAATTCCGCTCTCAAACGGAAGTACGGTGCCTTCGTACGGTCACGGTACTGGTGGAAACAGTTCCGTGAACTCGTCATCAGGTGCGTTGTCTACAATATTGAGATCGATCTCTCCAACTAATCGGCTCACAGAGAGCGTTACGAGACAGTGACCCAGCGGTCATCTGCAATCAAACCAGTGATGAGTTCACCGGTGAGGTCTATGCCGCTGGGCGCATACCGACACTATGAGTGTCGTCGCCGAATTCACTGTCGATGCAGACCAGTTTCAACTCGGTAACACCCTCTCGGGCGTACCGGGTATCACCTTTGAACTTGAACGGTGTGTCCCAACAGGAGACCTTGCTCTCCCGTTCCTGTGGGCTACCACAGAAGAAGACCTCGACGAGGTGGTGGAAACGTTTGAAACGCAACTCCTCGACAGTCAGTATGTCAAGAAAATTCTGGCTCTCGATAAGATAAAAAACGGAATATTCTACCGAATCTCGTGGACAGATCCTACAGAGGATCTCCTCGATGCGATCATTACCTCAGACGCGACTATCCTCCAAGCACGCTCCGAGCAGGGAACGCGATGGGAGTTCAGCGTTCGGTTTGTGGATCACGATAAGTTGGCGTTGTTTCAAAACACCTTGGCTGATCACGAGGTCAGAATCCATATCGACCGTATCTACACGTTCGCCGAGGAGACCGATCACCGACGACAGTTCGATCTTTCGTTCGAACAACGGGAAGCGTTAGTGCTCGCAGTTCAGCGAGGCTACTTTGCGACGCCGAGCAAAGTGAGTCTCGACGAGTTAGCGGACGAACTCGGTATTACAAAACAGGCGGTCTCGGCCCGCATTCGGCGTGCCAACGAGAAAGTTCTCGAAACGACGTTGCTCTCCTCGGCAGTTGCGGAGCGTGGTGGTGATTAACTCCCACGGGAAATAAAAGGGCTTGACTCGTCAGTGAACACCCTTACTCGTAGTTGCTCCGGACTGAAACCTGCATGGCAAACGACGATCCGGCCTCGACGGACAAGACATCACTAAGCGAGGTCTTCGATGTGCTCACCCACGGTTCCCGGCAACGGATTCTCTTGGAACTGGTCGATCACAATCCACGGACTGCGGCTGAATTCGAGGCCGAAGAATTCGCCGGAGGGGAGGGCAATCACGACACGCTCAAAATTGAACTCCACCACGCTCATTTGCCCGCTCTGGCGGACGCGGGGTTCATCAACTGGGACTCCCAGACTGGGACAATTACCCGCGGGCCCCGCTTCGGTGAAATTGAGCCGCTTCTCACATTGATTGACGACCACCAAGAAGAACTCCCGACCGACTGGCCGTAATCCACCAGCGCCGTTTGGGCGTTTAACGTGTCAGACCTGAACGGTTTCAACAAAGCCAATAACATCGGAGATGCGCGTTCGACGAGCGACAGGTTCCATGGAAAGTGAGTAACAATGGTATTCAACACACTCTGGGCCCGACTGTCGTCTCTCTGGTCGACGGATTCGACGGATGAGACCGCTGATGACGGATCCACGAGCACGGCAGAGGACGATACCGACGACGAAACGCTGAGTTATGCGGAGGAGATCGAGTACGGGGTCGACGAACGGGAACTGCCCGACGAAGACAAGATTCTCAGGCTACTGGTCAAACGCGGGGGCCGTGTCGACCGAGCGACCGTTCGCGAAGAAACCGGCTGGTCGGACGACCACCTGGCCGACGTCATCGATCGGATGGAAGACGACGGTCAGGTCAGTGCGATCACCGTCGGCCGCAAGCAAGTGATCTGCCGGCGCGGCTTCGAGCCCAAAGGATACCGCTCACATCTAAACGAGTAGCGGGTCGGATACTATTCGCTGTCGGTCAGGTACCCTGTTCGACCGCTCTCGTGTTCCGATTGGCCGCTGTGCCCGTCGACAGGGATACACTCGGGGAACACCACGATTCAACCCACGGCGACCGCCCCGTCACGGTCGGCGTCCACTCGAGGCCGTCCGACGACACAACGGGTTATGGACCGAGAACGAGAACCACAACTGCCCGGTGTGACGGCCGGTTCGGCACAGGCAGGCCGAATCGATTTCCGCTAGACGGCACTTGGTTGGGACATGCTCGAACTCGCGCTGCTGTTTTTCGTGATCGCACTCGTCGCCGGCGCGTTCGGCGCAACCGGCGTCGCAGGGTTCTCGATGGCAATCGCGAAGTGGCTGGTCGTGCTCTTTCTCGTCCTCGCGGTCGTGTCGCTACTGCTGTGAGGCGAGCGGCTTGCTGAACGAGCACGTTGGCATCGCTGTCGCCGCCCGATTAGACTCGCGTACATCTCACGCTGGAACGGGCAGTACCGACCGTTCGAGTGCGATTTCGGTGTCAATCGCACCGATCAGTAACTGCGGGCACGCGTCGGTGATGGCTGCTGGAGCGTCAGATCCGTTCGACAGAGCACGCCGTCGACGAACAGTCGCCCGTCGCTCGTAATCGTCACCTCGTGGTTGGCGACCGCGAACGTAAACTCCCACGTGTTGCCCGCGTCGTTGGCCAACAGCATCAGAATTTCCGGGTTGATATAGTCGTATAGGGTGTATTCGACCTCGTCGAGATCGAGCCGGTCGGCCTCGGCCAACGCCTCGATCACGTCGACGAGCAAGCGATCCTGTCGGTGCTGTACAGCCATCGTTCGAGTCGGTCTCGAGTGATCCGGTTTCATCGTGAACTGTCGGTAGTCGTGTGATCGAACCGCGCTGTGCGTTCTGTCCGCGTCGTACTCCCGTAGCGATCGACTGTGCCATCGGCTCGAACCGTCGCACACTCGCGCTCGAGGCTCTCTCGTGGGTCGGAACTGGATCCACACGTCCCTTCCCCTACCGAGTGTGTTGCTGGCGAGCGACCGATCAGTGGTTTCCCGTCTTCTCGATCGCGTGTGGCGCGTCGCGTGTCGCGTTCGGCCCGACGGGCACCCCACATCCCACCACAGGACTGCTTACGTCTCGTCACACCCACCCCCTCTCCCTGCCGACTCTTAACTAGGGAGGCGCTACGCTCGAGTACCCGTCCGAATAGTCCACGTATGGTATCTTTGCTGGGCTGTGTGGCCCTGCTTTCCCTGCGCTAGGGACGCAGTATCTCGAGACAGGGCTGGATGTCGACGCAACGAGCCACGCCCTCGAGCATCGGTCCCCATTTCTCGGGCACTCGACCGCAGTTGCCGGCCGAAAGGCGGGAGTCTTAGGCATCCAGTCACTACTGTTCCGTACAGATGCGTACCAACACTGACGACGCGGGGTGGCGTCGATGATCCTCGACGATTCGGACGGGACCGAAGCCGAGTACGAGGCGCTCGCCGACGCTCTCGAGGATCTTCGCGACGAAGTCACAGCGCAGCCGATCAAGGAGTCGCGACTCGAGGAGCTGTTCGACGAGGCGACCACGAGCGACCCCAACATCTGGAACACCGTCACTGCCTTTATCGACCTCGAGGACGGCGAGGCGATCGTCACGGAGGAGTCGAAACTCGCCCGCGGCAAGTGGGCTCCCGAGATCGTCGACGACTGCGATGCGATGCTCACCGTCGACGTCGAGTACGGCCAGATGCCCGACGCGTTCAAATACACCGTCGTGAAGAAACTGGAGTCGCAGATCGAGGAGGCTCGAGAACGGGCAGCCGCGGCTCGAGACGAGGAGTGAGTGGATTCGGTATCTTCGTGGCGTTACTCGGGCGATCGGAGCCGCATGTCGACAGAAACGAGAGCATACGATCTCGTTTGAGTGGAGATCTACCAACAGCCGTCGGGCTTCGCTCGGTTTTGTTGAACTCTTTTCTGTGAGGGAGTAGTTCGTAGCCCAAAAGTGGCGAATCCGGCCGGTTCAAGGTCCGTACCTTGCGGTGTAGAACCCTGATTACGGCGGAAAATTTCGAGTGGACTCGCCGGGCGGGCAACTGGAATCCTCGGCCATGGTCAATCGCAGTACAGCGGAGGGGTCAGAGCATGACCCGCTACTGCCCGCACTGCGGTGGCCGGATGGTGACCGAGACCTCGGCCGGCGGCCTCCCCCGTCGCGTCTGTGAAAACGGCCCACACGCCGTCACGGAGGTGTTTCGCGGTCCATGAGCGCCTTCCCAGAACCCACAGACGGCGAACCCGTCGACTTCCTCGAGCAACGTGACGACGAGACTGAGTCCTGGGCTCGAGCGGATCCTCGCCAGGCGCTGATCGAATCGTTCGGCCGCTTCGGCTACAAGGTCACGCTCAGAGACGGCGAGGACGTCCACTACTGTGCGCTTGGCCTCGAGGACGACGAGTACATTGGTCGGTGTGACTGTAAGGGCTGGCAGTATCACGACGGCCCATGCGCTCATCTCTGCACGCTCCGGAAAGCCGACTTCCTCGACTTGATCGACGTCGAGGCGACCGATGGCAGCCCTGACGACGAACACGAAATGCACCACGCGACCGGCGAGGCACTCGAGGGTGAGCTACACGACACGGCGATCGAGCAGACACAACACCACGAGCGGGAGATGGAGGGCCGGGCATGACGCGCGCGCACACCCGCGCGATAGCCTCCTTCGCACAGGACCATACCCCCCTTGCATACGAACTCCGAACCTCGACGCCGTCTGCGTATTCACGCCATATGCAAATCCGGGTGACCCACTGATGGCCCGGATGGATCACAACCCCTCGAGTCGCGTCTCGTTCGGCTGTCCCGACGAACTTCTCGAGACGCTCGACGAGATCGCCGAGCGCGAGGACAAGAACCGAAGCGAGAAGCTCCGCGAACTGGTCCAGAAGGAAGTCGAGGCGAAAGGCGATCTCGACGAACCCCAGCCAGTTCTTCCCGACGACGAACGACTCGCCGAGGCCTACCGACTGCTCCACGAACGAGTCTCTGCTCCCCACAAGAGCAAGCGTCGAGTCAAACTCAAGACTGCCAAAAACAAGCTGTACGACAACAACACTCCCAAAAGCGCAGTTCTCGGTAAGATCATCAAGCCCCTCGAGAGTCTGGGCTACGTCTCGGTGGAGGCAGGACATCAGAACGTGTGGATTGTTGTCCCGCCGATGCGCTACACGGATAGTGAAGATCTCGTCGAAGCGGGAGAAAAAGCAGTCGCATAACCGACTTGTCCTTCGTTTTCTTTATTTGGAGAGTTGTCCGAAAATTTTGGAATAGTACAACACACATACCGATCACACCAATTCTGGCACGCCCTATATCGACGGCGTCTGCATCTACTCCGTCTAATCATTGTTAACGTAATCCCTCCACTTAATATCCGAGAAACACTCTGTTATGAGTATATTTTTTATGGCAGCAACCAACTGACGAATATGCCACCGATCCAAGGTTTCTTTGCGCAATCAACGCTTCTTTCGCTCACGATCGACAGAGATAGTGGAGAAACGGATTTCGCATCTGGTTTTTTCTATGAACACAATGGCCATTACTACGTTGTCACGAACCGTCATGTGTTAGAAATAACTGATAATGAGGATATAAGTTCATTAGATGACTTGCATCAACTTAACCCAGAATATCCAGATGAATTGTTCGTATATATCCGATATGATCCGCTAAACCCAACAAACGTATCAAGAGAGAAGGTTGATCTTTTCGACTCAAACGGGGATCCACTATGGATAGAACACCCCAATTCAGACGTTGATGTAATTGCAATCCCACTTCGGGTTGATCTGAGCGTCACTCACAGTAAACCATATTCGAAATCGAATTTTGTCCCCAGTGATGTTGAAATTCTTGGAGGAGATTCAGCAATGGCAATCGGCTATCCAAAAGGGCTCTATGATTCAGATACATATTTTCCCGTAATAAGAGATGGTCTCATTGCTACGCCGCCTCATGTAGATTATAAGAATTTACCAGTATTTTTGATGGATGCTAAAATGCATGGAGGGACGAGCGGAAGCCCAGTTCTCACACAACCGTCTCCCCTTCAGCGTACTCAAAGTGGTATTAGTATGATGAGCGGCACACCTGCTTATCTTCTTGGCATTCATAGTGGACCGGAATATGCACCACTCCCTCGCGATGGGACTGAGGAATACGATCCGAATTTAGACTTGAATATGGTTTGGCACGTGGAAGTTCTTGAAGAACTACTTGATCAGGCCTGAGAAGAGACTACTACCGGAGCGCATGCAGTATGCATACGTAGTCATCAGCCTATTCAGTTCCAAGCACAATTCTGAATGAAGAAAGCGTGCTACTATCTACTGTGATGGGGCGGCTACCCTCACCGGAGCGGCCCACCCATGTCGACGCCGTTTGCCGCGTACATCCCCTGAATTTCAGTGGGATCCAGCACGATCACCGCCTCGTCATCCTGTGAACCGACGACGTTCTTGATTCCCTCAAACCACATATAGCCAACATTGTCATCTCGCGGTGCGAGCCCCCGGAACTCCGTATACGTGGTTGACAGCATCGGGAGCTGTCCGACGCCCTCGTCGTTGATTTCCGTCGATGACGGAAACGGGTTGAGGACTAACAGTTGCTCGAGATCAGTCAGCCGCTCCCCGCTCTCGTCAACGACGACGACCGTCACGCCTCGAAAGTCGCCAGGCACGAGCACGGCATTACTAACCGTCGGATCGTCGGCTCCATCGCTTGAACGAGTGAATTTCGGTTTCTTGGCATCGGCCACGGTCACGTCAGACGTGTGCATGAGATCACCGGATCGAACTGCCGAGGGCCGCTCGGCGTTCGCCGTTGCCGGATGTCCGACAGTACTCCCCGATCGAACTGCTGAGGGTCGACCAGCATTTGTCGCAGTCGTGCTCGAGAGTGAGGCTGTTCGGGCGGCGGTACCGGTGCTTGCCGTGGTCGCGATCGTCGTCGTGGTGCGTTGCTCGAAGGTGGCCATAGCTGGTTAGTCCATGCGGATCCCGACCGGCGTAGGGAGTCCCTCCTTGAAGATCGTGTACTGGTCGGCACCGCCGTCCGTCACGGTGTCCAGATGAGCCGAGCGGTCTCCTGAGTGGTCTTTGATCCAGAGATCGTGTTCGCCGATGAGAGCATCCTCGTACTTACTACTGGCCTGTAGCGTCGTCTCGACCATCGGATAGTTGTCGTTGTTCCCGTCAGCGTTCACCTCACCTTTGCCGTGGTGAGTCCCGCTCGACTCGCCGCCTTCGAACGTGCCGTTGATCACGTCGGTCTGGTCGCCGTACTCACTTTCCCGGTATCCGACAACCAGAGCCGTGTACTTCGATTCACGGACTTGTGCGGTGGAGTAGTCCCAAAGTCGGGAGAGTTCTGCGAACCCCATCGCCATGCCTCTGTCTTTGCCATCGCCCTCCTCTCGGCTCATGTAGAACGCGAAGCCCTTGCCGTCCACATACTCGAGCCACCAGCGTACCTGGTCGCTCAGGTTGCCGTCGGAGTAGTTATCTCCATCTTGGGGCATGGCCTCCCACGAGTTTGAGTATTGATCTCCCCACTGCGTGTTTTCGCTGTCCCAGTTCGGGCCGTGTTGGAGGGAGACGTGGGCTTCATGGGTTGTCTCTAATTTCACGTCGGTTCCTTCAGGCGTGGTGAAAACCACGTAGTCGTTGTCTGTGAAGGCTGTACTGTCGTTACTGTATGACTCGTCTTTGATTGACCAGTTCGATAGACTACTGATTTTGTCTCGAATCTGTGCGAGTGCTTCGCCGTAAGTCGTGTTGAAGGGGCCGTCGAATGCCATTGTTATTTGTATGCTTTGACTTTTACAGTCGTGTCTGCCGTGTCGCTACTCTGTTTTCGAATCCAGGCGGCTGACGCTCCGAGACCGCCTTCTGGTCCGGCGTGATAGGGAGAGTCAGCAGGAGACAGCGGGATTTTCCGATAGTCGCCCTCTGAACGGAACGCGACATAGATCGGCTCGTCGAATCCCCAGATGGTGACCGACGTCGCCGGAAATTCCCACTTCAGACGGTTTTCGTCCGTCGTCGTTACCGGAAGCGGCTCCTCTGTCACGAAGTACGCCGCCTCCTGGCTGTCATCCGATTCCGGATTGATCGCCTCGAGGGCGTTCTCGCCTCGCTGCTCGAGGAGTAACGCGAGCAGCAGCCGATTGGTGTCATCCTCGAGAATATCGTCGGGCCACGACGTCGCCTCGAGGCCGTACTTCGAGAGGATGCGCTCGACCTGGCTGTTTGGCCCGATCGTCGATCCACCGACCATCACGTATCCTCCTCCTGCTCGGTGCCACCGTCGGTCGCGACCGTCCGGACGTCTCGACGGAGGTCTTTCAGCGTCGCCGTGTGCTGCTGGATCGCCTCGAGCCACTTACTCCGCTCTTCGCGCCGCTCGCCGCGTTCCTCTCGGTAGAGTCGGTACATGAGTAGGAACGCGACGGTCGGGAAGCCGAACTGATTCAGAAGAGCAGTCGGCTCCATATTAGATCAGCCCTCCGACAAGATTCGAACCGCCTTCAACGACGTCTCCGCCGAAATCGGTTGCTCCGTCGATCACATCGCCGCCGGTATCGGCCGCACCGTCGACGATGTCACCACCAGTATCAGTCGCACTGTCGACGGCGTCTCCACCGGTGTCGATGACCCCTCCGAAGAGGTCACCACCAGTGTCAACTGCTCCGTCGACAGCATCTCCACCGGTGTCGGCCGCGCCTCCGACGATATCGCCGAAGAGATCACCAGCACCGTCTGCAGCATCGGTTGCACCGCCCCAGACGTCGCCGATCGCACCGCCGATGCCGCCGGCTGCGTCTGTCGAACCGCCCCAGACATCGCCGATTGCATCGGTTGTGCCGCTCCACACACCGCCAACTGCACCGCCGATACCGCCGGCCGCGTCGGTCGAACCGTCCCAGACGTCACCCACTGCGTTGCCGGCCCCAGCAGCTGCATCGGTCGAGCCGTCCCAGATATCGCCGACTGCACCGCCGGTTCCAGCGGCCGCGTCAGTTGAGCCGCCCCAGACGTCACCGATCGCATCACCGATTCCGTCTGCCGCCTCACCGGCTCCGTCGAAGAGACCAGTAAACTCGTAGACGACGTACGCGAGAACGAGAGCCGCAATCACCATCGCGATGTTGAAGCCATCGCTCTCCGTCGCCGCTTCAGTCATGTTGTCGGAAACCTTGCCGACGGCTTCGGCCGCAGGCTCTGCGACGTCACCAGCTTTATCGGCCGCCTCACCGGCCGCGAGAGCGGCTGCAGGTCCTGGCATCGATTCAATTCACCTCCGTTCCGGTACTATCCATGAGGCTCGTCGCGACGATCGTGCCGGCGAGCCCATTCGTGTGTCCGATCATGCTCGAATCGTGACGAAGATCAGCAGCACCACCTGCAACGTGAGCAGGGCGATCATGATGTCGTCCTGCGTCCACGCCGTCCCGTAGACGAGCCGCTCTGTCGGACTCGCTGGGGGCTGCTGAGCATTGTCTGCCGGGCTCGAGGTCGTAGTTGTCGTGGTGGCCGCCACCTCGCCCGGGCCGATACCGTCGGAGAGACCACCCTGCACGGAGAATCACCCTCGAACTCCGATCATGTCCTGCTTGACTGCCGTTCCCAGTCCCTCGATTCGGGATTCAGTCTGGTAGCGTGGCAGTGACAGCAGGGCATTGCGGGCTCGAGGCGTTCCGTTCGCTCGCTCGGGAGCCTCGAACGCGACGGTGTACGGCGCGTCGACGACCACCTGCAGTCGGAACTTGCGCGGCAGGTACGGCTGCAGCGGCGTCCGCTCGAAGCCGAACCGAACCTCCTGCTGGGCTTGGTCGCGAGTGTGCAGAATTGCCGTCTGTGCCTCCTTGAGCGTCTGGTTGACCTTGCCGCCCGCACCGGGAGCCGTCTTCCGAATCTCGACGCTTGCAGGATTGCGGGCGATATAGAAGACGTCGAGGTCCGTCTCCGTCCCGCTCGAAGTGTAGTCGAAGGCGTTGCTGTCGTAGTCGACGCTATCAGGCTGAACGACTGCACCGTCCTCCCAGACCAGGAGATCTTCGGTCGTTGGGCTCTTGACGAGGTTGTTGCCGAGTTCGAACGTCTCAGTTTCGTCGGCCGTGCCATCGGTCGTGAAGTGTTCGTACGCCGGGAGCGCAAGCCGTAATTCGCTGTCCGGGTCGTCTCGGAGCTGCAGCGGCCGCCCAACCTGAATTTCGGCGACGACACTCGCTTCGTCAGGAGTGCTTTCCTGAGTCGTGAACTCACGAAGCGTGACGCTACCAGGAATCCAGTTCGCGTTCTTGAGCTGGTTCTGAATCGCCATTACTCGAGATCCACCTCCGCGAGTGCGGCTTCCTCGAAGTAGATCTCGCTCTGGGTGTGATCGATCTGCGCGGACGAATCAACGAGGATGTACGCTTCGTCGATGTCTCGCACCTCGAGCTTGCTGCCCTTGAGCTGGTGTTTGACCGCATCGACCTTGCGGTCGTCCTGCTGGTCAGAGACGCTGTTCTTGATGTAGCTCGCGATCGTGCTCTTGGGGTCAGAGACGACCTGGATGCTCTCGTCAGTCGGTGCTTGGTAGCCGATCGCGACGCGAGTGTCCGCCGGGAGCGGGTTACCGTCTGCATCGCGGAATTTCCCGTAGATCGGGACACCAGCCTTGTTACCCATCTCGACCGCGTTGCGGATGAGAACTCCCACACCGTCCTTCGGATTGATCGAAAGGACTGGGGTGAGTTGGTCGGGAATGTTCATCTCCGTCGAAATGTACTTGCTCGAGCCGCCGAGCGCGGCGTACAGCGAGAGGCTCATTTACGCCAGCACCTCGTTGATCATGCCCTGGGCGTTGAAGCGCTCAGCAGCCTCTCGAACGACGAAAGCCCCCGATCCGAGAGTGAATGCTCGGTTGCTGACGACCATTTCACCCAGCGCCATTCCGCCGAGCCCGAAGACTTCCGACGGGAGCATTGTGCCAGTTGCCGTGTCGACGAGGTACGGTGCGAGGTAACCACCCGCGACCATGCCGACATCCATCCACACATCACTGTCAGTGAGGACCGCAGTGGCCTCATCAAATTGCATTGCCATGCGATCCGGCCTACCGGCCGAATTTGGATATAAGAGCGCGTTAGAAGCGACGTTACGAGACTCGAGAAAACACAGATTGCGTCGGACCGACGCGGTCTCTTGTTACCGTCGCGATCGCGAACGCCGGTCGTCCTCGAGGCACTGTTCGAACTCGGCCATGAGATGCGCAGCGACATCTGCCCGGGTCAGGTCGTGGCCACGACGATCCTCGAGGTGCTGTTGAATCCGTTCGAACTGATCGGCCTTGCTCCCGCGGAGTGAGACATCGATGCGCATCGTGTGTTAGTCGAAGGGGTGTTTGATCCGGACGCGGTCACTGCCGTAGTGCGTGCTCTC
Organism: Natronorubrum aibiense; assembly: GCF_009392895.1. GTDB lineage: Archaea > Halobacteriota > Halobacteria > Halobacteriales > Natrialbaceae > Natronorubrum > Natronorubrum aibiense. The sequence goes on along the minus strand of NZ_CP045488.1, from coordinate 2,624,617 downwards.
GAGCGTCCATTCGCGTGAATCAATGCGTCTGAGGGTAGTATCGTCGGAGTAGATCCACTCAGAACCGATCGTGTTGTCACCGTCGTCGGTGTAGCGCCGAAGAGTGAGTGGCTCACCGTCGACAAGAAGCTCGTCGGGGAGTGTTCGGGGACACGTTTCGGCGTCAGCCTTGTGGACGTCAGCTGGATATTCGACGATCCCGCGGACCTTGTCGAGGTCGTTCCCACTGCCGAAGCCGCCGAGCATCGACGCCTGGGACTGCGAGCAGATGTCCTCGTCGAGTTTTGCGAACCGCTGTGTGACCCACGCGACGCCCATTCCATCGCCGTGCCATGTCGTTGCCAGCGTGTCGAACTCGTCGGGATAGCCGTCGCGTTGCGGTGCGAGACGGTGAGCTTCGTCCAAACCCAAGAACGTCCGTTCCTCGAGTTGGGACAGCGCCGCGATCGCGGTCGCGATCGCCTCACGCCAGGCGTCGTCAGTCATCCCGTCGCGGGCAAGTTGCAAGCTACCGTTGTCTTCGAAGATTTGCCGCCACTGAGCGCGAGACAGGTTTTCAGTGCCTGGTCGGAGCGGAAGCCGCTGTAGCAGGCCCGATTCAACCAGTCCAGTGTACTCGTCCTTGTAGTCGACGAGCACCGTCCGATCGTACTCCGGCGCATTTCGCTCGGTGTACGCCTGCAGGCCGTAGCTCTTCCCCCAGTTCGTGCGAGCCCCGAACGCGAGGTTCATCGGTCCTCCGAGTCGACCGCATCGGTTACGTCACGGATCCCCTGTTCGGCCATCTCGAGACCACCGGCGAGGGCTTCTTCGAGGACGGCGCGCTGTCGATCGTCAGGCCACTCGATGACCGCCTGGCGGAATGTCTCGAGGTCGTCGACGTCGAAGCGAGCCCGGATGTGAGCTGTCGCCAGTTCGTCGACACTGCCTTCGATGCCTTGCTCACGGTAGCGGTCAGCCCACGTCTCTTTGGTCGTCTCCCACTCTTCGGCCGTGAGGTCAGCATACTGGGCGGCTTCCTCGGCGTTCTCGAGGTCCATCGCCTCTTGGACATACCACGAGGGGAGCGACTCATCGATCATCGCGAGGGCCATCGAACGGATCTGCTCAACGCGGTCGTCAACCGACGGGAGTCCCTCAAGTTGTTCGATATCGGCGTCAACCGCCTCCTGGAGGTCAGCGACAGCTTCCATGATTCTCCGCTCACGGTGGGCGACGATCGAGAGGAACGCTTCGGCCTGCTTGCTCTGGAAGAACTTCGTTGCGAGGGCTTTCCGTGGGTCGCCGCCGGTCGCGAGATCGCGGAGATTCATGCATCCACCTCCGCGGTGGCTCCCCCAATCGAGTCGATCGCACCGTCGAGCATCTCCGTGTCTTCGACGAGCACCATCACTGCAAACAACGAGGTCATCGCGACGAGCCCCTGACCAGGACCGAGTTCCGAGCTGCCGCTTAGGTTCTCCCGGTACCACTGATCCATGTACTCGTCGAGGTCGAGTTCCTTCGCAAGGTCGGCGTACTCGTCGATCACCGCCGAGCGGTCGTCGACACCCGAGCCCATCCGATCCTGGCTGATGGCAGCGCCAGCCCCGAGTGCCCGGCAGTAGACGTGACCAACTGTCTTTCGATCGCCAGTGCTGGTGCTTTCGCTGGTCTCGTCTGGTTTGTCCGCTGGGTCGTCAACGTCGACATTTTCGCCGTCGGTATCTTCCTCGGTGTCGGCTGCTGCTACCTGTTCGGCGATCTCGGGGTCGATCTCTGCGTACGCCTCTTCCTCGAGGGTGTCTTCGGGATCGGGACTGTCCTGGCTGTGGTCGTCAGTCAACGAGACCACCCCCGGCCTCGCGATCGATACCGTTGCCGGTCGACTCCTCCTCGTCAGGCACCGGGTCGGCTGAATCGACATCGATCGTCTTCGACCGACGGCGGCGCCATAAGAGGATCAGTACGGAGAGGGCAACCGCTGCCCCGATGAGGATCGCAGTCGCCCGGAGATTCAGACCACCACTCGAGGGGCTGCTTGAGGTGGGAGAGCCATTGCTTTGGCCCCCTTTAGTGGCCCCTTTTTGCTGGTCGTTTGCCTGCTCGTCTGTCTCCCACGGGTCGGTGCTGTCTGCAGGTTTCACTTGCTCGCCTCCCTGGTCGTTGTTGCTCTCGTCGATCGTGTCGCTGCTCGAGGGGCTGCTTTCACCCCCTTCGTTGCTGCTTGCTGCCTGCTCGTCTGGCTGCTCGGTGCTGCTTTCGGCTGCTTCCGGCTGCTGGTCGTCGCTGCTTTCGACCCCGTCGCCGTCTGTGCCTTTGCTGCTGCTCGGGGCCTCCTTCCAGACCCCTTCGTCCCTTGCTCGCTGGTGGTCATCGCCACTTTTCGCGTTGATGTGGCTCCTGACCGCCTCCCTCGAGGCAAAGGGCGGTTGGTCGTCGTCCCATTCGTCGGTGTGTTTGTCGCACCCCTCGACGGGGCAGAAGTAGCCTGTCATCAGTAGGATCGAGTAATGTAGCGGGCGAGTCGGCAGTTCTTCAGCGTCCTCGAGTGACCGTCGTAGCCGCCGATCGGCTCACTATTGTCAAGTGGTGAGCGCTCGAGGACGTCCTCGAGGTCGGGGGTGACGTGCCACGACTTCTGGCCTGCTGGAGTGTCGACCCAGACAACTGGCCAGCCATCATGTCGGTACCAGCCTGCGGTCTCCGGTCCCCAGGTAAGTCTCATCGCCCTCGCGAAGGCGATCGCGAGGAGATTCCGGTCGTGGTAGACGTCGTTGATGTCCTTTTCATCCGTCGGTGGTGGGTTGTCTGCACCCATGCTCAGATGGGACTCGTGAACGAGTGATAGCGGTCGGGAATATCATAGTCTTGTACTGGTGAGACTAATGTTTAAACAGATTCAGAACCACTCACGAAATGAGCGCTATGCCCATCCATCAGTTGGTTCAAGTTGGTAGAACGTCGGGCGGTGTCGTGCTTCCGAAGAGCGAGCTTCGGGCACTCGGTTGTGTTGGCGAGGATGGTAACGTGAAGAGCCACCCCGTGCGAATAACTCAGACAGACGATGCTACATGGGAGGTATCGTTGATCGATCCAAACGACTTCCCAGACGCAGAGGCAGAAAGTGTGAATTCCACCGCGTAAGATCCTCTTTTTCGTTACCAGGGCAAACTGTTATCTCCAAGAGGTCTCTCGATATCGAGAGATAATTATCATGAGAGAAGTAGACTGTTAAGTATGACTGATATCGACAATATCTTCCTCGCTCCCTGTAGCAGAGAGCAGAAGACAGGTACGTATCGGCATTTTCAGGAGACGATCTTGGATGGTGTTGACCCATCTGAATACACTGAAATCCCAGATCTCGATTTAGATAAGGTCTCTGTCTGGGGGGTTGTGAGTGGCAATCAGTCACACTGGGAAAAGATGGAACCTGGCGATCGGGCCCTATTCTATACGAAGAGGAAGAGCTACACTCACGCTGCAACGATTCTGTCGAAGCAAGAGAACGATACACTCGCTGAGAAACTGTGGACGTCATACGATGAAGGACGGCGTGTCGAGGATTTGGACGAAGGATGGCCGTATATCTTCTATCTCACTGATGTCAAACGCGTCGACATCCATTCAGAGGCTCTACACGACGATATCGGTTGGAAGACGTTCTATCCTCAGAGCTTTACTCGCCTCACTGAAGATCGAAAAGGACGGCTGGTGAATAAGTACGGCAGCCTCACCGAAGCCCTTCGACAGCATGCTAAGAACGAGATAGGGAAAGCACCGGAGGAGATCAGCGAAGAAATCGAGAACCTCCTTGCAGAACAGGATCCACCGGAACTGACTGAATCTACGACAGAATACACGGAGACAGAACGCCGCGTCCGTTCTTCGGCATTTCGACGTGCAGTTTTAGATGCGTACGATGAGACGTGCGCTGTCTGCGGAGCACAACGGAAATCACCCGCTGGCAATCCCGAGGTTGAGGCAGCTCACATCTATCCGAAGAGTGAGGATGGCAGTGACGATGTCCGAAACGGACTCGCACTTTGTAAGTTCCATCACTGGACCTTCGATACTGGTTGGATTTCGATTAGCGACGATCTCGAGGTTATTGTACGTAATGAATCTGGCAGTGAGACATATAAAGACCTTATCAGCTATGATGGTTGTTCGCTTCATCTACCTCAAAACCCACAGCATCGTCCTCATTCCATCTTCGTCCGTGAACATCGGAGACTACACGGGCTATAGAAGTAGTAGACGGAATTTCAATCAACAGCAAGTCAACCTCTCAATAGAACAGTCAATTATGATTTCTGAAATCGTCCTTAAGTCAGTGCTTCAAGGAATGATTCTGGGCTTTCGATAGTAATCATACTACCGATGGAGTACGTGTCTTTAATCGCCTCGTTAATTTCATATTCTTTCTCGATCATGTCATATTTGTCTAGTGTAACGATAATTTCTGGCACAGGGTCGAGATCTCGATTGTCATATTTCCAAGCAACAGTTTGTGCAAGAACTGCTGCGTCCTTCCGGTTATCAATTTCATCATCAATGGCGTCCGCAAGCTTATCACTGAATTCTTTATTGAACCTCTGTGTGTGCGTGTCGGCCTTTCTCTTCCGGGATTTCATATATCGAATCTTCTTACGAAGATTGGAGAGTCGATTATCAAGTTCTTCTTGATCATCTGCCCCGACTAGCTCCCATTGTAGTTCCTCAATATGATTATAGTCATGATCAGTCACGTCCACATCATCAGGCAGATCAACATCCCGAGGTTCAAATTCGTAGATAGGGACAGTCATATCACCCGAATCAAGGTCTAAACTCTCCGCAACACAAAGAAGGTCAAGATATGCTTGCTTTCTTACCAACCGTCGGTCCTCTAATTCCTGACGAACAACAGATCCCACTGTCTTAGTGAGGTCTTCCGACTCTAAAAATTCACTACTATCCTGGTCCGTCTCAAATGGAACTTGGATATAGTTTAGTAGAACACTGGTGTCAACACAAACTCTCTTCCGGTTAGGCTCTGAGGCACTCATGAATATATAACCTAGCTCAAACTCGCGTATTCTTCAGAAAGGTCAACGAACTGTTCACCGGATTCCGAGTCGGGATCTGAAGTGATATCGAAATCTTCAGGCGAGGGAAGAAGGTCGGCATCTGCAATAAGGGACATTAACTGTTCTGGCACACCTCTGTGCCTGGAATCCAGTTTTTCAATCTCACCGCTGGCAGCTGTGACTAGTTCCGAACTATTGGTTCCCTGTGCCGTTGATTTGGAGATGATCTCAGAGACATACTTCCATGCCGTATCATGGTATACTCGGCTAATTTCTCGAATGACCAACTCTGGGCTACTCGGGACATCTTCAGCAGAACGTGAGGCCAGCATCATATAGGTGTCTTCAAGAAGATCTGTGAATTCAACGACTCTCGAAGCGATTTGAGGTATCTCCTCATCAGAACACGACACTAATTCAGTATGGAGGTGAGTTACTGTGCGTGTTATATCTTGATACTCTTCTTCACCAAATTGGTCAACATTAATCGACTTAGAGTGATTATGCAGTATGCGCTGAAGATCCACATTGGCGAGATAGAGACTGCGGTACTTCGGAGGAGCGTATTCTTCATAGAATTCTTTTAAGAAAGCATGGATAGAGAGGCCAGCTATTCGGTTAAGATCAACTTTGTTAATAAAGAAGTGATAATATTCTTCTTTGGACGGATATCGATTACCGTGCTGCGAAGAGATGCTTGGCTGGTCAGGGGAAGGAAGATTACAGAACTCCGTAGGCTGAAGTTCCGAGACTTGGGGAATCGCATTTCCATAATCTGCTCCATATCGATGCCAGCTATGCTGAATTGGGATCCTGTCTGATTCATCATAGCCCCAAGCCAGTGCCATATGAATGAGCTTGTTTAACCGGACTCTTCCATAGGGTTCTGGGTCGGTGAATAATTCGCCCGTAGTGAGGCTCTCCTCGTCCATAGCTGCTTCAAGTCCTCTAACGGCGTCCCGAGCAAGGGCTTGATCTTCTTCAACAGAAAGTGATGTCATACATGTATCACAAGCTAACGCTTCCTGAGGCAACTATCCATCGGTTAGATGGTAAGGCTTTCGGTGAAATACTAGTAAGAGGGAGGGTTTGAAGATGGAACATGGACGACTTTTTGGGTCACTGGTAAATACAGGAAACTTACTTCCAGCAGGAACCGAAGAAAATAGTAATGAATGAAAGTCCTGAATTCCTTAATTTGAAGAAAGCTTCTCAAGAGAGATGGTTTGGATGGAACAAGTGCTGTTCTTATCTGATTTGATCATGGTTTGTGCGCGAACTTTTTATGAATACCGTGTCCGAGAACCCCGTCTTCGAGGACAACGGTAAGTACAGAAGGTCTATTCAGCAGATGGCCATGTCGTCAAACCGAATTAATCTTCACGGAGATCTCGAAGTTCGGATTGGAGTCCCTCTATGCGTCTCTTCAACTGTCGAATTTCTTCTTCGTTGTTTCGTCTCTCCCTGTCACGCTCATGCGACCTACGCCTGTGTTCTTCTAATTTCTCTTCGTTTGAAGCTACCTGTGATGCTAATTCGCTAATTTTGTCCTCTGTTTGTTCGATGAATTCGTGGTGCTCTCTAGCCTTTTTAGATATATTGTGGATATCGTTGAGTTGTAGTTCATATTCACTTAGTCGATCTTCAATTTCCGAAATTTTTCCATGGTGAGATTCTTTGAGTTGTTCAGCAACTTCCTCGACAACTTGGACTTTCGTTTGGTCGATCGATTCAATCTGATGTCGACTCTGGAGAATATGTCTAATGTATTCCGATCGACTATCGAAGTCTTGAATCTCGGCTTCTGAAGTAAGCGCTTCCAAGGTTTCAGGACGAAGGGAGATACTCACTGATTCCATATCCTTTCGAGACGCACACAATTTAAAAGTCAGTCGAATGTTTGACCGATGTGATTTTCACTGCAATGGTGGTGGAAGTTTTTTTTGACCGAACGATATCCCGGTGATTCTCTGGCTGACATATGTCTTTTATCAGTAAAATTCAACCAACCCTCCTGAAGTTGGTAGAAGTAACAGCGAAGTTACCGCGAGTACTGTGTCCGCGAATCCCGTCCTCGAGGACACTTCAAGCAGGATCTGGGCTGATATATAAACGAACGACTCATACGGATTGCTGTAACTATTTACCGCCGATCGCCAGAACGGGCCGGCGATCGGCGGTAATTGACTACAGTAAACTGTATCAGTCTTTCACGTTCTGTAGAGTCAAATTTGGGTTTCGAGGACACTAGAACGCACAGAGCGAGCTGAAAAGATTACCGCTGATCTGCTCCGAGAAAAGTATCCTACCGGCATTATTGCCTATCCTGGTAATGTGGATGTCTGATATCCAATCTCGGGTCTACTTTGAGTTCCAATCAATATCTAAGTATTAGCAAACCCAATAGTATACTGATGAAGAGTTTCTCGGAGATGCTCTTTGACTTCGGCTATTTCCCGCTTATCCACGATTCAGTCAAACAGGATTTCCTGAGTTGGTACTACGAAGGATCAAAAAGCAGTGTAGTCGTTAAGGGACTTCAGATGGAAAATTCACAGTTGTCCGATTTAGCTCAAGATGCCCAGATCGAGGCTGAAAATTTTGATCAGAACAACCAGTTATCGAATCTGGCCTCTATTTTTGAAGGATGGGAATCGAGAATTAAGATACTGTTCTATTACATAGCTGCTGGGACTATCCTATTCGGCGGAGGATTCTCTGCGATTGGTGTCCTCCAGATGAAGAACACGATGTTTTTCGCGATAGCCGAGATTGTTGGGAGTCTATTTTTCATAGGAGGCACTACTTTCATTATCGCATATAAGATAGTGGTGCATCAAATAAAGACGAACTCAGATCTAATCAGAAGGTTCAATCAAGAGTTGTCTGAAAAGCCAGGGGATATACGGGATAACGATCAGGATTGGCATCGGATTGCTGCGCAATTTTTCTGGAATAAGAGTCTACTCTCGCCCTCCACCCATATCTGTCTGATCTTTCTTTCTGTCATACGGCTACTCAGCACACGATTATATGGCCTCATTGTGGCAGATCTTCGAGAGGAAGTTCAGGAGTTCGTTGGTATGAATTCCCGAGAGATATTGAAGCAACAGGCTCACCGAGCAATGAAGGGTGATATTCCTGCATGGCCAAAAAGCCCGAAACCCTGAGGAGAACGTCGGAAAGGTAGAGTAATATCTGACTTAATTGTTCTCGGCGGCAGATTTGGTCTATGTACTGTTCAGCGTCCTAAGATCGATTTAAGTTTAGATAGGATGCTTTCCGAGTTACTTGAGTCTGTATCTTCTTTTTCGCTATCGTTCTTCGATTCAACCGACCCGTCCACACTCACGTCTGGGCTCCTTGAGGAGATCGTCTGTTCTTTCCGTCGGCATTCGAGGCAGAATTCGCGCTCAGACGTAGTGTAGTTTGAACAGCGATTACACTCTGTCTTCTCGGTTGTCTCACTTACAGACTGCTTATTTGGTACTGATTCCGAGAGATTAATTTCTTCTCTAAAATCTGGTCCAAGCGTATTCAAATCTGATAATGCTGGACAGTTATGTTTCTCTGGGAGTCGATGATTGGAGCAGTAGCTAAACCCGCAGTAAGAGCAAGAGTTTGCTATACTACCATCCCCAGAGCAATCCCGGAAATCACACTCACCCATTCATCTATACAGGAACAGTCAGATATAATGAATCTAGGGGGAGGAATGTGGAGTCTCGGTTACAACCTTCTCGTGGCACACCATAGGGGTGTCCGAGAATACGAACAGTCTCGGATGAATACAAAGACATGAGAGATATTAACTGCTGTCTCGACTCATCAGTAATATATGATAGGTCAGATCATATCTGCCATTGGGATCACTTTAACAGGTATAGGAACATTCATCCGTGTTGTTCCAGATCTAGACCGTCAAATTCGGAGGCATTTTTATAGAAATACACCTTTCACTCGTGACCTTTTCCGTATCAGAAAAAGGGTGAAAAATAGAGATTCGGGCCATAGATTTACTATTGGACACCGACGTGTCTGTAAAGAACTTGTTGATTATGTAGATGATCATGATATCAATGACCCCCCAGATCGTCTACCAACAAAAGTAGAGAATGTTGCGGCACACATTGAAGCAGAATACTCTGATGGGAGTAGAGAACAGTTTCTCGGAGGTAAGCCAGCTCAGCGTACGCTGGTAGAACTGCTAACCTTGTCAATTGAAAGGTCATGTCGTAACACTGGATTAGCAATCGCTGTTCTTGGAACAAGTATAGCAATCGGTGGAACTCTGATTCCGTCCTAAGATATCTGATGAGAAAATCATCTGGCTTGTCCGAGAATTGCGGTAGAGTCGGACAGAATCGGCCCGATCACCCCCTTGAGAACCACCGAAAAACCTAGATTGCTGGCGATATTTGTCCGAGATGCAGGCATACCGGACACCATGAATCTCCAACAGCACGAGAACCGCGACGACATGAAGGTCTGGCTCAGTCAGGACGAAGTAGAACAGTTGCTCGAGGTTGCCGATGGAACCCAGCAACGAATTGCATTCGCACTCGGTGCGCGCTGCGGACTCCGCTCTCACGAAGTTCTCGACGTCGCTCCGGAAGACATCGTTGACACCAACGCCGGGACGATGCTCCGCGTCTGGCATGGGAAAGGAGACAAGTTCCGCGAGACCCCCGTTCCGCGCGATCTCGCGACGACCATCCGGACGGTCGACGATGTGCGCGAGGCATCGGCCAGCTCGCCGCTCGTCGAGATCTCAAGCACTCGGTCACTTCGGCGGTGGGTTCGATCCGCTTCTGACCAATTGTACGATGAAACAGGAGACGCTGGGTGGGACCATCTCGGCTTCCATGATCTCCGACGGACTTGGGCGACCGCGCTCGCCTCCGCCGATGTCGATCCACTCATGGTGTGCGACTGGGGTGGATGGAATGACCTTGAGACCTTCCTTGAACACTATCGAGGCAGTTTTAGTCCAGAAGCTCAGCAACGGGAGCGTAGAAAGGTTGATTGGATATGATATAAATATACGGCTCTGTTGAAACCCTCAGAACGTGACAGGATTGTCGTGCTGAATACAGGGCGCAAATGTTGCACGAGATCTGGCCCGATTTGCGAAGGTGGTGGTTGCTCAGTCAGGGCCACACTTCGTATCTACTGGTTCACTCCTCGATGAGCTCCGCAGCTTCAAACCATTCTTTGAGAAGGGATTCCATCATTTTGAAAATGATAGTGATATTAATAATTCCTGTAATAAAATAGCCACCAAGCGCTAATTGTTCGTATTTATACGTCATCGATATGATGAATATGCTGACGAAAAGTATCCCAACTATGGTGAGAATGACGTACTTTGTAAGACTGGGCCGGTTTTCTTTTGGCACAATTATAGTAGTCATGTAATTGAGTTTGCAGATTGCTTTTAAGAAATTACCGGTATATGCGCACGTGTAGTGTGAATAATATTCAGTAATTTTGATATGTACCAAACAAAGTTATCGTGCTGAACTTATCCTCTGTATTCAGCACGATCACGCCAAACTATCAGCGATTGAGGGTTTCAACAGAGCCAAATATACTCAACTATAGAATTTCAAGTTCTAACAGCCTTCTGCCATTTCTCCTTTCGTCAGTGATATGCACATATCTGTTTAGTTCTCCCCCCTCATGTCCCGTTACCTCCTCTATTTCAAGTGGGAAATAGAAATCATGAGTTTCTACATTCTGACACACTATTTTATTTCCGTCTTCGTGTTTAGATTCTGCAGGAGCAAAGCTTGGTTTTGCTTTGAGAGGACCCTTCGCATCAATTTTCAATTCATATTCCCCCACCTTCTTATCAACATATACGTGTATTATGGCGCAGGGATTCGCACCTCCATTTTCTGCATCCCTGATTCGAACTAACTCTTTATGTTTCAGACGTCGATCAACCGCTTCTGGTTCTGCAGGGGTCCATGTTAGGAAGATATGGAAGGGGCGGTTTTGCTGGTAGAACCATAAGCTGGGGAGAATTATACTTCCAAGAGCTAAAGTGACAAGACTTAAATACGCCATTCCTGCATGGGGTATTGCTTTTGAGAATTTGTTCACTATAGCAGAAGATATCCAGAATATAGTGGAAATTAGAGGACTGATCTTGAACAGGAGTGTGCTTGTATATGCCTTGAGAAAAATAATGGCTTTTTGGGGGAGATATCTATCCCATTTAGAGTCACCATTCATCTATGAATTAGAGACTACTGTTGACTCGAAGATCTGAATTATATAATCTCTATCACTTTGCACTTCTGAGTCAATTATCAATCTATCATTCAGATATTCAACTTGGATTGGTTCTCCATCAGCATTCTCAAATTCGAGATATGCATTCTTGATAGGGCTCTGATTCTTCAGTTCATCCCAATCAGAATCTATCTCATTAGCTCTCTTGACAGAACCAGAAGGAGTAAACAATTTCAAACTTAATACCTTATCAGATTTCTCTACGAAGTCCCAAGCCTTCCGCTGATTAGGAACAAAATCGCTCTTTATTTCAAATCCACTATTTATACTGTTTTCTAATGCTTTAAGAATCTTCTCTGGACGAGGACGATCGCTATCTGTCTGTAAAATGATTAAGCCAGACCCAGATCTAATCTGGAATTCTCCTTCTGCCTTTTCAGGGCTACCGAATCGAGGCGAAGACTCATACTCATAGGTACCACGAACTATTTTCTGGTCCGAAAAGGGATATAAAGTTAAATCCTCAAATGTGGGAGGGACCTCTGCTGGATTAAGAGTAATATCAATTTCCTCAGAAGGTTCTAACGATGGGTTGTCCACGTCCTGAACTCGAGCTCTGCGGACGCTTTCCACCATACTATCTAGTTTGAAATCTGTATTGGCACATCATACGTCTTTTCCCCAATTCTCTTTTATCCAATATAGTCAAAGTCGTCTGGGTCTGCTCTTTCGTCGCGCTTCTCTTCAAAGTCTTCAATGAGACTGTCAAGATCAAAGTCTAAATCAACGTTGTTTTCTGCTGCAGTTCCTGCGAGGTCATCAAAGAACGTAAATGGTGGATACTTCTCTTTCTTGTCCATGCTTTGCCACTCTCTATAAAGCCTCACAAACTCTGAAACGAAGAATAGCGCTATCAGCGCTCTTTTAAGATGGGTTTCCGCGCGGTCAATAGATCCGCTCACCATAACATGAATTCTACCTTCCTTCTTTATTTCGGCATTGACATCATAACCATTCACTTTGAATATTCCTTCCATCATTTGGAAGTCCATCTCTTGGAGAAGAGCAAGGATGATTGGTAGTGATTCGCCAATGTTTTTCGAATCTTCAACCCGGTTTACTTGCCCGTACTGTTCCAGATCGCCTGAAACTTCCGAGGACTCCAACTTTATCGGTTTGATCGGGCCTGGAATTCCCTCTTCAGCATAGTCATGGCGATAAAGGAACCAAAGAAGAAAGTCTGGGTGGAAACCAAGATCGTCTACAGTTACATCCTCTCCTAATTCACTGTTTATCGCTTTCTCAGTCTGTTCTACCTTTCCTTGGGCCCCTTGAACAAGCATATAATCAGGGTAATCCCAGTAGACATAAGCCTCATTTGTCTGCCTCAACCAGGCTCTTGTTTGCTTTCCATTATTGTCTACAAATTCCAGATTCTTTGTGCCTTTATAATTCTCCCAAGTGTATTTCTTATCTATGATCCTGCTTGCTAATTCCGCAAGGTCACTCTCAAGCAGATACTCTTGACCGTTTGCTAACCGTGCGAGATCTATATCCGAAAAGCCCTCATTCTCTCTATTTGGCTTACCTCTCTCGAACTCAGATAGCCCCCCAAGAAGATCATCTTTCAACTCATCAGGCCTTTCTGAATGAACAGTTGTTGCACGGATCCCATTAAAGATGAGTTGCCCATCATATTTGAAATCCGGTCGTTCCTCCTGCTCTGACATTCTATATAACGGTAATAAAATAGGATGCGAATAAACCTTGTTATAGAACAAGAGGTTTTTGCTACCGATCCTGACGTGCTCGAGGAGACGGTCTCGGCCGATTTTCGGCATCTAACTCACCGTCAAGATACTCTTCTCCTTCGCCGGTGATCTCATACATATTGCTATCATTGAAAATCGGAGCGATCAACCCAACCTGAGAAAGCATTAGACACCTCTCCTCAACCCGCCCGCGCGAAGCAGTGAGTTTGATGGCTCGAGACATATACTTCGGTGTAGACCAAGGATCCTCAGAGAGATGCTCAAGAATCCGTTCATCGAGAGTACACATCCAGCGAGCGGGTTTTCGGCTCATTACGATTCAGAGGTTTGGCTTGCGGTTGGGCCGTTGTTCGCTCCGTTCCCGTTGAGGTAGACCTCGTTTTCAGCGTCGTACTCTTCGTCGAGATATGCCTCACCTCGATCGGAGATGGTGTAGACACCGTTCCCGAGCGGAGTGAGAAGACCATGTTCTGCAAGTTTCTTGCATCTACGGGATACGGAAGATGGAGAGATGCGAATTGCATCTCTTTCAGTGAGATCTCCAACTCGACCAGCGTCTTCATCTCGAATAATCTCGAGAATTCGATCGTCCCAGATCGTCATCCATGTCCCAGATTGTCTCATTACGTTCCAAAATGGCATAGAGGAACGTAATCCTCCGCAATTTGCTGATTAGACTAAAATTTGTCTGATATGCCCGACCGGTGCATTTATGCAATACCACTCTAATTGTGCAGGTGAGGAGCTACCAACTCGGTTGAAGATGACTCTTGTTGGTATGTGAGACCGGGCGGCGTTGGCGCGCCGCCCAGAAGGTAGCTCCGCGGATCAGGACATGAACTACGGAACTCCCGTGGGGCGTACACCCCACGCACGGCAAGAGGAATCGCCAGCCAAAAGGTCTGACGCTCGCTGTATCTGCGGCGCTCGAGCGAGCGGCTATGACGCTCGACGAAAAGAAAAGTCCTGTCGACTATGTGCGTCCATTCGCCCTGATGGTGGTTCCGACACGGGCTCGTCCGGGGAACAACCTCAAGTTGGTGTCGGGTGGGGTGAACTCTCCGGCTTCCAGCGCGATATCATCGAGATCATCGCACGACTTCAGTCAGCTGGCGTAGCTTCCTACGGGCTCGCGATCGAGGAAGAACTCGAGGAGTATTACTACGACATTCCTCACAGCCGGCTGTACCGGAACCTCAACTGCCTAATCGACGACGGGTTCGTTGAACTGAGCGAACTCGATGGTCGGACGAACAGCTATACGCTGCTGCCCGAATCGAAGGCGCTGCTCGAGGAGAACGTCTACCGTCGTGCCGAGGCTTGTGGACTACAAGTATCCGAAGCCGACGGAGACGACAAGCCGCAGACCATCGATTGTGACTGCGGAGAGTCGTTCGCGGCTGACGTCGAGAACGGCCCCATTTGTCCAAACTGTGGCCGTGGGTCAGAAGATCGAGGTGAACCATGAGCAGCGAGCCCAAGACGGTGACCTGCTCGACCTGCGGAAAGACCGCCCGGCGAACCGCTTGGGGGAGAACGGACGCAGCCTGCTACCGCTGTACCGAGTGCCACGCTGGTGGCCACATCGTTCACACTGAAGACGGCAGAGAACTCCGCCGGGGCGGTGTTTTCCGCCGACTCAGCAACTTCGCGACGCGGAGGATCAGCGCATGAGCGACGACGATCGCGATAAGGCCTGTGCAGAGGTGAGTTGTGAGTCTACAGACGGTACCGAACGTTCAGCTACTCGAGAGGAGATCAACGAGTGGGATGAAGAAAACGACGAACCACATCCTGTCTTCGAAGTCCCACACCGGCCAGAGCGGCATCGACTCGAGCACTCTATCGGAAACGACCAGCAACGAGAGACAGATACTGACTGTGGAGGTGACCGATGAGCGACGATCTCGAGCCAATCTCACCACGAGAAGCAGTCGACCTCTACGTCTCTCACCGAGAACTCGAGGTGAGCGCAAAGACGCTGCAGAACCACAAGTATCGGCTCAACGCTTTCGTCGAGTGGTGTGCCAAGGTCGGGATCGACAACCTCAACGACCTCACCGGTCGCGATCTCCACCGCTACCGAGTGTGGCGACAGCAGGATGTGAACATCGTCACGCTCCGCGGGCAGCTCGCAACGCTGCGCGTCTTTCTCGAGTTCTGCGCGTCGATCGACGCCGTCGAGCCAGGGATGCGTGAGCGGGTGAAGCTGCCGGACGTCGACCGCGGTGACGAAGCGCGCGACGAGATGCTCGAGTCCGATCGCGCTTGGAAGATCATCGGCTACCTCGAGCGGTACAGGCGCGCGAGCCGAGAACACGTCATCATGGCGATCCTCTGGCATACGGGGATCCGCCTCGGGAGTCTTCGAGCGGTCGACCTCGAGGACTACGAGCCCAACGACCAGTGCTTCTGGCTTCGGCACCGTCCGGACACTGGGACACCGCTCAAGAACCAGAAGCCAGCTGAGCGGGCGATCGCGCTTGACGACTACTACTGCGACGTCCTCGACGAGTACATCCGGTTTCACCGTCACGACGTCGTGGACAAACACGGACGCGAGCCGCTCGTGACGAGCGATCGAGGGCGGCTGAGTTCCGGGCAGATCCGTTCGGAGGTGTACCGACTCACGCAGCCCTGCATGATCGAGGGCTGTCCCCACGATCGCGAGCCGAAGGACTGCGAAGCCACCGAGTACGGGCACTACTACGACTGTCCGAGCAGTCTCTCGCCGCACACAATCAGGCGCGGGGCGATCACGTACCAGCTCCGCGAGGACATTCCGGAGAAAATCGTCAGCGACCGGTGTGACGTTTCCTCTGAAATCCTCGATCGCCACTACGACCGCCGTACAGACCGTGAGAAGATGGAACAGCGACGCGACTTCATCGAAGATCTATAACAGGAACATGACTCTCAAGCAAGCAGCTGTCAGCACTGTGGCATCGATAGCCGTCAGAATACCCTTAGGGAACGGAATTCAGCAAGTAGAAGGTCTGAAACGCCAAATTTCGAGTGGACTCGCCGGGATTTGAACCCGGGGCCTCTCCCATGCCAAGGGAGTGATCTACCCCTGATCTACGAGCCCTCGTTCGCATTTAGTCCTTTTGCAGGGGAATAGATAAACCCCTCGAAACGCTCGAGCCCACCCTGAAAATCACACACATGCGAGGGAACGCACGTGGCTCGCCGTTCGGACTCGAGTTATCGGGATCGCCTCGAGCCCGGTCTAGAAACCCTTTAGTCCGTCCGACTGAAAGCGACGGTGGGAAGCGCGCGGCCGCAAATCCGACTGTGCCGGCCACTCTTTCGGCTGGCTTGGGATTGCGGAAGTGCACCGACAGTCGGTCGAGCCGACTGTTACGTACGGAGCGGTCAGTGCGGTTCCTATCCTCGACCAATGGCACGAATGCACACCCGCCGTCGTGGCTCGTCCGGATCGGACAAGCCAGCGGCAGACGAACCGCCGGAGTGGAGCGACGTCGACTCGGACAAGATCGAAGACCGAGTCGTCGAACTAGCAGAGCAGGGCTACGAGCCGAGTCAGATCGGCATGAAGCTGCGTGACGAAGGAGTCACGGGCACGCCGATCCCGGACGTCAAGTTGGCGACCGGCAAGAAGCTCACCGAGATTCTCGAGGAGAACGATGCGAAGTCAGACATTCCCGAGGACCTCTACAACCTGATGGAACGCGCCGTGCGTCTGCGCGAGCACATCCAGCAGAACCAGCAGGACTACCAGAACAAACGTGCCCTGCAGAACACGGAGTCGAAAGTCCGACGCCTCGTCGACTACTACCGTGGCGACGAGCTCGAGCCCGACTTCACGTACTCCTACGACGTCGCGAAGGAACTCGTCGAATCGTAACTCCGTCCCGATATGGCAACCGAAGGCCGGTCCGTCGACTCGACGTCCGCCCCGCTCTCGAGCGACCTCGAGAGCGCGGGCTTCGTCCACATCGTCGCGCGAGCCGACGGCGACGCGCTCGCGGCGAGTGGCCTCCTCGCGAGGGCGCTGGCCGAGCGCGACACGCCGTTCCAGGTGAGCACCGGCCGGACCGTCGCGAGCCGAACCGCACGCGTTCGCGAGCGATCGTCGGATAGCGACGACGTCACGGTCGGTATCGGCGCGATCGATGCGGGCGTGACGCGACTCGAGACGACCGATCGGCCGGCCACGCTCGCGGCACTCGAGTGCGTTCGCGATCTTGGAACGACGCCGGACCCCGTCCTCGCACTCGCCGGCCTCGTCGCCGCCGAGATCGAGCCGGGAGCCGGCGAGAGCGAGTGGGTGCTCGAGACCGCGAAAGACCGCGATCTCGTCGCCCGCCGACCGGGTGTCGCGGCACCGACCGCGGATCCGGTCGACGGAATCGCCCACTCGACGCGTCTCCTCGGGCCGTGGTCGGGCGATGTCGATGCGGCACGCGAGGCCCTCGTAGGACTCGGTGTCGCACTCGATTCCCCCGAGACGCTCGCAGACGACGATCACCGGGCGATCGGCTCGGCCGTCGCGCTGGACGTCGTCGGCGCCGACGAGGCGACCGCGACGGCAGCGGACGCGATTCAGCGGGCGCTGCGTCCGTACGCGACGCCCGACCACGTGTTCGAGACGGTCGGCGGTTTCGCCGACGTGCTCGAGGCGACGGCTCGAGTCGAGCCCGGTACGGGCGTTGCGCTCGCGATGGGACACGACGTCCACGAACCGGCGCTTGCGGCCTGGCGCGAGTATGGCCGCCGTGCTCACGAAGCACTCGAGGGAGCGTCGACGAGCCGGTACAACGGGCTGTTCGTCGTCCGCATCGACGGCGGCCCGGTTACTGCGGTCGGCCGCCTCGTAGCGGCGTTTCGATCGCTGGAGCCGGTCGTCCTCGCCATCAGTGGGGGCTCAGCCGATGACGGCATCGGCGAGGCTGCACTCGTGACCCGCGACGACGATGTCCTCGGTGCGACCGTCGAGGGGATCGCGCGAGCGCTCGGAGACACGGGCGACGCGAGCGCCGAGTACGACATCGGCCACCGACGTGGCTACCTTCGGTACAATTCGATCGAAGACGACGCGACGATTATCGAGACAGTGAGGGAGCTGCTATGAATCGACGCGCGACTATTCGAACGACACACGACGAGCCGGACCTCGTTGTGCGGGCGATCCGCCCGGACAACACCGACGAGATGCAGACCGTCGTCGCAGACGACGGCGACGCTGTCGTCACGCAAATCGAACGCGAGACGACCGGCGGACTTCACTCGACGGTCGACGACTACGTCGTCAATCTCGAGGTCGCAGTCGACGTCATCGAGCAGACACGAGCGGGACAGCGCGAGCAACCGACGGACACGGGAGCTGTGTCCGACAGCGACTCAGAGACACTACCAAACAATGAGTGAACGATCAGTTTCACGCGCAAAACAGGAAAAGCGGTGGTACACCGTTCTGGCACCGGAGCAGTTCGACCGCCAAGAACTCGGCGAAACCCCCGCAGACGAACCGGAAAAGGTCTACGACCGAACCATCGAAACGACGCTCGGCGAACTCAACAACAACGCCAGCGAGAACAACACGAAGCTGACCTTCAAGATCACCGACGTCGGCAGCGACAGCGCTTACACGGAGTTCAAGGAACACTCCCTGACCCGTGACTACCTGCGCTCGCTGGTCCGCCGCGGGGCCTCGAAGATCGAGGCGTACGTCACCGTCCTCACGACGGACGACTACCGCGTCCAGATCCAGCCCGTCGCCTTCACGACGAAAAAGGCCGACGCGAGCCAGGAGAAAGCCATCCGCGAGACGATGGTCGAGATGATCGAAGAGGCCGCCGCCGAGCGCACCTTCGAGGAACTCGTCGACAGTGTCGTCGAGGGCCGACTCTCCTCGGGAATCTACGGCGAAGCCAAGACGATCTACCCACTGCGCCGCGTCGAGATTCAGAAGACGACGCTCGAGGCACACCCCGACGAAGTCGCCGAAGAGGAAGCGACTGCTGTCGACGTCGACGAAGACGACGTCGCCGCGGACGACTAACGCCCACATCGGTATCACGCTTTCACTTTTTATATTGCGACCCGACTGTGATTGGTGGCCGATCCACTGAGACACGTCGTCACGGGAAGTCGTGCGAGTGGCTCTGCAGTGACGGGCAGTAAACGACAGTAACGCCAATGTCACCCGATGACGTAACCGTTCGCAAACAGTTCTCTACCGTGGGTACCTACACTGTCTCGATGTCACCACAGACCTCTGGCCTCCATCACGTGACGGCTATCGCGGGCGACTCGCAACGAAACGCCGACTTCTACGTCGACATGCTGGGCTTGCGATTCGTCAAGCGAACCGTCAACCACGACGATCCGGGGACGTACCACTTCTACTTCGGCGACGGGGCGGGGACGCCCGGCACGAACATCACGTTCTTCCCGTGGACCGAGACGGGCCACGAAGGGACGTTCGGCGCCGGCCAGACCCAGACGACGGCCTACAGAATCCCGACCGACTCGGTCGACTACTGGCGTGATCGACTCGAGTCGAGGGCCGTCGACGTCGAGCGAGACGAGCGCTTCGGCGAGACCGTCCTCCGATTTGCCGACCCCGACGGGATCGAACTCGAACTCGTCGCGGCCGACGACGAACTGGCGACCGACGATGGCACAGCCGTCGCGACGCCGTGGGACGAGAGCCTGGTTCCGATCGAGCACCAGCTTCGGGGCTTTCACAGCGTCACGCTGGCCGTCGCCGACGTCGAGCCGACGGCCGCCGTTCTGACCGACGTCCTCGGCTACCGCCTCGAGGCCGAAGCCGACGGCCGGTATCGGTACCGGAGCACGACTGGCGGGCCGGGTTCGATCGTTGATCTGATCGAGACCGACGCGGGCCGCGGACACATGGGCATCGGCACGGTCCACCACGTGGCGTTCACAGCCCGGTCGGTCGAGGAGCAAGAACGCTGGCGCGAGGCATTCGCCGACCACGGGCTGCGCCCCTCGAGGGTCATCGACCGGACATACTTCCAGTCGATCTACACGCGCGAACCCGGCGGTATCCTCTTCGAGATGGCGACGACGGGACCGGGCTTTACCGCAGACGAAGCCCGCGAGGAGCTGGGCTCGAGTCTGGTGCTTCCCGACGAACTCGAGGCAGACCGAGAGCAGATCGAAGCGCAGTTACCGCCGTTCGACGGCCCGAACGTGGACTCGAGCGGGAACTGAGCAGGGATAAACTAACAGATGATATATCAAATCCCGAAATCGGCCCGACGGCACGCCCACGTGAGGGTGCTGCCGGGAGTCGTACCTTTAGGAGCAGACGGGACCGATAGCGACCCATGACAGTGACGCACACGAACGCTCGCGACGCGGCGTTTCGATTCGAGTACGAGCCGGCGACGATCCGGTTCGGTGCCGGCTGTGTCGGCGGTCTCGGGGCCGAACTCGAGCGCCACGGCTTCGAGCGTGCGCTGGTCGTCTGTGGCTCGACGGTCGGTTCCACGCCCGACGTGATCGACCCGGTCACGGACGGCCTCGGGGACCGACTCGCCGGTGTGTTCGCCGAGACGACGACGAAGAAACGCCTCGGGACGGCAGTCGATGGCCTCGAGCGACTCGAGGACGAGGACGCCGACGTGCTCGTGAGCCTCGGCGGCGGGAGCAGCCTCGACGTGGCGAAGGTAATCAGCGTCCTCGCGGCGAGCGACCGCGAACCCGCGGCGATCGGCGACGAGTTCGCGGAGACGGGCACGATTCGAGTCCCCGATGAGGGACTGGTGCCGATCGTCGCGGTTCCGACGACGCTCGCCGGTGCCGACCTCTCGCAGGTCGCGGGCGCCACCGCCGCGCCCGAGTCGGGACTGGTCGACAGAGAAGTGGGCGGCGGCATCTCGGGACCGGGACTGATGCCCGCCGCAGCCGTCTACGATCCCGAACTGGTGGCGACGACGCCCGAGTCGGTTCTGACAGGCTCAGCGATGAACGGCTTCGACAAGGGTCTCGAGGCGATCTACGCGGCCAACGCGACGCCGGTGACCGACGCCACGGCGACGCGCGGGCTCGGCAAACTCGAGGCCGGCCTCCGCGCGTTCGGTCGCGGTAAGCGCGACATCGAGACGTTCGAGACGATCCTCGAGGGCGTCGTGCTGGTCCAGTACGGCATCTCCCGGCCCGACGAGACGATGCTGTCGATCGTCCACGCCTTCGGCCACGGACTCACGCGCACGTACGAGGTCCAACAGGGTGCGGCACACGCCGTCGCCGTTCCACACGTCCTCACGTACCTGTTCGATCAGGAGGGAGTCGACGCGCGACAGGATGTGTTGGCCGACGCGCTGGGCGTCGCCGGTGCGGTCGATCCGGCACAGGCGGTCGTCGACAGGGTGGCCGACGTGCGCGACGCACTCGCGTTGCCGACACGACTTCGCGACGTCGATGGCCCCGACCCGGACGAGTTCGCCGCCGTCGCGGAGGCGATCCTCGCCGACTCGTTTATGGCGAACGCGCCGCCGGGGCTGGAGACTTCCGTTGAGGATATCGAACGTATTCTCGAGCAGGCCTGGTAACGAGGCGGACGCACCCATCGGAACCGGCACTAGTCGTCCACGTACGACGGCCGCTCGGCGTAGGCGATCGGGTCCCGAACGCCGATGTTCTGGAACGCCTGTAGGCGGAACGCACACGCATCACAGGTTCCACAGGCGGGTTCGTTCTCGCGGTAACAGCTCCACGTGTGTTCGTAGGGAACCTCGAGGTCGACCCCGCGTTCGGCGATGTCGGTTTTCGACCACTCGACGAACGGGGCTTCGATCGAGATCTCAGTGTCGGGTTTCGTACCGACGTCGACGACCTGCTCGAAGGCCTCGAAGAACGCGGGTCGACAGTCCGGATACCCCGAGAAGTCCTCGCTGTGGGCACCGATGAAGACGGCGTCGCAGTCGTTGGCTTCCGCGTACGAGACGGCCATCGCGAGCAGGTTCGCGTTCCGGAAGGGGACGTAGGAGGTCGGGATCTCGTCGCTGTCCATGTCGGCGTCCGCAACGTCGAGGTCGTCGTCGGTCAGACTCGAGGCCCCGATCGCCGCGAGGTGGCCGGTTTCGATCCGCAGGAAGTCCGCCGCGTCGAGTTCGTCGGCGAGTCGGCGAGCACACTCGAGTTCGCGGTCCTCGGTTCGCTGGCCGTAGGACGTGTGCAGGGCGTAGATCTCGTAGCCTCGATCACGGGCCTCGTAAGCGGCGGTGGCGCTGTCCATGCCGCCCGAGAGGAGGACGACGGCGCGTTTGGTGGTCGATTCGTCGGTCGTAGGAGTCGTATCGTCGGTCATCGGAGTTCAGTGTTCTAGGTTTCGGGCGCGTCGTTCCAGAGGTCGACGTGCAGCCGGGGCGTGTACCGGAATCCGTGGTCCATGGCTAGCTGTGCGACGTCGGCGCGGGTCTCCTCAAGTCGGTCCCGCGTCGCCCCTTCGGGCATGAGGAGGACGTTATCGTCCCGAATCGGGACGGCAGCGACCTCTCGAAGGTCCTCGAGCAGCGCGAGAATTTCGGGCAGGTCGCCCTCGTCGGTGACGACGAATTTGAGCTGGAAGTCGGAGTCTTCGACGAGGCGGGCCAGCGCCTCGAGGTCGATCCGGTCGCGCTCGTGGCGGTCTTCCCACTCCCCGTCGCCTTTGGGATCGCGCTCGGGCGTGGGCGTGCTGCTCTCGAGTTTCGGGCTGATCGAAGCGAGGTCGATCGGCGCGTCGCGGTAGATCGTTCCGTTGGTCTCGACGGTGGTGTGGTAGCCGCGTTCGGCGAGCGCCTCGAGGAGGTCGACGCTCGTTTCGTGGAGCAGCGGTTCGCCGCCGGTGAGGACGACGTGGTCGGCGTTCTCGTAGGATTCGATCTCCGCGAGGATCTCCTCGACGCCCAGCCAGGCGTGGGTGGGTTCCCAGGAGGTGTGATAGGAGTCACAGAACCAACAGCGGAGGTTACAGCCGCTCGTGCGGACGAACACGGAGGGGACGCCGGCAAGCGTTCCTTCGCCCTGGAGCGAGTAGAACAGTTCGTTGATCGGGAGGCCGTCGGCTGGCTGGTCGTCTCCAGCCACCCCGTCCCGATCGATCGAGTCGGAAACCGGCATCTCAGAACTGGCCGCCGCCACAGAGTTCGCTCGTCTCGTTGACCTGTACGGCGACGTGGGAGACGGTGTCGGGCAACGCTGCCTCGAGTTTGCGTTCTAGGAAGACGCTCATCACCTCCGCCGTCGGCGGCTGCTCGAGGACGACGAGCGCGTCGTCGTCACCCGCGGCTTCGAAGGCGTCGATCAGGGGGTCGCCCGCCTCGACCAGGAACATGTGATCCCACTCGTCGATCACTGCGGTAATATCGCCTTTGTCGGCGATCCAGCCCTCATCGGTCAGTTCACCCGTTACGCGGACGGAGATTTCGTAGTTGTGCCCGTGCGGTCGCGAACACTTCCCGTCGTGATGGAGGAGCCGATGCCCGGCGCTGATCCTGATCGGGCGGTCGCGGCCAACGTGGAGGACACGCTCGGTTCCGATGATTGCATCGCCGCTGCCGTCGGCGACTGCGGCCGAACGCTCGGCGGTCGCTGCTCGTTCAGTCATATCTCAGTATTCCCTTGAGATTACTTAAGCGTGACCGACTGGCGCCATCGCTGTGTGGCCACACCACACTCGATCCGCGACCCGGACGCCACGCCGTGGCTCGAAAACGAGAGACGGTCGCTCGCTCGAAACGGCGCTCGGAGACGGACGATCAGTCCTCGAGTTGATCCCGAAGCCGGTTTTTGGCTTCCGTTCGGCGTTTGCGCGAAAACGACGGTTGGTCGTCGGAGAAGTCGATCTCGATCTCATCGAGCGTTCGTCGGTAGATGTTCGTTCGTCGTCCTTCCTCGGAGAGTTGTCGTCCCTCACAGGTCAACAGTCCGGCCTCGACGAGGTCCTGAATGCGGCGATAGCAGGTCGCGATCGGGATCTCGATATCGTCGCTCAGCGCCTGGGCTGATTTCGGCGTGCCTGCCGCACAGAGAATCTCCGCACTGTACTTGCTCCCCAGTGCTGAGAGAATTGCAGTTGATTCCGACTCGGCTCGTTTTGTCCGACTCTGAGACATCGTTCTCTCTATACTGAATTATCAGAATTGAATCTTGTGGTTAGTAAAATTACATCGAGCGGCGGTCTATAAAGACCCCCGACGTATACGGGTCGGTCAATAGTCGTGACAACACACCAATAGTTTTACCGACCCATTTCGTGTCAGACGTATTCACTTATCGCCGTGTGTCGGGGTGGCGCGAGGGTAACACTGACGATACGCGGACGACTTCGGTAGATGACTCCAGTCTCGAGTCTCGACACTCGTTTTACGCCGCGGGCCGAACGACGGCCATGAACGTTGCAATCGTCACCGTCGGTGACGAACTGCTCGCCGGTCGAACGACGAACACCAACGCTACGTGGCTCTCCGAGCAGTTGACCGAGCGCGGAGTCGCCATCGAGCGTGTGACTACCGTCCCGGATCGGATCGGCGACATCGCCCGCGTCGTCAACGAGTACCGCGCCGAGTACGACGCCGTCATCGTCACCGGCGGTCTCGGCCCGACCCACGACGACGTCACGATGGCAGGCGTCGCCGCCGCGCTGGGTCGCTCACTCGAGGAAGACGCGGACGCGCTCGCCTGGCTCGAGGCGAACGGCTACTCGCGGGCCGAACTGACGGAGGGGACGGCCGAGCTGCCGGCCGGTGCCCGTCCGCTCCACAACGACGCCGGCGTCGCGCCCGGCGCCGCTCTCGAGAGCGTTTACGTCCTCCCCGGCGTCCCCTTGGAGATGAAGGCGATGTTCGAGTCGATCGCGGACGAGTTTTCGGGGACGAAGACGTATCGAACGGTCGTCGTCGCCGACGAGCCGGAAAGCGCGCTGCTCGACCGCATCGCGACGGTGCGCGACCGCTTCGAGGTCTCCGTCGGCAGCTACCCCGGCGAGTCGGTTCGACTCGCACTCGAGGGGACGGACGAAGAAACCGTGTCGGCGGCGGCGACGTGGCTCCGCGAGCGAGTCGACACTGTCGAGTAACGCCGCCGGAGGTGTCGATTATCGGTACAGGTAGGCGAGCCAGATGACTGTCACGAGGAGGCCGAGTGCGAGCACGCCCCAGCCAGTCAGCGCCATCGGTAGTTCCGGATCCGATTCGAGCACGGCGAACGTGAGTTCGTTCATACGATGCGGTCAGTTCCCATCCCTCTTAATGTTTCAGAAAATCCGCTCGTCGGTATCGTCGCGCGCCCTCTCGAAAACACCACACGGCTTTTGGATCGGCTCTGCTTACGTCGGCCATGGAGTCTCTGGGTGTCGTCGTCAACCCGATTGCGGGCATGGGCGGTCGGGTCGGGCTGAAAGGAACCGATGGCAAACTCGAGGAAGCGCGCGAACTCGGAGCCGAACCGCGAGCCCCCGATCGGGCCCGCGAAGCGCTCGCAGCATTGCATCGACGGAAGCCCGACCTGACAGTCTACACGGCCGCGGGCGTGCTGGGTGAAAACGCGGTCCGCGAGGCCGGCTACGAGCCGATCGTCGTCTACGAGCCTACGAGAGGTGACGAGACGGACGCAGCACAGTCCGACGCCGCCGACAGCGCCTATCCGAACGCGCCCGCCGACGCCGAGACGACCGCCGCCGACACGCGTGGGGCCGTTCGGGCCTTTCTCGAGCACGAGGTCGAGCTGGTCTGTTTCGTCGGCGGCGACGGCACCGCAGTCGACGTCGCGTCGGTACTCGAGGGGGCCGAGACACCGATGCTCGGCGTCCCGGCGGGCGTCAAGATTTACTCGTCGGTGTTCGCCGTGACGCCGGCCGACGCCGGCCGGATCGTCGCCGAGTTCGACCGCGTCACAGCCCGCGAAGTGAACGACATCGACGAAGCAGCCTACCGAGAGGGCGAGGTCCGAACGGAACTCAAGGCCGTCGTCCCGGTACCCGTTGCACCCGATATTCAGTCGGGCAAGCAGGTCGCAAGCGGCAGCGTCGATGCGCTGGCGGCGGGCGTCGCCCGCGAGATCGACCCGGAGCGGACCTACGTCTTCGGTCCCGGCGGGACCGTCGGGGCGATCGAGTCCGAACTCGGTATCGAGCCCTCACCGCTCGGCGTCGACGTCTGGCGCGATGGGGAGATACTCGCCAAAGACGCGTCTGAGAGCGAGATCCTCGAGGTCCTCGAGGAACCGGTGACGATCGTGGTCTCGCCGATCGGCGGTCAGGGATTCATCTTCGGACGGGGGAACCACCAGATTTCACCCGCCGTGATCGACCGCACCGACGAGATCGAAATCGTCGCCTCGGGGGAGAAACTCGACGGAATCGACGCCCTGCGCGTGGATACCGACGACCCAGCGGTCGACGAGCGGCTTCGGGGCTGGACGCAGGTTCGGACAGGCCGGTTTACGACCCGCCTCGTCAAGGTTATATAAGGTATTAGCATCTGCAGCTGTTGCAATCAAGGATATAACCATTCGTCAGCTATGTAATGACCATATAGTCAAGATTAAGGCCAACTCTCGCGTAGGGTGACGCATGGAAACGCGGAAAGTGCAACGATTGGGTCCGTCGACGCTTGCGATGACCCTCCCCGCCGAGTGGGCGTCTGAACACGGTGTCGAGAAAGGTGACGAAGTTTCCCTGCGAACCAGCGGCAAGGGAACGCTGACCGTCATGCCCGAGTCGGCCAACACCGAGGAGACGGAAGCGATCATCCACGCCGACGATCTGGATGCCGACGCCGTCGAGCGAGCGATCGTCGCCCAGTACGTACTGGGTCGGCGTGTCATCCGCATCGATACCGAAGACGGCGCACTCGAGTCCGAACACATCAACGCGGTCTATCAGGCCGAAACGCAGCTGATGGGACTTGGCGTCATCGAGGAAACTCCCGAGAGCATCTCGATTCGCTGCTCGGTCGATCCGGAGGACTTCACGCTCGACAACCTCTTAGAGCGTCTCGAGCGAACGGGACAGACGATGCGCGGCGAAGGGATCAAGGCGCTGGCCCACGGCAACCCCGATCTGGCCCAGCGCGCCCTCAACCGGGAGCGGCAGGCGAACAAGATCTTCGTGCTCCTGTTGCGCCTGATCTTTACCGCCTACCAGAACCCGAACCTCGCGCGTGCGGTCGGTCTCAATACCGGCTTCCCACTGATCGGCTACCGCTCGATCGCGAAGAACCTCGAGCTGACGGCGGACAACGGAGAGGACATCGCCGACATCGTCATCGAGACCGAAGGCCACAGCCTGAACGTCGACAGTTCGGTGATGCGCGACATCCGCGAACTCAACGAACAGGTCGACGAGATCACCTCCATGGCGGTCGAGGCGGCCGTCGAGCGTGATTACGACAAGTCCAACGAGGTTCGACAGCGCTTCCACGAGATCTCCAACCGCGAGAAAGAGATCCTCAACGAACTGCCGGAGATGTCCAACGAGGACCTGCTGCGGGTTCGTGAGGTGCTCGTCAGCCTCCAGCAAACAGCCCAGTACGCGATGCGAAACGCCGAAATCGCGGCGAACCTCGCGTTGAACGAGGAGTCCGAACACACGACGATCAACTGAGGGCGCTCGTCACCGTTTTGCTCCCGCTGACGGGGGTCTTTCGTCTCGAGTCGCAACGTGACTCGAGAACGGAGGGCCCGCCGGGCCGAAACAGTCATCGGAGCGGATAACACACGTTTTTGCCATGCAGACGTTCGTCCGGCGACTTCTCGACCAGTTTGCTGTCGACCGCCGGGTCCTCGCGCTGGCGTTTGCTCGCATGGCTGATGGGATCGGCAACTCGTTTCTGATCATCGTCATCCCGCTGTACGTGGCAAGCGGCACCGTCGGCGGGCGAACGTTCGGCCTCGAAGAGTCGATGCTCATCGGGATCATCCTCTCGCTGTTCGGGTTTCTCAACAGCAGTTTCCAGCCGGCGACGGGCCGGCTTTCGGACCGATTCGGCAGGCGCAAACCGTTCATCCTGATCGGCCTCGCCGGGCTGGCAGTCACGAACGTGGCGTACGTCTTCGCGGAGACGTACCTCTCGCTGGTCGTTATCCGGGGCCTGCAGGGCGTCAGTGTCGCGTTCATTATCCCGGCATCGATCGCACTAGTCAACGAACTCGCGACGACGCAGGATCGTGGCGGCAACATGGGTGTCTACAACACGTTTCGGCTGGTCGGCTTCGGTGCCGGGCCGATCGTCGCCGGTGCGGTCGTCAACCTCGGCCCCTACGCGCTGCCCGTTGGCCCGACGATCGGCGGGTTCGATGCTGCATTCGCGATCGCCGCGATCACCGCCGTGACCAGCTATCTGCTCGTGACCGTTCTCATCACCGACCCCGAGGCGACGCGGGCGAACGCCGGGGCCGACCTCTCGATCCCGATCCGCGATCGATCCGGGTCGAACCTGCTCGATCCGATCTTCACGCTCGGCGTCGCCTCGCTGTTTATGGCGACGGCGATCGCGTTGTTCGCGACGATTCAACCGCAGGTCAACGCCAGACTCGAGCAGGGCTCGACTTGGTTCGGCCTCCAGTTTGCGGCCTTTATTCTCGCCCAGATCATCCTCCAGACCCCGATCGGCCGGGCCTGCGATCGCTACGGCAGGCGGCCCTTCATCCTCGGCGGGATGCTGTTGCTCGCGCCGGCGACGCTCGTTCAGGGGTTCATCACGACCTCTGAGCTGATGTTCGTCGCCCGACTCCTGCAGGGTGTCGCCGGAGCGATGGTGTTCGCACCGTCGCTCGCGCTCGCTGGCGACCTCGCGGGCGAGGGCGAATCCGGCTCGAAGCTGTCGGTGCTCACGATGGCCTTTGGCTTCGGAATCGCGATCGGCCCGCTTTCCTCGGGCGCGCTGATCGGCTACGGCTTTGCGGCCCCCTTCGTCTTCGGTTCGACGCTCGCCGTCCTCGGAGCCGCCCTCGTCTCCACGCAGGTCGAAGAGACGCTCGAGACGACACGCCCGATCCCGGTCGTCGGCGACGATTGAGACGGTCTGTTGGAACGATTTGCCGGTGGTCCCGAGACTATCTAGACGCATCGGCACTGACGGACGGGCGGCCGTATGATCCGCGGTCGGCGCCACTCAAGAGGCGACGGGACGCAACGCAAAAGTAGCGGATCCGCATACGCTTCGACGATGACGCTCTCGGAGGAGGCCACAGACCGATTGGCAGACGTGGTGGAGCTACAGCCGACGAAGAACGCAGAGCTACAGGAGCGGTGGGGGATGGAAAGCGGCAGTGAGGTCCACCAGTATCTGGAGAACGAACTCGGCGACTACTACTTTCGCGACGACAACAGCTTGATTCGGGCGACGAGCGAGGCGGCCGACCTCGTCGACGTCGAACCCGGTATCGAGAGCGATCCCGAGGACGAGGGTCCGCCCTCCAAGATCCGCGTCCCGGAGCTCCAGTCCCAGATCGTGTCGGTGCTGGCCGGCCCCGACGAGGAGTCCGAGAGCGTCGTGTCGGTCCTGCACAAACTCCGCGACGAGTTCGACGTCGACCCCGAGGCCGAAGACGTCCGTTCGGGACTGCAGAGCCTTCGGCGCAAGGACGTCGTCGAAGTCGTCTACCGAACGGTCCCCACGTTCCGACTGGCCGTCGACCGCGAAGACCTCGAGGTCGCAGTCTCCGACTGAGCTATATCCCCGGTCGACGGCGCCGGCGCCGATCCGCGAGTAACTGCTGACAGCGCTTCCCGGGGCCACCCTCGATCGGCCAGCCTCGCGTCCGCCAGCCCGGCGGCTCCGGTTCGAAGTCGGCACAGCGGCTGGAGCACGCTGCAGCCGTCTGACAGCCTTCTTTCGCTGCACAGTGCGGCTGGAGTTGCGTGCCGTCTCGAGCGCGCAACTCGAAGTGTCGACAGTCGGGGCGCATCGTCTCGACGAACGAGCGCCAGCCGCGTTCGTAGGCGCGTTCGGCGATCGCGAGGCGTTTTTCGGCCTTCGACGCGGGCTCGACGTACTCGAAACGGGCCGCCGAGCCGTCCCGCTCGCCGCCGTCCGGTCGCTCGAGGATGCGCGTGCCGGGCTCGTCGACGGCGAGCGTTCGGGGATACCACGCGACCTCGGCGGCGAGCGTGTCGGGCTCGAGCGTGAGAATACCCGCTTCGACCGGCAGGTCCTCGAACAGCGCGGGTTCGACGCTGTCGCCCGTCGCCCGCGTCGCGACCCAGACCTCATCAGCTAGCGAGACGGCGACGTCGTACTCGAGTTGCGAGCCGAGCGCGCGGGCCGCGCTGGCGTTGAGGTCGGGTTTGTTCTCGATCGCGACGATCCGGTTGAGCCAGTCGGGATAGGGCCATTTCCGGCGAATCTGAACGCGATTCCCGCGCTTTCGGGTCTCGAGAATGCCGCGATCGTCGGCCCGATGAATCGCCTCGCGGACGTAGCGCCACGGGTAGCCGGGCTCGGGGAGACAGTCGCGATAGTAGGTCCAGTCGTCAGGCGCGTTGCGGACGAGATGCAAGAGATCGCTATCGAGTCGTTCGCGGCCGAACTTCGCGCGCTCGCGGAGAGCCTCGGGATCGCACTCGAGGACGATCGTGTCCCAGCGGCGGCGTTTGGTGCCGAGTTGACGGGCGACAATCGCGTGGTTGCCACTGGCCGACTCGGTCGGCGGCCAGGCCCGTTCGGCCCAGCGACAACACCGGAGTTCGAACTCGAACTCGCTCAGTGCGCGGTCCACACCGACCCTTAGCGCGACGCCGTCAAAAGCGCTGCCCGATCACACGGACGACTCGAGTCGGCTCGTGAACATTCAGGGAGAACAGCCCACCTATTTGGACACAAGGGACGTTAACGCGCTCGAGAACGTTCTACGAGGCGGCGTAGATGTGACTCGTTGCCGACGGCCTCGGGGGCTGTCTTGCCGATGTCGGGCCTACTCCTCGTCTTCCTCGCGGTCGTCGAGGAACTCGTGGGCCTGCTCTAAGATTTCGCGTGGCCCATCCTGTGTGACGGTGTTGACTGCCTGCTCGTAGTCGCGCCACTGAAGGTCCCGATGTTCGTTTGATAGCTCCGCACTGGCCTCGAACGATTTCGCAATAAAGAGGTGAACGGTCTTGTGGATCGTCGTGCCGTTCGCCTCGAAGACGTAGTTGTAGTCCTCACGAAAGCCGTCGAGAAGCCGGAACTGCTCGATACCTGCCTCTTCCTTTACTTCGCGGATCGCCGTCTGCTGTAGCTCTTCATCTCCTTCGACACCGCCCTTGGGAAACTCCCAATCGCCTGGGCGGCTCTTGAGTAGAAGATACTCGCGCCGGCCCCGCGTATCGCGGAAGAGGATCGCGCCTGCGCTCGTAGCTTCAACTGCCATTAACTGGGATAATAGGTGCGACGTTAAGAGAATATCGGACTGTTCGTCCAGCGTATATGCCATTCGGTGGAACGATATCGACTGGTGTCCCCACGAGGAGTCCGAATTCGTTCACCGCTCGACGCACGAACTGGGCGGATCTCAGCAAGTTTTTACGCACCGACCGTTGACGAATGGACAGCAACCCATGACCTTCGTTACCCGCCTCACGCTCCAGAGCGGCGATCGCGCCGCGCTGGATGGGATCGTCGACGACATCAAAGCCACCGCCGAACGAAAGGGCGCCGCACTGAAAGGCCCCCACTCGCATCCACCCGAGAAACTCTCCGTGCCCCAACGGTGTCGGCTCCACGCCGACGACGATCGGCAGTTTTCCTCCTGGCGGTACACGGTGTTTACCCGCGAACTCGAGATTCACGGCCACGATAGCCTCGCGCGCAATATCGCCGAGCAGAACTTTCCTGATTCGGTCCATATCGAGGCCGAAGTCGAACAGATCCGCGGCGTCGGCCGCGGTAACTGATCGGGAGTCCCGACGCGGGAAGGTCCACACTCCGAGCAATCACCAGTCTGCTGCTGTAGTAACAACTGATACGGTTTACACACCGATCGCACAGCCGTCGTGCGATTGAGTGTGCACTGACGTTCAGTGGCTACTATAGTAGGCGAGCGGCGCGACTCCAACTCACTGCAACCGACGAACCGCTATCCGATCCGCACGACCGACTGCCACCCGATGTTCCGGTGTCGGTATCATTTTCAGCGCTCGAATCGAGTGTGAGTTATGCACACGGACGACCTCGTTTCGCTTCGCCAGGATCTCCATCGCAGACCCGAACCCGCCTGGTGTGAGTTTTACACCACCGCACGACTCGCCGAGGAACTCGAGTCACGACTCGATCTCGATGCACTCCACGTCGGCCCCGATGCCATCGCTGGCGACCACCGGATGGCCGTCCCCGACGAGGCCGAACTGGCCCGTTGGCACGATCGCGCCCGCGACGCCGGCGTCGACGAGGGTATTCTCGAGTCCCTCGACGGTGGGTATACGGGCCTCGTCGCCGTCCTCGAGCGCGGCGAGGGACCCACAGTCGGGCTCCGGGTCGACATCGACGGGCTGCCGGTCGAGGAGTCAGCCGACGCAGCCCACGAACCCGCCGCGGACGGGTTCCGATCCGAGTACGAGGGGGCGATGCACGCCTGCGGCCACGACGCCCACGCGACGATCGGCGTCGG
The DNA here is from genome assembly GCF_009392895.1 of Natronorubrum aibiense. Lineage (GTDB taxonomy): Archaea > Halobacteriota > Halobacteria > Halobacteriales > Natrialbaceae > Natronorubrum > Natronorubrum aibiense. Next base: position 2,591,985 of record NZ_CP045488.1, on the reverse strand, counting down.
CGTCCTCGAGCGAATCGCAGAGAGCGGTGAGTTTTCGGGCACGCTGAAGGTCTTTTTCCAGCCCGCCGAGGAGGTTGTCGGCGGCGGGAAGTCGATGGCCAAAAGCGACCACATCGCGGACGTCGACCACTTGCTGGCACTGCACATCGGCCTCGACCACCCCACCGGCGAGGTCGTCGCCGGTATCGACGGCTTTCTCGCCGTTCGCCACCTCGAGGCCGAGTTCACGGGCCAGTCGTCCCACGCTGGCGGCCATCCCGAACAGGGCCGAAATGCCGTGCAGGCGATGGCGACGGCCGTCCAGAACCTCTACGGCATCCCCCGGCACAACGACGGCGCGACGCGGGTCAACGCGGGCGTCGTCGAGGGAGGGACGGCTGCCAACGTCATCCCGGAGGAGGCACGGATCCTCGCCGAAGTCCGCGGCGAGACGACCGAACTGATGGAGTACATGCACAGCAAGGCACGTCACGTAGTCCGAAGTGCCGCCGAGATGCACGAGTGTACGGTCGACTTTTCCATCGGCGCGGAGGCTCCAAGCGCGACGAGCGATCAGGAACTCGTCGATATCGTCGCCGACGTGGCGAGTCAGACCGAGGGCGTCGAGCGCGTGCTCGAGCGCGACGAACTCGGCGGCAGCGAGGATGCGACGTTCCTGATGGAAGCAGTGCAGGAAAACGGCGGCACTGCGTGTTACGTCGGGATCGGCACGGACCACCCCGGCGGCCACCACACGCCGACGTTCGACGTCGACGAGGCGAGCATCGCACACGGAATCGACGTCCTGTCCGGAACGATCGAACGAATCGGGCGCAGACGGGTCTGAGCGGCGGCGCTTCGGGGCGCAGGGTCCGAAAAATCGAATTGAGTTCCGTTGGTGGTTCGAGGACACCTATCGATCAGTACTCGCCGTCATCGTCGTCAGCAGCGTCCTACTCGTCGTCGTGATCGTCGGCGCCGTCGTGGTGTTCAGCGTCGAGCGTGACCTCGAGATCGAAGGCCTCGTTCGCCGGCGCCATTCCGGGCTCTAAGTAGCCGACAGCAAAGGCCGAGTAGACGTTTCCGGCCATCGGTTCGACGTCGAACGTCGCGACCACGTCGCCGTCGTTGCCCTCGGTCGCGGGTCGGATCTCGAGGGTGTACATGTCAGGGGGGACCTCGACGGCGGCAGCGTCGCCGAAGGCGGCGTCCTCGAACAGCAACGTCTCGCCGTCGCCCACCGTAACGTCGACCGCGGGGGCGTCCGGCGAGGCGTGGACGAGGCGGATGCGGGTATCCTCGCCCGGATCGCTCAGGTCGTCCTCGAGGATGGCCGGTGCGAACGGCTGGTTCTCCTCGGCAAGTTCGCCGAGGGCGGCGATCGTGTAGTCGCCGTCACCGACCTCGACGTCGTCGTCGAAAACGACCGTGTCGGGATCGCCAGCAGCCGTAATCATGATCCCGTACGTCTCGGGGGCGAGCTCGAGGTAGTCGCTGACAGCCCGATAGGGGACGTCCTCGAGGACGGTGTCGCCGTCGACGTAGACGTCAACGTTCGGCGCGTCGGGTGAGAGGTGAGCGACACGGACGCCGGCATTGTCCATCCCGTCGTCAGTCATTTCGTCGTCCGTCCCATCGTCGGCCATGCCGTTGCCGTCGTCCATTTCGTCGTCACCGTTCTCGTCGCCGCCCAGACAGCCGGCGAGGCCGATAGCCCCGGTGGCTCCGATCAGTGACAGTGCGCGTCGGCGTGTGTGTTGTTGTACCATCGAGACAGTGTAACAGACCAACAAGAATAGCCAAGATCCCTAACAAAGTAGGTTTTTGGCCAGTCCCTATTTATATCATGACATCGTTAACGTCTGTACATCGGATTGTTGTGTCAGTACAGCGGTAGTAATTCGCTCACAGCCAAGCAGCGAACCGTCCCAGTTCAGCAGATACGAACGGGTGGCGAGACCGAACTCTCGTACGCGATTAACGGATCGCACGTCACTCGACTGTGAGCGGTGGTCGTCCGGGAGAGTCACGAGCGAACGGCAGCTAGTACTTCGGATCGGCCCCAGTCGTCTCGTAGACCTTCTCCATAAGCTCGTCGCGGCGTTGTTGCCAGTGATCGAGTGCGGCAGGATGATGTGGGTACGCCTCGTAGAGTTCGAGCAGCTCGTCGGCCCGGCGTTTGGTTCGGAAGAGGTTCCAGATCGTCCCCCAGTGACCGCGGCTGTTGTACAGACTCTCTGCGGCGAGTTTCGGGCCGATGCTCGTGCTTCCCGAGTACAGCGCCTCCGCGAGTTTCTCGCCGGGCATCGCGGCGAGCAGCCCCATCAGGTCGTCGACGTCGACGGCCGTCGAGAGAATGTTGTAGACGTCCAGGGCGGCGTAGCGAGCGCCGAAGTGGTCCATGACGCGCTCGTTGTACTCCCAGAGGGTTTTCTCGCTGACGTCACCGGTCTCGAGTCCTTTGATCGCGGCCTCAGCGGCGTACTTCCCGGCGTAGGCGGCGCCGGCGATGCCACCGCCGGTCGTCGGGTTAACGTGGCCAGCAGCGTCGCCGACGGCCATGTAGCCCGGATGCACGGCGGAGTCGTACGGTCGCCGAGTCGGGAGGGCCGCGCCGAGTTTGTCCTCAACCTCCGCGCCGGCGAACTCCGGCCGGTTCTCGAGGTCGCGTTTGAGGTCGTCGACGAGTTTCATCGGCTCTTCGGTCATCTGGAAGCCCAGCCCGGCGTTGATCTCGGTGTCGGTGCGAGGGAAATACCAGAGATAGCCTGCTGCGCGTTCGGTCGGCTTGAACACGAGGGCGTCGTCCCACTCGACAGGCTCGTCGACGTGGACGATCTCTCGGTAGGCCGAACAGAAGTGGCTGTAGTTGACGTTCGTATCGAACGTCGAGTCGGAGAAGTCGACGTGATCTTGGAGCACCGAGAGTGAGCCGGCGGCGTCGATGACGAGCTCTGCCTCGTAGGTTCGGGGCTCGCCTTTCCGAATCGCTTCGACGCCGGTGACACGACCGTCGTCGGTCTGCGTGACGTTGTTGACGACCGTATCGTAATGAAAGTCGACACCGACGTCTCCGGCTCCCTCGATGATACGGCGGCCGTACTCCCAGCGGTCGATGACGGCCAGTTCACCGGGAATCGGAATCTCGAGGACGGTGTCTTCCTGCGGGATCTCGAAACGGCCGTGGTCGACGCCCGTGTTCGTGAATGCGGGCTCGAGTTTCGACTTGGGGATCGCCTCGGGGAACGCATCAGCGCCTTTCAGTGCGTCGCCACAGGCGATGTGGCCCGCTTCGTCCTCGGTCTTGCGCTCGAGGATGACGACGTCGTAGTCTGCTCGTGCGATGGTCGCGGCGGCATAACAGCCCGCCGTTCCGGCACCGACGACGACCACGTCCGGCGACTGGGTCTGCGTCGTGGCGGCGGCCGACTGCTCCTGCGTACTCATACTCACAAGATGGTCACCAGAGGAAGAAAACGTTTTATGGTCGGTTCGTCGGATTGTCGGTGACAATTTCACGATCCGGGGACCGTCGACGGACTGTCGACCGGGCGGCGACGCCGTCGGTCGACCTCGCAGCCTCGTCTCGATACAGTGAAATAAAGAGTTTTAGTGAGGTCGGCCGTACCGAGCGGTATGACCGAGTACACGATCGAGTTCGTCGGAACGGGTGAGACGATCACCTGTTCGGACAAAGAGACGATTCTGAGTCGCTGTCTCGAGGCGGGGATCGCACAGGAGTACTCCTGTCGCGTCGGGATGTGTCTGGCATGTTCGGCGGAGATCCTCGAGGGAGAGGTCACCCAGCCCGCAGCGCGCGGCCTAACGGACGAAGAGGCCGAACGCTACGCGCTCACCTGTATGGCACGGCCCCAGTCGGATCTGAAACTCGATCGTGGCAAGTACCCGCCGAGCATCGAGGGCAAGTACGCCGGCGATTCGTGTGCGGGAACGCCCGCTGACGACTGAGACGGATTGCTGTCCCGATGTCCCGACGATCGCCACACGGGTCGGCGATCGGCGGGACGTGACGACAGGAAACCGTATGACGTTCGGAGTGCGGACACCACACCGACTGTTTGAGACCGATCGTCACAGCACGAACGGTCCGCGCTGGCGGATCGGCTCGCCGTGTGGCTGGCCCGACACGGCGACGACGCGGAAGCCGTCCTCGCTTCGGATCTCGACGGACCGATCGTCGGTGACCAGGAGCACGTCCCCCTCGCCGAAGGCGTCGCCGTCGACGAGATCCGAGCCAGCAACGCCGTAGCAAAAGCCCGACCAGCTATCGGGAATCGACCACGTCCACGACTCGCTCACGCGAACGTCGAGGTACTCCATCGGTGTCTCGAGGTCGATCGGTGAGCCAGCACCGACGACGGTCGTGACGGTTGCCCCGTCGTCCCGCTAAGCGAATCCTCGTGTTCCATCCCACCCTCGAGCATGTACGAGACGATCTCGAAGCCGCGGTGCAGGTGGGTTGGGAACCCCTCGTTCGGATCGATGAAAAAGCGCTCGAACAGGACGAACGGGTCGAGATTCGACGGATACGCGTTCGTCGGAAACGCACGGGTCGCCGTCACCCCGGTCCCGTGTCGAATCGTCTGCCCGGCGATCGGCTCGCGCGAATCGTCTACGTGGCCGTCTGAGTGCATACCATCTACTCACAACGTCGGCTGTAAGTCAGTTCCGGCGCGGCAAAGCGCAATCGAGACATGGGATCAACGAACGGTGAACGATGGACTCCATCGGTCGCTGTGGTCCGGCGGCAAGGTGAGTCGACCGGCGTTAGTCGACGAAGTCGATGTCGTCGCCGCCTGCGCCCGCGGGCTGGACGGCCTCGCCGTCCTGACGACCGTAGATCTGCGGTGATTCGACGCCCGTGACGACGATCATCGTCCGCATACTGCCCTCGAGGCTCTCGTCGATGGAGGTCCCCCAGATGATACGTGCGTCGGGGTCGATCCGGTCGTAAATCTCCTCGACGACGCCTTCGGCTTCTTCGATGGCCATGTCGTTGCCACCGGTGACGTTGACCAGCGCGGAACTCGCGCCGGAGATGTCGACGTCGAGCAGCGGCGAGCGAAGCGCGGTCTTGACTGAGTCCTGCGCTTTGGCTTCTGAGTCGGACTCGCCGAGGCCGATCATGGCGACGCCGCCGCGTTCCATCACGGTGCGAACGTCGGCGAAGTCCAGATTGACGAGGCCGGGTTTCGTGATGAGTTCGGTGATCCCTTTGACCGAGCGCATGAGCACCTCGTCGGAGACTTTGAACGCCTGCCGGACGGGCAGTTTGCCCACCGAGTCGAGCAGGCGGTCGTTGGGAACGACGATGACGGTGTCGGAGACGTCACGCAGGCGCTCGAGGCCGGCCTCGGCGTTGGTTCGGCGGACCTCACCTTCTGCCGTAAACGGCGTCGTGACGATCGAGATCGTCAGCGCGCCAGCCTCGCGGGCGGCTTTGGCGACAACTGGGGCGGAGCCGGTACCGGTGCCGCCGCCGAGGCCGGCCGTGACGAAGACCATGTCGGAGCCGTCGATGGCGTCGTAGATGTCCTGTTGACTCTCGAGGGCGGCTTCCTCGCCGACCTGCGGGAGCGAGCCGGCACCGCGGCCGCCGGTTTTCTCCTCGCCCATCAGGATCTTCGTGTCGGCTTCGATCTCTACAAGGTGTTGGACGTCGGTGTTCGCGGCGACGAGTTTCGCGCCGTGAATCCCCTCCTCGTGCATCCGGTTGACGGTGTTGCCGCCGGCACCGCCACAGCCGACGACCGTGATGTCCGTCTGGAGGTCCTGCAGCACGTCCTCGAGTTGATCGTCGGTCATCGTCCCCGTCCGCTGGGTGGTCGATCCGTCTCCGTCCGGCGACTGGCCGTTCTGTGGGTGGGCGTCCTCGGGGGTCGACTCCGACTCCCCGCCTTCGGCCTCGTCAATGGCGTCGTCGATGATGGAGTCCATTCTTGGCACCTTCTAAAAGATGGAGCATAATTACCTTTCCCCTACACGTCAGACGATTGTCTGACGTCGCCCGGCGTGGGCCCGCCGGCGGACGGCATCGCCGGATTCCGTTTTCGAGACGGCAGACGGAAGGTACGCCGCCGTCTCGAGGTCGCTAGATCGGAAACCGATCCGTCTGCTGGCTTCGAACTGTCTCGGGGCTGATTGTTTCGCCGTCGACCGTCACGGACTCGCCGTTTGCCAGCGCGCCGAACTTCGGCCCCTCGGGAACGCCGGCCTCGAGCGCGAGGGTTGGGTCGAAACTCGTCCGTTCGGCGACGACGGCGTCGTCGTCAATCGTCACCGAGTCGTACTTGTCCTCGAGGACGGTCGCCAGCGAGTCGATGAGCCGCGTGGTGGCGGTCGGCCCGTCATCGCTCTCCGTGGCCGCCGCCGCGCTCGCGTTCGGGTCGGGAACCGCGACCTGCGAACCCACTCGGCTCCCGCCGTTTTCGGTCCTGTAGGCGACGGTGGTCGCGTCGACGGCCGCCCGCACTGCCTTGGGATCGATTCCCTCGGCCGCGTCGACCAGTTCGGTTGGGAGGTCGACGACGGCAATCGACTCGGTCCGTCGGTCGCCGAAGCGAACTCCGTCGTCGACTGCTCCGAGGACGGATTCGACGGCGTCGACGAGGGCGAGCGATCGATCACCGACTTCTCGCAGCCATGTCTCGCTGACGAGTCGGATATCCAGTTCCTCGAGCGTGTCCTCGAGGACGGGCCACTCGCCGTCGAGCACGGCCAGGTCGGCCTCGCTCGCGTCGAACGCCGCCTTGAGAACGTCACGATGCGCATCGGGATGGCCCATCGCCTCGAGCGCCCAGTCGGCGGCGATGTGGCCGACGGCCCACGGCGTCTCGCGGACGATGCGGGTAAAGCGGGGGGCGTAGTGATTACCCCCGAAGCCGACGACGTGTCGACTGCGGTAGGGGGCAACGTCTCGAAGGGCGAGAATACCGCGAGCGACGGCCGCCGCCCCCTCGGGGTCGTCCCACTGTTCGTCGCCGCTGCCGAGTTCCGCAAACAGCGACGGGCAGCCGACGTCGGTGGGGCCGTGGTGGGTACACTCCATCCCGACGTCGTAGCCTTCGGGGGTGTACTCGTCGAACGCCTCGAGGAGCCGTGCGAGGGCGTTCGGACAGGCCTCGGCGACGGCGTCGGCCTCGCCGCCGAACTCGGCCGGGCCGAAGTTGCCCGTGAAGTGGCCGGTCAGCAGTGGGCCCGTATCGCCCGAGTGACGCGAGGCGAAGACGAGCAGGTCGGGGTCACAGTCAAACGCGTCGACGGGACGCTCGAGTTCGAGATGGAAGTCGTCGAACGACCGCAACTCGACGCCGTCCAGTCGGTAGTAGGTGCCGCCGCCGTCGGCTGCGGGTCGGGCGTCATCCTCGAGGGGTTCCCAGTCGGCGAGGTCGCGAAGCTGGTCGCAGATGTGGACCGACGCGCGGTCGGCCCGGCTCTCGACGATCGCAAGCGTGGTCATACTCGAATGCGTGGGCCGGGACCCGGTAACGCCGTCGGTTCTCGGTTCCGGGCCGGCTGCCCCGAACCCAACCTCGTGCACGATGGCGATCTACCGCGACGCCGACCGTCGGTTTTTCAGTGTCTCGAATGGTAACTGGCATCAGGAACAGCCATCGATGAACGCAGTTTCCTCGCTATGACCGACTCACGACGGGATACCAACGACAGTTCGGACGACACGAACTCGACGTCGAGCGACGTCGACTTCCCGGCCGAGTTCAGCCTCGACGTTCGGCAACTGACGGAACTCGTCGGTGAGCGTGCAATCTCGTTGCTCGACGCCGACGGTCGCGTCGCGCGGTGGAACGACGGGTCGCTCACGGGCCACGACGACGCGGAGATCGAAGGTACACACTACCGGACCTTCTTCTCACCGGAGAGTCGCGAGAACGGCCGTCCAGCGCGATTGCTCGAGCAGGCGCGCACCACTGGACGGGCCGAAGACGAGGGCTGGCGGCTTCGACGCGACGGCAGCCGGTTCCGGGTACACGAAGTGCTCGCGCCGATCCGGGAACGCGACGGAGCGTTCGAGGTCGGAGGCGGCGACGATTCTACCGCCGACGCCGGCGACGAGCCCGGCACCCTTCGAGGCTACGTGCGAATCCTGCACGATCGGACCGACGAGTACAGACAGGAACTTGAGCTTCGCGAACGAAAGGCGCTCACGGAGAGCATCTTCGAGGCCCAGCCGGACCTGCTCTATGCGTTCGATACGGAGGGCAATCTCGTCCGCTGGAACGAGCGATTCGAACAGGTCACCGGCTACGACGCCGCCGAACTCGAGGGCATGAACGCACTCGAGTTCATCGTGCCGGAAGATCGCAAGCAGATTAGTGACGCGATCGACCGGGTCCTGATCGACGGTGAACGGGTCACCGCCGAAGGACGGGTACTGACGAGCGACGGCCAGCGGATTCCCTTCGAGTTCAACAGCGCACGAATCTCGGGGGCGGACGGGATCGTCTTCGGCTTTACCGGTATCGGGCGTGACGTCAGCGATAGGAAGGCCCGCGAACGGGAACTCGAGCGCCTCGAGCGGCTCAACGCGACGATTCGAACGATCGACGAGACGATGGTCACGGCGGAGACTCGCAAGGCGATCGAGACGGCGGTCGTCGAAGCGTTCGCGGACGTCGAACTGTATCAGTTCGCCGTCATCGGGCAAGGCGATCCCTCGGCGAGTGGGCAGCAGTCGATACAATCGAATTCGTGGGCAGGGATCGACGCAGCTGATGCTGACGACGTCCTCTCGTTGTTCCTCGAGCCCCCGACTGACGGGTCGGACGCGCCACCGTTCGAGCCGGAAACCGTCCACTGTTATCACGGCCTCCGGGAGCATTCGGTCGAGCGCTGGCGAGCCAATGCTCGCGACCGCGACTACGGTTCGATCGCAGTCGTCCCGATCACGGCGAGTGGCCGAACGTTCGGCGTGCTCGTCGTCGCCGCCACGGAGGCGACGGCGTTTACCGACCGCGAACGGGAAGTACTCCAAGAGTTCGGCGCGACGGTCGGCCACGCGCTCAACGCAATGGCCGTCCGGCGGCTCCTCTATCTCGACACCGCCGTCGAACTCGAGTTCGAATCGACGGACCGCCGAGACGTCTGTACGGATCTCTCCGCCGAGCTGGGGTGTTCGGTGACGCTCGATCACGTGTTACCGTTGACCGACGACGTGTTCGTCTACTACGTCTCCGTGACCGACGCCGATCCGGATCAACTCGAGTCAGTTGCCGAGATCCACTCCGGAATCGGCGAATTCCGCCACATCGACACTAGCGGTGACGAGAGCTACTGGGAGCTCGTCGTCTACGGGCCGGCGATCACCGGCCTGCTCGCGGACTACGGCGCGCGGATGCGATCACAGATCGTCGATGACGGCGTCTCGAGCGTCGTCGTGCAGGCCAGTCCGGACGTCGCCGTTCGGGAGTTAGTCGAGGCGCTCACGGCGCGTTACCCGGACACGCAACTGCTCTCGAAGCGCACCGTCGAACGACCGGTCGAAACGCGTGGCGACTTCCGACGGCGCGTGCAGGACGACCTGACGGAGAAACAGCGAGCCGCCCTCGAGGCGGCCTACTACGGCGGCTACTTCGAGTGGCCGACCCGCAACAGCGATGCCAGCGAGATCGCCGAGCGACTCGGGATCGCTCGCCAGACGTTCCACCAACACCTCCGGGTCGCACAGGCGAAGCTCCTCACGGCCTATTTCGAGGACGACGCTGCCATCGGCGACGAGCGTTCCAGCTGAGTGGGGCGATTCGCCGGGTGCGCTCGGTCGCCGATACCAGAGCATGCTGGTACACACCTTTCCCGCACTCGTCGTCTTCTTCGAGCAATGAGTACCAGCCTGACTGCCAAACGAACGACTACCGCGTTCGATGTCCTCGCCGGTCCTCGCCGGCGGTCCCTCCTGTCGGTCCTCGCCGACCGGTCGGAGCCGCTCTCGGTCGAGACGCTGGCAACTGAGGTGGCTGTTTGCGAACACGGTTGTCCGATCGTCACCGACGAGCAGTGTCGGGACATCCAGATCGAACTCGTACACCATCATGTCCCGCGGCTTCTGGACGTCGGGCTGGTAACCGAACATCGCGATGGTGACACGCGAACGATCACGCTCGCCGACCATCGGCTGCTTGAGGCCGACTGGGTCAACTACTTCCTCGAGAACCCGACCGGTGGGTCGGTCCTCGACGAGGAGACGCTGGATCTGACGCTCGATGCACTCCAGCCGGCCCGGAGTCGGCTCGCCTGTGCCGTGCTCGCGAAACAGCGCGACCCGCTCGCTGTCGACGACTTGGCCGCGTTGATCGTCGCCCGCAAGGGTGGCGGCCGCCTCGTCGATCTCGAGGAATCCGATTGGCAGCCCGTCGCGACGGCACTGCGACACAACTACCTGCCGTCGCTCGCGGCGGCCGACCTCGTCGAGTACGACCGTGAAAGCAACACCGTCGCGCTCGAGCCCAACGCACCGCAGTGGCGGGCCGACTGGCTGGCTGCGAGTCCGCTCCGTGAGGTCGTCGTGGGCCTCGAGGCGATGCAGGGTCAGGCTGGAAGCGACTCGAACGTGCTGGACGCGGACGTCGCCATCGGGCAGCAGGACGCGAATTCGTGTTGGACGATCGACGGGTGCTCGACGGTCGTCGCTCGAGGCCACGAGCTCGCAGACAGCGCCGAGGAGGAGCTGTTCGTGACGGTGCCCGACGAAGGGATGGTCCAGCAACGCTGTCTCGAGCGCTGGCGGGCCGCCGCCGATCGCGGCATCGACGTCTACGTCGGGTCGCGATCGCCGCGCGTTCGGGACACGGTTCGGTCAGCGGTTCCCGAGGCCACGGTCTGTAAGCCGCAGTTCGACTGGCTGAACTTTCCGGTCGACGAGATTCACCACGGCCGCATCGTCTTTGCCGATCGCGAACGGGTGATGCTCGTGACGATCGACGACTCGGGCAGTGAGCCACAGGCGACCGCGATCACCGGAGCGGGGCCGGAAAACGCGCTCGTCAGGCTCGTTCGAGAGCACGTCGGGCCGCGGCTGGACCAGTTGCAAGCCCGCTGTACCGAGGGCGATTGGGCGGACGAACACACGACGCCGCTGCCGCTGTAACGCACGTTTTGGCTCGGTTGGGTTACGGACCTCGAAACATCACGGGATGAGCAACGCGAGAAAACCGACGTAGCCGGCGACGAGGGCGGCGCCGTCGAGTCGCGTGACCGTCCGGCCGTAGGCCATCATCCCGACTAGTGCGACCGTAAAGACGGCCAGCACGGGGAGTTCGAGCCACAGCGTGCTCGAGGCGATCTCGATCGGCGTGATCAGGGCGACGATGCCGAGGACGGCAAGGATGTTGTAGATGTTCGAGCCGACGACGTTGCCGATGGCGAACTCGCTCTCACCGCGAACTGCCCCGACGACGGAGGCCGCGAGTTCCGGAAGCGAGGTGCCCAGCGCGAGCACCGTCAGCCCGATCACCAGATCCGAGACGCCGAGTGCCGACAGCAACGCGGTGCCGCCCGAAACCAGCCACCGCGACCCGAGCACGAGCGCGACCAGCCCGCCGAGGACGAGTGCGACGTCCCGAAGCGAGAGCCCGACGCTCGCATCGGGGTTGTCGACGTCCGGAGCTGGATTCGCGTTGACCGAGTGGACCAGATACGCCGTAAAGCCGCCAAGCACTAGCAGAAAGATCGCTCCCTCGAGCGAGCCGATCGTCCCGTCGACGCCGAGGACGATGAGCAAGACGACCGCAAAGAGCATGAACGGGACGTGTCGGTGCATCGCCGTCTGGCTGATGTGCAACGGTTTGATGAGCGCGGAGACCCCGAGGACGAGCCCGATGTTGGCGATGTTCGAGCCGATTACGGCGCCGAGGCCGATGTCGGTCGAGACGTTCACCGCGCCGATGGCCGAGACGAACAGTTCGGGTGCGGTCGTCGCGAGGGCGATCACCGTCACGCCGACGGTCGCCGCCCGGAGGCCGATCCCCAGCGCGAGTCGACCGGCGCCGGCGACGAGCAACTCGGCACCGGCATAGAGGACGAAGATGCCGGCCACGAGCAACCCGAGGTGGAGGGACAGGCCGGAGAGCATGGGTGCCCTTGACGCGTCCGACGTAAGTCTGTGCAGATTTCGACCGGATACGAGACGGGATAGCACACCCCCGACGATCGGCACCGCGTTCGGTATCTCGTGTTCGGTATCTGTATATCCCCGCCGCCTCGAGTGTGGCGTATGGCTATGGACGTCTTCGGGTTGCTCGGCAACCCGGTCGGACACTCGCTGTCACCGCCGATGCACGAAGCGGCCTACGACCAGCTCGAGCTCGACGCCCGCTACGTCACCTTCGAGCCCGAGCCGGCGGCCCTCGAGGCTGCGGTCGACGGAGCCGACGCGCTCGGCATCAGGGGGCTGAACGTGACGATTCCGTTCAAACAGGACGTCCTCGAGTACGTCGACGCCGACGAGCTGGCGACCCGGATCGGCGCGGTCAACACGGTCGATTTCACGGGGGACGGAACGCCGACTGGCCACAATACCGACGCGGTCGGCGCGATGCGCGCGCTGCGCGACCACGACGTCACGCTCGAGGACGCACGCGCCGTCGTCGTCGGAGCCGGCGGAGCCGGACGGGCGATCGCGTTCGGCCTCGCCGATTCGGGCGCGACGGTCGAGATCGCCAACCGAACCGAGTCGACGGCCCACGAGCTCGCCGAGGCGGTTCCGGGGGCGACGGGCCACGGCCTCGAGTCCGGGACGCTCGCCAACCTGCTCGAAGACGCCGACGTGCTCGTCAACGCGACGAGCGTCGGCATGGAATCGGACGAGACGCCGGTGCCCGCCGACACGCTCCACGGGGAGCTGGCCGTGATGGACGCCGTCTATCAGCCACTCGAGACGCGCCTGCTGCGGGACGCGGCGGATGTCGGGGCGACGACCGTTGACGGCGCGTGGATGTTGCTCTATCAGGGCGTCGAGGCGTTCGAACTGTGGACCGGCGAGGAACCGCCAGTCGAGGCGATGAACGAGGCGCTTCGCTCGCAGCTGTAGGCCCGGAAAACCGGTTTTCGGGGCGATACATCCCGATATCAGGCGAATTTAAGTGGTGGTGCCAACTATATCGGCACAATGGCACTCCTCCAGAAGTTGAAATCGCTCCTCGGACTCGGCACGTCCGACCCGGAGCGAGGGCAGACTCGAGAGGTCGGCGTCACGGTCGAACGGGAAGGGTCACAGGAGGGCGACGACACCACCGAATCGACCACGAACGAGACACGAACGGAACCACCGGCACCAGCGAGCGCGACGACTGGGTCGCAAACCGAAGCTGCCAACGAGACCGAGCCCGAACCTGACCAGTCGGCCACCACCGACGAGTCGGTAGCCGCCGGCTCGACCGCCTCGAGTTCGACCGACTCGATGATGGAACCGACAGACGAACCCGACGCCGCGGCGGAGCCGGCGGAGGCGACCGGCCCCACGCCGGCGGACGCGTCCCCAACGGCCGAGAAGACACCTGATCACGCCGAGGGAGCGTCCCCGGTCGAGGAAGCCGAGCCCGAGCCCGCACCAGCAACCGAATCCGAACCCGCAAAAGAGGTCGATACCGAACTCGAGGAGGCCACACCAGCGACCGACGCCGACGAGTCCGAGCGCACTGTCGACGAGACCCCAGCCGACGACGAACCGGACGCCGATACCGACGAGCAGGACGTCGATCCGACGACGCAGGAACCCGTCACTTCGATCAAGGGAATCGGGCCTGCCTACGCGGATCGGCTCGCGTCGGCGGGCGTCGAAACCGTCACCGAACTCGCCGCTGCGGACGCCGCCGAACTCGCCGAGGGGACCGATATCTCCGAAAAGCGCATTCAGGGCTGGATCGACCGCGCCGAAGTCCGATAATTCCCGTTCCGTCCTGCCCGCGCGTTCTCTTCTCTACCGCCGTCTGTCTGCGTTCAGGTCACTGACACGCCCGAAACCGCAAGAGGATTAGGGTCCCATGCCCTCCCCGAGCACATGTGCGACCCGCGCGTTGTCACGTCGTTCGCGTCGTTTCGAGCCGCTGCCCGCGAGTGGCTCGCACAGCGCGATCCGACGGCAGATTCGACACCGGCGACGCGCACTGGCGTCCGACTCCCCGTCGAGGTTCGGGTCACCGTCGAGGATCCGTTTTTCGCCTACCGCCGTGCCCGACCGGCCGACACCCGCGGCGGGGCGTTCCTCGAGACGACCGGCGGCCAGCCCGGCTGGGGCTACTTCGGCGTCGACCCAGTCGATCGACTGACGGTTTCACCCGATGCCGTCATGCGCTCTCAATCGAGCGACGAATCGCCGACGCTCGCGGCGCTCGAGGGGTTACTCGAGGGAGACGATCTGTGCCGTGGTGACTGTGACGTCCCCTATCCCTGTGGGGCGATCGGCTGGCTCGCCTACGACATCGCCCGCGAACTCGAGGCCCTCCCCGAATCGGCCGTCGACGACCGCGGCCTGCCCCGACTCGAGGTCGGCATCTACGACCGGTTGGCGGCGTGGAAAGAACCCACCGAGGGCGACGACGTGACGCTGCGGATCACGGCCTGTCCGCGACTCGAGGCCGACGCGTTCGGCGACGAGATTTCGGACGAGACGCTCGAGACGGCCTACGAATGCGGCCGCGAACGCGCGCTCGAGCTGGCTCGGGCGACGCTCGAAGGCGATCCAGCGGTCGGCGAGCCACCGGCGGAGACAGCGGCAGCGACGTTCGAGAGCGACTGCGGCCGCGAGGCGTTTGCCAACCGTGTCAGCCAAGCGAAGGCGTACATCCGCGACGGCGAGACGTTTCAGGCAAACCTCTCTCAGCGACTCGTCGCGCCAGCGGCGGTCCACCCCGTCGCGGCCTACGACGCCCTCCGGCGGGTCAACCCCGCGCCGTACTCCTGTCTGCTCGAGTTTGCCAGCACTGATCTGGTAAGCGCGAGCCCCGAACTGTTACTCGAGCGCGAGCCACCGCGAGATTCGTCCTCGGCCTCGGCGAGCACTAAGAGTGGCGACCGACGCGAGCACCGTGACGTCGATTTCGTCCGGACAGAGCCCATCGCGGGGACGCGTCCCCGCGGCGACACGCCCGAGGAAGACGACGCACTCGAGGCGGACCTCCGAACCGACGAGAAAGAGCGTGCCGAACACGCGATGTTGGTCGACCTCGAGCGAAACGACCTCGGAAAAGTCTGTGCGTACGGCTCCGTCGAGGTCTCCGAGTACCGCCGGATCGACCGCTACGCCGAGGTGATGCACCTCGTCTCGAACGTCACGGGTCAGTTGCGGGCTGACGAAACGCTGGCCGACGCGATCGCCGCGGTGTTTCCGGGCGGGACGATCACAGGCGCGCCGAAACCACGGACGATGGCGATCATCGACGAACTCGAGGCGACCCAGCGAGGCCCCTACACGGGCAGCGTCGGGATCTTCGGCTTCGACGGCCGGGCGACGCTCAACATCGTGATCCGGACGCTCGTTCGCTACGCCGAGGAGTACCATCTCCGCGTGGGGGCCGGGATCGTTCACGACTCCGACCCCGAACGCGAGTACGACGAAACACTCGACAAGGCCCGCGCGCTGATTACAGCCGTCGACGATGCGCTCGGGGAACGCGCCGCGATGGCCCTCGAGACGGAGGGTGAGAGCCATGAGTGAGCCGACACCGACCGGAAACGCCCGCATCCTCGTCGTCGACAACTACGACTCCTTCGCGTACAATCTCGTCCAGTACGTTGGCGAACTCGCGGCCGAGGTGATCGTTCGGCGCAACGACGAGATCGACCTCGCAGCCGTCGACGCGATCGATCCGACGGGAATCATCGTCTCGCCGGGGCCGGGAACCCCACAGGAGGCGGGACTCTCGACTCCGCTGTTCGCCGAGACCGAGTACCCCATTCTCGGCGTCTGTCTCGGACACCAGGCCCTCTGTGCAGCGAACGGCGCACCGGTCGTCCACGCCCCCCACGTCGTCCATGGCAAGCCCTCGACGGTCAGCCACGACGGCGAGGGCCTCTTCGACGGCCTGCCGTCGACGTTTCAGGTCGGCCGTTATCACTCGCTCGCCGTCGAACGTGACGACCTTCCCGACTCGCTGGTCGAGACGGCCCGGACGACCGACGAACGCGGCATGTTGATGGCGGTTCGCCACCGCGAGAAGCCCCACATCGGCGTCCAGTTCCACCCCGAAAGCATTCTGACGCGTCGCCACGAAGACGCCGCGGACGGCGACGGGATCTCGCTCGCGGTCGGCAAACGCATGATCGCGAACTTCTGTCGACTCGCCGCCGAAACCAACGCAGACGAGGAGGTCTGAGCACGAATGCGTGTCGAGCCGATCTATCACGTCGACGGCGACCTCGTCCCCGCGAGCGAGGCGACGGTCAGCGTCGACGACCGCGGCTTTCGCTACGGCGACGCCGCCTTCGAGACCATGCGCGTCTACGGCGGGACGGTCTTCGAGTGGGACGCCCACCTAGAGCGCCTCGAGCGAACCTGCGAATCGCTGTCGCTCGACCACGGCCTCGGGGCTGCCGACCTCCGGGATCGGATCGACGAGACGCTCACAGCGAACGACCTCGAGGACGCCTACGTCCGGCTCTCGATCACGCGCGGCGTCCAGCCGGGAAAACTCACGCCCCAACCCGACGTCGACCCGACGGTCGTCATCTACGCGAAGCCGTTGCCTCGCGGGGGCGTCGACGGCGAGCCTGTCTGGGACGGACCGGCGACCGTGCGAACGGTCGAGACGCGCCGAATACCGTCCGAGTCGATTCCCGCTGCGGCGAAGACACACAACTACCTCAACGGAATTCTGGCCCGCGCGGAGCTTCGGGACACAGACGGGCAGCCGAGCGCGGACGAGGCACTCATGTTCGACACGGAGGGCGCCGTCGCCGAAGGCGCGACGAGCAACCTCTGGTTCGTCCGCGATGGCGACCTGTATACGCCGACGACAGACGGCCCCGTCCTGCCGGGCATCACGCGTGCGATCGTTTTCGAACTCGCTGCTGACGCCGACATCGCGGTCCACGAGGGCCGCTACGACCTCGAGGGCCGCTACGACCTCGAGGCCGTTCTCGAAGCCGACGAGGCGTTTCTGACGAACCGCACGTGGGAGCTGCGGCCGATCGAGACGCTCGATGGCCACGAGATCGGTGGGGGCCCGGTGACGGACCGGCTCTCGAGGGCGTACGACGAACGCGTCGAGCGAGCCTGCTATCGGGGGTGATTTGGAACGTCAATGATCGCCACACAGTACGGACGTTACCGTTTCCAGCGCTCGAGGCCGAGCATCGCGCTTCCGAGCGCGAGGAGTCCGAGGGCGATCGTGACGATCGGTGTATCGCACCGATTGACGCCCCCGTCGGGTGAGTTCCCGAGCCAGCCCAGATACCACTCGTAGTACACGAAGCCACCGGGCGGCTCGTCACCGGCGTACCCGACATCGGTGCACGACGAGAGCGGTAGTTCGGGAACCGAAACCGCGATCAGCACCGCGACGAGACCGCCAACACCAGCACGTCAGGATCGTGAGAATCGCAGTGGCGACAGCCGATCCGCAGCGGTGATGCCGAGTCCCGCGCCGACCGCTCCGGGAACGTATCTCGTCGGCTCGAGTCGCCCGAAGACGATCGCCTCGAAGAGCGCGATGGCGAGGTACGCAACGAGCGTCCACAGCACGACCGAGCGAACGAACGCGCGGGCCATTCGTCTCGTTGTTCATCTCGTTGCGTCATAAGCGTTGAGTCGATCACGCGACCGCTCGAGTCGCCGTGAAACCGCCACATCGTACGGACTCCTGTCCGTCCGTTTCAGTGTGATCGCCGAACGGTCGCGGGGACACCGGAAACGCGGTACAGCAGCCCGTCTCAGTCGTCCGATTCGACCGTCGATCGATTCGAGTCGTCGGTCTCGGTCGGCGTCTCGAGGACGTCGCGCGTCGTCCCCTCAAGTTTGAGGACGAACTCGCTGCCGAACGCCGATGCCGGCGTTTGGAAGCCGGCCGGAACGCGTGACTCGATCCGGTCGCGGCCGTCGAGAACGCGCTCTGCGGCGCTGACGGCGGCGTCAGCCGTCAGCGTGTAGGGATTCGGCGTTCGCATTCGAGCGCGGGCGCGGCGGCCCGTCGACTCGTCGACAGCCTCGCCCCAGACGACCGCGTCGCTGCGCGCCCGTTCTCGCGCGTCTGGGCCATCGACGCGGGCGTCGACCAGGCGCTTCACCAGCGTTTCGACCGGTCGCCGAGCGAGCAGCCAACCGAGCGAGTCGGCAGCGGCCATCGTCCGCGTCGCCCACGATGGCATCGCAGCATAGAGTTCGATGGTGTCGATATCCGTGCTGTGTGCGGCGGTGACGACGTCGCCGCCGGGGATCGTGACGGCGTGTTCGGGCCCGGTCCCGAAGTCGATCTCGCGTGTCCGGAACGCGGTTGGCACCTTGATGAGCCGCCCGTTTCGGCGAACGACGCCGTCGCTGCCGAGCTGTTCGACGACCGTCCGGGCGGTCCCCCGCGAGAGCGGCCCGTTCCCTTTGAGACCGAGCGAGAGCGCAGTCGCTGACGGCAACTGCTCGTGAAGAAACGCAGCCAGACAGTCCGACGGAACGACCTCGAAGCCGACACCGGGAAGCAACGTCACGTCCGCCGCGCGCGCTCCAGCGTCGTGCTGGCGCAGCCGCTCGAACACCTGAAACTCGCCAGTAACGTCGAGATAGTCGGTCCCGGTCTCGAGGCAGGCGTCGACGAGCGGGTCGACCGTCTTCGAGAACGGTCCGGCACAGTTCAGTACGGCATCGAATCGCCGGAGCTGAGCGGCGACGTCGTCGGAGAGTGCGAACGTCCGTCCCTCGACGCCGAGTTCGTCTGCCTGTCGAGTTACGGCACGCGCGTCGCGGCCGGCGACGACCGGCGACCCTCCTCGAGAGACGGCTTCGCGGGCGATCAGCCGGCCGGTATAGCCATACGAGCCGTAGATGAGAAGGGAGTCCATAGCCGTCGTTTGGCACTCAGGAGGTTAAAACTGCGTCAGACATCCGGCAGACCGGAACGTTCAGGGGAACCGATCGATAACCAGCGTGGCGATGGACGCGTCCCAACGGATCACCGCCCTCGAGACGGTGCCGACGGACTCGACGGTGCTCTTTCGTGTCACGAACGGAGCGGATGGACCGCAGGAAGCGATTCTCGTCGCGACGGAGTCGGGTGCCGACGAACCCGAACTGGCCTGCTGGCTGAACTACTGCCAGCATCTCACCCACATTAAAATCGACAAGGGGTCCGGCGCACCCATGCGCGACGGCGAACTCGTCTGTGCGAACCACGGCGCGTACTTCGACGCCGACTCCGGTGAGTGCACGCACGGGCCCTGCGAAGGGGCGTATCTCTCGGCTCTCGAAATAACCGTCGCAGACGGCGACGTCTATCTGACCGACGACGAGTACACGTATCTCGGTGTGGGCCCGATCGATGACGGCGACGAACTGACGTCGACCTCGAACGTCGAGTTCTAGGTCAACAGAGCGCGTTCGGCGCGACCATATCTCGCTCCTGATTGTACTCGAGCAGGCCGGCGTCGATCAGCCGCGGCAGGTGGTCGTGATACAACGAGAGGTAAACCTCGTGAACGCGCTCGGCCGAAATGTTCGGCATCTGTCGGCCGGTTTCGCGAACGGCGACCTCCTCGGCGGCATCGGGGAGCGTCACCGCTTCCCCGTAGGTACGCATTACCTCGAGCAACAGTCGTCGTCGCTGGTCGGCGAGTAACCCGAACGCTTCGTCGATCGTTTCGGCCGATGCCTCGCACGTGTCGAGGCTCTCGAGAACCGACCGGACGAACTCGACACAGTCGGACTCGGGGTGGGACGTGGCAGTCATTCGTATCCTCCAAACCTCTCGAGTCGAACGGATACCTGTCCAGTGGAGACGAAGACGGTGACAGGTGTCGATGGGACCACACGCCGGACACCCGCTCGCTCGAGAGTTCGTGTCGGCATCTCGCCGCCACGGTAAATATTAGTATCGAATCTGTTTCAGGTCGTCAGCGAAACGTGACAGTCATCGCACCTGATGGGACTCACTCGATCGTCAGCGTCGGTTCGGCAACGGACTCGCTTTTGCAGTTGGGACACCTCGAAGGGAGGTTCAGCAGGTCGTCGAAGTCGTCGAAGCCACACTCCCGACACGTCGGCGGTGCGACGAGTAGTTGTTCGTCCGTCTCGGTTCCGTCGACCGACTGGGAGACGTGCTCGGCGTGCCGGAGCACCGATTCGGGCGTCAGATCAAGGGCAATCGCAAGCTCGCTCGGTGTTGCTGGTTTGGCACGGAGCGCGTCGGCAAGTCGCTGTCGCGTCGTTTCGTCGGCCTCACGCATGGCTCGACAGAAGAGCGTCGGGGATTTATACTGTGTGACACGGACGGTACCCGTTGACCGGCAGCCCCCGAGCCTCGGCCGCTCGATAGCACCTGCGCGCCTTCTGAAAGGACAAACGACTTATCACGGGCAAGTGAACCTCGAGTCATGAAAGCCGTCGTCCTTGCCGGCGGGTACGCGACTCGGATGTGGCCGATCACGAAACATCGACCCAAGATGTTTCTCCCGATCGGTGAGTCAACCGTCGTCGATCGGATCTTCGACGCACTCGAGGCTGACGATCGGATCGACGACGTCTACGTCAGCACCAACGAGCGGTTTGCAGCCGACTTCGAAGCCCACCTCGCCGACAGCCCGTTCGAGAAACCCCAGCTGTCGGTTGAGGAGACGACCGACGAGGCGGATAAATTCGGCGTTGTCGGCGCGCTCGCCCAGTTGATCGAGCGCGAGAACGTCGACGACGACCTGCTGGTCATCGCCGGCGACAACCTGATTAGCTTCGACATCGCTGACTTTCTGGACTACTTCGAGGCCCAAGACGCACCGACGCTTGCGGCCTACGACGTCGGCTCCCGCGAGAAGGCCAAGTCCTACGGGCTCGTCGATCTCGACGGAGACCGCGTCGTCGACTTTCAGGAGAAACCCGACGATCCCAAGAGCACGCTGGTCTCGATCGCCTGCTATGCGTTCCCCGCCGAGTCGCTCGATCTGCTCCCGACGTATCTCGAGGACGGCAACAACCCGGACGAACCCGGCTGGTTCGTCCAGTGGCTCCAGAATCACGAGCCGACGTACGCCTACACCTTCGAAGGCGCGTGGTTCGACATCGGAACGCCAGAGAGCTACCTCGACGCCGTTTCCTGGCACTTAGACGGCGAGTCGATCGTCGACGACTCGGCGACCCTCGAGAACGCGTCGATCGGCGACAACGTTCACGTGATGGGCGACGTCACGCTCGAGAACACGACCCTCGATCACGCGGTGATCTTTCCGAACGCAACCGTTCGAAACGCCGACATTCGACGCTCGATCATCGACGAAGGGACACATCTCGAGGATCTCGACCTCGCGGGCGCACTCATCGGGGCCCACACCACAATTAAAAACGGTTCCTGATCGGGCTACGCCGGCAGTTCCTGTATTCGTTCGAGGCCGCTTTCGGCTTCCGCTTTCGTCTGCTCGAGGGGATCGACGATCTCCGCGGGGAGATCCATGCGATCCGCCAGCGTCAGCAACGTCTCGAGTTTCGTGAGTTCGAGGCGTTCGATCGCACGTCCGAGTTCGGCCTCGACGAGATCACCGAGCACTGGATCCCGGAGATCCTCGACGCGCTCGTCGCGTTCCGTCCGGAGCCCCGACAGCGACGAGCTCTCGATCACCCCGGGATCGACGCCGAACCCCTCGAACAGCTGTTCGAGTCGCTCGAGTTGCTCCGACGTGGTCTCGCTGTGCGCCATGTAATATGACTCGAGCTCCTCGTCGGTTGCCGCGTCGGCCAGTTCCGTCTGGAGGTCCGCGAGTTCCTGCTCGATGTGGTAGAGTTCCCGAAGCTCCCGGACGAACAGGTCGTGTTCGGATTCGATCATGCCATCGACAGGGTCGCCGTCGAGGCGCAAAGGGATTCGGCCGTCGATTGAAACGTTACTCGAGCCGGGCGTCCGTGATCCGCACTCGTCCGCGGGTGCCGTCCCACTCGGTATCGTACTCGAGGGCGATTCGCTGGTCCATGTGCGGGCCACCCACCACCAGCGTCTCGAACTCGCCGCCTTCACCTAAGATGTGGACACCGTACGCATCGTTGAGTCGCTCGAGTTCCTCGAGCGCCTCGCGGTCGAGCGTTCGGCCGAGCCACGACTCGTCGAGGCCGTGGGCGGCGACCTGCACGATCGTGATCTCGAAGCCGGCTTCGAGCATCGCGTCGGCCAGTTCACGCGGGTCCTCCTGCCACAGCGGCGCGAACAGCTCACAGTCGAGTCGGTCGCACATCCCCTGAATGCGGCTCGTCTGGTACTCGCTCTCGACGGCCCCCGCCGTGACACCCGCGATACCGCCCTCGAGTCGGTTGTCGAGGTCGACGAGCGCGGCTTCGAGGGGCTCGAGTTCGTCGTCGCCCTGTGCGCTCGAGTCGGCTGCGGCGTCGGCTTCGAAGTCGTCGGGTTCGACGTCGACGAGCGGAATGCCGATGCTGTCCGCGGCCAGCGCGGCGAGGTCCGTCGCGGGGACGTGATACATATAGGAGTCCCCTTTGGGGTGGACGGTGACGAGGTGCGAGACCTCGAGGTCGTTCTCGAGGGCCTGATACAGCGCCCACACGGAGTCTTTGCCGCCCGAGAAGAGACTTACCCACGTCCCGTCTGCGTCGCTCATGGTCGTCAGTGAGCCCACAGGAGTAAATGCGTACCGAGTCGCTCGAGAGAGCTACTCGTCGAGGTCGTCCTCATCGGAGTCGTCTGCCCGTTTTGCAGCCGCCCCCGTCGGCCCGCCGTCGGTCAGTTCCGACTGCGAACTCGCGGTGGGTGGCGCATCCTGAGCCGTCTCGGTTGCCTCGTTGTGGTTCGATTCGGACTCGCTGAAATACGACGCGAGCCGTGCACCGACGAGACTGATCACGATCGCCGTCACGACGAACAGGGCGAGCCGTTCGCCCGCTGTCACCACGAAACTCTCGTTCGAGAGCGCACCGAACTCGGCCGCTGGCACCTCGAACGGGTCGATCACGCCCTGTTGCTCGAGGAAGTACGCCGAAAAGCCCCGCACGACGAGCCCGACGGCGACGACGATGAAGGGAAGATTCAGGTAGGAGCGCCGAATCGGTTCGTCGCTGATCGCTTCGTCGAGGAGTCGTCCGGCACTGGCCGTCAACGCGGCCATCGCGAGCCACGGGACGCTGTCGAAGGCGAACCGCATCGCCGGGATCACCACCCCGGCAGGGTTGTCGAGACCCGAAACGCCTAACGCGCCTGCAAAGAGTCCGACGAACGTCAGACCGGCCGCGACGACGTACGTGACGACCGAGACCTGTCCGGAGTACAGCGACTCGCGGGCCTGATGGGCGAGTCCGGTGAGGAGTTCGTCGATGTTGAAGCCCTTATAAAGGAGGAAGACACCGATCACGGTCGTGATCGCGGCGGCTCCCTCTGCGGGACCGACGACGGTCGCGAGTATCGGGAAGACCAGCAACGTGAGCCCGATCGGCACGAGCACGGTCTGGCGCAGTTCCTCGTCGGCGAGAAACTGCTTGAGCAAGTAGTACGTCGACTCGATGTCTCGAGCCTGTCTAACGACGACGCGGTCGACCGAATCGACCTGCATACGACTCTCGACGATCGGCACCAGCCGCTCGTCTTCCGCGCTGTCGATAACGACGACGGCCGAGTCGGGATCGTACTCGGCGACGAGCTCGTCGAGCTGGTGGGCAACGGCTCGGTCCGCCGAGACCATCGACTCTCGGTCCCCCGAGACGACGGCGACGACGACGTCTTCGTTCCCGTCACGGAGGTCCTGGGCGACGCGCAACGTCTCGAGCAGCGAATTCACTCCCGAATCTTCCGGATCGGCCAGTCCGACGTCAGTCACCAGCGCGCGGACTGCTTCCCAGCCGACGACGGGCGACCGGAGGCCGGTCTTGCGACCCACGTCGTCGGTCCGGTCGAGACAGACGACCAGCGTTGTCACGATAGCCGTTCCATTCTGTGTAACGATAAAACCACTCACTCGTTCGACCCGTTTGGGCCACCGCCGGCCCGGAAACGGTGTCGATTATAGCCGCAGTTTGAATTCTCGGTCCTCGGCGATGCCGGCGATACCGGCCCCGAAAGCGTAGGCGAGCTGTTGGGCTCCGGTTCCCACGCGAGCCATCAGCGGTCGTTCGGGTTCGAACTCCTCGACGGTCACCTCGTCCCTGTCGAGTCGGTCCGCCAGTTCGGTCTCGAGTTCCCGACGCGTCCCGAGGTGATCGACCAGCCCCATCTCGTAGGCCTCCTCACCGAGATAGATCCGTGCCTCGGTGTCCCGGACGAACTCGGGTTCTAAGTCGCGACCGTCGCTGACCCGCTCGACGAACGTCTCGTAGTAGTCGTCGATCAGTCCCTGGAGGTACTCGCGTTCGTCGTCGTCCATTTCCTTGAGCGCCGTTCCGGCGTCTTTGTACTCGCCCGCCGCGAAGCGCTCGTAGGAGAGCCCCATCTTCTCGGCGAGGTCGCTCGCGTTCACCCGCGAGCCGATAACGCCGATCGAGCCGACAATGCTGCCGTCGCGGGCCCAGAGTTCGTCACAGCCGCTGGCGATCCAGTAGCCGCCGCTCGCACAGACGTCGGTCGTGTAGGCGACGGTCGGGCCGTCGAAGCGCTCGGCTGCGAGGCGGATATCGTCGCTCGGGACGACTTCGCCGCCCGGCGTGTTCAGTTTCAACAGTAACGCGTCGACGTGGTCATCGTCGTCGGCTCGGTCGATCTGATCGACGATGTCGTCGGCCGGCGTTCCACCCGGACTCGAGGGCAGTCGTCCCCCGCCACCGTCTCGAGTAATCGGCCCGTCGACAGCGACCTCGGCGACGTCATAGCCCGGAAACAGCGAGTCGGCGACGTTGTTGGCGATCCGAACCCCCGCGACGACGACGACGAGCGCGATGAGGACGCCGGCCAGATCGGCCAGCGACTCCGGATACACGACGAACAGCGCAACGCCGAGCGCGGCGAACACGGCGGCACCGATCGCCACGATCACCAGACGCACGATACCACTACCACGATCCATCGTCACCACCTCGTCTCATGGCAGCACCTGTGGCTGCTGTCGAGTTAAGCGTACGTGTTCGCGTTCGTGGTGGCCGACTCGAGGACGGCGCACCCGCTCACGCCGGCGGAGAAAAGCCGCAAAAAGACACAGGTGGACGAACCGCGTTAGAGCAGCCCCGTCTTCTGGAGCTTCATCAGGTCCTCGGTGTCGAGGGTCTCGCCTTCCTTGAACTTCTGATAGATCTCTTCGGCCTCTTCTTTGGCCGCTTCTTTCTTCTTGTCGCGCTGGGACTTGCGCTCTTCTTCCTCTTTCTTGTCCAGTTCGCGCAGGCGCTTCTGGACGCGGACGAAGTCCTCGTGGTGGCGGTCGGCAGCCTCCTGGGCCTCGACGAAGGACTCGTGCATCTCGTCAGCTTCGTCACGGATGTCGTCGGCTTCGCGGTAGGCCTCGATCATCTGGTTGTGATGTTCCTGGGCCTTGTCCGCAAGCTCCGTCACTTTCTGGTGGTGCTTTGAGGCTTCCGAGCGAACTTCCTCGGCTTCCTCGACGAGCTCCTCGAGGTCCTCGTTCTGGTCGAGTTTCTGCTTGCGCTCTTCGTACTCCTCGCGCTTGGACTCGATCTTCTCGATGAGCTCTTTCTCGTCTTCGCTCGAGAGGACCTCGGTCTGCTGTTTGAACTCGAGTTGCTCGATTTCCTCTTCGAGCTCCTCGAGATCCTTGCCCTCGTCGAGTTCCATGTCCGACTTGAGCTGTTCTACTTTGTCGAAGAGCTCGTTGGCTTCGGCGTTGAGCTCGTTGCGTTTGTCCTTGTGTTCCTGGACCTGCTCGTTGAGCTCGTCGCGCTTTTCGCGGTGTTCCTGTGCCTCGTCGACCTTCTCGCGCGTTTTGGCGTTCAGGTCGTCGCGCTTGGATGCGCGCTCGGAGGCCATCTGGTTGAGCTCGTTACGCCGGTCTCGGAGCTGCCCGGCCATCTTGATGAGCTGGCCTTTCGATTTGTTTTCTAGGTCGTCCTCTGTAAGTTCGATGTTCTGTGATTCGTCTACCATGTGTTAGTCAAACCTCTGTGCCATACCCGCACCGGAGGACGGTCGCCGCCTCGACTGGACTCGACACCCGTCGCTCGGGAGTGGTCCGTTCGACAGAGACGAGCGACGGTGTACAGCGTGCGCTCACAATCTGCGAAACCTCGGTGAATAAGATTTCCTGTCATCGATCGTCGAGCGATACGCGCCCCGGTGGCGTTCTGGTACTCGTTTCTACTGTCGCCTTCAATTTAAATGTACCGGTACCGAAACCCCTGAAAACAGTTGACACGGCCGTCCTCGGTCGTGTTGGGGCGTGACACGGGTTCGACGGGTGTATATAAACGGTCGACGGCGGATCGCCACCGATCCCTCTCGCAGTCCGACAGGTCGCTTGGGATCGACTGCCGAACGATCCGCTGACCCGGACACGTCGTCTCGAGCAGCCGACGGACTCGTCGCTCACGGTATCTGGCAAGTCGAGAACAGGGCGACAGCGAAATCGAACGGTCGCTAGAAGAGGTCCTCGAGTCGGTCGTCGGCGAACTGCGCCGCGTGGTCAGTTCGCGTCTCCTCGCGTGCGCGTTTCGCCTCACGTGCGCGCTCCATGAACTGTTGAATGCGCTCGGAGCGTTCCGCACCGCCGAGCAAGACGAGCGCGCCGAGACGATCGCTCTCGAGTGGGAAGTCGCCGCCGCGAACCTGCATGCTGCCGGTTTCGTCCTCGAGCCAGCGGCGCGCTCGCTCGACGCCCTTTCGGGGGATCCGATCGGGGTCGCCGGCGATCACCAGCAGGGCCGAGTCGGCCGTCGTCGCGTCGGGCAGACTCGTCCCCGTCAACAGCGCCTGTCGCGAGACGCTCATCGCGGTTCGAATGTTCTCGGCGCTGTCCTCGCTCGCGATTTCGGTGGCGTAGCCGAGCGCAGCGACGCCGCCGGCTCGAAGCGTGTTGATGACCTCGCTCGAGTCGACGACACTTTCGCCGACGCCCTCGACGGCCTCGCCGGAGGCGAACAACAGCCCAACGCGCTTGGCGATTCGTTCGTTGATCGTTTCGAACGCCCCTTCGACGCTTTCGCCCTGCTCGTGCCACGCGTCGTTGTCGACGAGCAGGGTCGAGTCGGCTTCGCGGATGATCGTCTTCAGCGAGCGGCCGGCGTTGGCCTGATACAGCGCCCCTTCGTTGCGCCCCGGCAAGATGCCGAGCGTGTAGACGGGCACGTCGTAGACCTGCTGGAGGTGATGGACGAGCACTGGCGCGCCGCCGCTGCCGGTGCCGCCGCCGAGTCCCGCGACGACGAAGATCGCCTCGGCGCTCGAGGTGACCCGGCCATCGAGTGCGCCAAGCACCTGCTGGATGTCCGACTGCATGACTTCGGTACCGAGTTCGTTGTCGCCGCCGACGCCGTGGCCGTTGACCCGGTCTGCGCCGATCAGCTGGGTGTCGACGTACTCGAGCGACTGGAGATCGGGTTCCGCGGAGTTGACCGCCAGCGCCCCTTGAACGGCCCCAAACCCCATCTCCGCGTCGAATCGGGCGAGTCGTTCGGTCACTTTGCCGCCGGCCTGTCCAACACCGATCAGGGCGACTTTCATGTCACGTGTATGTAACGGGGTCCTGTTGAACGTTCCGGTGAGCGAGTTTTTCTCGCCGACTGATCGGTTGTTCGGGTCGACCTCGAGTGACAGCCGTCCCACCGCAAGAAGTGGCGACGATAGCAATACCTTTCAGCGCGATACCCGTGTTCTCTGGCATGTTCTACGAACAGCGGATGACCGTTCCCGACTCGCCCGCTGAACTCCGTGCCGAGTACGACGCCGACCTCCGGTCGGTGATCGAACAGCACGGCCCCGACGAGGTCGCCGCCGCGACTGACGTCGACCGTGACTCCCTCGAGGCGCTGCTCGAGGGGGACTCGCCAGCCCTCACACTCACCGAGGCGGCCCAGATTCTGGCGCTCGAGGACGGCGAACCCGACGCTGACGAAATCGTGACTATCGCCTGCGAACATCTGTTGTTGGGCATGTCGACGGCCGTCCTCGACGTCGACGCGATCGAGAGTCACATCGACATCGATCTCGAGGCGAAAGAGATCCAACAGAAGATCGAACAGCGCGCACCGATGTCGCTAGCGGAGTTCGTCCACATCCAGTACGTGATCGCCGACGGCGCGCCCTGACTCGAGCCGACGATCAACCGGTGCCAGCCAGTCTCGCTGCGAGCAGGGTAGTTATACTCGTTCAGGCGCGACTGTGGACATGGACGTTGCAATCTTGGGCTGTGGGTACGTCGGTCTCGAGTTGGGCCGACAGCTCTCCGACCGTGGTCACGACGTGATCGGTGTTCGCCGATCCGAGGACGGTATCGAGGCGATCGAGAACGCCGGCTTTGCGGCCGTCCAGACCGATATTACCGATCAGGAAGGACTCGAGGCCGTGCCGGACGTCGACGCGATCGTCTTCGCGGCCAGCAGCGGCGGCCGCGGTGCCGAGGCGGCTCGCGAGGTCTACATCGAGGGACTGCAAACGGCGATCGAACAGTTCGGCGAGCGTGACCAGCCGCCGGCGCGACTGGTGTACACCTCCTCGACGGGCGTCCTCGGAGATCACGACGGCGGCTGGGTCGACGAGGAGACGCCGATCGGGCCCACGACCGAGAAGACCGAAGTGCTCGCCGAGGCCGAGCGGATCGCCCGCGAGTTGCCACCCGAGTACGGATACGAGGGCACCGTCGCTCGCTTTGCGGGACTCTACGGTCCCGGTCGCTACCGCCTCGAGCGCTACCTCGAGGGACCAGTCGTCGAGGGCTATCTGAACATGGTTCATCGCGACGATGCGGCGGGGGCCATCCGCTACCTGCTCGAGGAGGACCTCGCCCGCGGTGCGGTCGTGCAGATCGTCGACGACGAACCCGCGGATAAGTGGGTCTTCGCCGACTGGTTGGCGGATGCCGCCGGCGTCGAGCACCCGCCGAAACGGACGAAAGCCGACCGACTCGCAGACGACGACCTCTCGGCGGCCGCGCGGCGACGCCTCGTGACGAGCAAACGCTGTGCCAACGAGAAACTGCGCGAACTAGGCTACGAGTTCGCGTATCCGACCTATCGGGAGGGCTACCGCGACGCGATCGACGCGTACGTCGCCGACGCGGCGTGACGTCGGGCCGTCGTCTGCGGGGGAAATTTCTTGAGGATTCGATATAATTGTGTGATATGCGAACCCGGACCATCTCGAGCGAGCCGTCGCTCGAGGTGGACACGTTGGTTCTCGAGCCGATCGTCGACACAGCACGGTCCCTCGAGCCGCTCATCCTTTCGCTGGTCGTGTTAGCGGCCGCGACAGTCGTCGTCGGGAGCTGGTGGGTCGTCCGCTGGTTTCGTCGGCCACCGGGGGCCCACCTCCAGCGGCTGCTCGGGAACTACGACAACGTCGCGGTATTGATGCATCCGAACCCCGATCCCGACGCGATGTCCTGTGCGATGGGGGTCGCGAACATCGCGGCATCCGTCGGTACCGAGACGACGCTCCAGTACGCCGGTGAGATCCGCCACCAAGAAAACCGCGCGTTTCGAACCGTTCTCGACGTCGACCTCGAACAGATCGAGACGAGTTCACAGCTCGCCGCCGACGCCGTCGTGCTCGTCGACCACAACACGCCGCGTGGCTTTGCGGGCTCTCAATCGGTCGAACCGGTCGCAGTCGTCGACCATCATCCCGGTAACGGGACCGGCACGGAGTTTACCGACGTCCGCACGGAATACGGCGCGGCATCGACGATCGTCGTCGAGTACCTCGAGGAACTCGGGGCAGCGATCGAACCGGACGACGACAGTCTCGAGATTTCGGACGAACTCGCGACCGGGTTGCTCTACGGCATTCTTTCGGATACGAACCACCTGACGAACGGCTGCTCGCGGGCGGAGTTCGACGCCTGTGCGACGCTCTTTCCGGGGATCGACGAGGACATGCTAGATCGCGTTGCCAACCCGCAGGTCAGCGACGACGTCTTGCAGATCAAGGCGACGGCGATCACCGAAAAGCGCGTCAAGGGCCCCTTCGCCGTCTGCGACGTCGGCGAACTCTCCAACGTCGATGCCATTCCCCAAGCCGCAGACGAACTGATGCAGTTAGAGGGCATCACGGCGGTCGTCGTCTACGGCGAACACGACGGCACGATCCACCTCTCGGGGCGCTCTCGAGACGATCGGGTCCACATGGGAGAGACTCTCCGCCACGCCGTCAGCGACATTCCAATGGCCAACGCGGGCGGGCACGCCCGGATGGGCGGCGGGCAAGTATCCGTCGACCACATGGAAGGGATCGGCCCCGCAGACGGGATCGACAGGGACGAGTTCGAGGAACGGCTCTTTTCGGCGCTGGCCGGGGAGCGGTAGCGCGATCGGCTGTCGTCGGCTCGACCTATTCGGTGTCGGCCGCATCAGCGACGAGTGCGCGGGCGTCTTCGAACAGCGCCGCCGCCCGGTCGGGATCGCGCGCTTCAGCGGTCACGCGAACTACGGGTTCGGTTCCGCTCGGACGGACGAGCGTCCAGCCGTCGCCGTGATCGATCCGGACGCCGTCTAACGCGTCGACCTCCAACTCGCGCTCGCGAACCGTCGCCTCGACGCGCTCCATCACGGCTGTCTTGTCATCGACCTCGAGCGACGTCCGCCGGATCGGATACGTCTCGAGGGCGTCGACTGCGTCGCCAAGTGGGCCGTCTCGAGCGACCATCGCCGCGAGCGTACAGGCCGCGTACGGGCCGTCGGGACAGAGCGTCTCCTCGGGCCAGATCCAGGCCCCGCTGGGTTCGCCGCCGAAGACGACCTCGGGCTCGGTCGCCCGTTCCGCGACGTAGACGTCGCCGACGGCCGTCCGGGTTACGCTCGCGCCGACGGCCGCGAGCGCGTCGTCGACGGCGAGGCTCGTATCGACCGGTGCGGCGACCTGCTCGCCATCGCCCGCTGCCTCGCGAGCGAACAGCGCGAGCAGGAGGTCCTTCGGGACGAACTCGCCGCGCTCGTCGACGGCCATCATCCGATCGCCGTCGCCGTCGTGAGCGATGCCGAGGTCGGCGTCCGTCGCACCGACGAGTTGCTGTAAGTCCGTCAGCGTCTCCGCGTTGGGTTCGCTGGGCCGGCCCGGGAACCGCCCGTCGGGCTGGGCGTTGAGCGTCCGCACGTGACAGCCGAGTTCGACCAGCGCGTCCGCCGTCACGCTGCCGGCTCCGTTACCGACGTCGACGACGACCTCGAGTCCCTCGAAGTCGCCAACGGCGTCCGTAACCGTCTCGACGTGGCGCTCGAGCAAGCCGTCGTGGTGACTGCGGTCGCCGATACCGGTCCAATCCTCGAGGTCGTAGCGCTCGTTCTCGACTCGGTCTGTGATCGCCGCCCGACGCTCGGTGTCGAAGGCCTGTCCGCTCGGCGACCAGAGTTTGATCCCGTTGTCCGTGGCTGGGTTGTGCGAGGCCGTGATCACGACCCCCGCGTCAGCCTCGAGCCACTCGACGCCGCGGGCAACGGTCGGCGTCGGCGCGACGCCGACGTCGATGACGTCGCCGCCACACTCTCGAACACCGGCGGCGAGTGCGTCGGCTAACATCGTCCCGCTCTCGCGGACGTCACGACCGACGACGACGCGCTCGTACCCCTCCGAGGCGAGCGCTCGACCGACCGACAGCGCCAACTCGGCTGTCACTTCCTCGCCGACTTCGCCGCGAATACCGCTCGTTCCGAACATGCTCGAGGGATAGCACGGGCGGGTATATAAAAATCCGAACACCGTCCGGCGTGCTGAGACCGATCGCGTGTTCACTCAAGCGGGTGGTACCGCTGGCCCGTCCGAGGGAACGAACCGGGTGTTGGCTCGGGCTAAACGCGCCCCTTAAGTCACTCGGCCGACGTAACCCGGACAACGATGGAATTTTGTGATGAATGCGGTTCGATGATGAAAGCCGACGACGGCCTCTGGGAGTGTGGCAGCTGTGGCTATACGAAACCGAAAGGCGATGCCGAGGAGTACATCGTCACGGACGACCAGGAAGCCAGCGAGATTATCGAGTCCTCCGGCGAGACGTCCCTGCCAGAGACCGACGCCCACTGTCCCGAGTGTGGGAACGACCGTGCGCACTGGTATATGCAACAGATCCGGTCGGCCGACGAATCCGAGACGCGCTTTTTCATCTGTACCGAGTGCGAACACAAGTGGCGCGAAGACGACAACTGATCTGCTGAGGCAGTCTTCTCGTGCGGTTCCGTGACGATCACCATCCCCCATGGCGAACCTACCAGAACGGTTAGCTGTGTCTGACGTACGTTTATGTGGGCGGACGAACCGCTAGAAGATATGTCGAAAAACCGTGTCGAACAACTCGAGTCGACGGTCGCGGAACTCGAGTCGACGGTCGAGGGGCTGACGGACGAACTCATCGAAGCGAAAGAGCGCATCCGCGTCCTCGAGGCCGAACTCGATACCGAGACGCCGACTCGCGTTCCCGAGCGACGCAGCGCAGCGCCAGAAGGCGACGCCGAAACGACACAGGAAGCAGCGCCCGACGAGGTGGCCGAAGCGACGGCCGACGCGGACGTCGAGGACGAGACGACCGACGAAACGGAAGACTCAGGTAGCGACGACATTATTGTTGCGTAACTACGTGGCAGCGTCGCGGTCCCATTCGCTTCGCGATCGACTGGTCACGATTCCCCGACGAGACGGAGGGCTGGCTCACATATGTATATCAAGGCACTCGTTCTGGACAATTTCAAGAGCTTCGGCCGCAAAACGAAGATACCGTTTTACGAGGATTTCACCGTCGTTACCGGACCCAACGGCTCCGGCAAATCGAACATCATCGACGCCGTACTCTTCGCGCTCGGACTGGCTCGGACGCGCGGTATTCGCGCCGAAAAGCTGACCGACCTGATTTACAACCCCGGCCACGAGGACGGCAACAACTCCGCTGGCCCGCGCGAGGCGACCGTCGAAGTGATTCTCGACAACAGCGACGAAACGCTGACGCGCTCGCAGGTCGTCAACGCCGCTGGCAGCGACGACGTCGGCGACGTCGACGAGATTCGGATTCGCCGACGGGTCAAAGAAACCGAGGACAACTACTACTCCTATTACTATCTGAACGATCGCTCGGTCAACCTCTCGGATATTCAGGACCTGCTCGCACAGGCGGGTGTCACGCCCGAGGGCTACAACGTCGTCATGCAGGGCGACGTCACCGAGATTATCAACATGACGCCCCACGCCCGTCGAGAGATCATCGACGAGATCGCCGGCGTCGCGGAGTTCGACGCCAAAAAGGAAGACGCCTTCGAGGAACTCGAGGTCGTCGAAGAGCGAATCGACGAGGCCCAACTCCGCATCGAGGAGAAACGCGACCGCCTCGCCCAACTCGAGGACGAACGCCGGGAAGCCCTGCGATACCGACGCTTGCGGCGCGAAAAAGAGGAGTACGAGGGCTACAAGAAGGCGAGCGAACTCGAGGAGAAACGCGACGAACTCGCGAGCGCCGAGAATCGTGTCGAGGACCTCGAGGAGGAACTGACCGACCTCCAGCGTGAACTCGACGAACGACAGGGGAAAGTCGTCCGCTTGCAGGAAGACCTCGAAGATCTGAACGCCGAAATCGAGCGCAAAGGCGAGGACGAACAGCTCCGGATCAAAAGCGACATCGAGGAGATCAAAGGCGACATCTCGCGGCTCGAGGACAAAATCGAGACCAGTGAGGACGCGATCGAAGACGCCGAATCGAAGCGCCGTGAGGCCTTCGTCAAGATCGATCGCAAACAGGAACAGATCGAAGAGCTCGACGACGAGATCCGCGAGCACAAACTCGAGAAAGCACAAGTCAAAAGCGAGATTCAGGACCGCGAGGCCGAACGCGACGACCTCGAGGCCGAAATCGACGCTGTCGACACCGAGTTCGACGAGCTGAAAGCCGACCTCGCAGAGCGAAAAGACGAGCTGGAGGCGGTCAAGACCGAGAAAAACGACCTCCAGCGCGAACAGGACCGACTGCTGGACGAAGCCCGGCGGCGTTCGAACGAGATCAGTGAAAAGGAGGCGACGATCGAGCAACGCCGCGAGGAGATCCCCGAGATCGAGAACAGACGGGCCGATCTCGAGCGTGAACTCGAGAAGGCCAAGAAAAACCGCGAAAACATCGCGGGCGTCGTCGACGACCTCAAACGTGAAAAGCGCCGGCTCCAGTCGGATCTCGACGACGTCGACGATACGATTCAGGCGAAACAACAGGAGTACGCCGAACTCGAGGCCAACGCGGGCAAAAGCGGCGACTCCTCGTTCGGCCGTGCGGTGACGACGATCCTGAACGCAGGGATCAACGGCGTTCACGGCGCGGTCGCGCAGTTGGGGACTGTCCCCGGCGAGTACGCTGTCGCCTGCGAGACGGCTGCGGGCGGGCGACTCGCGAACGTTGTCGTCGACGACGACGTCGTCGGCCAGCAGTGCATCGACCACCTCAAATCGCGCAACGCGGGGCGAGCGACGTTCCTCCCGATGACGGACATGCACAAGCGCCGGCTGCCCAACGCCCCGAGCGATCCCGGCGTGGTCGACTTCGCGTACAACCTCGTCGACTTCGACGGGCAGTACGCCGACGTCTTCTCGTACGTCCTCGGCGACACGCTGGTCGTCGAAGATTTAGAGACCGCTCGTTCGTACATGGGCGACTACCGGATGGTCACGCTCGACGGCGATTTGGTCGAGAAAAGCGGTGCGATGACCGGCGGCTCCGGCGGCGGCTCGCGGTACTCCTTTACCGGCGGCGGCGAGGGCCAACTCGAGCGCGTCGCGAAACAGATCACCGAGTTGCAAGACCAGCGCGATTCCCTTCGCGAGGAGCTTCGTGGCGTCGAGGAACGCCTCGACGACGCCCGCGATCGGAAGACCGACGCGACCGACGAAGTGCGCTCGATCGAAACCGAACTCGAGAGCCTCGCGGACGAACGCGAGTCGATCGAAGCCGAGATCGACGAACTCCGAGACGACCTCGACGACCTCGAGGCCGAGCGGGAGTCCGTCGACGAGAGGATGACCGATCTCTCAGGCGAGATCGAGACGAAAACGGCCGAGGTGGCGGAGATCGAAGCCGATATCGACGACCTCGAGGCCGAACTCGCCGACTCGAAGATTCCCGAACTCACCGCCGAGATCGAACGTCTCGAGGACGAAATCGACGAGCGAGAAGACCGCATCGCGGATCTCGACAGCACACTCAACGAACTGAGTCTGGAAAAAGAGTACGCCGAGGACGCGATCGAGGACCTCCACGACGACATCGAGACGGCCCAGAACCGGAAAGCCGAACAGGAAGCCCGGATCGACGACTGCGAGGAGGCGATCGCCGAGAAACGCGAGACACTCGAGGACAAACGGGAGGCCGTCGCGGAACTCGAGGAGGAACTGACCGAACTCAAAGCCGAACGCAGCGACCTGAAAGCGGAGCTGTCCACGGCCCGAACGAAACGCGACCAGCAACAGGATCGGGTCAACGCCGTCGAGAGCAAACTCGAGGACGCACGCAGCCGGCTGCGCGACCTCGAGTGGGAGATCGAGAGCCTCGAGGCCGAGGTCGGCGACTACGACCCCGAGGACGTGCCGGACCACGAGACGGTCCTCGAGATGATCGAGGTGTTGCAGGCGGATATGGAGGCAATGGAACCGGTGAACATGCTCGCGATCGACGAGTACGACGACGTGCGAGAGGATCTCGATGGTCTCGAGGACGCGAAGGCGACGCTGGTCGAGGAAGCCGAGGGCATCCGCGACCGGATCGAGCAGTACGAGACGCTGAAGAAACAGACGTTCATGAACTCCTACGACGAGATTGCCGAGCAGTTCACGGAGATCTTCGAGAAGCTCTCGGAGGGGACCGGGACCCTCCATCTGGAGAACGAGGCCGATCCGTTCGACGGCGGGCTGACGATGAAAGCCCAGCCCGGCGACAAGCCGATCCAGCGACTCGACGCGATGTCTGGCGGCGAGAAGTCGCTGACGGCGCTGGCGTTTATTTTCGCGATCCAGCGCCACAATCCGGCTCCGTTCTACGCACTGGACGAGGTCGACGCCTTCCTCGACGCCGTCAACGCCGAGCGAATCGGCCAGATGGTCGACGAACTCTCCGAGAAGGCGCAGTTCGTCGTCGTCTCGCATCGCTCGGCCATGCTCGACCGCTCCGAGCGAGCCATCGGGGTGACGATGCAACAGGATAACGTGAGCGCCGTGACTGGCATCGACCTCAGCAGCGAGGGCGACGGCGAGAGCGAGGAGGTGCCGGCAAGTGACTGAAGACGACGACATCCCGCTGCACATCGCCAGCCACGAGGACCGCGAGCGACCCGGAAACTCGGATTCGACGGTCCTCGAGTTTTCCGACGGTGACGAACGAGACGGAGAGAGCGCCGTCGAGGACGATGTCGACGGCGAGAGCGGTGACGACGCAGGCGAGAGTGAGGACGTCGAACCCGTCGAACTGCTGGTCCAACTCGCCGAAGACGGCGAGATCGATCCGTGGGACATCGACATCGTCGCGGTGACGGACAAGTTCCTCGAGGCGCTCGACGACGCCGACCTGCGGACGTCGGGCCGCGCGCTGTTCTACGCGAGCGTGCTCTTGCGGATGAAAAGCGACGAACTGTTCGCACCGGACGAACCAGAGGAGGAGGAACTCCCGCCGTGGGAGGCTCCCTTCGCGGACGAGGGGCCGATGGACGGCGACGACGGACCAGCACCCGGCTTCGACCCCGTCGAGAGCCTCGAGGCGGAGATGGAACGCCGCCTCGAGCGCAAACACGCCCGCGGGAAGCCGGAGACGCTCGACGAACTGGTTCGTGAACTTCGAAGCGCCGAACGCGACACACGGTGGAAGGAGTCCCGAAGCTACGACACGAGCGACTCGCCACGCGGGTACGACCGCGGGATGCAGGAACTGAACTACCACTCGGGCGACGACTTCCGGGTCGACGACGAGCCGACCAGCGACGATGTCACGCACACGACCCACGAGGAGGACATCGAGACGGTTATCGACGACGTCGAGACCGCACTCGAGGGCCAGTACGACCGGGGCCGCGAGGAAGTGTTGTACGCCGAGATCGAAGACGTCGGCGGCTCGCGCGTGATGACGTATCTGGCGCTGCTCTTTCTCTCCCACCGGGGACGGGTCCGCCTCGAGCAGGACGAGCTGTTCGGCGACCTCTGGGTGCAAGACGCGACGGTCGAGACGGACTCGAGCGAAGCGATCGCCGACTGATCGCACTCTGAAATCAGTCTCGGACGGTGAGTTGCCTCGAGCGAGTGGCCGGTGACGAGCGATTAGTCAGCGGTCCCGGTTCCTGAAAACGAGAAGCCGCGGTTCGTCCCGATCGTTGCGAGCACGAAGAGGATGGTGATGATCGTCCCGAGCATCACGCCGGAGAGTGCGAGCACGCCGAGCATGGAAGCGACCAGCAGGCTCGTACTCGCAGCGATCGCCGTCGTGTAGTAGTCAGAAAAGAGGTACGCGACGAGCGAGCGATCGGCGTCGTCCTGGGGAGACTCGTCGCGATACGGCTCGAGGTGCGGTTGGAAGATCTCCAATCGGTCGGTCGCACGAACGATGCCGCGGGATTTGTTGTACTCGATGACGCCTTTCTTGTCGAGTTTCGGAAGGTGTGACTGGTACAGCGGGATATAGACGCGCTGGCGTTGGGCGGATGTGAGCTCTCGAACCGTCGTATTGTGTTCGCGAGCGGCAACGTGTTCGGCGATCTCGCGCATTCTGACGGTTTCGTCGTCGATGTCGAGCAGGTATTGGATCGTATCTCGCCGGCGATTCGTCTGTAGAATGTGAAAGATCTCGTCTTGAGAGAGTGCCGGCGACTCCTCGGCAGTGGGAGCGCGAGAGGAACCGGTCGAACTGCGGGGAGGGAGGGTTGACTGGGGACTCATACGCGTTACTCGGAGCAGGTTTTCATAATGATGTAAACCTTTCCATGTACAGAGATTCCTTTGTACTTTTATCCAATATCAGGAAGATAGCCAATCATCTGAAGAAATATCTTTGAACAGTACAGTTTCTAAAACCTGAACGTCGACACCTCCACTGGTCGGTGGAAACCGAACGGAGACTGCGTGCAGATATCACGCCTCACGAGAGGTGAAGTAACTCGAGCAAGAGTATCGGGTATGTCCTCAAGCGGTCCGTCGAGCGAGGGGTCTCTCACGGAGGGGGCGCTCGTTCGCCCGATGTTCAGGCTCGCTTGGCCGCTCGTGGTCATCCAGCTCCTGCAGGTCGCGTACAACGTCGGCGACACCTTCTGGCTCGGCGCGCTCTCGCCCGATGCCGTCGGCGCGGTGAGTCTCGCCTTTCCGCTACTCTTTCTGGTGATCGCTGTCGGCGCCGGCTTCACGACAGCCGGCTCGATTTTGCTTGCCCAGCATACGGGCGCAGAAAGCAGCGAGGGTGGCCTGATCGCCGGGCAGACGATTTCGCTCATTTCGATACTCGCAGTCGCACTCGGCATCGTGGGGTACGTCGCGACGGATCCGATGCTCGCTGCCCTCCCCGCCGACAGCGACACGCAAGCCGCGATCCTCCCACTGGCTGGCGACTACCTGCGGATCTTCTTTCTTGGCGTGCCCTTCGTCTTCGGCTTTTTCGTCTTCGCCGCGCTCATGCGAGGCTACGGCAACACTCGCGCGCCGATGCGCGTGATGGTCATCAGCGTCGTCGTCAATCTCGCACTCGATCCCCTGCTTATTTTCGGGGTCGGACCGCTGCCCCGCCTCGAGATCGAAGGCGCTGCCGTCGCGACCGTCGTCTCGCGGGGGCTCGCCACGCTGATCGGCTTCTATCTGCTCTACTACACGACGACTGGGCCGACTATCGAACCGGGCCATCTCCGACCGCGCCTCGAGTACGTGAGCGAGATCACCAGACTCGGCGTGCCAACGGCGATCGAGCAGTCGATGACGGCGCTTGCGCTGGTCGCGATGACGGCGATCGTCGTCACGTTCCCGCCAGCGGTCGTCGCGGCCTACGGGCTCGGGAATCGGCTGATCTCGCTTGCCTTCCTGCCTGCGATGGGGATGGGACAGGCGACAGACTCGATCGTCGGCCAGAATCTGGGCGCTGGACGAGCCGACCGGGCAGCGAAGGCGACGTGGCTCGCCTCGGGCGTGATCGCGGGGATCATGGCCGTCGCCGGCGCGCTCGCCTTCTTCTTCCCCGAGCCGTTCGTCGCGGTGTTTCTCACGGCCGAGGAAGCCGGCCGGGCCGAAACGCTCGCCTACGGCGTTACGTACCTTCAGTTCGCTGCGATCGGGTTCGTCTTTATGGGAGTCATGCAGGTGATCCTGGGTGCGTTCCGCGGAGCCGGTAACACGAAGACGGCGCTCGCGTTTTCGGTGCTCGGGCTGTGGCTCGTGCGCGTTCCGGTCACGTACGTCCTGATCTTCGTCATCGACTGGGGCACGACGGGTATCTGGACAGGCGTCGTCGTCGGTGACATCGTCGGCGCGCTCGCCGCCGTCGCGTGGTTTACGCGTGGCACCTGGAAAGAGTCGTTACTCGAGGAAGACGAGACGACGGCCGAACAGTCGGACTCGGGCGAGGCCGAATCGGTCGCGAAGTGACGTGGGTCGAAACCGAACGACTCAGTCGTCAGCCAACTGCCACTCGCCGGGGCCGGCCGACTCGAGGACATCGCGGCGGTCCATCTCGGTCAGTACTTCGGGAATGCGGTCGGGTTGTGCGATCTCCATCTCGATGCGGTCGACGCCGTGGAACGTGGCGAGATAGTGGCGGATCTCCTCCTGGGCGAACGTGTCTTGATCGGCCTGGCGCATCACGCTCGAGATGAGATCGACCATGTCTTCGATGAAGTTCCACGGGTAGACGATCCACGTCCACTCCTCGAGATGTTCGCCGACGTAGTCGGGTTCGTACTCGCTGGTGCCGAGCAGTTGGAGCGTCGCGGTTCGAACCTCGCCGGCGTCGCGGTCGGTGACGTACTCGTAGGCGCGCTCGATCGAGCCGCCGGTGTCGGCGATGTCGTCGATGATGAGGACGTCTTTGCCCGCGACGCTGCCTTCGGGCATTGGGTAGCGAACGGTCGGTTCGTCGCTTTTCTCGGCCGTCCCGACGTAGTGTTCCATCTTCAGACTCGTCAGATCGTCGAGTCCAAGGAAGTCACAGAGACAGCGGCCCGCAAACCAGCCCCCGCGGGCGAGCGCGACGACGACGTCGGGTTCGAACGCGTCGTCGCGAACCTCGTCGCCGACGTCGCGACACAGGCCGTAGATATACTCCCAGTTGGTGATCGTACAGTCGAAGTCGTCCGGTAGATCGGACATGGTGCTATCTACTCGAGTGAGAGGACGCGACCCTCATAAGTGGGCTGAAACCGCGCTCGGCACTCGAACCTGTAACTCGAGTGATGGTGCGCCGACGTGGGACGCGCAACACAAGCGATATATGATCCAGTAATATAACCTAGTTATCAATGGGACGAACCCAGCTCGAAGCCGCCCGCGAGGGAACGATCACCGAGGCAATGGCGCGCGTCGCCGAGCGCGAGAACCGCGATCCGGAGTTCGTCCGGGAACAGGTTGCCGACGGACAGGCAGTCATCCCGGCCAACAGGGCTCACGAGGCGCTCGACCCGATGGTCATCGGCCGCGAGTTCGCGACGAAAATCAACGCGAATATCGGCAACAGCGAGACGACCAGCGACCTCGAGACGGAACTCGAGAAACTGCACACGGCGGTTCACTACGGCGCGGACACGGTGATGGATCTCGGCACCGGCAGCGATCTCGATGTGATCCGTGAGACCCACATCGACCACTCACCGGTGCCAATCGGAACGGTGCCGCTGTACGAGGCCGTCAAGCAGGCGGGGAGTCCCGAGGATATCACGACTGATCTGTTGCTCGAGATTATCGAGAAGCAAGCCGAGCAGGGCGTCGACTACATGACGATCCACGCGGGGATTCTGGCGGAACACCTGCCGTTGACCGACGGTCGCACGACGGGGATCGTCTCGCGTGGCGGTTCGATCATGGCGACGTGGATGGAAACTCACGGCGAGCAGAATCCGCTGTTTCAGATCTACGACGAGATCTGCGCCATCTTCGCCGCCCACGACGTCACGTTCAGTCTCGGCGATAGCCTGCGACCGGGTTCGCTGGCCGACGCCTGCGACGAGGCCCAGTACGCTGAACTCGACACACTTGGCGAGTTGACCCGCCGCGCCTGGGACCGCGGGGTACAGGTGATGGTCGAAGGACCGGGCCACGTCCCGATGGACAAGGTCGCCGAGAACGTCGAGCGCCAGCAGGAGGTCTGTGACGGCGCGCCCTTCTACGTACTCGGCCCGCTGGTGACCGACATCGCGCCCGGCTACGACCACATCACGAGCGCCATCGGGGCCGCGATGGCAGCCCAGGCTGGCGCGGCGATGTTGTGTTACGTCACGCCCAAAGAACACCTCGGTCTCCCCGACGAGGACGACGTCCGCGACGGCCTCGCCGCCTACCAGATCGCCGCCCACGCGGGCGACGTGGGAAGCGGCCACCCCGGCGCTCGAGACTGGGACGACGCCCTCTCGTCGGCCCGCTACGCGTTCGACTGGCGCGAGCAGTTCCGCCTCGCGCTCGACCCCGACCGGGCCCGCGAGTATCACGACCAGACGCTGCCCGAAGACAACTACAAAGACGCCCGCTTTTGCTCGATGTGCGGCGTCGAGTTCTGCTCGATGCGGATCGATCAGGATGCCCGCAACCGCGCGGACGGTGAGATGGACCGTCTCGAGTCCGGAATCGACCTCGAGTCGTCGCCAGCCGCTGAGGTGAACCGTCCCCCTGTCGGAACCCACGAGTCGGCCATGCTGCCGTCGGATGAGACGTGGACCGATCGGTCGGTCGAAGAAACCGGAGACGACTGAGTCGCCGGTCCGGCCGACGACCGAGGATTGATACGTCACTCGGCCGACCGATGGCGTATGCAGACGACTCGAGTCTTACAGGTCGATGCGTTCACCGACGAACCGCTGACCGGCAATCCGGCGGGCGTCGTCCCGGACGCGGACGGCCTCTCGGACGCACAGATGCAAGCGATCGCCGCCGAAATGGCCGTCAGCGAGACGGCGTTTTTGCGCTCGAGCGACCGCGCCGACCGACGGGTTCGCTACTTCACGCCGACTCAGGAGGTCGATCTCTGCGGACACGCGACCATCGGCTCCTTCGCGTATCTCCACGATGACGGCCTCGAGTTCGGCACGACGACGCTCGAGACGAACGTCGGCGAACTCGAGATCGCCCTCGAGAACGACGGCACGGTCTGGATGACACAGGATCGACCTGAGGTTCGCGAGGTCGACGTCGGCTACGCCCGCGTCGCTGACGCGCTTGGGGTCGAACAGGCCGCCCTCGAGGGCGCGAGCGACGACATTCCGCTCGCGGTGGCTTCGACCGGTCTTCCGTTTCTGGTCGTCCCGATTACGTACCTCTCCGACGTCGGGAGCGCCGACCCCGATATGAAAGCGATCGAGGAACTGACCGACGCGCTCGACGTGACCGGGATCTATCTGTTCACGTTCGACGCCCTCGAGCGAAAATCGACGCTGCACGGGCGGATGTTCGCGCCGGGAGCCGGCGTACCCGAAGATCCAGTTACGGGGACCGCAAGCGGTGCCGTCGGCGCGTATCTCGATCACTTCGGCGCGTTCGACGACGACTTTCCCGAGGAACTCCGCCTCGAGCAGGGCCACTACGTCGATCGGCCGGGACTGGTCCGCATCCGCGTCGGCGACGACGTGCAGGTCGGTGGCCGCGGCGTGACCGTCCTCGACGGCTCGCTCGCCGTGCCGGCCGACGACGACGACGAGATTCTCGAGGCCTGAGTCGAGGACTGTCGGAGCTATCGCGTCGCATCCATGTTCTCGAGCGCCGAGAGCGC
Source organism: Natronorubrum aibiense (assembly GCF_009392895.1). Lineage (GTDB taxonomy): Archaea > Halobacteriota > Halobacteria > Halobacteriales > Natrialbaceae > Natronorubrum > Natronorubrum aibiense. Next base: position 2,548,872 of record NZ_CP045488.1, on the reverse strand, counting down.
GGCTTTCAGGACCTTGCGCTCGCCTCGGCGGAGGTTCATCGAGACGGCGGTCTTCGAGACGTCGAAGTGGTCTGCGAGGTCGTCGAGGGTCGTCTCGCGTGGCGTCTCGTAGTAGCCGTTCCGGGAGGCGACCTCGAACGTCTCACGCTCGGTTTCGGTGAGGGATCGACAGCCTTCGAGCATCCGAAGCGCGCTGTCGGAGTTCTCGAGGAGGTCGAACAGCGCCGTCGGGCCGACCTGGTCGCGATTCTCGACGGTGAACTCGTTGTGTCGCTCGAGTTCGGCGAGCGCGTGATCCTCGTCGCGGTCGTCGTCGAAGCCGACGTGCCAGCGTTCCTGTCCGTCCTCGATCTGGAAGGGGCCAGTGATGTAGCCACCGTTTTGTTGGATCGTCCGCATCGCGTTCGTCTCCTCGATCGTCGTGCCGATCTCGGCCACGTTGTCACGTTTCGAGAGAATGTAACACTCCCGCATGTTCGGGTGCTCGCGAAGTTCGCGCAACCCGGACTCGAGCGTCCCAACGGACTCCCCTTTCGCGATCAATCGCGTCTCGAGTTGCTCGTCGTCGGTGTCCAGTTGCCACTGGACGGCCGAAAAGGCGATCTCGACGTCGTCAGTTGTGTCGATGAACGGACAGTCGTACTGTCGCATGTCGATATCGAGATCAATCATATGAGCCAAGAAGCCACATACAAGGGCTTAATATTTGCTACTAAGTACCGTGGATGGGCAATCAAACGGGGATCGAGACAACGACTGTTGCTAATACACCACTGATCTCTCGTCGGCCGACCGACTCCCGGCGCGGCCCGTCATTGATATGTTAACAGTTGTGTTTTAGCGTGACTCGGCGAAACATCCACGCAGAAATCGAAATGTCTGACTCACAGCTTACGGCGCCGACAGTGGCCGTCGACGATATTCAACGGTTCGACGACGACTCGTTTACCGACCGGAACGTCTGTCTGGTGACGGGAGCCGGATCGGGGATCGGCCGTGCGACCGCACTCGGTGCCGCCGGAAACGGACTCACCGTCGCGGCGACAGACATCGACGCCGACGGCCTCGAGGGGACGATCGACCGCGGCGAAGACCTCGGCCTCGAGGGGTCGATCACGTCGATCGTGGGCGATCTGACCAGCGACGAGGACCTCGAGCGAATCGTCGAGGAGGCAGCGCAGCTGGGCGATCTCAAGTATCTCGCCAACATCGCCGGGATGCAACACATCGACTCGATCGAGGAGTTCCCGATGGCGACCTACGATCGAATGCATCAGGTCATGCTCCGCGCGCCGCTGTATCTTTCGAAGCTCTGTATTCCACACTTTCGCGAGACAGCGGATGGTGCGGGTTGCGTGGGGAACATGGGCTCGATCCACGGCCACTACGTCACCAGCGACAAGGTCGGCTACAACGTCTCGAAGTTCGGACTGCGCGGGCTCACGCAGTCGATCGCAGCCGAAGGCGACGGCGAGATCCGCGCGTACTCAGTCAGCACCGGTTACGTGAAGACGCCACTGGTGATGAACCAGCTCGAAGACACCGCCGAACAGCGCGGGATCTCCGTCGACGAGGTGATCCAAGACGTTATGCTCGGCCAATCCCGCGTCAAAGAGATGATGGAGCCGGTCGACGTCGCCAACCTCTTCCTGTTTGGCTTCTCGGATCTCGGCCGACACCTCGACGGCGGCGACCTGTTGTTTGATGGTGGCATGAGTGTAACCTACGAGTGACAATGTCCGAGAACACAACCGAGCCGAGTCTCGAGGACGTCGACGAGATCGTTCACGAACCGAGCGAGGCGTTCGTCGAATCGACCAACGTCGCTGCGTTCATGGAGACGTACGGGATCGACGACTACGAGGACCTGATCGAGCGCACAACGACCGACCTCGAGGGCGTCGAGGCGTCGAGCGTCGACTGGTTCTGGGACGAACTCGTCGACTATCTCGGCATCGAGTTCTACGAGGACTACGACACGGTGCGAGACGACAGCGAGGGGCCGCAGTTCACCGACTGGTATCCCGGCGGGGAACTCAACGTCGCCCACAACGTCGTGGATCGCCACGCCGCCATCGAGAACGAGCGGCGAAACAAAGTGGCGACGATCTGGGAGGGTGAAGACGGCGAGGTTCGCGAGATAACCTACCACGAACTCAATCGCCAGTCGAATCAGGTCGCAAACGCCCTCGAGGACCGCGGCATCGAGACGGGCGATACGGTCGGCCTCTACATGCCGATGGTGCCCGAGGTCGTCTCGATCCTCTACGGCTGTTTCAAAGTCGGCGCGATCGCCGTCCCCATCTTCTCGGGCTTCGGCGTCGACGCAGCCGCGACCCGGATCGCGGATTCGGAGTGTTCGGTGCTGTTTACCGGCGACGGCTTCTATCGTCGCGGCAGTCCGGTGTACCTGAAAGGCGCTGCCGACGAGGCGATCGATGAGGCAGGCCACGTCGAGGAGACGATCGTCTTCGACCGACTCGGCTCGAGCGACGCCGGCTCGGAGTACGACGTTCCGTGGGACGCCGACCGCGACGAGTGGTGGACCGACGCCGTCGAATCCCAAGACGACGACTACGGAACGAAGTCGCTCGACTCGAGTCAGGAGTCGATGCTGCTGTACTCGTCGGGCACCACGGGCAAACCGAAAGGGATCGTCCACACGCACGCGGGCGTGCAGATGCAGAGTGCCAAGGAACTCCACTTCGGCTTCGATCTCAAGCCGTCGGATCGGTTCTTCTGGGTCTCCGACATCGGCTGGATGATGGGGCCGTGGACGCTCATCGGCACCCACAGCTTCGGCGGCACGGTCTTCATGTACGAGGGGGCACCCGATCATCCGCAGCCGGATCGCTTCTGGGAGATGATCGACCGCCACAAGCTCACGCAGTTCGGTATCTCGCCCACCGCAATCCGCGCGCTGCGAAAGCACGGTGACGAGTGGCTCTCCGGCCACGACCTCTCCTCGCTTCGGCTGCTCGGCTCGACGGGCGAGCCGTGGGACCCCGAATCGTGGCAGTGGTTCTACGAGAACGTCGGAAACGGCGAGGCCCCCATCATCAACATCTCTGGGGGCACCGAGATCTGTGGCTGTTTCCTGATGCCGATGCCGACCGAGCCGCTGAAACCCTGCACGCTGGGCGGTCCCGGCCTCGGAATGGACATCGATATCGTCGACGCGTCGGGCGAGTCGGTCAAAGAAGACCACGAACGCGGCTACCTCGTCGCGCGCGACTCCTGTCCCTCGATGACCAAGTCGCTGTGGTCGGGCGACGAACGCTACTTAGCGGAGTACTGGTCGCGGTTCGAGGACATGTGGAACCACGGCGACTGGGCCCAAAAGGACGAGGACGGCTTCTGGTTCCTCCACGGCCGCGCCGACGACGCGCTGAACGTGGCGGGCCGGAAGGTCGGCCCCGCGGAAGTCGAGGGCGCGCTCATCGACCACGAGTCGGTCAATCAGGCCGCCGCGATCGGGGCTCCCGACGACACCACCGGTACCGCCGTCGTCACGTACGTCGTCCTCGAGGACGGCGTCGACGAAACTGACGACCTCCGCGAGGAACTGCGCGCACAGGTCGGCGAGGAACTGGGGAAACCGTTCCGGCCACGTGAGGTGCTGTTCGTCGACGAGTTCCCCAAAACGCAGTCGGGCAAGATCATCCGTCGCGCCATCGAGGCCACGTATACGGGCGAGGACCTCGGCGACATGAGCAGCATCGAGAACCCCGACGCCCTCGGGGAGATCGAGGACGCGCGATAGGCGACTCGAGGTGCGGTTGCGATAGTCACTTCCTCGACAACCGGTACCAGCCCACACGGGGCGATCGATCCCGAGCAATTCAAAGCCCTGCTCGGGTAGCTAGGGATATGACCGACGACGAGTCCCGCGACCACGTCGTCCCGGGCAGCGACGAGGCGCTGTCGACGGACGACGTTCGTGGCTACGACTTCCGCGGCGAGTTCGATTTCGGCGAGTTACTCGAGTCCTACGCGACGACCGGCTTTCAGGCGACACAGCTCGCAGAGGCGATCGACATCGCCGAGCGAATGCAAGACGAGGACGCGACGATCTACCTGACGTGTACCTCGAACATCATCTCCTCGGGACTGCGCGAAGTCGTCGCGGCCCTCATTCGGAAAGGGTACGTCGACGTGTTGATCACCACCTCCGGCTCGCTGACCGAGGATGTCATCAAGACAGAGAAGCCGTTCAAGATGGGCGAGTGGGATGCAGACGAGGCCGAACTTCGCGAACGCGGCATCAACCGACTCGGGAACATCTTCGTCCCCTCCGACCGGTACGTCTGGCTCGAGGAGTACCTGTATGACTTCTTCGACGACTTCTTCGCGGAGGAGAAGGTCCGAACGCCGACCGAGTTCGCCCGCGAACTCGGCGAGACCCTCGACGACGAGGATTCGGTCCTGAAACAGGCCGCGGACAACGACGTGCCGGTGTACTGTCCGGCGCTGACCGACGCCGAAGTCGGGAACTTCCTCTACTACTACCGACAGGGGTACGACTCGGAGGTCGGCATCGAAATTCTGGACGACTACGACTCGCTGATCGAAGACGGCCTGCTCTCCGACACGACCGGCCTCATCGCCGTCGGCGGCGGCGTCCCGAAACACCACGCGATCATGACGAACCTCTTCCGTGGCGGCGCGGACTACGTCGTCTACATCTCGACGGGGATGGAAGGCGACGGCTCGCTGTCGGGTGCTCCGCCGAACGAGGCCGTCTCGTGGGGGAAGATCAAGGAAGCCGAGAAAAACTACACCCAAATCGAAGCGGAGGCGACGCTCGTCTTCCCGCTGCTCGTGGCGGCTGCGTTCGAGTAAGCCGACAGGATGCGGTCGTCGACGAGATGCGACCGGTCTCGTCGTCCTGTCGCCGGGACGGTGTCTCCCAGCGCCGTGAAAAACCATTATAATTCGAGTGCGCGTTGGAGTACGTGATTCAGGTCGCCCCATAGAATCGGCACTTTTCACGTCGTCGTGAGACGGCCCGTAATCACTACGGTGAACGATCATGGCAGCCACATCGAAAAAGCACCCAGAAGCAACTCGAGCCGTCGACCTCGACCAGTTCGAGGGGATGGACGTATCTCAGGTAGATGACGACCGCGCCCGGTTGCGCGCGTACTTCCCGCTGACGCCCGGGATGCCGAACGGAACCGACGCCGGCGCGACGGAGACGATGCTCGTCTGTATCGAACTCGAGCCCGGCAACTACCTTCCCAGCCACCGGGATAGCAACGAAGAACTCCTCGTCGCGACCTCGGGACGGGTCGAGGCGACGGTCGGTGACGAAACGATTTCCCTCGAGGCGGGCCAGTGTGCCGTCGTCCCCAAGATGGAACCGCACGGGCTCGAGAACACCGGCGACGAAACCGCCCATATCATCGGGTTCTTCCCGAATACCGAACTGACAGCCACGTTCGAAGCGCCACTCGAGCCGTTCGGAACGGCGGAGATAACGATCGAACCCGCTGCGACCGATGAGCCACGGGACGAGTAGCGAGTCGGTCCGCTCGTCCGCCGATCAACTCCGTTTTTGTTGCTGCCGTCGACGGCTCTCAGCGAAGCCGCGAGCGCGGATCGAGCACCTCGACCGGGTGGGACGCGTCGCGGTCGAGCAAGTCCTCGAGTTGGTCTTCACACGAGGTGCCGCTGGCGACGACCAGTCGATCCTGCGTCTCGGGTTCGGTGAACTGCTCGGCCAGTCGGTCGCCGACGTCCATGCTCAGCTCGTAGTACTCCTGTTTGTAGCCGAAACTCCCGGCCATCCCACAGCACTCGACGTCGCTCTCGACGACGTCGTACTCGAGGGCTTCGAAGACAGCTCGCGTGTAGCGGTCGACGCCCAGCGTCCGCTGCTGGCAGTGGGAGTGGTAGGCAATCTCCGGCCCCTCGTCGCCGGTTCGCAGTCGCGCGCCGTCGGCCCCGTTCTCGAGACAGCCGTAGACGTACTCGATGACTTCGTAGCTGCCCTCCCGCAGGCGCTCGAACGAGGCCTCGGGGAGGAACTTCTCGTACTCGCGGTGGAACATCGCCAGATCGGATGGTTCGATGACGACGACGTCTCGGCCAGCGTCGAGGTGTTCGGCTAGCGCGGCGTAGACGCGGCTGGCCTTCTCGTCGGCGGTCGCGATCATCCCCTGTGAGAGCGGTGCACGGCCGCTTTCGCCGACCGACGGAATCCGGACGTGAACGTCCATGGCCTCGAGGACGCGGACGGCTGCCTTCCCGCGGTCGACGTCGATGTAGTTCGTGTAGGTATCGGGGTAGAGGACGGCTTCGCGCTCGGCATCGGCGGCGGACACGCGCGGGCCGCGCGCCTCGAACCAGTCGACGAGCGTCTCGCGTTCGAACGCGGGCAGCGAGCGGCGGCGATCGATGCCGGCAGTGCGCTCGAGAAGGGATCTGACGGGCTCGAGGCCGGCAGTCCAGTTCGACAGTGGCGCGGTCGCCGAGCCGAGTTTCGCCAGCGTCTCGTAGTTACCAAAGAGCCGTTTCTGGAGGTCGATGCTCCCCGTGTCTTCCTCGTCGGGCACCAGTTCATCGTAGACGAACTCGAAGCGGCTGGCGTTGCCCTCGCGGTTGATCCGATCCCTGACGACGGTATTGATCCACGGAATGTCGATCTCGACCGGACAGGCCTCGACACAGCGCGAACAGCCCGTACAGAGGTCGTTGAACTCGGCGGCGCTGTCCTGGCCGTGAACGCCGGCCTCCCACCCGGTCGCGATGCCGCCCGTATAGGTCTCGCCGCCGAAGGCGTGGCCGCCGACGGACTGGAAGTTCCCGCACGTGTTCGCACAGGCCGAACACCGGATGCAGTACAGCGTCTCCTTGAGCTGATCGTCCTCGCGCATCGACATACGGCCGTTATCGATCAGGACGAGGTGAAAGTCGCGGTCGTCGTCGCGGTCGGCGAAGGCGACGTCGGGGTCGTCGGGATCGACGACCGGCGAGTCGACCGGCGGCGTCAGCAACGAGATATAGGAGGTGATGTCCTGTCCCGTTCCCGAGCGGCCGATCAGTTCGATAAACGGCGCGAGGTCTTCGACGGATGGGACGATCTTCTCGACGCCTGCGACCGCGACGTGCGTGTCGGGGACGACGGCCGACTTTCGGGCGTTGCCCTCGCTCGTCACGAGCATGAGCGAGCCCGAATCGGCCGTGATGAAGTTCGCGCCAGTCATTCCGATGTCGGCGTCGTCGATTAAGTCGCCGAGCCGGTCGCGAGCGAACATCGTCAGCTCCTCGGCGGTCTCGAGCGGCTCGTCGGGGTCGAACTGCTCGTTGAACAGTCGGGCGATCTCCTCGCGGGACTTGTGGATCGCCGGGGCGACGATGTGGGAGGGCGCTTCGTCTGCGACCTGCAACACCCACTCGCCAAGGTCGGTCTCGACGACGTCGACGCCGTCGGCCTCGAGAGCCTCGTTGACCTCGAGTTCCTCGCTGGTCATCGACTTCGATTTGACGAGTCGCTCGGCCTCCTTCTCGCTCGCGACGTCGCGAATGTAGCGGTTGGCGTCGGCGGCGTCGTCGGCGATGTAGACCGTGCCGCCGTTTGCCTCGACGGTCTCGGTAAGCTGGTCGATCAGCGCCGGCAGCCGTTCGATGGCGTCCTCTTTGATCGTCCGGGCCTCGTGTTTCAGTTCCTCGTAATCCTCGAGGTCCGCAACTGACTCGTAGCGGCCATCGTTGAAGCCGAGCGTGTTCGCCTCGACGGCGTCGCCTTCGGTCTCGAGGAGGTGGCGAATGTGGGCGGCTTTCCCCTCGCGCGTTTTCCCGCTCATTGGGCATCACCCTCGGACTCGAGGACGAGCACGTGGACGGTTTTTGGCCCGTGGGCCCCTCTGACGAGTGCGCCCATGTCGGCGGTCGCGCTGGGACCGGTCGCGACGATGGCGCTTCCGCCGTCGCGAAGTTGGGGGCCGAGCCGTTCGATCGCCGTCGGCATGTCGGCGACGAGATCCGCCTCTCGGAGAACGGGGACGTGGAGGTCCGGAAAGAGGCTCACCTGCTCGCTGCCCTCGGGCGTCGACGGCAACACGACGCTGCCGTAGTCCGCGATCCCGAGCGTGGCGGCGGTAACGCTCGTCGTCGCGGCCTCGAGCGTCGCCGGGGTAGGTTCGTCGTCGACCCACGACGGTAACGACACGCCCTCGAAGGGCAGTGTCGTTCCGACGACGGGGTCGGAAACGATTGTCTCGAGTGTCGACTCGAACGCAGTGGGAGTCGTCCTGGTCACGGGGACGTCGAGGTCGGCAAGCGACGCCTCGAATCGTTGCCAGACGGCCCCTGTCTCGGCGCTCATGTCTCGAGGCTTTGGCCCCACCATCATCACTGTTCTGCTATACGTGACTCACTGACATGGTTCTGGATGATCGTTCGTGTCATCTATGGTGGCGAAACCGCCCAAAACTCTCGCGCGGGTCGAACCCGATCCCCGATCGGCGCTCCACCGACAGCGACGCCGTCGGGACGAACGACGCGAGTCCGTCGACGACCCCCTCGAGGTCGATCGGGGCGTGGATACGATAGGCGTAGGGTGGCCCCGACGCGACGTGGATCGCGATCTTTTCGCGGGCGATCGATTGCCCGTCGTAACAGACGACCCGCTCTATGTCGTCGTAGGCGACGTCGATCGTTCGGGTCGCCGCCGCTCGAACGGCCTCGAGACCGCCCTCGCGGTAGGTGCGCGCGAAGCTGACCGCTTCCTGCTGTGGCGTGCCGGTCAGCAAGCCGACGACGGGCGTAATCGTGCCGTACTCGACGACGAGCAGGCCGTCGGCGGTAAAGAACAGATCGGCGAGCCGCAGCGGCACCGTGCCGGTCATCCCGAAGTGGACGTGGACGCCGACGACCGGCTCTGCAGGGTGTGAACTGTCACTCATGATCGAGAGTCGGGTCGGTGGCGAACACCCAGCGGACGAGCAACACCGCGCCGATCAAGAAGGGGGCGGCGGTGACGAGGCGGTCGGTCAGCGCGAAGTACAGTCCGAAGACGAATCCTCCGAGAGCGATCGCGACGCCAGCCCGCTGTGGCGAGGTATACGACGGTCGGTCCGGCTTTCCGCAGTCTGGCGGCGAGGCTCGAGCCACGCGCTCTGCCAGATAGGTTCCGACCATGATCGCGAGGACGAATCCGACGAGCGCCGTCTCGAGCGAGGCGGGCGGCTCCCAGCTCCCCACGCTCGGTCCCATCCGAACGGCGACGATCACCGCCAGCCCACCGCCGTAGATTGCCAGCCGACGGGCGGCGAGCCGTCGTGCGATATCGAGCCCGGACGCCATTCGGTTTCTCTCGTCGCTGTGGACAGATAGGTCTCGCGATCACTGCGGCCAGTCGCTGTCGTCCGCCTCGAGCCCGTTGGGTTCCCGTCCGCGTCGACGATACGTCGCGATCGCGCTGTTGACGATCACGTACCCCTGTACGACACCGAACAGCACCCAGAGGAGGGAGCCACCGGGCGCGCTGCCGAGGATACCGACCTCGGTTCGAAAGAGCGCCAACCCGAAATCGCGCTCGAGGGTCAGTCCGAGCAGGAGGACGCTGAGATAGCCGAAGAAGCTGGAGGCCCACCACATGGCGACGACCCGTCCCCAGCCGGGGGCGGCGTAAGCCGGCAGTCGGCGACTGTTGATCAGCAAGATCAGCGCGGTGTACGGCCACATCAGCAGTCCCGACATCGCAGCGCCGACGACGAGTAGTCCGAACGGGTTCTCGACGGGGACTGGCAGGGCGAGAATCGCGATCCCCCACAGGACGAAGGCAGTGAGCAGGCCCCAGAAGATCCGTGAGAGGTCCCAGCCGGCCTCGCGGCCGTAGGCTTCGTAGATTACGTCGGCGCTGTTGCGAACGAAGGACTCGATGATCGCGTACTGGGTTGTAAACAACGCGATAAAGAGCACGACGTAGACGAGGACGCCGCCGAAGTGGCCGAGTTGTGGGGCGACCTCGTACAGCCACATGCTCACCGCGTCGCGGTCGGTTCCTGAGGCGTACTGCGCCGTGACAGCCATCAGCGCGGTCGAGACGGCGAGCAGCCCGACGACGAACGTCAGGAAGTGCTCGAGTCGGGCGACGCGCCACCAAGCGGTCCACCGCTTTTGGTTCGACTCCGTGTTCCGCGGCGCGAAGCCGTCGCGCTGGACCGGCTCCGGCTCGTCACCGATGAGCGGGTTCTTGATCCGACCCTGATAACGACCCATGCCGTAGCCCTTCTCGCGAACCCAGAGACTCTGGGAGAGGTTGAGATAGCCGCCAGCGCCGGCGAAGGCGACGCCGCCGAGGAACGCGGCGATCTCGGTCTCCGGCGGCAGGCTCCCGATGCTCATCGCGCCGGCGGGAACCGATCCGAGTTCGCCGACCGAGCCCGCGACGAAGAAGAGGACGACCGCAAGCACGGACGTCAGTGCGACGAGGACGAGTTGAATGCGCTCGACGACGTTGTAGACCAGCGGCGTCAGCTGGTAAGTGAGCCAGATGACGACCATCAGCCCGATACCGAACGCACGCCAGCCGGGAAGCCGGTAGCTGCCGACGGAAAGCGCGTAGTCGCCGAGGCCGACACCAGTCGCGCCGACCTGTGCAGCACTCGCTGCCCACCCCGGCCAGCCGAGGCTAACGAGGCCGAGCGCCAACACGACAATCGGCCACACGGGGTGGACGCGGTCGAGCGCTCGAAAGACGCTCTCGCCGGTCAACAGCGTCCAGCGCTGAATCTCCGTGTTGATGACGAACTGCGTGAAAACGCCGATCCAGAACGCCCAGTAGAGCGCCCAGCCGTACTGGGCGATCAGTCCGGGCCAGAACAGCGTCTCGCCGCTGCCGAGCGAGGCCCCGAGCATGATTGCACTCGGCCCGATGAGGTGGCCGAGCTTCGGCACTTTCGGCAGATCGAGCAGCCGAAACCGTCCCCCGGTTCCGCGCTCCGGCGACGACTCGTCCGTCGGTGCGGGCTCGAGGTTGTCGTACGCGACGGGGACGTACGCCGACGCGCGATAACGCTCGCCGTCGTCTTCGTCGACGTAGACGTCGTCCGCGTCGCCGCCCGCATCGCTGTCGGCCCGATCAGCCGTCGCTCGATCAGCCACGGACCGTCACCTCGAGCCGCCGGCGGTCCGACTGCCGACCGAGGTGTGGACGTGCCGGTGTCGACAAGCCATGGGGACGACCGCGTCGGTTCACGCTGGGAATCTTGTAGACAATCATAGTAAACGTATTGCTCGGTGGCTGTGATCGGGAATAGCCGTGCTACCCGCCGAGGAAGTGCCAGATGTGGCCACGCTCCTGTGGCGGGTCGACGCCCGGAAGTTCCTTCAGCGCGGGCTGAATCGCGTTCCACCAGCCGTCGGCCGTCTCGAATCCCGCTGGATGCTGCGGGAAGACGTCCTGCAAGAAGTCCGACTTCTTCGCGCTCGGGTTTTCGGTGAGGTAGTCGTAGGCCGCACGCAGCGCCTCGCGTCGATTCTCGAGCGTCTCGCCGGTTCCGGGCAACTCCACGTCGGCCATCGCGTTCCTGACGGTGTCCGGAACGTGGTCGTCGCGCTCGGGCGGGACGGTCGGCTCGCCGTCGAGTGGAACCCACCAGACGCGTCCGCGCGCGCCGACTTTCCGCGTCTCGAGCGCGCCGTCGTCGACGAGCGCGTTCAGCTTGTTGTGTGCCGTTCGACGCGAGCACTCGAGGGCGTCCATCACGTCGCTGGCAGTCAGCGGGCGCGCACGATCCGTCCGTGAGTCGAACACCGCTAGCACGTCTTCGGGCGGAATGCGCCCCACGTACTGGCCGTCTTCGTTCCGTTCGCGTTCGCGCGCCATACCGAACTGCCGCGTCGGGGACCGCATAAACCTTTACACACAACTGGGCTGGCCAATACACACAACTGAATAGGTATGACGAAAGCGTACCCGGCAAAAACGGTAGTTGAGTGTATAGGTTCAAAACCGTGTTTTCAGGGCATCACACGGTTGGATAGCCAATGTAGTTGAATGAAGTGGCCAGAGACGGCAGTCGAACCGTGATACCGACTTCTTCGAAATTGGTCCACAATTGGCTGTATCAGCCGTATTCAGCAGTTTAGACGACTGAGGGACACTCAATTCGGTCGAAGTTCGGGTGTTGCACACCAACGATCGTGATAAATCTCGGCCAGAAATACGCCTGTTCGATAGTTATATATAATGGATCTGCTCATGCTCTGACGATGCCAGAACGAATCCACGATCGAACCAGGAGCTGTACTGTCCGACACCCAACCGGAGGCGTGTTCGATGGCAAGTAGCGCGCTACTGGCGGTCTTACCGCTCGTCGTCGTCGCCGTCCTACTCGTTGCCCTGCTGTGGCCTGCCGCTCGAGCGATGCCAGCCGCCTGGCTCGTCGCCGTCGGCGTCAGCTACGTCGCCTGGGAGATGCCTCCCGAGTGGATCGCGGCCGCCACGATCAGCGGCCTGATGACTGCCCTCGAGATTCTCTGGATCGTCTTCGGGGCGCTCGTCCTGTTGTATACGCTGATGCGCTCCGGGGCGGTCGATCAGATCAACGACGGCTTCGCCTCGATCAGCGAGGACCGACGCGTCCAGGTCGTCCTGCTCGCCTTTTTCCTCGCGACGTTCATCGAGGGCGTCGCCGGCTTCGGGACGCCGGCTGCCGTCGTCGCACCGCTGATGCTCGCGCTCGGCTTCCCGGCGCTTGCGGCGGTCGTCGCCGCGTTGGTCGGCCACGCGGTCGCGACGGTGTTCGGTGCGGTCGGCACGCCGATCATCGTCGGCTTCGAGGCGCCGCTTGCAAGCGTCGAAGCGATCCTCGCGGGCGAAGGGCTCACCGTCGGGGCGTACGCCACCGCCGCTGGCGGCTGGGCGGCACTGTTAAACGGGCTGCTCGGCGTATTGATGCCGACGTTCGCCGTCGGCATGGTCGTCTACTTCTTCGGCGACCCCGAGGAGCGATCGCTCGCCTCGCTGTGGGAGGTCGCGCCGCTGTGTCTGTTCGCCGGCGTCGCCTTTTCGGTTCCCTACTGGGCGTCGGCGTGGTTCATCGGTCCCGAGCTGCCGTCGCTCGTTGGCTCGATGGTCGGTGGCGCACTCGTTGTCGGGGCGCTCAAAGCGGGTTACTTCGAGCCGGAGTCCGTCTGGGAGTTCCCACCACAAGAGACGTGGCCCGACCACTGGGTTGGCTCCATCGAACCGGGCAGCAGCGAGGTCGATTCGAACATCGACGAAACGGCAGAGTCGATGTCGCTGCTGCGTGCGTGGTCGCCGTACCTGATCCTCGTCGTATTGTTGATCGGAACCCGCGTGATCGAGCCGGTCGCGGCGTTCCTGCAGAACGGTCCCGGCATGGCGATCGAGTGGTCCGCGATCTTCGGCACCGAAATCGGCCAATCGATCGGCTGGGCGTACGTCCCCGGTACGTGGCTCGTCCTCAGTGCGCTACTTGCCATCCCGCTGTTCGGCATGAACTCCGACGAGGTCGTCGGCGCGTGGCGCGAAGCCGGCAGCAAGATCATCTCGCCGCTGATCGCGCTCGTGTTCGTCATCGCGATGGTCGAGATCATGCTCGAGACCGCGACCCATCCGGGAGCCCCCGACGGGAGCATGATCGTCGTGCTGGCGGAGGCGACCGCCGCGGCGATCGGCCCTGCTTACCCGATGTTTGCACCGGCCGTTGGTACACTCGGCGCGTTCATCGCTGGGTCGATCACGGTCAGCAATATCACGTTTAGCGCGTTCCAGTTCGAAGTCGCACAGAGTCTCGGGCTACCGACCCAGTTGATGCTCGGCGCACAGGCCGCCGGCGCAGCGATCGGGAACGTAATCGCGATCCACAACGTCATCGCCGCCCTCGCGACGGTCGGACTCGTCGGCAAGACCGGCCGCGTCGTTCGACTTAATCTCATCCCCGTTACCTACTATCTGATCGTTGGCGGCCTCCTGACGACGATTGCCGCCTACGTCGTCTTCCCGGCGGTGTTCTGAGCCGTCGCTGGCAGTATACGTATCGACCTCCAATACCCTCTCACGAAGCGTTCGACCGACGGCAACGAAGCCCTGACGTAAATCCAATGACAATCACACCACCGAACCAACTCGATCCAGCGACTGACCCCGAAGCGAACTACGACTACCGGAGCGACGACGTCGACCGGCCCGACCTGCTCGCGGCCTTAGAGGCCCGCGTCGATGGCGACGTTCGTTTCGATAGCTACTCGAGGCGGATGTACGCGACCGACGCGAGTATCTACGACGTGACGCCGGTCGGTGTCGTCTTCCCGACGTCGACCGACGACGTCGCGAGCGTCGTCTCCTACTGTGCCGAGCAGGGAATTCCCGTTCTCCCGCGCGGTGGTGGGACGAGTCTCGCCGGGCAGACGGTCAACGAGGCCGTTGTCCTCGATTTCACGACGTACATGGACGGTGTCGTGAACATCGATCCCGACGAGCGGCGGGCGACCGCCCAGTCGGGAATCTACCTCGGCTCGCTCAACGAGGCGCTTGTCCCCCACGACCTGAAGTTCGCACCCGACCCCGCCTGGGGCGACAAGAGCGCACTTGGCGGCGCGATCGGCAACAACTCGACCGGCGCACACTCGCTGCAGTACGGCAAGACCGACGCCTACGTCGAGGAAGTCGAGGTCGTCCTCGCGGACGGCACCGTCACCACCTTCGGCGAAGTCGCCCTCGAGGAGTTGCCCGAACTCGCCGACGGTGACGACCTCGAGTCGGCGATCTACGCCGAAGTCGCCCGGATTCTCGACGAACAGGGCGAGCTGATCGACGAGCAGTACCCCGACCTGAAACGTAACGTCTCGGGGTACAATCTGGACTGGCTCGTCGAGGACGCCTACGGCGGCGAGCGCGGCATCGGCGAACCCGACGCCGAGGGTGGGACGGTCAACCTCGCGAAACTGCTCTGTGGCAGCGAGGGGACGCTCGCGATCGTCACCGAGGCGACTGTCTCGCTCGAGCCCATTCCGGAAGAAAAGAGCATGGCCTTGCTCGCTTACGACAGCGTCCTCGAGGCGATGGACGACGTCGAGCCGATCGTCGACCACGACCCGGCGGCGGTCGAGGTGCTCGACGACGTGATGATCGACCTCGCCCGGGACACCCCCGAGTTCGCGCCCGTCACCGAGATGCTTCCGGACGGAACGGCCGCGGTCCTGATCGTCGAGTTCTACGCCGACGACGTCGCCGACGGCAAACGGAAGGTGGCGAACCTGCTCGCGGATCGCTGTCCGACCGTCGACCCCGAAGGCGAGGCCGACGACGAGGACGAGCGAACGACCACCGCAAGCGAGGTGCTCGCGTTCGACGCCATCGAGGCCTACGACGCCGACAGTCGTGCGAAGATCTGGAAGCTGCGCAAGTCCGGCCTCCCGATCTTGCTCTCGCGGACGACCGACGAGAAACACGTCGCCTTCATCGAGGACACCGGCATCCCGCCGGAGAATCTCCGGGCGTTCGTCGCCGACTTTCAGGAGGTTCTCGAGGACCACAACACCTACGCCAGCTTCTACGCCCACGCCGGACCGGGCGTCCTCCACATCCGCCCGCTCGTGAACACGAAGACTGAGGCGGGGCTCGAGGACATGGAGTCGATCACCGATGCCGTCACCAATCTCGTCGTCGAGTACGACGGCTCCGTTTCGGGCGAACACGGCGACGGGCGCGCCCGAACCCAGTGGAACCGCAAGCTCTACGGCGAGGAACTCTGGGGGACTTTTCAGGAACTCAAGACGGCGTTCGACCCCGACTGGCTGCTCAACCCTGGGCAGGTCGTCTTCCGCGACGATGATCCGACGGACATGACCGAAAATCACCGCTTCGGCCCCGACTACGAGTTCAACGCCGGCTTCGACCCAGTGCTCGAGTGGGACAACGACCAGGGCTTTCAGGGGATGGCCGAACTCTGTCACGGCTGTGGCGGCTGTCGCGGCGAACAGTCCACGACCGGCGGCGTGATGTGCCCGACGTTCCGGGCCGAAGACGAGGAGATCCTCTCAACGCGCGGCCGCGCGAACATGCTCCGGGCGGCGATGAGCGGCGAGTTGGATCCCGACGAGCAGTTCGACGACGAGTTCGTCGAGGAGGTACTCGACCTCTGTATCGGCTGTAAGGGCTGTAAACACGACTGCCCGAGCGGGGTCGACATGGCCAAAATGAAGGCCGAACTCACCTACGAACACCACAAGCGAAACGGGACATCGCTTCGCGACCGGTTCTTTACGAACTTCGATACGCTCGCGAAAGTCGGCTCCGCCACCGCTCCCGTCTCGAACTGGGCAGCGAATCTGCCCGGCAGCGGTCTGCTCACCGAGAAACTACTGGGGATCTCCCGGGAGCGTGACCTGCCGACGTTCCGGCGCAACACGTTCGCGAAACGCGTCGCGGACCACCGACCCGCCGTAGCCGCCCGCGAGGCCGACCGTCGCGTCGTCCTCGTTCCCGACGTCTACACCAACCACGAGTATCCCGAGGCCGGAGAGGCCGCCCTCGCAGTGCTCGAGGCCGCGGGCGTCCACGTCGAAATTGCCGACCCGCGCGACGTTGGTCGACCGGCGTACTCGAAAGGGCTGCTCGATCAGGCCGCCGAAAACGCGACCGACACCGTCCACGAACTCCTGCCGTACGTCGAGGACGGCTACGACGTCGTGCTGATCGAGCCCTCTGACGCCGTTATGGTCCAGTCGGACTACCTCGACCTGTTCGATCACCCGGAGGTCGAGGCGGTCGCCGAGAATACCTACGGCATCTGTGAGTACATCGACCGGTTCGGTCTCGACGCCGAGATCGAGTTCGACGCGCCCGACGAGCACCTCGCCTACCACGGCCACTGCCACCAGAAAGCTCACGCGAAAGACCATCATGCGGTCGGCGTCCTCCGGCGGGCCGGCTACGCGGTCGATCCGCTCGACTCGACGTGCTGTGGGATGGCCGGCAGTTTCGGCTACGAGGTCGAACACTACTCGATGAGTAAGGCAATCGGTGAGGTCCTCTACGAACAGGTCGACGACAGCACGGGCGAGCGCGTCGTCGCCCCCGGCGCGTCTTGTCGGACCCAACTCGAGGAGCGTCCCGGCGCGACCGAAGAACCGCCGACACCGATCGAAGTCGTCGCCGCGGCGCTCGAGTAACGGCCGTCTCTGCCTCGTAACTGGGTGGTAAGGTCGCCGACGGCCCGCGCTCGGGCCGCTCGAGGCCGTCTTCCGACACTCCGACTGGAGTTGGCACTCGGCGAACACTTTTGTTTCGATAACTCGTCATGCTATCGCATGTCTCCACCGTCCGACTCGCACGGCAGCGAACGTCGTCGACTTCGGTCGACCGCCGACAGGCGCGAGCACGTCATTGATTCGGTCGTCTTCTACGGCCTCGGCCAGGTGCTCGTCCTCACCACGCTGTGGCTCTGGTACGTCTACCAGTCGCCGTTTCGCCGAGGAGATGTCGTTCTCGGGACGATCGTCGCGCTGAGCTGTCTGCCACTCGGGATCGGCCTTCGTCGGCAACGAGCCGCCGTCGGCACCGTGTCGTGGCCGAAAATCGACGACGTGACGCTCGGAATCGGCGACGGCTACCGGCGGTGTCTCGCACGCGGCGTCCTTCTCTCTGCCATCATCGGCATCGCCGCCTACGGGGCGGCCGCCGTCGGAACGGTGACGACGACGGCGCTTGCACCCGCCGCCGTCGCCCTCGCCAGCGTAGTTGCCGGCGTCCGGGTCTTTCCGGAACTCGTCGGCCTCAAGCGTCGGGCGCGCGGCCGTCGGATCGCACTGTACGCGATAGCACTCGCCGGCGGCTTCTACTTCGGTGCGCCGTTCGCATCCGGGGTTGGTTTTCACTCGGCGTACGTCCTCTATCCGCTGTTGGTGGCCCTCGGCGTGCTCGATGCGATACTGTGACCGAGGAGACCGGCGACGGATTCGAGGTCGAGCGCTGGTGAGGGCGTCCCGTTACGTTTTACCCGGCCCGGCCCGAATCGTGGCGCAATGACTGCCCAGACCGTCCAGCAGGGCGACCTCGTAACCGTCATCGGCCTCGAGGTCCACGTTCAGCTGGAGACCGACACGAAGATCTTCTGTGGGTGTTCGACCGACCAGACTGACGAGCCAAACGAGAACGTCTGTCCGGTCTGTCTCGGCCTGCCGGGGGCGCTGCCGGTGCTGAACGAGGCTGCCGTCGAGGCCGCCGTCAAGATCGGCAAGGCGATCGACGCCGACATCCCCGAGGAGACCCGCTTCCACCGGAAGAACTACTACTACCCCGACTTGCCCAAGAACTTCCAGATCACCCAGTACGACGAACCGATCTGTCAGGAAGGCGACCTCGAAATCAGCGTCGAGGGACAGCGCCGAACCGTCACGATCGAACGCGCCCACTTAGAGGAGGACCCGGGCAGCCTCCAGCACGTCGGCGGCGGTGGCGGCATCGATTCGGCCGACTACACGCTCGTCGACTACAACCGCGCGGGCACGCCGCTGATGGAGATCGTCACAGCACCGGACTTCCGCAGTCCGAGCGAGGTGCGGGCCTTCTTGGCCGAACTCGAGGAGGTGCTCGAGTATCTGGGCGTCTTCGACGCCGAGCGCGACGGCAGCCTGCGGATCGATGCCAACCTCTCGATCATCCCCGAAGACGAGATCCAAAGCGACGACGTCACCGAGATCAGTGACGAGGCGCTCGCCGCCGCAAATCGGACGGAGGTCAAGAACATCTCGAGTCACAAGGGTGCCGAGAAGGCGCTGGCTTACGAGGAGACTCGCCAGAAAAACGCGATCCAGCGCGGGCGCGCGGTCGAACAGGAGACCCGCCACTGGGACGAGTCTCGGGGAATCACGGTCTCGATGCGCTCGAAAGAAGAGGAAAAGGATTACCGCTACTTCGAGGAGGCCGATCTCCCGCCGCTTCGCGTCTCGGGCTGGAAAGACGAGATCGCGATCCCCGAACTCCCGACGGCGCGCCGCGAGCGATTCCAAGACGAGTACGGGCTGAGCGAGGAGGCCGCCTCGAAACTCACCTCGACGAAGCAGGTCGCGGACTTCTACGAGGACGTCGCCGGCGAGTTCGACCCCGATCTGGCGGCGACGTGGGTCGCGGACAACCTGCTGGGCGAACTCAACTACCGCGATATGGAAATTACGGACCTCGAGGGCCGCCTTGAGGACGTCAACCGACTCGTCGAACTCGTCGCCGACGACGAGATTACGGCGAAAAACGCCCACGAGACGGTGTTGCGATCGATGCTCGACGACGGGGACGCCCCCGACGAGATCGTCGACCGAGAAGGACTGGGCAAGACCGGCGAGGACGAGGTCCAGCAAGCGGTCATCGAGGCGATCGACGAGAACCCCGACGCCGTCGCTGATTACGAGTCCGGCGACGACGGCGCGATCAACTTCCTCGTCGGACAGGTGATGCAAAAGACCGGTGGCAGCGCCGACCCCGGCGACGTCAATCAATTGCTGCGAGCCGAACTCGAGGCGTAACGGCTCATACTGTCTGCTGTAAGTCATTTCCGGTGGGACCGCGATCGGTCCTGCGATCCCACCGATGTGCTGCCGATCACAGCGGTGGGGTCGGAGATCGACGGTACGTGACGATAGCAGTCCGTCTCACCCACGAACTCGAGGGACGCGTCTGATTTTCCCTAATCGACTGAGCCGCAGCCGCTGGCTCGTTACTATCAAGTGACGTAGTCACATGCTGCGGTCGGTCCGAAGAGACAGCGGTGATCCGAAAACGGTGCGGCGCAGTCGGTACGGGGGTCGCTCCCCATTTTCGGTTCACTTATCCGTGCGAGAACTGCCGAGTTCGACCGCGGATCGACCCCGGCGATCACGGCGAAAGCGAGGCGGTCGCGTTTTGCGACGATTGCTAACGTCCCTCATATTTATTATGGATGGATCAAAAGAGGTGAAAGAGCATCGGTAACTCAATTGGTTATAATGACTAACGAAGATAATAATACGGCAGAATACAATAGTACTGGTAACGAAACGGTCGGGCGGCGGACGTTTCTGGCTGCGACGGGAGCGGCGACAGTGACGACGTCACTGGCCGGCTGTCTCGGTGGTATCAGCGGTGGCGGCGACGACGTGTTCCGGATCGGGCATCTCGGCCCGACGGAACTCGAGATGGGGCGCGGTGCCGAGCGAAGCGCACAGCTTGCGGTCGACGAACTGAACGACAACGGCGGGATACTCGGCCAAGACGTCGAGTTGCTCTCGGAAGACACCGGCGGCGCACCGACCGAAGGGGAGCGCGTCACCGAGAACCTGATCCAGCAGGACAACGTCGACCTGCTTGTCGGGACGTTCGTCAGCGAAGTCACACAGGGAATCATCGATTTCGTCGCGGAGATGGACGTCCCGTTCCTGATCACCGGCTCCGCGGACCCGGACACGATTACCGAGAACCACGGCGAAGATTACGACCACTACAAGAACGTCTTCCGGACCGGCCCGATCAACTCCGATCTCCAGGCCGAAGGCATGGCCGGCTACGCGACCTATCTCAACGAGGAGTACGGCTGGGAGAACTTCTCCATTCTGGCCGACGACGCCGCCTGGACCACGTCGTTCCGGGACATCCTTCCCACCCAGATCGAAGAGACCGACGGGCTCTCGGTCGTACACGAGGATCGCATGTCCGTCGAGACGGACAACTTCACACCCTTCCTCGACGCCGCCGACAGCGCGGATGCCGACGTCGTCTTCCGATTTATCGCTCACGGCGGGGCAGCGGCGTTTACCAGCACCTGGGCCCAAAACGAGTACCCGTTCGCACTCGAGGGCGTCAGCGTGCCGGGCATGTCCCCCGAGTTCTGGGACGCGACCGAGGGGGCCTGTCTGTACGAAACGACGTCCCAGTCTGGGGCCGGCGGCGTCGCCCCGCTGACCGAGCGCTCGATGGACTTCGTCGACGCGTACGAAGCCGAGTACGGCGACGAAGAGCCGCCGAGCAAGCCGATGTACATGGGTTTCAATTCCTACGACGCGGTGTTGTTCTACGCCGAGGCGGCCGAAGCCGCCGACACGGTCGACTACGAGAGCGATCTCGACGCTATCGTCGACGCGATGCTCGACCTCGAGTTCACCGGTGCTGCCGGTTCGGTTTCGCTCTACGGGCCGGACTCGGAATACCCACACGACGTCAGAGAGACCAGAACCGAGGACGGGATCATTTCGAACTTCCCGATCACACAGTGGCAACCGGACGGGGACGACGGCGTCGTCGAATGTGTCTACCCGCAAGCGGACGCGACTGCAGATCACGTCGAACCCGAGTGGCTCTAATCGCCGTAGGAACGCATGATAGGACAATTACTCTCGATTCTGGTGTTAGGGGCCATGATCAGCGCCGTCTACGCGCTGGTCGCCATCGGCTTTACGATGATCTTCGGTGTCGGCGGCGTGTTGAACCTCGCACACGGCGCGTTGATCATGATCGGTGCCTTCGCGTACCTCGCGCTTACGTCGACTGCCGGGACAATCTCGCTACCGCCGATCGTCGGCTTCGTCCTCGCAGTCGCGATTACGGCCGGTGCGTCGTACGTGCTGTACGCGGGCCTCGTCTCGTACATCGAAGACAACATCGTCATCACGTTTCTCGCGACGGTCGTCGTCGCGCTCTTGGTGACCGAAGTGATCATCATCCGCTTCGGGGCTTCCCCCTCACAGCTGATTCCGGTCGTGGCCGGCTCGATTACCCTCGAGGTCGTTGGCACCCGGATTCGGTACGTGGAACTGGTTGCCTTCGTCGTCTCGTGGATCGCGATCGGGTTGCTCTGGTACTACGTGACGAAAACCGACGAAGGACGGTCGATCCTTGCCACGTCGATGAGCAGGCGCGGGGCGGAGCTCACGGGCGTCGACCTCGAGACGGTCAAATCCCGAACCTGGCTGATCGCCGGCGCGTTCGCCGGGATCGCCGGCGTCTTCATTGGGACGTTGCAGTCGACGGCCCCGGAGATGTGGCTCAATCCGCTGGCGCTCGCCTTTATCATCGTCGTGATCGGCGGCATCGGCAGCATCAAGGGCTCGGTCGTCGCCGCGTACCTGATCGGCTACCTCGAGACGGCCTCGATCGAGATCCTCGGGCCGAGCTTTCAGGGCGTCCTCTCACTGATCGTTCTGGCCGCCGTCTTGCTCGTCTTACCGCAGGGTCTCTACGGGAGGGAGCTCGTCCATGAGTAGCGCAACCGATCGCCTCAGTACGGTAACGGGACGACTCGATCAATCGCTGCAGCCGCTGGCGAACGGCTTCAACCGACTGTTCGGTTCCTACGTCGGCGAACTCAACGGGCTACAGTTCGTGTTCGTCTTCGGCTCGCTCGCCGCCGTGGTGACGGCACCGTTCTGGGGCACGTTCGGGCTCGTCAGAGCGATGACGGTCGCAGCGATCTGGGCGATCTTCGCGATGAGCTGGGATATCCAGAGCGGCTACACCGGCTACATCAGCTTCGGACACTCCGTGCTCTCTGGGGCAGCGGCGTACACGACAGCGATGTTGATCCACAACGTCGATCCGGGGCTTCCGATGGCGATCACGATTCCGCTGTCCATTCTGGCCGCACTCGTGGTTGGGCTGCTTATCTCGCTGCCGTCGCTTCGCCTCTCCGGGCCGTACTTCTCGTTGATCACGTTCGTCGCGGTGTTGATCTTCTACCGGCTGATCCCCTCGTTCAGTTCCTACACGGGCGGCGAAACGGGGATTCAATCCGTCGAGGTCTTCACCTACGACCCGATCGTCCGCTACTACTACATGATCGTGCCGATGCTCGTGATCGCCGTCGTGCTTACGCTCATCGCGCGGTCGAATATCGGCCTGATCCTCGTGTCGATCCGCGAGAACGAAGCCGCGGTCAACGCAGCCGGTATCGACGCGACGAAGTTCAAGATCTTCGCGTTCGCGCTGAGTTCGCTCCCGATGGGGATCGGTGGCGTCTTGCTGGTTCACTTCACCGGCGGCGTCGATCCGACGACGTTCATCGCCGTCGACCGCAGCATCGAGATGATCGCGATGGCCGTCCTCGGCGGCATGAGTTCGGTTCTCGGCCCGCTGGGTGGCGCGTTCTTCCTCATCGTGTTGCGAGATTACGTCCTCACCGACCTCGCAGGCCTCTCGTCGCCGGCTCGGTGGACGATCTTCTGGTCGCTCGTGTTGGTCGTGCTAGTGTTCGCCCGAGATGGCCTGTTCCGAAAACTCTGGCACGGCCTCGAGCGCTACGGCGGCGGAGGTGGTCGGCCGTGAGCCTGCTCGAGATCGACGGTGTCACAAAGCGCTTCGGCGGCCTCGTCGCGGTCAACGACGTCTCCTTCGGGGTCGACCGCGGCGAGATCGTCGGCCTGATCGGACCAAACGGCTCGGGCAAGTCGACGGTGTTCAACTGCATCATGAGCATCTACGACGTCACCGAAGGGTCGATCACCTTCGACGGGACCGACATCACCGACCACCGAACTCACGAGGTGGTCAACAGCGGTGTCTCGCGTGTCTCACAGGAATCGAACCCGATCAAATCGATGCCCGTCGCGGGCAACATTCAGCTGTTTACGCTGCCCAACAGCATCGTCTCGTTCGGCGGCGGCGCGAGTGACGGCGAGATCTACGAGTACGCGGCCCGCGTCGACATCGAAAACAAACTCGAGGAGATGCCCGACGAACTGCCACACGCCGACGTTCGTCGCCTCGAGGTCGCGAAAGCGCTCGCGACCGAGCCGGAGCTGTTGTTGCTCGACGAGCCGTTCGCAGGCATGAATCAGGCCGAGATCACCGACCTCGCGGCGACGTTCGAACGGTTCCGCGAGGCGGGTATCACGATCGTCATCGTCGACCACAACATGGGCGGGCTGATGGACCTGGTCGACCGGGCGGTCGTCCTCAACAACGGCGACAAACTCATGGAAGGCACACCGACACAGGTAACGGAAGACACGCGCGTCCAGAAAGCATACCTCGGGACCGCGGAGGAAGCGTAGATGGCACACCTCGAATTACAGGACGTTCACGTCCGCTACGGCAAATCCCAAGCACTGAAAGGCATCTCACTGTCGGTCGAAGAAGGCGAAATCTACGGTGTGATCGGGCCCAACGGGGCCGGAAAAACGACCATGTTGAACGCGATCGCCGGCTTCGTCGACTACGAGGGGCAGATCACCTACGACGGCACCGATCTGGCCGGAGTTTCCTCACAGCAGGTCGTTCGAGACGGACTGGTGTACTGTACCGAAGACCGGGACCTGTTCCCGTTCTTTTCCGTTCACGAGAATCTGCTGATGGGG
Organism: Natronorubrum aibiense; assembly: GCF_009392895.1. GTDB lineage: Archaea > Halobacteriota > Halobacteria > Halobacteriales > Natrialbaceae > Natronorubrum > Natronorubrum aibiense. The sequence continues at coordinate 2,524,575 of NZ_CP045488.1, read as the reverse complement.
GCCCAGTTCCGCGACGACCGCGCTGCGGTCGAAGACGACCTCGAGATGGTGTACGACCTGTTCCCGCGGCTCGACGAACGCCGCGAACAGGAAGCCGAGACGATGAGCGGCGGCGAACAACAGATGCTCGCCATCGGCCGGGCGCTGCTGAGCGATCCCGACATGCTGATGCTCGACGAGCCGACGATCGGCCTCGCGCCGGTCATCATCCAGGACATCAGCGCGGCGATCGAGCGCCTGCAAGACGAGGGGCTGACGATCCTGCTGGCCGAACAGAACTCCACGTTCGCGTTGCGCCACGCCGAACGGCTCTCGCTGATCGAAACCGGCGAGATCGAACTCGAGGGGACGGCCGACGAGTTCCACGACAACGAGTACGTTCGCGAGGCGTACGTTGGCGTGCACTGAGACGGTCTGCTGCACCGAATTCGCGGTTCACCCGCGACCGCCTTGCGGTTGCACCGGCACTGACGGACACGAATCCGTATGCGCGGAACGGTTTTTCGCGACTCGAGACGGACTACGTCGCGTTGTTTTTGATCGGCAGCCTCAGCTGTCGGGGAGGCCACCCTGAAACGCCGTGACGCCTTCTCGGAACGCATCGGGAACGCGAGTCGGTCGCTCGGTCTCGAGGTCGACGGCGACGTGCGTGACGCTGCCGTCGACGAGAAGCTGGTCGTCGGCCGCCCGTTTGGCCCGGTAGTCGACGGTGAAACTCGCCGTGCCGATCTCGGCGACCCGCAGTTCGTTGACGATGACGTCGCCGAACTCGGCCGCGTTGCGGTAGTTCAGTTCCGTGTTGGCGACGTGGACCTGCCAGCCATCCTCGTGCATCCGGTCGTAGTCGTAGTCGATATCCCGAAAGAGTTGGGAGACGGCCTCGTCCTGAAACGTGAAGTACTCGCCGTAGAAGACGATTCCCTGCTGGTCGGTTTCGGCGAAGCGGACGCGGTTTTCGAAGACGGGTTGAAAGTCGGACTGTCCGGTATTGTCGGTGGTTCCCATACGTCATACCGCCGCTGCGATCATCAAAGCCGTACCGGCCTCGGCAACGGTGTGGGGTGTCCCCCCACGGCGGGCGACACTCGAGGGGCATCTGTCGCGCTGTCAATGCCGGCCATAACGGTACCTGTTGCCGCATCGACAACGCCTCATGGTCAGAGTTTCGACGATCGTGATCCTCGCCGGTATCGGCCTGCTACTGATCCCGATTCCACCAGTCGCGACGATCCTCGGGATTCTCGTGATTCTGCTCGGGATCGTCCTCAGGCTGGTAACGGATCTATAGCCGCCAGTTTGAGGTGGCGGTGCGCCTGAAAGGCGTCTCGAGGCCGTTTCTCAGGACTCCGCATCCGCCAGCATATCGGGGCTGTCGAGATACTCCTGAATCCCCTCGGCGGCGCGAAACGCCAGCGCACCGACGGTGCCCGTCGGGTTGTAGCCGCTGTTGTGGGCGAATGCCGACGCACCGGGGATAAAGAGGTTGTGTGCGTCCCAACACTGCAGGTAGTTGTTGACGACCGACTCGTTCGGATCGGCGCCCATGATGGCGCCGCCGGTGTTGTGGGTCGACTGATACGGCGTGATGTCGAAACTCCCCTCGAGCGTCGTGGTGGCGTCGACGCGATCGGCGCCCATCTCCGCCATCAGTTCCTCGAGTTGCGGGCCGATGTGTTCGACGAGGTTGCGATCCTGCTCGCGCCAGTCGAAGGTCATCCGCAACAGGGGCTGGCCGTACTGGTCGGTGTAGTTCGGATCGAGATCGAGGTAGTTCTCCCGGAAGGGGAGCACGGCACCCTGTGCTGAAACGCTGATCGAACTGTGGTAGTACTCGAGGCTCTGGGCTTTGAACTCCGATCCCCACGACGGCGTCCCCTCGGGGACCGGATTGTTGGCGATCGGCCGATCGCCGGTCTGGTTGAGCGCGACGTTCCCGCCGTGGAGAAAGTCGAGGTCCGAGTGGTCGAAGTTGTCGCCGTTCAGGTCGTCGAACGAGGCGCCGAGCGCGCCGGCGCCCATGTAGAGGTTCCAGTTCTCGTCGTCGAAGAAACCGCGCGCGCTGGCGCCGAAGTTCTGGTAGCAGTAGTTCTTTCCGACGACACCCTCGCCCGTCTCGGGATCGTACGGTTCGCCGATCCCCGATAACAACAGGAGGCGAACGTTGTTAAGAACGTAGGCGGTCAGCGCGACGACGTCCGCCGGCTGTTCGTACACCTCGTCGGTCCGTCGATCGACGTAGCGGACGCCCTCGACGACGTCCTCTTCCTCGTCGTAGAGGAGTTCGACGACGTCCGCGTGCGTCCGTAGTTCGAAGTTTCCGGTCTCCTGGGCGGCGGGCAACACAGTGGTGATGGGCGAGGCTTTCGCACCCCACTCGCAGCCGAACCGTTCGCAGTAGCCGCAGTACTCGCATTGGCCCTGCTGGACCCCGTCCGGGTTCGTGTACGACTCCGTCAGGTTCGCGGAGGGGGCCTGAAACGGCTCGAACCCGAGATCGTCCGCAGTCTCCTTGAACCGTTCGAGCACGGGCGTTTCGACCATCGGCGGCAGCGGATACTCCCGCGATCGCGGCCCTTCGTAGGGGTTGCCGGCCTCTTGGATCTCGCCCTCGACGTTCCCCGCCTCGCCCGCGATTCCGGCGGTGTACTCGAACTGGTCGAAGTAGGGCTCGAGTTCCTCGTAGCTGATTCCCCAGTCCTGGAGTTGCATGTTCTCGGGAATCTTCTCCTCGCCGTACTCGTCGATCGTCCGCGATCGGATCTCGAAGTCGTAGGGGAGAAACCGCCATGTCTGGCCGTTCCAGTGGACGCCCGCGCCGCCCTCGCCGCTGCCGGGGAGGAACGCGCCGTACCGGCGCATCGGCAGCGCGGGTTCGTCGACGGTGTTCCGGAAGGTAATCGTCTCCTTCGAGAGATCCTGCATCAGTTTGTACCGGAGCGCGTAGCCCAGCTCGTCGTGGACGGTAAAGAAGTTCTCCGTCTCCCGCTCGCCGCCGCGCTCTAGGCTCACCACCTGGTACTCCTCCTGGGCGAGTTCCTTGGCGACGATACCGCCGGTCCAGCCCGCACCGATCGTGACCACGTCGACGGGCTCGAGTTGCTGGACCATTACTGGTCACCTCCGTCGTCCGCGTCGTCGAGATCGATGCTAGTCGCCTCGATTTCAGTCTCGCCGCGAGCGGCGGCCTCGTCGACGACGTTCGGGTAGTCCGCTTCGGCGGCGTCGTGCACGTGGGCGTGTCCTTCTTCGCTCTGCTCGTTGGCCGGCACCTCGTTGTCGCCGTCGATCCCCAACGAGTCGATGTCGTCCGCCAGCCGCCGATAATCCCCCTCCTCGAGTTCGATGTACTCGTCGTCCTCGATCAGGCTTCGGTAACTCCCGAGCGCGCCGGGCGTTCCCGGGAATCCCTTCAGACGCCAGCCGATCATCTCCCGGTTGCCACCGTACATCGGATCGGAGAACATCCCTTCGAGGGTGTTCTGGCGGACCAGTAAGAAGAAGCCGCTCGCGTCGATGTCGACCCTGTCGAACGATTCGACCGCACCGTTCTCGAGCGCGGCGACGATTTCTTCCTGCTGATCCGCCTCCAGGTCCGCAAAGGAGTCCGCGTCGTACGCCGACTGCGTGTGCTCCTCGATCGCCCAGATGGCCTGATCGTAGGCCTCGTTCGGAGTGAGCGCGTACTGCCACCCCTGCGTTTCGGACGGGTTCTGCTCCGCCCAGGGCACTTCCGTCTCCGGGTCGACGTCTTCCGGTTCGTCCGGATCGTCTTCGAACGGGCTAGTTGGGTCTTTTCCGGCGAACGGCCCTTGCATGTACCACCGCTCGCCTCGCCCCCAAGCGGAGTTCAACTGTCCGTCGATGAAGTAGACGACGCCGGCCTCCGGCGCGCCCGGCCCGTTGTCGTCCGACGGATAGATCCGCGCCGTCAGATCGTGGACCACCCGCGCCTGTTGGATCGTGAAGTACTCGAGCCCCTGTTCTTCGACCTCGACTTCTTCGATCTCTTGCATCGACGCGACGTCGAAGTCCTCCGGATCGAACGTGCCCTCGGCCGGCGCGGCGATCCCGAAGACAGCCAGTCCGCCCCCGACTCGCATCATCTTCCGACGCGAGAGGTCACGCGTAAAATCCAGTTTCGATTTGCTAGTGTCTCTCATGCAGCATCCAATGGACCCCGAAACGAGAGTTAACACGTCGCCCTGCAGATGATTGCAGTACACTCTCGATCACGGTGGCGGCTTTCGACGGGCGACGAACGGACCCCAATTCCGGACAGCTGGAGGGATCTCTTTCGAACGGTCACGCGAGGACGGTTCGAATCATGCCTGGGCGCGACGGACCAGCCGTTTGCCGTTGGGTTCACGGTTTTGTGTCTCGTCTTCGAACGACGGGGTATGCAGTCGACTCCGCGTGTGATCGTCGTCGGTGGTGGGCTCGCCGGCCTCGTCGCGGCGCGCCACCTCGCAGACGACGGAGCAGACGTAACGCTGCTGGAACGTCGTGACACCGTGGGTGGCCGCGTTCGAACCCACGAACAGGACGGCTATCGTTTCGACCGCGGCTTTCAGGTGCTTTTTCCCGCCTATCCCGCGGTCCGGCGCGAACTGGACCTCGAGGCACTCGACCTGCAACGGTTCACTTCGGGGGCGACCATCGTCGGGACCGACCACCGGACGGTGCTCGCTGACCCGCGCCAGCGGCCGGAGCTGCTCCCCGCAACGCTGGCGAACAGCGACGTGACGCTGGGTGACCAACTCCGTCTCGCTTGGCTCTGGTGGGAGCTTCGACGAACGGACCCGGCCGAATTTTTCGACGACGAGCGCCGGCCGGACACCTCGATCGATCGTTATCTCCGCCAGCGTGGGTTCTCCGATCGATTTATCGAGCGCTTTTTCGCTCCGTTTTACGGCGGGATCACCCTCGACCGGTCGCTGTCGACCTCGAGTCGAGTCTTCGAGTACACGTTTCGGACTCTCGCTGAAGGCGGAGCCGCGGTTCCAGCCGCGGGGATGGGCGCGATTCCGGCCCAGCTCGCAGACCGCGTGTGGACAGCCGGCGGAGCACTCGAGACCGGCGTCACTGTCACCGACGTCTCGAGTACCGACCGGTCGGCAACGGTGACGACGGCCGACGGCGAGACGCTCGCAGCCGACGCCGTCGTCGTCGCGGCCGATCCGCCGACCGCGCGCGAGCTTACGGGTCTCGAGTCGATCCCGACCGGCGCGCGAGCCTGCGTGACCCAGTACTATGCGCTGCCGGACGCGGTGGACCTCGAGACCGGGAAACGGCTCTTACTCAACGCGGTCGACGACGACGCGCCGAACCACGTCGTTCCCCACAGCGCGGTCGCTCCGGCGTACGCCCCCGACGGGTCGACGCTCATCAGTGCGACCTACCTTGGCGAACCCGACCACGACGAGACGCAACTGGCCGAGCGCACACGGCTGGCACTCGAGGCATGGTATCCCGACCAGCGGCTCGATGGCCTCGAGATGCTGCGGACCGACCGGATCGAGTTCGCCCAGTTCGACCAGCCGCCGGGGATCCACGACCGACTGCCCGACGCCCGCGATCTCGAGGGCTCGGTCTACCTCGCCGGCGACTACACCCGCTGGTCGTCGATTCAGGGCGCGATGGAAAGCGGGCGCGAGGCGGCACAGGCGGTGCTCGAGGACGTGTCGCAGTAATACTTATCTGAAGTGACAGGGATCGAGCGCTCTCGGACGAAATAATATGGTCATTGGTTGAGAAGAACAGCCATGGGTCTCGTAAACGAGGGCGACCTCGAGTGGACCGAACTGGAACACGGCGAGATGCGGGTTCGGCGAAAGCAGTTGGGAGAGCACACGGACGGCGACGAACTCGGCTGTAGTCTCTACGAACTGCCAGCGGGCCACGAATCGTGGCCCTATCACTACCACACCGCGAACGAGGAGGCGATGTACGTGCTCGCGGGCACGGGAATGCTACGGCTGGCCGACGAACCCCACTCGCTTACCGCGGGCGACTACGTGTCTTTTCCAGCCGACGAAACGGGCGGCCACAAGGTGATCAACGATTCAGACGAGACGCTTCGCTATCTCGTGGTCTCGACGATGAACGAGCCGGACGTTACAGTCTACCCGGATTCGGAGAAACTGGGCGTGTTCGTCGGCGCACCGCCCGGAACGCGATCGGATCGGTCGCTCCACGGCTACTATCCCATCGACGCCGACGTCGATTACTGGGAAGGCGAGTAGCCCGCTCGGTTCGGTGCCGCCAGCACGCCACTACAACAGTCGCCGACACTCCCCCAGCGGCGGAAACCACAGCACTTTCTCGCTCGAGTCGTCCCAGACGCCGGGATGGAACGCATCCACGTCGGTGATCAGCGGCGACTGAAAATCCGGACCGCCCATTCCGTTGACGGTGGCACCCGCGGCGAGCGGCGAGAACGCGGGACAGACGATCACGTCAGCGCCCTCGTAGACGGCTGGTCCGTAGAGAAAACAGGGGTGTTTGCGCCCCTCGACGTCGAGTGCGGGGTGGTCGTGCCCGATGACGTACCGGGTCGCCGCGGTCTCCGGGGGCTCGTGGCCGTGACAGACGACCGTCTCGCCGTCCGCGAGCCGATACTCGCTCGTCGTGGCTCCGTCGAAGACCGTCTCGAGCATCGGATCGTGGTTACCCGGCGTGACGACGAGCGCCGCGCCAGCCGCCTCGATACACGCTTCGAAGGCGGTCAGATCGCGCTTGAGGCCGCGCGGGACGCCGTCGAAGGCGTGGAGTAGATCGCCGGCGACGACGACCGTCTCCGGGTCGGTGCGAACGAGCAGCGACTCGAGGCGGTCGCGGACGGCCCCGCCGTCGTCGATCGGCGCGGCGACGCTCGAGTCGGCCCCGCGGCCGAGATGGACGTCGGCGACAACGAGGGCGTCAGCGGCGGGAACGAAAAGTGCGCGTTCGATCGGCGAAATGGGAAGGTCGACGCGAGCCATCGCGGCTTACCGGTCGCGGTCCGAGCCACCGTCGGCGCGGACGTGGTCATCGGCGAGCGCGTCGAAGAGGTCGTACTCGTTGCCGGTGAGAATAAAGAGAACGTCCTCTAAGGGCTTGAGGGCCTCCGGCACGATCTTGACCACGAGGTAGGTGATGCCGACGAGCGCGACGACGGACAGCGACTGGGCGATGTAGTTGTGGGAGACGAGAAAGGAGACGCGATTTGCTTCCGCACCCATGTAGGTGGTCATGAACGACACGAGCCAATCCTGCTGGAACCAGCCCCACGGGGAGGCCAGTCCGATGAAGACGTTTCGAACGAGGTTGAGGAACCAGATGACGCCGATCGCCAGCGCGAAGGCCGTGGCTTTCCGCTTAAGCGGCGCCTTCACCGCGGCGATCAGACCGCCGAAGATGGCCATACTTCCGATGCCCGTGCAGGCGAGAATGATGTAGGTCGTCCGGCCCGTCACCGTCTCGTTGGGATCGAAGTCGAACTTGCTCCGGTAGCCGTTGCTTCCCTCGACGAGTCCGGGACTGTGCCCGAGCAGTTCCATCCCGTAGTGGGTCTGGGCTGCGGTCGTCTCGATCAGCCACGTCCGGACGACGGGAATCATCTCCGCCGGGAGGTAGATCAGCCCCATGAACGCGATGGCTTTCGTGAGCACGAACAGCGAATCACGGCCACCCCACAGGAGATAGCCCGTGTACGCACACAGCGGCAGCGCAGCGAGCGCCAGCACCGTCTGTAGCGGGCTCTGGACCTCGTAGTAGTAGTACGGCACCATCGTCACCCAGAAACTCCCGAACGCGACCCACGCACCCGTCGCGAGGTATCGCGCCGGCTCGAGTGCCCCCTGCCACCGGAGTACTAATGCCACGAAAAACGCAGCGATCGAGATCCAAGCTAACATATCAGTCGTTTGAATCGATTCGAGAATCGCCGGTGTCAGCGTGGTCGCGCCTGCATATTCGAGGCCGACGACCGACACCGTGTCGGTTCCAGCAGAGAGGGGCGGCATATTCGTGAAATACTGAAGGACGCTCGCGGTATCAACTTGACGCCTCGTGTCTGACCGAGCAAATCAGACAGGAACGACGGAGAGAGCACGGATCGCTGACCGTGTAGCTTTTTGCCGCGGTCGGGAAAGAGTAGGCGTATGGTCGACGTCCTCGATAACAAACGGGTCGCGACGCGCTTTCGGATTCTCGTCCAGATCGCCGAACGTCAGCCCGCTGTCAGTCAGGGAGAGATCGCCGAGGAAGTCGGCGTGACGAGTCAGGCCGTCAGCGAGTACATCCGCGAACTCGTCGACGACGGACTCGTCGAAAAGGAAGGTCGTTCACGGTATCGTGTCACGAACGAAGGCGTCGACCGGCTCTTCCGGACCGCCGACGACATCCGTCGATTCGCCGACCACGTCACCGGCGACATTCTGGGTGCGATGAGCGAGGCCGCCTACATCGCGACCGACGACATCGACGAAGGCGACACTGTCACGCTCTCCGTGAAAAACGGCTTGCTTCATGCGAGCCCCGGCGACGAGGGGCCGGCAACTGGCGTCGCGACGACCGACGCCGAAGCCGGCACCGACGTCGGCGTTACGAGCTTCGAGGGTGTCATGGACTTAGATCCCGGCTCCGTCACCGTCTTGCAGGTCCCCTCAGTCCGCTCCGGTGGCAGTCGAGCGATCGATTCGGACCTCGTCGCCGACCGCTGCGACGACGCCGATCTGGTCGTTGCAGCCGGCGTCGAAGCCGTCGTGGCCTGTCGACAGGCCGGCACCGAGCCGACCGTGGCGTTCGCCACCGGTGACGTCGCCGCCGAAGGCGCCGAACGGGGCCTCGAGGTCACGGCGGTCGCGACGACCAACGAGGTCGGCCGCGTCACCGACACGTTGCGCGACGCCGACATCGCCTACGAAGTGCTCGAGGGGTGAGCGGTGGACGGTCTGTGGCCGTTCGAAGCGCACGACGAGCGCCGTCGTCGTTTCGCTCGTATTTCGAACCCGTTCGACTCGAACGTTCCGTCTCGGTCCCTGAAACTTACAGTGGTTGATACGGTCACCTGTATCATGAACTCGATTGGCACAGGGCTTGCGGCGATCGACTGGCACGACCGACGCGCGGACGTCTATCTCTCTCGGCCCGAGAAACGGAACGCGATGACCGTTCCCCTCATGAACGACCTGATCACGGCGTTCGAGCGGGTCGACGCCGACGAAGACGTTCGATCGGTGACGCTGCTCGGCGAGGGACCGGTCTTCTCCGCCGGAATGGACCTCACCATGATGCGCAATCGGGTCGAACCCGACGCCGAAATCGACCGGGACGTTTTCCCGAGGCTGCTCGAGGCCATCGAGGAGACGCGCCAGCCGGTCGTCGCCGGGATCAAACGCGCCGCCCCCGCGGGCGCGTTCGAACTGACGCTACCCTGTGACCTCCGCGTAATCGGCCGCAGGGCGAAATACGGACTGCTCGAGACCAAACTCGGGACGTTCCCACACGGTGGTGGCACCCAGCGGCTGCCCCGGCTGGTCGGGCTGTCGAAGGCGAAAGAGATCGTCCTCACTGGCGAGTTCATCGACCCCGAGGCGGCCGCCGACATGGGACTCGTCCACGAAGTGGTCGACACCGACACCGTCGACGAGCGAGCGAAAGCCGTCGCCGACGAGCTCGGTGAGAACGCCCCGCTCGGCCTTCGAAACGCCAAAGACGCGCTCAACGCGGCCCTCGAAATGCCTCTCGAGCAGGGACTGGCCTACGAACGGCAACTGGGCTACGAACTCGACGACACTCGCGACTACCGCGAAGGGTTCGAGGCGCGCCTCGAGGATCGAAAGCCGGAATTCCGCGGGGAGTAATACTGCCGGTCAAAACGATTCACGCACCGATCGAACGCGAACGCTCGTCGCCTTCGCCGACGAGCCGTGAGACGCGGTCGGGCGTTTACTGACTGTTGTCCAACAGTATACGCCCTATCGGCGATCGTAGACGCGAACCGCGCGGTCGTGGCGCACCGACAGACCATTCGGGTTGCGCTGACTCGAGCGGTCAGTGTAGCGAGCGCGAAGCCCGTCGCGGAGGCCACACGCGGCGTTCGTGACGACGTCGGTCCCGTCGGAGAGCCAGCCCGTTGGCGTTTCGTTGCCGGCGAGCACGCCGCGAATGCCAGAGATACCGTCGCGAAGCGCACTCCCGATTGTCCGTGTGAGGACGGTCGGTCGCAGTCCGTAGTTTTTCGCGAGACGATAGGATAGCGAGCGATACGCCTGCCCCCAGTCGCGGTCCGTCTGCCCGCCGTCGGTCCCGACCTCACAGCGGGCGGCCATCTCCGCATCCCAGTCGGTGTCGAACCCGAGGCCAGCAACGCGGTGGGCGCAGTCGCGCTCGCCGCCGACCTCGAGGTACTCGTCGAAGCCGTCGAGCGCCTCGAGGACGGTCCGGTCGAACGCGACGTTGTCGCCATCGAAGTGGACGACGCTGCGACCGGCGATGGTCCGCGGTGTTTGGAAATCGTAGTCGGTTTCGCTTCCGGTCACCGGGCCGGTAACCACGTCGGTGCCGTCGGCGATCGAGCGTTCGATGGCGTCATACCAGCTATGTTCGATGGCGTATTCGCCGTCGAGGAAGGCGATGACATCGCCCGTCGCAGCCCGCAACCCGGCGTTGCGCGAGACGTTCGGGTTTCGTTCGGAAATTTCGACCAACACGTCGACGTCGGGACGCTCGCGAATGACACCGGTCGTTCCGTCCGAGGAGGGGCCGTTGACCACGATCAGTTCCGTCGAGGGCGGCGTTCGCGCTGCGAGGGCATCGAGCGACGACAGTAGCTGCTCCCGGTCGTTGAGCGTCGATACGACTACCGAGAGCTCCATACGCTGTGATAGAAGTCATCGGTAGTAAAATTAGGGGAGTTCGTCGCTGAGAGACGACGGACCCTGCTGGTCGTTCGGCAGCGCTCGGTCCGCGTCGTCACCACGGTGACACACGACAGCCGGAACGGAAACAGTGTGGTCGCGACCGTCAGCGGACGCGCGTGTTCCAGTAGGAGACCGACGCCAGATGGTCACTGACCGGAATCTTACCGATCGCCTTATCGAGCGTTCGAATCGGTGACGCGAGTTCGTTCGGAATCGCACGATAGAGCCCGTACGGGGCGATGAAATCGTCTTCGACGTCGACCAGCGTCAGGTTCGTCTTGGCGAGGAGGATGCTCACCTCGCTTTTCGAGTAGAGCCGTGATCCCATCGGCAGCGCCCAGTTGTAGATGCTGCGGGCGCTGAACCGATTGAACGTGTCGAAGACGATCTGTTCGCGCGACACGCGGCGCATCTCCGCGAGGAACGCCTCAGGGTCGTCCGCGAGGTGGAAAAACCGCATCGCGATGACGGTATCGAAGTGATCGTCCGGGAACGGGAGTCGCCCGGCATCGCCGCGGAGGAACTCGAGCGTTCCGTCGAGGTCCGCGTATTGTGCTTTCTTGCGTCCCTGTTGTAACATCGCCGCGGAGATATCGAGGCCGACGACATCTGCGCCTTGTTCGGCAAGCATCACCGTAAACCGCCCGGTACCACAGGCGATTTCGAGGATGTTCCGGTCCTCGACGGGCATAATTGCCTCGAGGACGGCCTGTTTCTCCCGGCGGTCGATCAGCTGGCCGCCCTGGGAGAACCGCTTGTCGTCGTATTCCTCGGCGACGTCGTCGGCTTGGTACCACTCCTGTCCTTTCACACTGGGCGAAACTACAGAAGCGGGAGGATAAAACGATACTGGAGTCTGTCGGCGAATTGACCGAGAAAATCCAACGGGCGACCCATCGGTTATCAACACGATTAACCGGTTTGATCGAACTCGAACGGCCATTGAACCGGGCCACGAACCGTGAGACGCCGGGTCGACGGCTTGATTCGTCGTCCTCGGCTCGGGAATGCCATCACGATGCTGGCATCGGCCCACCGTTGACGGTTGATCCACCGCCCCGACTGCGTCGATCGGCCACTATATAGAGGCGACCGGAAGACGGCGACGCAATTCGACAATCTGTATTAATACTCTAGAGGGGTGCCTTATACAAACTGGACTGTTCGTATCCACATATAGGGAAGCTTTACCATTGGCCATTCCGGTAGCGTAGGTATGAGCACGACGACAGCCGAGGACCGCGGTGTTGCTGGCGAGGAACTCCTCTCAGAGGACGAATACCGCAACCGACTCCGCGAACTCCCGCCGAGCGCGAAACTCGTCGCGAAGGTGTTAGAGACCGACTCGCCGCTCTCGCAGGGCCAACTCGCCGAGGAATCGCTGCTGCCCGACCGCACCGTCCGCTACGCCCTCAACCGCCTCGAGGACGTCGGACTGGTCGGCTCGCGGTACAGTTTCCGCGACGCACGCAAACAGGTCTACTACCTCAACCACTGAACTAGACAGCGCTCCCGTCCGGCAGCCGGTCCACACACATGGGGGAAGGAGTTTCACGGACTCGAGCCTGCGACGAACTTCATTTTCGATCGGCGGGAGCCGATCGGTGTCGCAACGAGCGATCGGCAAACCGCGTCACTGACGGTTCTTCGAGGACAGACAGTCGATCGATGGACGTCACTCGGTGTTCGGTTCCCGTCTCGACGCGCGCCCCGACCGGAACGACTAACGCCTACCTACTCGGCTCGGGGCCGGCGATTCTCGTCGATCCGGCGGCACGAACTGACGAACTCGACCGACTGGTCCGGAGCCGATCGATCGAACACATTCTCGTCACCCACCCCCACCCCGACCACGTCGGCGCTGTCGCCGCCTACGCCGATGAGACGGACGCGACCGTCTGGGCTCGAGCCGGTCGCACCGGCCGGTTTCGAGACGCAGCCGACGTCGAACCCGACCGAACGTTCACGCCGGGGACGACGATTCGACTCGGCGACGAGCGCGTTCGTCTCCTCGAGACGCCCGGCCACGCACCCGACCACGTCGCGCTCGAGGGAGGCCGTGGCGGGCCGATTCTGTGTGGCGACTGCGCCGTCCGCGAGGGCAGCGTCGTCGTCGGTGCACCCGAAGGTGACATGCGGGCGTACGTGACGAGCCTGCGGCGACTCCGTGCGATCGACCCGCCGACGCTGTGGCCCGGCCACGGGCCCGCGATCGAGCAGCCCCGGGCCACCCTCGAGCGACTGCTCGCCCATCGACAGCATCGGGAGCAGCGTATCCTCGACGCGGTCGACGCTGGCGTGACGACGCTCGAGGACGTACTCGAAACGGCCTACGAAAAAGATCTCACCGGGGTTCGTGACCTCGCACGCGCGACCGTCGTCGCTCATCTCGAGAAACTCGACGTCGAACGACGGGTCGTGTGGGACGGCACGCTGGCGCGGCCCCGTTGAGCCGGTGGGAACACGACGGTCGCGCCGCGGGATGCTCGAGAGGCACCACTCCGTCGGCTGCAGCCGCCGACCGGGGCTAGCCGTTGCTCGCGAACTGGAACTCGAATCGCATCTGGTCGTCCATTTTCACCCGGACGCCGCCGAATCGCTCCGAGAGCTGCGTTCGCGCCTCGGAACTCGGTTCGACGGTGACGGTGACGCTGTTGTTGTTCGTATTGTAATCGATCGTGCCGACGACGACGTCGAAGTCGAAGAGTTGCGGAACCTCTTCCCGAAGACACGCTCTCACCTCGTCGATCTCCGTTTGAACGTCGGCCATTTCGTCGTTCAATGATGCCATCAGGTACCATATGTCGTAGAGGGAGGTAACGGTTCTTCCACGAAGATGAGGTGCCGGTTTCGAGACAGGCTCGTCGTCGCCTGACGGACCCCGTAGCGACCGACTTATGCGCGTCGACGCGTAGGTTTACGCGTGCACTCACTCGAGGCCGAACTCGAAACGGCGCGCCAGCTCGCAGTCGACGACATCGCCGACGCGATCGAATCGATCGGCTTCGAGTGTACCCGCTGCGGGGCGTGCTGTACGGGCGATGCCGACGACGACCACACGGCGACGGTGTTCCCCGACGAGGTTCGCACGCTCGAGGAACGCGCCGGCGACGAGGAGTACGACTGGCGCGACGTCGCCCGCCCGATGCCCTATGGCCTGTCCGAAACCGACGACGGCGACCTCGAGGGCGAGACGTTCGAGTGGGCGCTCCAGACCGACGGCTGCGGCGACTGTGCCTTCTACGACGAGACTGACAGCGTCGGTGCCTGTGCCGTCCACGAGGACCGCCCACTGATCTGTCGAACGTATCCGTTCAGCGTCGCGCTCGCGGGAACCAGCCAGCCAATGGGCGAGGCCGTCGACAGCGTTGCGCTTCCAGCGCAACGGGATGCCGACGACGAGGCCACGGTGCGCGCCCACAAGTGTGAGGGGCTGGGACGAGAGATCTCCCGCGACGACGCCGAAGAACTCGCGCGCGCGCTCAAAGAACGCGCCGTCCGCGAACTCGAGGAAGCGATCGGCGTCCGGGACAACTACGAGCCCGCCACACCGGAATCGGGCGAGGTCGTCGTCCACGACTCCGAGGGTGCAAAGGGAATCGACGGACAGCCGCTCTCCGAGGACGGCCGTACCCAGTGACCGGGCCCACCGATAGGGAGTTGCGTCGGGGTGTCGAAGAACCCGGTATGGAACTCGACTGGGACGGGATCTCCCACGTCACGAAGGTCGATCCGGCGAAGCCGCTGCCGGCCGACCGCGGCGTTCTCGAGGGCACCGATCTGGTGGTCGTCGGCGGGTCGGACGGTGTCACCACGACGAACGCACTCGAGACGATCCAAGCGGTCAGGGACGCAGTCCCGTCGACGCCGGTCGTTCAGGAGCCGGGACACGTCGCCCACGTCTCGCAGGCGACGCTCGAGTCCGTCGACGCGCTCGCGGTACCGGCGGTCTACAACGGCGACCGTGCGCATTTCGTCGGCGACCACGTCGCGATCTTCACCGAACTCGGCCGCGAGGCGGCTACCGTGGCTGACGGCGGGGCGAACGCCCTCCTCGAGACGCCGATTCTCGCTGCGGGGTACGTGATCCAGCACCTCGAGTCGACGGCCGCGGCGACGGCGGGCGTCGAGGCGGCGTACACGCCCGCGCAAGTCGCCGGCGCGGCGCTCGCGACGGAGCGGTTCTACGGCTTTCCGATCTTCTACGTCGAATACGCCGGCCGCTACGGCGGCCCCGAGGACGTCGCCGCCGCGGCTCGCGTACTCGAGGAGACGACGCTGCTGTACGGCGGCGGGATCGACAGCCGAGAGAAGGCAACCGAGATCCTCTCGGCCGGCGCGGACGCGATCGTCGTTGGTGACTGTTTTCACGACGATTTCGACCGCTTTCGCGAAACGATTCCGGAACCGTGACGACCGCGGTACGCACCGGGCGTCGTACCTCAAGGTGGGATCGATCTCAGTCCGATCCAACATCGGTTCGGTCCGGCCCGGGCGAAGGGCCCTCCACTCGGTCGGGGACACCCTCGATGAACTCGTCGAGCGTGTGCTCGGGTTCGATGGCAGCGCGCTCGCGCTCCGGAGTGGCTAGGACCGGGAGGATCAGCCGCACGAACGTCACGATGAACACCATCAGGAACGGACCGAGGAAGATCCCCGACCAGCCGAACAGCGGCGGGCCGAACAGGTACGCGAACATGACCAGCCCGGTATTGAGCAGTCGTCCGGAGAGATACGGCCGAATGTACGTCCGGACGAGGTTATCGAATGCGACGATCATGACTGCGAGGAACACGAGCGGGACCCAGAGCAGTTGCGGATCGATCGTAACAGCCTGAGCGGCGAGAATCGCGGCGATACAGAGGTAGACGATCGACCGACCAACGAGCGGGACGAGGGTAAAGAGGCCGGTGACGACGGCGAGCAATACTGCCGACGGGATCGCCAGTCCAGCGGGTGCAACGAGATTAACCACCGCGTAGATGATCGCCGAGAGGATGATAACCGCGAAAATCGTCACAGTGTAGCCGAAGTAGATCGAACTGAGCCCGCGGTCGACGGCTGAAAGGTACGTGCTCGCCAAACTCTTCTCGCCGAAGACGTTCGCTTCGAACCAGGTGGTGAGGTCGCGGTCGCTGATCAGCAGGAAAAAGGCGATCAGCAGCGAGATGAACACGTTGAACAACACTGCGGCAATCGTGCCGACCGCCGCGCCGACGGAGCCGAGCAGGGTTTGAACCGACGGCTCCTGGATCAGCAGCACCGTCGTGTCGTAGACCTCCGCGGGCGTATCCGGAAGCTCCGCGAGTTGGACCGGCAACTGTGCGATGATCCTGTCAACCGGGAGGTCCGCGACCGTCGTCACCAGTTGCCCGAGCGCGACGAGCAATATCGCGACGAGCGCTGCGACGATCGGGACGACGATCAGCAGCAGCGTCATCGCCGCGACGAGCGTCGGCGAGGCGATTCGCTGCTCGAGTCGCCGCGTGATCGGCCGCGCAATGTAGTAAATGAACAACCCGAACACGAGCCACGGGAGATACTGGTTGACGACGAGTGCGAGCACGGCCAGCAGTGCGGCCCCGAAAACCCACCACCCGAGACGTTCGCGCGTTGCCGGAACGGTTCGCAGCGGCGACTCAGCTCTGTCCATGAGGTATAGTACCACAGACACAGCATTAACAGAATTGTCACTTTGGCCTGAATTAGAGCGAGGCCAATCAATGGACCGTCTCGACGCTCGGGTGGCGTCGAATCAGTGGCCCGGCGACCGAGATGCTGGCCAACGGAGCGGAGAGACGCACAGCTGATGTCGTCACTGTGAGCCGACACCTCCGAAAACGTTCGTCCATAACGACTCCCTCTTCTCGCGCTGTCGGCGCCCGGTGAAAACGTCGCCGAGCGCCGCAGCGGGATTAAAACGTCTCTTCGATGATTTCGCCGACGGCGAAATTCGATTTGACTTCGGTGACTTCGACTTTGACGCGTTCGCCGACGTCGGCACCGGGGACGATGATGACGTACCCGCGTTCGACGCGGGCGATCCCGTCGCCCTGTTTGCCGATGTCTTCGATTTCGACGTAGCGCGTTTCGCCAACGTCAACCGGTGGCTGTGGTTCAGACGGCGCGCTCTGTGGCTGTGCCGTCGTTGTTTCGCTTTCGGTTGACTCGCCACGGGAGATGAGTGCGACGCGGTAGACTTCCTCCGGGTCGATATCCCCAGTTTCGACTTCTTGGCGTGGTACTTCGATGACGTATCGGTCCTCCTCTGCCGAGACCTCCGTACTGAACAGACACAGGAGTTTTTCAGATATTTCCACAGGTAGACCCTCACCCACACCTCTGACGGGCCTCCATAATAGAACTACCGACTGTAAACCGTTATTTTCACAGAATTGTTGCTGATTCCGTCTCGAACAGGACAGTGCTGCCGCAGTTTCGGTCAGTCGGCGTGTTCGACCGACCGCGTCGTCATGAACTGCGCGAGGTCGAACTCGGTCTCGAGGTCGGCGTCGGCGACGGAGTCGTAGGGGCGGTTGATGACGATGTCGCCCGCGGTCCGGTCGCCGATTCCGGGGATCGCGGTGAGTTCGTCCATCGAGGCGTCGTTGAGGTCGAGCGGGTACGGCACGCCAGTGACGGAGCGATAGCCGTGGTCGACGACGGCGATGTCGGTCGTCCGCCCGAGATCGCGTTCTCCCGGCACCCCGACCAACAGGGGATAGGTGCCGAGTTGGCGGCCGAACGTCGTCCCGTCCTGATGGTACTCGAGGTGGACGTCCGGAAGCACGGTTCCCGGCGGAGCGACGCGCTCGAGCATCGGATTGTCGATCTCCTCGCGAACCTGTCGTTTGTAGCGTTTGAACAGTTTCTTGTGTTCGTTGGCGATCTCGGCACCCGTATCGGACATGTCGGTGCCGGCGAAGGACATCACCTGCCGGATGTTGACCCGGCGAAGCATGTAGCCCTCGTCGTAGACCCGCTGGAGGAACTCGAGGTTGCGCTCGTAGGTCTGCTCGCGTTCGCCTTTGAGGCCGTGAAGGAGGTTGATGCCGGGGAGCAACTTGGGAAGCCGCCGTGGCGCCTCGTCGCCGAAGGTTGGTGCGTCGGCGGGATCTTCTCCGGGTCTCCAACCACCCTCCTCGTTGACGATCCGCACGGCCTCGAAACACTCCTCGGCGCTGACGTTCAGGTTGTTCTCCTCCTGCACGATCGGATCGGCGGACTCGAGGCCGAACGCGGCCGTGTCGCCGGGTGTGTTGTACTCGGCGATTATTCGAATCCCCTCCCGGCTCTGTTCGGGCCAGTTGACGATCGTGATCGGGTTCATGTTGTCCAGATGCAGCGTCTCGAGGTCGGGCGCGACCTCGCGGATACCGCTGTAGAGTTGGCGCAGGGCGTCTGGGTTCGGTGCCTCGCCGTCGCCGCCGTACGCGAGGATGTCGGCCTGCCGCCCGATCCGGAAGTGTTTCACGCCGTGATTGGAGAGAGCGTCGACTTCGCCGACGACCGACGGCGGCGGGCGGAAGTCGGGATTGCCGTAGAGCGGTTCCGTACAAAACGAACAGCGATACGCACAGCCCCGCGAGGTCTCGAGTTCGGCGATGAGGTGGTCGGGGTGGTTGGGATGTTGGTCGACGATGAACGCACCCTCCTGGGCCCACCGGGAGACTTCCTCGACGTCGCGCATCCGATTCGAAAAGTCCTCGAGGCCGCTGTCGACGAGGTCGTAGACGGCGGCCTCGACGTCGCCTTTGGCGACGAAATCGAAGTCCAGATCCTGGCGTTCGGTCTCCGTCGCGCCGGCGTTTTCGTCGCCAACACCGAACTTGACAGGGCCACCCATCAGGCTCGTCCCGGTCGCGGTCCAGGCGAGTTTTCTCACTTCGTCGGGTTCGGCGGGCGTGCCGCCGACGTACTTGCCGGGCACGGTCATCCCGCCGAGATAGATCAGCAGGTCGGCCTCGTCGACGTCACGCCACTGATTGGGCTGGTCCCGAAGCCGATCGATCGTATGATACGTGATTTGCTCGCGGGGAACACCCGCGTCGACGAGCGCTCCGGCCGTATACCGCGGGTACGTCGAGATGTACGGCGGCACCCCGAAGTGAGCGGGCTCGTCGACGTAGCCGTCGACGATCGTCACCGACAGCGTCTCGGGGGCAGTCATAGCTCCCGGTAGCGCCTCGAGGGGTAAAACGGTGACTACACGCTCGAGGGCACCACCGGACGACCCCGCCGAAACCCCGACGTTGATGATCATCGTGTCCCTACTGGTCGGTATGCCACTGACCGAAGAGTTCGTCTGTACTGCTGAGGACTGTTTTCTCGATCTGTTCGAAAACCACTACACGTACGACGTTCCCGAGGACCTCGAGGTGACGGATCTCTCCTGTCCCGTCTGTGGTGGGACCGACTGTCTCGAGAAAGTGTCGCTGTGACTCGTTGCAACGCACTCGTCCGGTCCGGAAACCGCCAGACGCGACGACTGGCGCCACTGGCAATAGCCCATAAACGAGAAACGCGTCAGACGTTTCTTTTGTTCTATCAAAAGAGATATGAATGGGGATCGTGTAACCTGTTGACAAGCCATGGCTTCGACGTACCTCCAGGTCCCCACCACGGCCCCGTCAGCAGTCACAGGGGTGACGCATCGTGAGCCTCAGTGATCTCCGCAAGTCGGTCAGCAACGCCCTCTACCGCCACGTTGGCCGTGCTCACAGCCAGGTTCAGAACCATCGCTCCCTTCCCGTCGACATCTTAGAGAACGACACGACGTATCAGGTCGTCTTCGACGCCCCCGGTGCCGAACCCGACGACGTCCAGGTTCGGTACCTCGAGGGGACTGTCAAAATCCGGATCGAGCGGTTCCGCCAGTTCCGCGAACGCTACGAGATGCGATTTCCCGGTCGCGGGATGGAACTCGACGGCGAAGCCGACCTCCCCACCGACGCGGTCGTCGATCCGGACGCGGGAACGGCGACGTTGACCGAGACCGGAACGCTGCGGATCGACATTCCGAAAGATTCCGCCGTCGAGAATGGAGACTCCGACGCCGAGACGGACACCGACTCCACGACTGGAACGGACCAGCTAGCCATCGACGAGTAACGTCGACACCGTCTGTGAGCGTTTGTATCGCCGGTTCGACTCAGTGCTTCGCAATCGACATCCCGTCGACGATCTCGAACGCTTCGTCCCCGTCGAAACGGGTCGGATCGAACGCATCGATTCCTTCCCCGCCGAGGACATCCGCCGCGAGCCGCTCGCCGATCGCTGGCGCGCGCATGACGCCGTGACCCTGGAAGCCAGTCGCGACGTACAGCCCCGATCGTAACTCGCCGACCAGCGGGTCCCGGTCCGGCGTGGCCGTACAAAGCCCGGCCCACGCCCGCTCGAGCGAGAGGTCGGCGTCGGGGACGCGATGGCGAACCCGCTCGAGTGTCTCGTCGACGAACTCGGGGTCGGCCTCGCGGTCGTACGCGTCGGGATCGGCTTCGACGAGTTCCGTCCCGTCGCCCGCGAGCACTCCATCGGGATGTGGGCGCAGGTAGAATCCGTCGCTCGCGTCGTAACACATCGGTTCGTCGACGTCGGCGCTCGCGACGAGCGCCTGCACTCGGTACGGTTTCATCGGGATGGAAACGCCGGCGTCGGCGAGCAGTTGCGTCGTGTGTGCGCCGGCGGCGACGACCACCGCGTCGACCTCGCGTTTGGTGCCATCCTCGAGGACGACGTGCGAGGGATCGGCTCGGACCTCGACGGGCGTGTTCGGCTCGAGCGTCGCGCCAGCCCCGTTCGCGGCCGCGGCAAGACAGGCCGTGTATCTGGCGGGATCGGTGTACCCCGCCGCGCCAGCGATGCCCGCGACGGCGACGTCGTCGGTTCGCAACGCGGGGAAGCGTTCCGCGAGCGCGTCGGCGTCGGCCTCGAGTGCGATCGTCCCGTTTGCTTGCATGCGCTCGATCTGGTCGCGAATCGCGTCGGCGCGTTCCGTGTCGCCCTCGCGGGCGAGCCAGACGTAGGGACACTCGACGAACGGGAACGTCTCGTCGCCCGAGAGGGCCCGAAACCGTTCGATCGCATCGCTGCCGAGTTCGGCATTGAGCGGGTCTGCGAAGGCGTCGTAGCAGACGCCCGCAGCCCGCTCGCTCGAACCGCTTGCGACCGATCCGCGGTCGTACAGCGTCACGTCCGCCCCCTCGCGGGCGAGGTCGTAGGCCGTCGTCGCGCCGATCGCACCCGCACCGACGACGGCGACCTCGAGGCCAGCCCCGTCGTCGGTAAACGCGTCCGCGCCGACGGCAAGCGTCGGCTCGTCGGGAGCGGTCATCGTCGATCACCCGTCACTACGACTCGAGCGTGTGGCCGACGTCGTTGGATGTCGGCGCACGCACACGCGGCAGTCCTCGTCATAGCTGTGCGTGGGCGTGGCGGGCACTTACGTCTGGGTGTTCGCGATCGTCGCTCGAGTCCACAATCTACTCGTAGGAGGGCCACTTCCCACAGGGTGTGAGACAGGTCTTATGAGTTCGTTCAAGGGGGATTTCGGGCGTGGGCTCATCGTTATCGGCCCGATTCTCGTGACGCTGTTTCTCCTGTATGCGCTCTACTCGTTTCTTGCGAGTGTCACGCCGGGACTCGTCCTCAACGCCGACACGCTCGAGTTCGTGTTGCCCGGCCTCGGAGAGTATACACGCGAGCGGATCGCCGGCTTTCTCCGCGTGATTACGTTTCTGGGATTCGTCGCGCTCTCGATGTACGGGATCGGCCAGTTGACGGAGACCACCATCGGTGAACTCCTCGAGGCCGTCGTCGACTACGCGGCCAACCGCGTCCCCGGTATTCGGGTGGTCTACAACGCGTCGAAAACCGCTACCGAGACCACGCTCGGTTCCGGGGGGACCCTCCAGACGCCGGTCAAACTCGAGACGTGGGAGGGGCTTCGCATGACGGCGTTCAAAACCGGTCGGACGACACAGGACGGCCGGGTCACGCTGTTTTTGCCGACATCGCCGAACATCACCACGGGATTCGTCCTCGAGGTCGCCCCCGAGGACGTGACCGAACTCGACGAAACCGTCGAGGAAGCGCTCACGCGCGTCGTCAGCGCCGGCTTCGGCGATGCAGACCGCGCGGAAGCAGACCTCGAGGAGGCGTCGCTTTCGGTCGTCGGCGAACTACAGCCAAACCGCAAGCAGTGAACTAGTACTGGGAGCGATTGACCCTCTCGGGAGGCTCGAACGACGTCGTTAACTCGAGCAGCTGGACGAGGATGCGACCAGTTGCGCCCCAGACGGTGTAGCCGTCGACGTGGAAGTAGTGGATGACGATGTCGCCGTAGTAGGGGTGGTCCCGGCGTTCGTACTCGTAGTTGGCTGGATCGAGCAGGTCCGACAGCGGAAGGACGACGATCTCTGCGACTTCGGAGTCGTCGCGCTCGTACTCCCGATCGGGGACGCGGGCAACGAACGGCGTGACGGCGTACTCCGTGATCGTCCGAATGTCGTCGAGTTGCCCGACGACCTCGGCTTCGTGGGGCTCGAGGCCGATCTCTTCGTGTGCCTCCCGCAGCGCGGTCTCGAGGATCGTGTCGTCGACCGGCTCGGCACCGCCGCCGGGGAAACTCATCTGTCCGGGATGTTCCCCGAGATGGTCGGCGCGACGGGTAAACAGCAGGTGGTCCTCGCCGTCGCGCTCGATGATCGGGGCGAGCACGGCCGCGTCGTATTCCTGATCGTCGATCTCGACCGGCTCGTGGGCCGCAACCGGCTCGAGAATCATCGTCGTCTGTGGCATATGGGTGTACGTCTCTCTCATACGCTGGTAGGCTGGTCGTCGGGTGCAGTGGTGGATTCGATCGTGGTCGGTATCGTCCGGGTTCGATCCGCGAGCGGCCGGACGGTCTGTGGGTTCACGCTACCGCCGCCTCCAGTCGCTTTCGCTCGGCCGCGAGATCGAGCGGCGCCCACGCCTCGAGGTCGTAGCTGACGTCGAGCAGGGACTCGATGCGGTCGTCGTCGCCGGCATCGATCGCCGCCTCGAGGCGCTCGACGAACGTCTCGCGAGCCGTTCGGCCGAGGGCGTCACGATCCACCTCGCGCGGGTCGATATCGAGGATGTGCGGGACGTCCTCCGCGTGGGCCGGGACCGACGGGAACGCCGTCGGGCCGGCGACCAGCAGCGGGTCGTCGCCCGGTCGCTCGTATCGAACAAGGGCGAACGACTCGAGCGCGTCGTCGATCGCCGTCTCGAGGGCCGACTCGTCCACGGACTGGCCGTCGGCCCGAAACGCGGCTTCGGAGAGTGCTCGCTCGAGTTCGGGCCGTGTCAATCCGCCGAAGAGGTCGACCACGCCTGCCAGTTCGTCGGCGGTCGCGTCCATATCCGCCACAACGGGGGGTGGTCAGATTAGTCTTGTGCGCCGGCATCGAACTGATCCAGCCGGGCCCGGTGGTCGCGTCCGTCCGCCCACGGTCGGGCGGCCTCGAGGACGTCGATCGGTTCGAACGGCGCGTCGCACCATCGTGGCAGCCGTCTGTCAGGTCCGGGTGGTGCGATCGAGTCTGCGTAGCGGGTGAGCTGGTCCCGTTCGGCCGCCGGATCGTACGCGAGCCCGTTGACCGTCGCATCGGCGCGATACTGGTCGATCAGCCGATCGCCGGCCGCCAGATACCGATCTCTGAGCGCCGCGTACTCGAGGTCGACGCCCCGTTCCTCGACGACACGCAGCAGTTCCCCGGCGACTTCTCGGCTCATCCCCTCGAGGCCGGTCTCGCCGGCGACCGCACGGTGGTCGTGTTCGTGACAGCCGAGATCGACCTGTGCGGAGTTCTCGAAACCGGCAGCGTCGAACGCGTCGCCGAGCGTGCCGACCTCGAGCCCCCACGCACGCGGGGCGCGAAGCGTTCGGGCAAGGTCCGCGGTGGCGGCGAACTCGCCGGCCAGCGCGTACCGGAATGCGGCGAGGTAGTCGACGATCGGCGCGTCGTGAGTGTCCTCGAGTGCCCGGATGAGCGGCGCGTAGAACAGCCGAA
The DNA here is from genome assembly GCF_009392895.1 of Natronorubrum aibiense. GTDB lineage: Archaea > Halobacteriota > Halobacteria > Halobacteriales > Natrialbaceae > Natronorubrum > Natronorubrum aibiense. Next base: position 2,500,634 of record NZ_CP045488.1, on the reverse strand, counting down.
AGAGCCGGCCGTAGAGGCGGCCATCTTCCACGCGGGCGTAGTAGCCTTTCGAAAACGCATATCCCATCGTCAGCGGCGCGAGCAGCCGAGTGACGTGGGCGGCCTCGTAACTCCAAGCGTCGGCGTCGTGGACGACGACGGACTCGCCGGCCGCGGCGGCGGGACCGAGCGCGAGCCAGACGTCTTGGCCCTTCCCGAAGCCGTTCGCCAGTCCGACACTGGTGAGGAGTTCCTCGACTGCAGGGGCGTTACACCAGAGGACAGCCGTCGGCAGGGCAAACGACTCGAGCCACTCCCGAAACGGGCCGATTCGGTCGGCGTCGGCACGGACCGGTACGATGACAGCTGCAGGGGCAGGTTCGAGGGTCTCGAGTTCCGAGAGCACGCGTTCGGCGGCGGGACTCCCGTGTTCGCGGCCGGCCATCGGGACGACGACGGTCGTCTCGGCGACCGCATCGGCGGCGGGACTGGCCGACGGGTCGCCCGACTCGCCGAAGTCGTGGAGCGTTGCGATGCGCTCCTGTACGTACTCCATCGGTGGAGTGTTCGACCGGACCGATAAAACGGCCACGACTCCGGCTAACTGGACTCGACCCTCGCCGCTCGAGACGACTCGCTGCTGCTGACGTGCTCGAGGGGCCACGACCCGTGGCCGACCGCTCGAGGCCCGCCATCGGTAGCATATTTGTTGTTGAATGCTGTCGATCGGACGAAACGACAGTTCAACTGAAGCACCGGTCTTTTTCTCCCCTACGTTCGTAGAGGTGGCACATGAAATCTGTCCGGAAGGCACTCCGCGAAGGCGATCTCGAGAAAGACACGTACGACCGACTCGTCTGTGCCGAGTGTGGAAAGCCGTTGAAGACCGAGAACGACCCGGACCAGATCAAGACCGTACGCATCTGCCCGGACTGTGACGCCGAGTGGAAAGAAATCCGATAACGCGGTCTGTTTTCGACAGCACGCGGTCGGTCGTCGTGAGCCAATTAGCTCGGCGTTGGCCACACGCGTCCGGCCGCGGCTCGAATCGGCTCGAGGCCGGGGTAGTCGTGGCGACGCCACAGGACGAGCGCAACGGCGGCGAAGACGAACTCCGAGAGAAAAAATGGCTGGCCCAGCGAGTCCTGCAAGAGCGCGAGGATGGTGGGTGGGCCCTGTTCGTACTCTTCGACGGGAATCGCCGGCCAGAGGAGATGCGTGGCGCTCTCTCGAACCCCCCACAGCGCCGGTGTGACATCGACGAGAACGTGTGAAAGTGCGCCGATCGAGAAGGCGATGCCGTACTCCCGGCGGTCGTACCGGCTGGCGAGCACGATAATCGCCGTTGTAAGCGGAATCAGGACGAACAGCGAGTGAGCGAGCGTCCGTCCCGTCGGGAGCACGGCTAGATACCACGCCAACGGTTTGTCCACGAGATCCGAGAACTGACTCCCGAGTACGAGCACCAGCGCGGGAACGTGTGCCGGCGGCGCGTCGAATCGGGCTCGAGTCGCGACCGTGTAACAGAGATAGGCGACGGCGACGTGTCCGATTGGCCACATACGAACGGGATGACGAGCGACGGCGATATAACTGGCCTGATCGGAACCCAGCGCGATCCACGACGGTCAGCGCAGAGGGGAGTCACGAAACGAGCCTCGAGACCGTGCGGCGACAGTCGAACGGCCGTGGCGCGTGTGGCGGCCGTCGTCACCCGAGACTGATATCGAGATACAACATTACGACCACGCCAGCCATGACCCCGAGCGTCGCGATGCGCTCGTATCCGCGGGTGTGGGTTTCCGGAATGATCTCGTCGGAGATGACGAAGAGCATCGCTCCCGCGGCAAATCCCATCGCGTACGGCAACAACGGCTCGACGGCGCTCACCGCCAGTGCACCCAGTACTGCGAGAGGAATTTCGACGATGCCCGATCGAAGGCCGGCGAAAACCGCGTAGAAGCGGCGATCGAGGCCGGCGTTGATCGCAGCCACCGAGACGGCGAGCCCTTCCGGGATGTTCTGGATGCCGATCGCGAGCATGAGCGGAATCGCGTTCTCGACGTCGCCGGAGCCGAAGCCGACACCCACGGCTAATCCCTCGGGCATGTTGTGGAGCGTGATCGCCAAAATAAATAGGATAACGGGCGTCAGCCGCTCGTTATCGAGGGGAAGCGATGTGCTCGGGTCGGCCTCGTCCGGCCGTCTGTTCCCGGTCAGTAAGTAGTGGGCGTGTGGCACGAGGATGTCGGCTCGATCGAGAAAGAGAACACCGAGCACGATTCCCACCAGCGTCGGGATCGGATTGCCGCCGGAGTACTGCTCAATTCCGGGGATGATCAGACTCGTGAAAGCCGCAGCGAGCATCACGCCGGCCGCGAATCCGAGCGCACCGTCGAGCGCTCGCTCCGAGGGATTTCGCCAGACGAGCACCAGCGACGCGCCGAGCAGATTTAACATCGCGATTACGATACCGCCGACGAGTCCCTGCATAACTGGATTGTCGCCGGCGATCTGAACGAACAACTCGACTACCGAGACCATAGGTTCTGTCCTCGAGTCGGTGGACGACCGTCACTTCGTGTCTCACCGGAATGCATTTTTATAGAGTACACCGACGACGACCAAATAAACACACCGATCGGATGGTCGGGCAGTTACTCGAGCGCGTGTCCATCCCCGTCTCTCTCACGGCGGTGTCTGGCGACCGCCCACACGACCAGCGCGGCGAGTCCGGCCACCAGCGCCGGCCAGCGGTCGCTGCTTAGATAGAGACTGCCGGCCGGTAACCGATACTCGAGCAGCGGCCAGAAGACGCCGTAGGATTCCCCGGTCGGTGTCATGAGCAGCAGATCGAGCACGTGGTGTGACAGGGCCCCGATCGCGATCAGTGCGAGCGCCTGCAATCGGCCATCGGGTGCAACCAGGAGTGCACCGAGGCACGCGACGATGACGGTGCCGACCAAGGTGTGCAGCGGCGACCACGAGAAGGGCACGCCAACGACTGCAGCGACGAACTCATCGGGAACGAACAGCTGTATCTTGGCGAAATCCGGCGAAAGTGCACCGATCATCACCAGCGTCACGTGCGCTGGCCCCACTCCATCGTACCGAATCGAGAGGAGCGTGCCGATGACGTAGCCGGCGAGAACGTGCGTGAGTACGTCAGGCACGTCGATCACCGTCGCTGTCGTGGCTCGAGTGATCCCCTGACTGCTCGCGCGGGACGAACGCCAACGTCGTCCGGTCGAACCGCCAGCCGCGGAGGAACCGGCCCGCGACCCAGAGTCCACCGACAGCCGAGGCGAGGAGCATATACGCTGTCTCGGACGACTCGCGAGTCGTCGTGCGCTCGACGACGAGCGTCGACTCGTCCTCCAGAGTGCCGAATGCGGTGACCTGATCACCCATCGTCAACGGCCCGTCGGCGTTTTGCAGTTCGTCGTTCGCACCCACGAGCGTAAACCGTCCGTAGCCGCTCGCGCGTGTCGCGATTACGACGGGGTCGGTCTCGACGACGAACCCGCCGAGGACGACCTGTTCGCCGACGTACGCCTCGGGCGACGGCGTCACCGACGTTTCGTCCGGATACTGGCTCTCGAGTGGATCGGGCGTCGTACCCGCCCAGACAAGACAGCCGGCTACGAGGGCGACGAGGACGACGGCAGCGAGGAGCCGGCTGCGCTGGCCAGCGAGAGGCGACGGCATATGGTTCGCTCGAGAGAAGGGACAAGCCACAGAAAATGCTTTGTGTTCTCGCGCGACGGTAGGTCGAGACATCCGACCGACCATGTCGCTTTTTGCTCGTGCAGTAGTAGTATGTGGTATGCCAACAACGTTCGAACGAATCCGACAGCGGTACGAAAGTACCGACAAGCGGTGTCCGGACTGTGGGTACGTCGACGAGGAGGGGAACTGGGAAAGCCGAACGGACGGCCAGCAGATCATCTACCGTCACGTCTGTCCCAGTTGCGATGCGAGCCGCGAGCACACCTTTACTCTCAAGTGAACGCAACCCCCTCCGGCTCGACCGACCCGTCGACGAACCGAGCCCGCTATCGATCCCGGTCGACGGTCTCGCCGGGACGGGTGGTCGCACCCGTCCCGAGTTTGAGGCCGGGCGCCAGACTCGAGTTGATCCCCGTCTTGACCTCGTCGCCGGCGACGACGCCGAACTTCCGTCGGCCGGTCGAGACCCGCTCGCCTTTCACGGTAAATTTGATATCCGCGTCGTCGTGGCGGAGATTCGCGACGTTGGTCCCCGCGCCGAGGTTGACGTCGCGCCCGAGAACGCTGTCACCGACGTAGGAGAGGTGGCTGACCGACGCGTCGGGGGAGAGCACGCTGTTTTTCACCTCGGCGCTGTGGCCGATCTTCGCCCCTTCGTCGACCAGCGTCGCACCGCGGACGTACGCGTTCGGTCCGACGGTCGCGCCGGAGCGAATCAGCGCTGGCCCCTCGATGACGACGCCGGCCTTTACCGTCGCGCCGGCTTCGACGACCACGTCCCCCTCGAGGGTGGCGTCGTCGCTGACGTCACCGTCGATCCGGCGCTCGAGGTCGCTTACCTTCCACTCGTTGGCCTCGAGGAGTTCCCACGGTCGGCCCACGTCGAGCCAGCGCTCGAGCGTGACGGGGGTGACGTCGAACTCGTCGATGACGGTTGCGAGCACGTCGGTAATCTCGTGTTCGCCGCGCTCGCTCGCGGGGACCTCGAGCCACTGGCGGGCTTCGGCGGGGAAGGCGTACGCGCCGGCGTTGGCGAGGTTCGTCGGCGGCTCGTCCGGCTTCTCGACGATACCGGTGACCGAGCCGTCTTCGGTGCTGAGGACGCCGTAGTTTCGCGGATCGTCGACTTCGACCGCACAGACGGCGGGACACTGCTCGAACAACTGGTCGATCGCCGCCGGATCGTAGAGGTTGTCGCCATTGAGGACGGCGAAGGGGCCTTCGATGTGGTCGCGAGCGGCGTTGACGGCGTCAGCCGTGCCAGCTTGCTCTGTCTGGACGGCGTACGAGACGGGGACGCCACGGTACTCCGCGCCGAAGTAGTCACGGACGGTGTCGGCCTCGTAGCCGATTACGAGAACGACTTCGTCCGCACCGGCGTCGATCGCCGCGTCGATGGTGTGGGCAACGAGCGGCCGATCTGCGACCGGCAGCATCGGTTTCGGGACCGAATCGGAGAGTGGTCGAATACGTGTGCCCTGGCCCGCGGCAAGGACGACTGCTTTCATGTATATGGCCCCTTCCATGAACCATCGGATAAGCGATTCGTTCGTCACCGAGGGTCGGCTGTCACTGGCCGTGATCGTTCAAAAATCGAACTATACGAGTGTTGGCCCGGGTGTCGCGAACGGCCGTCGCTCGAGTCCGGCGACTCAAGGCAATCAGCTCTTACTGATCGTCAGTCCTCGCCGGTCGTGATATCCGCCGAGAGGCCCTGTGCCATCTCGATCTCTTTCGAGTTGTTCATCGTCCACGCCGTCCGTTCCGTAACGGCCTCGATCGCTTCGCGCGCGCTCGGATAGCCGTTCCCGGATTTCTTCACGCCGCCGAAGGGGAGCTGCACTTCTGCGCCGATACACGGCAGGTTCGCGTACGCAAGTCCAACGTCCGCGCGATCCCGATAGGTGTTGAGTTGGCGGTAGTTCTCGGAGATGATCGCGCCCGCGAGTCCGTACGGGGTGTCGTTGTGAATCTCGAGGGCGCGGTCGACGTCGCCGTCGTACTCGAGGAGGGCGACGTGCGGGCCGAAACACTCCTCTTTCAGACAGCGCAGGTCAGTGTCGTACTCGATCTCGTAGACGAACGGGCCGACCCAGTGACCCTCGGCGTGGCCCTCGGGGATTTCGTCGGGTTCGAGTTCGAAGCGATCAACCAGCAGGTCGGCGCCTTCTTGGACCGCCAGTTCGTTGTGTTTGCGAATCTTCTCGACGTGGTCGGCCTCGATCGCCGGCCCCATGAACGTCGACGGCTCGAGCGGATCGCCGACGGCGATATTCTCCGCGAGGTCGACGAATCGCTCTTTGAACTCGTCGTAGACGTCGGTGTGAACGATCAGGCGCTCGCTCGAGACACAGCGCTGGCCGGTGGTCTTGAAACTGGACATCACTGCGGAGTGGACGGCGATATCCAGATCCGCGTTTTCGGTGATGACGATCCCGTTTTTGCCGCCCATCTCGCAGGCCGCGAGTTTGCCGGGTTCGCCGCCGACTTTGCCGGCGATCTCGTGGCCGACCTCGGCGGAGCCGGTAAAGAGAACGGTGTCGACGCGGTCGTCGTCGGTGATCGCCGCGCCGGCGTCGCCGTAGCCCTGTACCATGTTGAACACGCCGTCGGGGATGCCGGCGTCCTCGAACATCTCGGCGATGATCTGGCCACACCACGGCGTCTGCTCGGCGGGCTTCCAGACGACGGTGTTGCCCTCGACGAGCGCGATCGCCATGTGCCAGAACGGAATCGCGACGGGGAAGTTCCACGGCGTGATACAGCCGACGACCCCGCGCGGTTTGCGCCGCATGTAGGCGTCTTTACCCGCGACCTCGGAAGGAACGACGTCGCCGTGGGGGTGGCGGGCGTTGCCCGCAGCCCACTCGACCATGTGCCAGGCCTCGGTGACGTCGGCTTTCCCCTCCGAAATCTCCTTCCCACACTCCCTCGAGACGATTTCGCCCAGTTCCTCGTGGCGATCGCGCAGTTCGTGGTAGATATCCCAGAGATACTCGGCGCGGTCGATGTACGACAGAGAACGCCACTCCTCGAAGGCGTCCTCGGCGGCCTCGAGTGCCGCGTCGACGTCGGTCTCGGTCCCGCGCTGGAACGTCGCCAGCGTCTCGCCGGTCGCCGGGTTTTCGCTCTCGAAGGTCTCGGAGCCGTTCCCCTCGGTCCACTCGCCGCCAATGTAGTGGCCGGATACCTGTTCTGTCGCTTGCTGGCTCATAGCCGACCGAACGACGAGCGGCGTGAAAACCCTGATGGTGATTCACACGCTCGAACTCGAGGACTGCGGTTCGACCGGCGGTATCACTCACCGGTCTTCATCCTCGCCGCGCTCTTTGGTCATCGTCTGGTCGCCCTGTGGCGGGTGGTCTTCGCTGTCGGGGTGGCGCTCTGCGCCCGATTCGGTCATCTCCTCCGTCGCTGGTTCGGTGCCAGCTCCCGAGCGACCCTCAACCCGCTGCCTGCGTCTTATCTTCGGAACCTTCGTTTCCAGTCGGCGCACCGACCTGTCGCTGCTCGCTTCCCTCATCCTCGTGGACGGTCGTCTCGTTTCGCTCGATAACGGGATCGGTGCCACGGTCGAATCGTCCTGCGTGGCCGTCTCCTCGAGACGGATCGTCTCCGCGGTGATTTCGTCGACGGCGGCGTCTCCGATGGAGACGATGTCGTCGGTGTCGACGTCCCGCTCGATCGCAGCACTGATCGGATCGCGCAGGTCGTTCTCGAGGTCGACGTACGCCGTCTCGGGTTCGGTCATCGTGACGACGCCGATTTTGACGCCGTTTGCGATCTCGACCGGTTTCTCGACGTCGTTGTCGGTGAACGTTGGACTCACGTCCGTCCCTCGTGTGCTCCGCTCAAAGCAGCTAGTGCCTGCACTGGCCGAGCGTCGTGGTTCGCCTGACTGGAACTCTCTCGCCGCCGTTTGGCCACATCGGCTCGGTTACTGGCCACGGTTCGCCGCTCGCTCGAGTTCGATTCGCAACGTCGCCGCGTCGAACTCGTGGTCGGGTCGCAACCGAACGAAATCGAGAAATCGGCGGGCCAGCAGTAACTCCGAAGGCTCGTAGACGGGTTCGGCGGCTGCGACGGCGTCGAACGCCCCGATTCGTGGCTCGAGGACGGCAAGTGCACAGGCGAGATCGTAGGCGGTCGTCTCGGCGACGCGGTCGTCGTGGACGTTGGTGGCGTCGATGAAGTAGAACTCGTCGTCACACAGCAGGATGTTTTCGCCCCGCAGATCGCCGTGAGCCATCCCGTGGTCGCGCAGCGTGCCCAGCATCTCGAACAGTTCCGTGGCCCGCTCGGCGACGAACCAGTCCGGCGCGTCGTCCAACGATCGAAACTCGGGCAGGTACTCGAGGACGAGCACGCCGAGGCCGTTGACCTCGAAGGCGTCGATCGGCCGCGGGGCGTTGATGCCGATCTCGCGCATCCGCTCGGTCGCTTCGTACTCGTGTTCGACCATCCCCCGCGGGGTGTCGAACCGGCCGAAAAAGCCACCGGTGCCCGCCGACACCGCGCCGACGTTGCGCCCGGTCGTCAGCATAGCGTGGACGAGCGCGTTCTGTCTCGAGACGATCTTGACGAACCACTCCTCGTCGATGACACAGGGGATCGACAACCAGTTATCGGCCTCGAGAAACTCGACGCGGATACACTCGCGGTCGTACCGATCCGCCAGCGTCTGCATGACACGCTCGAGGCGGCCCCACTCGACGGTTCCTCGGGCAAGCCGGCGGATATCCATACGTCGGATGTGGGTGCCTGAGGGTTAAATGCGTCTCGAACTGTCGGTAGCAAGACGTATAATTCCATTTACAATAACGAACGCACGGTTCGCCAGCCCAACGACGGCTGCTCCTCGAACTCCGGGACTGTCACACTCACGGAACAGTATTATTATCAATCCTGCAACGGAATACTCGGACGAGTATGGACGCGATCGACGATCTGAGCGACGCACTCGCCACGACGCGGAACCTGTTGACACCGATCCAATTCGGACTGTGGGTCAAGCTCGCGATCGTCGTCTTTTTCGTTAGCTCGTTTGGCTTCGGCGGGCCGACGGTGCCGGGCGGTGACGCCGGAACGTTCGCCGAAGATCCGACGATCGAGGGGACCGAGTCGGTCGAAGAGGAGTTCCCGGTCGAACAACTCGTCCTGGCACTGCTCGTTATCGGCGCAGTCGTGGTCGTGTTGTGGCTGCTTTATTCGGTCATCGGGGCAGTCATGGAGTTCGTCTTCGTCGAATCGCTTCGCTCGAGTGAGGTGCACCTCAGACGCTACGTTTCGGCGAACGTCGGGAACGGCGTCCGGCTGTTTCTGTTTCGTCTGGGGGTGATCCTCGTCACTGGTGCCCTGGTGACGATACCCGGTGCCGTCATCTTCGTACAAGGGGATTTCAGTGCGCTTTCGGCCGGACTCATCGCGGTGTACGTGCTGTTCGGGCTCGGATTGGGGCTCGTCTTCTCGCTCGTCAGTCGCCTGACCACCGACTTCGTCGTCCCGATTATGCTCCAAGAGGGACGCGGCGTGATCGGCGCGTGGCGGCGGTTCTGGCCGACGCTGACGGGCAACTGGGTGGAGTACGTGGTCTACGTGCTGTTGGTCTGGATCCTCACGATCGCTATTGCGATCGCCGCCTGGTTCGCCATTGCGTTCGGGATCGTCGCGCTGTTGATCCCGTTCGCGATCGTCATCGGCCTGCTGGTGCTCGCCGGCGATATCGGGCTGTATCTGGCGATTCCGGTCGGCCTGCTCGCGCTCGCGAGCGTGGTGCTGTTCATTTCACTCGTATGGATGCCGATCGCGACCTACTTCCGGTACTACGCGCTGTTGGTGCTCGGCGATACGAACGCCGACTTCGACCTTATTCCGGACCAGCGGGCTGCGGTTCGATCCGACGGCGGGACGCTGGCCGACCGCGACGACGATTGGGGCGGCGATCACGACGGCCGCAGCGACCGCGAGCCGTCGGATCGAAACGGCTGGTCGACGGACGACTCCGCGTGGGACGACACGGATGACGAGTACGACCCATGGGACGACTCGAGCGACTCTTCGCGTGAGGACTCAAACGAGGACGACCGCGACGACGATCGCGGCTGGTAGCGACTCGAGCGATCGCCGTCGCGGCGATGCGGCGACTCGAGAGCGGGTCGGCGGTGTGCTTATTCCGGTTCTCGTCGACTGTTCACTATGGACACGGCGCTGTCCGACGAGCACCGAATGGTTCGGGAAACGGTCAGGGAGTTCTGTAAGACCGAAATCGAGCCAATCGCACAGGAGATCGAAGACGAGCATCGGTTTCCGGTCGAGATCTTCGACCAGCTCGCCGAACTCGACGTGATGGGCGTCCCCATCGACGAGACGTACGGCGGTCTCGGTGGTGATACGCTCATGTACGCGCTGGTCGCCGAAGAGCTCGGTCAAGTGTCCGGAGCGATCGGTCTCTCCTACGTCGCACACACGTCGCTGGGGGCGAAGCCGATCGAACTGTTCGGCACGACAGCTCAGAAAGAACGCTGGTTGCGTCCGCTCGCCGAAGGCGAGTCCCTCGGTGCCTGGGCGCTGACCGAACCCGAAAGCGGCTCGGACGCATCGCATATGTCGACGACGGCGACCAAAGACGGCGACGAGTGGGTACTAACCGGCACCAAACAGTTCATCACGAACGCCTCCGAAGCTGGCTCCGTTCTCGTTAAAGCAGTTACCGACCCCGAAGCCGGCTCCGACGGCATCTCGACGTTCATCGTCGATCCCCGCCATGACGACGGCTTCGAGGTTACGACGGTCTGGGACAAACTGGGACTCAACGCCTCGCCGACCTGTGAGATCCGCCTCGAGAACGTTCGTCTTCCCGAAGACCGGCTTCTCGGTGCGGAAGGAGAGGGCTGGGCGCAGACGAAACGAACGCTCGACGGCGGGCGGATCTCGATCGCCGCGCTCTCGACGGGATTGGCACAGGGAGCCTACGAGCACGCGAAGGCGTACAGTACGGAGCGCGAGCAGTTCGGCCGGCCGATCACGTCGTTCGACGCCGTGCGTGACACGATCGTCGACATGCACCGCAAAACGGAGCGGGCTCGATTGCTGACACACCGTGCTGCCCGCACGTACGACAGCGACGAGCCAGTCACACGCGAGTCCGCGCTCGCGAAACTCGACGCGAGCGAAGCGGCCCGCGAAGTCGCCGAAGACGCCGTACAGGTGCTCGGCGGCTACGGCTACACGACTGACTTCGCCCCACAGCGGTTCTACCGGGACGCCAAACTGATGGAGATCGGCGAAGGAACCAGCGAGATCCAACACCTCGTGATCGGCCGCGAACTCGGTCTGTGACCGCCTCGAGGGACTGACCGACTCGGAACCACGGACGCAAACGACAGTGCTACGGACGCAAACGAGATCGGCAGCATCGAACGCTGGACGCGGCTGGAGAAGTCAGCTACGAGAGCGTTCCGAGTAGGCCGTCGTCACCGCTGTCCGCGTCGCTGCTGCCGTCCGTGTCGTTACCGTCGTCCGTTTCATCGCTGCCGTCCGTGTCGTCTCCGTCCCCATCCCCATCGGCACTCGAGTCCGCGTCTGTCTCGACATCCGTGCTGACGTTTCGCATGAGATCGAGGATGTTCGACTCCTCCATACTGCGGACGCGCTGGGGGTAGACGCCGATCGTCACCAGCAGGTCGTCGCCAGCCTCGATGGCCTCGCTGACATGGAGATCGACGTCGAGGTCCTGACCGTTGAACGTCGCCTCGGCGCTGAACCGTGAGCGAGTCGTCGACTGCTCGAGGATCGTGATCTCGTCGTCTTCCTCGGGGGTAATAGACCCGATCGCGTCGTAGTTGTTCTCGACGAGTTCGACGAGTTCCTGGGCGTCCATCTCCTCGACGGGATTGAAGTTTCGGCCGGCCACGCCGATCTGCGGCGTCGTCAGCACCATGAACACGGCACCGCGCTGCCGACCGAGGAGTCCCATATCGACCGCTTTCTCGTGTTCGGTCAGGTAGTTCGTGACGGTGATCGTCTCCGAGACGGGGCCAGCGCTGACCGTTTCTTCGATAACGACCGGCTCGACGCCGGTCTGGTCGTACCCCGTCTCCGATCGAACGCTCGCCTCGACACCGGCCGGCGACGATTCGTGTTCGTCCATGCCGATCGCGCCGAGACAGCCGGACAGCGTAGCCAGCCCCACGCTCCCGAGACCGCCCAGCACCGTTCGTCGTTTCATTTCCACGTGAATCTCTGTCGAGTCTATAAGTGTTTATTGTATCTTCGATCGATTATTGTCGAATCGACACGTTTGAGATACGCGAGAGCACAATGAGAGACGAACGACTATCGACGAAGGAAGTGTCGTATCTCCGACAGCAGCGACTGGTCGGAGTCTTCAGTCGACCGACGGCGGTATGCTCGAGTCAGGTACAGGAGGAGCACGTAGCCGAGTACCGAGAGTCCGACTGCGAGGACGGTGTTTCCCACTAACAGCTGTCGTGTTCCGAGCAGCGCCGACTCGGTTATCGTCGCATCCTGCGTGTGAACCGAGTTCGGCCCCAACACGATCTCACCAACCTGAAAACTCGCGAGATAGACTGCCGGTTTGACAGCAGGATTCAAGACGACGACGGAGGCGAAGATCGCCGGCTTGCTGATCCACGACCACAGCGAAATGAAGACGAAAAACAGACCCACACCGACGCCGCCCGTCGGAAGCGTAGTAATGAAAATCCCGATCGCAAAGCTCGCTGCGATCTGTCGCGGCGTTCGGTCCTCACGAAACGCGGCGAGGAGTTTTTCACGGATTTGCGCCCGATATCGAGCGAGTCGTTCCGCTAACATTCACTCTACCAGCCAGTTGCATACGGCCAGCAAAAAAGATGTCGAGTCTTCGAGATTAATATCAATTACTCTTGACATCGACCCTCAATCGACCGATAATGGAACTATCAGTTGGAACACTCCTTCTGGAGTGTCGACATTTATCGGGTCGAGATCGATATGCGGTCGGCAGCGAAGACGGCGTCTCGCCCCGATGTCAGCTGAGTTCGTGCGACTGGCCTCGAGCCAACGTCACCGGCGGGATGCCATCGATGGCGAACTGTCGCCGAATCAGGGGAAGGTGCCGGCTTCCTCGAACGCGTTCGCGACTCGTTCGAGCGCCACCACGTACGCCGCGGTTCGTGGGTTGTCGAGGTCGTGTTCCTCGATCGTCTCGACGAGGGCGTCGAAGGCGTCGACGATGAGCGCCTCGAGTTCCTCGTTGACGCGCTCTTCGGTCCAGGAGAAGCGCTGGCGGTTCTGGACCCACTCGAAGTAGCTGACGGTGACGCCGCCGGCGTTGGCGAGGATGTCCGGGATCACGAAGACGTCTTTGTCCTCGAGGACGGCGTCTGCCTCGGGCGTCAGCGGCCCGTTTGCGGCCTCGGAGATGACGCCGGCTTTGACGTCCTCGGCGAGGTCGGCGTCGATCGCGTTCTCGAGGGCGGCAGGGATCAACAGATCGACATCCATCGTCAGGATATCTTCGTTGGTGACTTCCTCCGTTGCCTCCTCGTAGCCGACGATGCTGCCGGTCTCGTTTTTGTGGTCTTTCGCCGCAACTGGGTCGAAGCCGTCGGGGTTGTAGATACCGCCGCTCGAGTCGCTGGCGGCGACGACGGTCGCGCCCATCTCGTCGATCAGTTTCGCGGAGATCCAGCCGGCGTTCCCGTAGCCCTGCACGGCGACGGTCGCGCCCTCGAGGTCCTTGTCGAGGTAGTCGAACGCCTCGCGGGCGGCCAGCACGGTCGAGCGGCCGGTTGCCTCGACACGGCCCTCACTGCCGCCGCTGGCGATATTTTTGCCCGTGATGACTCCCGGCTCCGTGGTGTTCTCGAGTGTCTCGTAGGTGTCTTTGATCCAGTTCATCTCCCGCTGGCCCGTGTTCACGTCGGGCGCAGGGATGTCGCGGTCCACACCGATCAGCGGGCGCAGTTCCTTCGCGAACGCGCGGGTGACGCGCTCGAGTTCGGTTTCGGAGTACTCGTCGGGGTCGATGATGATCCCGCCTTTGCCGCCACCGTAGGGGATGCCGACGGTCGCACACTTGTAGACCATCCAGCCAGACAGCGCCTTCACTTCGTCACGGGAGACCTGCGGGTGGTAGCGAATGCCGCCCTTGTACGGGCCGCGGTCACCGTTGAACTGCGAACGGAACGCCTTGAACCGCTCGAGTTCGCCGTCGTCACGCTCGATCGTGAGGTTCGTCTCGAGGACTCGCTCCGGGTGTTTGAGCCGTTCGATCACGTCGTCGCCGATCTCGAGGTGGACAGCAGCCTCGTCGATCTGAGACTGGAGACTTTCGAACGGATTTGCTTCGCCTGACATTGAGTATGCCTTCCAAGGAAACCAAAATAAACGTGACGAATGCTATTCATAGTGCATAATATTCAATATAAGGTGTTCAGATTCAACTATATACTTGAAGATTGTCGACACCGAGTCGTGGCCAAAACGGGTTCGGACGACAGCCCCATACGGGTCGCTGTACGTCGCTTCCGTCGCAACCGCGATCGTGCTGCGATCGCGCTGGTTGGTGGTACACTGATCCGTCTCAGTGGGACACCGAACCGTCTCAGTGGCTCGGTTCGTGCCACTGATCGGCTGCGACGGCTCGTGAGCGGATCCGTTCGGCCTGAGCGATCAACGGAGCGTCGATCATCTCGCCGTCGACCTCGAAGACGCCCCGTCCCTCGGCATCGGCGTTCCGTTTGGCCTCGAGGACGCGACGGGCCCACTCGCGGTCGTCCGTCGAGGGCGTAAACGCCTCGTTGATCGGGTCGACCTGTGTGGGGTGGATTGCCAGTTTTCCGTCGTAGCCGAGTTGGACCGAAAACGCGGTGTCCTCGCACAGTTGGTCTTCGTCTCTGAAATCGGTGACGAGCGTGTCGATCGCTGTACAGTCGTGTGCGGCGGCAGCGAGGACGACACGTTCGCGCGCGTAGAGGACTTCGGTTCCGTCGGCAGTGCGCGTTGCTCCGAGATCCGCCGAGAGATCTTCGGCGCCGAAAACGAGCGCGTCAGTCGCCGGAACAGCGGCGATCTCCGGTGCGGCGAGGACGCCCGCAGCGTTCTCGATCAGCGCGAAGATCGGTTTCGAGACGTCATATGTTGCGAGTTCATCTTCGAGTCCCTGCACGTCCGCTGGTGACATGACTTTCGGGAGCATCACGCTATCGAACCGAACGGTGCTGTCATCGATCGATTGGAGGATGGTCTCGAGGTCGGCTGCGATAGCTGACTCACTGGCGTTGACGCGGATACAGACCTCACAGTCCGGATCGAACATCGGGTCGGCGAGTATCTCACGAACCGTCTCGCGCGCATCGGGCTTTCGCTGTGGAGCGACCGCATCTTCGAGATCGAATACGATCACATCAGCCCCTGCAGCGGGCGATTTCCGAAGCATTTCTGGGCGATCCCCTGGTGTAAACATGACGCTTCGACGTCCCATACGGACAGTCTCTACGACCCATGAGTAAAGGTGTACTGTCGGTCGGAACCGTGCCACACGGAACAGTCGTAGCACGACACCGACGCAACTCGAGAAACGAACTGACCGGCTACGGCACCGGTCGGAGCTGTGATGACCCGTTCGGGAGACGGGGATTGACAGACACCCCCCATTCAGAGTGAAAAATGGTTCGATACGATCCGGCAGTGACGACCCGAGGCCCAGTGTCTGCGAACACGGCCAGAGAATGCCAGTGTATACTTACTACACCGATAGTAGCCGCTGAAAATCGGTGCACACCTGCTCGCACGGTCGCTGTGTGATCGGTTTCAGTTGTTACGATAGGAGCACCTAATCGAACCTCGACTCTCCGTCAGTGGAATCCATCCGACTGAAAGGATACGTCGTCTCGAGCGGAACGGAACAGTCACCGAAACGGAGGGACCCGTCGTTCAGAGTGAAACGCTGCTGACGCCATCGTCGCCGTTCGGTGTGCGACGCAGGCTTCCTTTGAAGGAGGGGGAACTCGAGAACGAGCCTGTACCTAAGTGGTTTTGATCGATCCGTTGACGTCGTTGCTGGCTATCGGGCCCCCACCCCTCGTTCAGAGTGAAAACGGGAGACGACGATCCCCCCCACCCTGACAGCGATGGGAATTTTGCTGGGAGACTGTACTCGAGTGTTGTTATGATCGTTGGTAGCATACCCAAGAGGTTGTCAAGATATTCCTCTATCGTAAGATATAATCGTACTATACTAGCTAGGTAGGTGAACCTAGAAGAGAACTAATAGGAGAAACGATCGAGAGGAGGCACGAACGACGGTCTGTAGCCACGGTGGCTATCGTAACCACCGAACGTTACGATACACCGCATCTTGCACGTTCCACTGATCAGTCTACACCACGTTCGTCTATTTCACCAGTCGTCCCACACCACCCCCACCCTCGGACCCTCTTTCACTCTGAACGAGGGGTGTGGGGGGTACTGACCCACTCAGTGTCCCGTGTCCGGTACAGTCTGCATGCGGGGCAACCCTATTCGAAGCGAAGACGGGTGAAATACCCCGAATTAATACGTCTCCTCCGCTGTTATCAGTCTGAACTACCTTCCATAGTTTTATTATGTGTGTCTCCAAGAACGGAGACATGGCTGAACAGGCAGGGGACCCGCTTTTCCAATCTCACGATCCGATCTTCGATCGGAAAGAGCTCCTCCACGTGGGTCACGTTCCCGACGAAGACCGTATCGTCGGTCGGGACGACGAGATCCAGTCCGTCGCCGCCGAGGTTGGGGCGATCACGCGAGGCGATCCGCCGAACAACGTGATGATCTACGGCAAAACCGGTACCGGAAAGAGTCTCATCTCGAGACACGTCGCCACTCGAGCACAGACGGCCGCCCGAAGCAACGATATCGACTGTGGCGTGCTCTACATCGACTGCTCCGAAGCGAACACGGAAACGCGCGCGACGCGCCAGTTGGCGCTCAGTCTGAAGGACCAGACCGGCTATCAGGAGAACATCCCGCTGCGGGGCGTCGGAACGATGGAGTACTACCAGCACATCTGGGGGATCCTCGAGAACTTTTTCGACGCGATCATCGTCATCTTAGACGAGATCGACAAACTGGACAACAGCAACATTCTGATGCAACTCTCGCGGGCTCGCGAGGCTCAGAAGACGGACGCCTACATCGGCGTGATCGGCATCAGTAACAAGGTCAAGTATCGGGAGACGCTCGACGAACGCATCGACAGCAGCTTCGGGCACCGAGAGCTGTTCTTTCACCCGTACGACGCCTCACAGCTCCGGGAAATCATGCGAAATCGCGAAGACGCGTTTCAGCCCGAGGTCTTAGAGGACGGCACGATCGAACTCTGTGCGGCGCTGGCCGCCAAGAAACACGGCGACGCCCGCAAAGCGATCGAGATCCTGAAAGAAGCCGGCGAACTCGCCCGTCGAACTGGCTCGGAGACCGTCTCGGAGAGCCACATCCAGCAGGCTCAGGAGGTCGCCGAGATCAACCGCATCGAGGAACTCACCAGCGGGGCGACCGTCCACGCGAAACTCGCCCTCTACGCGCTGGCGAGTCGGATCATCACCGGCGACCGCGAGACCCACAAGACCCGAGAGATCTACGAGCGCTACGTCGGCATCTGTAACATGGTTACGACCGACCCCATCACCGAAAACGGCCTCTATCGCCAGCTCAAAGAGCAGGCCTTCCTCGGCGTGATCGAGTCTGAAAAGACCGGTGGCGGCCGCTCGCAGGGGAGTTACCTGCTCCATCGACTCGTTACCGATCCGAAACACATCATCAAAGCCGTTCGCCGGGACGACTCGCTCGAGGAGCTTCCGGCGTACGATCAGCTCGCGGACACGGGTGCCGCAGATAACCGCGACGCCGATCTGTCCTCGTTTTCCTGATCGCCTGCTCGTCACGGGCTGTTGTTGACGCTTCTGACGTTTCGTGACGACTGCGCCGATTCGGTTCGATCTCGGAGCCGACAGTGTATCCACTCGTGCGTTTCAGTCTGAACGAGGGGTGTGGGACGTCCCCTGCAAAAACGAGCGACGACGATCGGAGTCTCTACAGAGCGTGTGAGTGTCTATGGCCAGAGTCCGCGCACGTCGTGGGCCTCGGCGATCCGCGACAGCGCGACGATGTAGGTTGCATCGCGCCAGGTGACGTCGCGTGCGTCGTACTCCGTTCGAATAGCACTCCAGGCCTGCAGCATTTCGTCTTCGAGTTCTTGGTGGACGCGCTCGAGACTCCACTTGCGACGGTTGATGTCCTGGAGCCACTCGAAGTAGCTCACCGTCACCCCGCCGGCGTTGGCGACGATGTCGGGGATGACGGGCACGCCGCGCTCCTCGAAGATCTGGTCGGCCGTCGAGGTAGTCGGACCGTTCGCGCCTTCGACGATCAGATCGGCCTGCACGTCGCGTGCGTTCTCGCCGGTCAGGACGTTCCCGATGGCGGCTGGAATGAGCACGTCGACGTCGAGTTCCAGCAGTTCGTCGTTCGACAGCGTTTCGGGGGCGTCGTAACCCGAGACCATGCCCGGCGTCTCGTCGTGGTCTTCGACGTCGGTCGTGTCGAGGCCGTCGGGATCGTAGATTGCGCCGTCGATGTCCGAGACGGCGACGATGGAGGCTCCGAGGTCGTCGAGATAGCGGGCGGCGTTAGCGCCGACACTCCCGAATCCCTGCACGGCGACGGTGGTGTCTTCGACGTCCCAGTCGTAGTAGTCGATCGCTTCTCGCGTGATGATGCCGACGCTCCGGCCGGGTGCACGCTCGCGGCCGTACGAGCCGCCGATGACGGGCGGTTTGCCGGTGACGACGCCGGGTTCGGTCTCGCCTTGCTGCATCGAGTAGGCGTCCATGAACCACGCCATCTCCTGCGGGCCGGTTCCCATGTCTGGTGCAGGGATGTCTTTCATCGGGCCGATAACGGGGCGCAGTTCCTCTGCGAACCGACGAGTGAGTCGCTCGGTCTCGGTCTCGCTGAGGTCTTTCGGATCGACGACGACGCCGCCTTTCGCCCCGCCGAAGGGGAGGTCCATGACGGCACACTTCCAGGTCATCCACATCGAGAGGCCGACACATTCCTCCTCGGTCACACCGGGGTGGTAGCGAAGGCCGCCCTTGTACGGTCCGCGAACGCTGTCGTGGTGGGCGCGATAGCCCGTAAACATCTCTCGACTGCCGTCGTCGCGTTCGAGCGGGATCGTTACGCGGTAGACACTCGTCGGGTGTCGCAGCCGTTCGACGATCCCCTCGTCGACGTCGAGGTGAGTGGCTGCGCGCTCGAGTTGGCGACGGGCTGTTTCGACGGCACTCTCCTCTTCCGGTTCCGACGCAGGTTTAGACGTTGTCATAGTGTTGCCGTAGATCGCCCGAAGCGAGAGGGTCGTTCCCCTCTTTTGCTAGCCGCCCCCAGCGGCGACTCTCTCCGGGTACTGATAAAAACTGTTTCCCGGCGCAAAAGATAACCCTTGCTACTTCGTCGGAGTTCGTGCAATATTTGCACGGCACACGTGCCCCGCGGTTTCAAGCCGCTCGTCGTTGTCGACCGTTCCATGCCGATCGAAAGCACCAATCCGACCACCGGGACCGTCGTCGACACGTTCGAGAGCGACTCCGGGACCGACCGAGACGACCGACTTGAGCGGGCGAGCGACACCTTCGAGGGGTGGCGCGAGACGTCGATCGAACACCGACAACAGCTGTTGTCCGCTGCCGCAGACGTCCTGCGAGAGGGACGCGATGACTACGCGGAACTGATGAGCCGCGAGATGGGGAAACCGATCGGACAGGCCCGCGACGAGGTCGAGAAGTGTGCGTGGGTCTGTGACTACTACGCCGAACACGCTGCCGAGTTCCTCGCCGATGAGGTCGTCGCGGGTGAACCGAATGCCCGAACGCTGGTTACCTACCAGCCGCTGGGGCCGATCCTCGCGATCATGCCCTGGAACTTCCCGTTCTGGCAGGTGTTTCGCTTTGCCGCCCCGAACCTCGCTGCGGGCAACGTCGGTCTGTTGAAACACGCCTCGAACGTCCCCGGCTGTGCCCGAGCGATCGAGGCCGTCTTTCGGGAAGCAGGATTCCCGGCAGGTGCGTTCCAATCGCTGCTGATTGGCTCCGACGAGGTCGACGAGGTGATCGCGGACGACCGCATTGCCGGCGTCACCCTCACCGGCAGCGACGGCGCGGGTCGGTCGGTCGCCGAAACAGCCGGCAGCGAACTCAAAAAGACCGTCCTCGAACTCGGCGGGAGCGATCCGTTCGTCGTCCTCGAGGACGCGCCGATGGAACACACCGTCGAAACCGCGGTCCAGGCCCGCCTCATCAACTCCGGGCAGTCATGTATCGCGGCGAAACGATTCATCGTCGTCGACGACGTCTACGACGAGTTTCTCGATCGGTTCGTCGAGGCGATGGACGGTCAGGTCGTCGGCGACCCGATGGACGACGCGACCGACGTCGGCCCGCAGGCGCGTGCGGACCTGATGGACGACCTCCACGAACAGGTCGAGGCGACCCTCGAGGCGGGCGGAGAGTGCCGACTCGGTGGTGAGCCGATGGATCGTGAGGGAGCGTTCTATCCGCCGACGGTGCTCACGGACATCCCCGCCGACTCCCCCGCGGACAGCGAGGAACTGTTCGGCCCCGTGGCGTCGGTGTTTCGCGTCCCCGACGAGGCCGCCGCGATCGAACAAGCGAACGACACCCGTTTCGGACTCGGTGCGAGCGTCTGGACAGCGGATCTAGCGCGCGGCGAACGGGTTGCCCGGCAGTTCGAATCCGGACTTGCCTTCGTCAACGAACTCGTCAAATCCGATCCGCGTCTGCCCTTCGGCGGCGTCAAGGACTCGGGCTACGGCCGCGAACTCGCACGCGACGGCGTTCGCGAGTTCGTGAACGCGAAGACGATATGGGTCCAACGCGAGGCCGGCGAAGAAACGATACAGGTCGAGTGAGACGCGAGCACACGACTGGTGGCGTCTCGCACCCGTGCGAACGGCACGCTTTTCTCCTCGCTGTGTGACCTCGAGCATATGAGTGGACTGTCTCCCGACGGCGACCTCGACGGTGACCTCGAGTGGCTCTCACTGGATGCCGACGAGTCGATCCGCTGGGCCGGCAGCCCGGATCCGCGAACGATCGCACCGACGGCGTTGTTGCTCGCGTTGCCGGTACTCGCACTCGCCGTCGTCCCGTTCAACACGGTCGCCGGGTTGGCGCTTGCCGCCGTGCTCGCAGTCGTCACGGTCCCGATCGTCGGCTGGGCGGTCCTCTGGCTTCGGAGTACGAACTACGTCGTCACCACTACCGGCCTCTACGAGAAACACGGCGTCCTCTCTCGAGACGTCAAACGGATCGACCTCGAAAAGGTCCAGAATACCGCGTACAGACAGAGCGCACTCGGCACGCGCTTTGGCTACGGCCACGTCGAGGTGAGTTCCGCCGGCGGCGCAGGCGTGGAGATGCGGTTTCGGTCTGTTCCGGAGCCGCGAGCGGTCCAACAGCTTATCAGCAGTCACGTCTCACGCAGTCAGGAGGCTACCCGTCCCGAAACGGCCGACCCCGTCGAGCCGACCGACGAGATCCTCGTCGAACTCCGGGCGATCCGGGCGGCGCTCGAGAACGAGACTGCAGAGAAACGCACACGTACAGGGTCGACCTCGGAGACGGCAGCAGAGACGCCAGCGGACGACGTCACCCTCGAGCACGAGTCCACCGAGTCGCTCAAATCCGACGATTCCGTCGACACGTAGCGACCTCACAGAGCCGTTGATCGCACTCGCTGCTGTGGCCCGTCTCGGTCTCAGTTTGGCCACCAGCTGCGACTCGGATCAGATCGCCGTCGAGATCATATAGACGTTGATACAGGCAGCCACCGCCCACGGAATCGCAAGTCCCGCGGGAACGATCGACCGGTAGGCAGCAGGGAGCAACGGTCGACAGACGAGTCCGACGACGATCGCGATCCCCTTCAACGCGAGCATCCCAATCAGTCCGTGGTCCTCGATCGCGCTTTGGGCAACTGGGTTCGATTCGGCCAGCCCCAATCGAAGCCCGGCGAACGTCGTCACGATATCGCCCACCAGCGAGAGGGCGACGAGTCCCCACAACAGTCGCTCGAGAGCGGCCGGCGACATCTCCACCGGCAGTGCGACACGCAGCGACGCGCCGTCGGAACGCATACCCTCCCCGCCGGAGTCGAACCGGCCGTCTGCCACCCGTTGGGAGTCGAACGCACTCCATGGTTCCACCACTCGCGGTATTGTTATGGCAGGCGTAGCAACTCTCCCCACGGCATAACGCACCGGTAACAGTCGATTGCCGCGCGGTGTGACAATCACGACCGGGACGCTCGACAGCATCGATCACGAGGCGTCGCCGGCTGGTTTTCGACCGGTAGTGAGTGATAACCACAGAGACGGTGTCAGTAAGACGGGCAAAACTGACCACTGCTCGTCAGTATGACGAACAGCGGTTCAGCGGTTCGACCGTACGCGCCTGTGGAAACGCACCACGGCCGAGCGAATCGAGGTCGTTGAACGAAGAGAGAGAGACAGTTCGCGTCGCCCGATCGCCACTGATACGGTCGGCTTCGCCACGCGGCGAGTGAGGAGTCACCGTCGTGGGTCGATGCGAACTGATCGGGAGTGGGGCGCTGCCTCCGTGGTCACCATCACGGAGACGATCGTCGGTACGCGAGTCACTGCCACCAATGCTCGTGTTCAGCCGTCCAGCCATTATATCAGTCTATTTGTCACGTGCTGTCATGACCGTCGCAGCGGTCGCAAACACCACCCTCGGGTTCATACCATCGTCCGGGTCGTGAATTGACCGGCTGAGACCGGCTGCCGTCCGATACTCTGGGGCTCGATTGAAATAGACTACTGGTCACATGTTTCGCACAGCAGTTGCAGGCAGAACGTCTTTTGACACGTTTGGCGTACGTGATTGCCACCGATCGTCCTGTGTACGTGGACATTAGCTTAGATGGCATGGAGAGAGTACACGACTGAACACCTGTATCTCGGGATGGAACGCACACACACTGAGTCTCTCGTCTCCCGTCTCGTGACGATTCGCGACCGGGTTGAGGAGGGCATGGATCGTCGCGAGTTCGTCCGGACCCTCCTCACCGGTGGCTACGCGCTCGGTATCGCCCAGTTTCTCGGTGTCGACGACTTCCTCGCCGCCGACGACGGTGACGTCCCGATCGTCACCGCACTCGTCAGACCGGATCCCACCGATCCGTGGTCGCTCGAGGAACGGATCAAACACGTCCCAGCCGCGTGGTACGCCGCCGTCGAAAAAGCGTTCGAACTGAACGAACTGCTGGCCCAAACGGCGTTTACTGGCTATCTCGGGAGTGCCGTCGTTCCCGGATCGTACGACAGCAAGACGGCGTCCGTCTCCGTCGGGGTCTCTGGTGGCCTCGGTTCGTTCCGGGAGACGGTCGACGATCTCTTCGACGGCGTTTCACTCGACGTCGAGACGATCGTCGACATCGGCGATATCGACGACATTCAGGATGGACACGAGCGATTCAAACCGCGGCTCGTCGACTCCCTCTCGAGTGGCGACGTGCCGAGCGGCGTCGCCTGTGAAACGCCCGGCAGCATCGCCACGCTCGGCCCCGTCCTGTACGATCCCAACTCCAAACAGGAACTCTTCGTGACGGCCGAACACGCGTTTAACGGCGGTGCCAGTCCGAATGAGGATACGCTGTCGCTGCCGGTCGAAGGCGGTGACAGCGTCCAACTGGGCTCGGTCGAGCACGCTCATCCGGTCGAAGATGTCGCCACCGTCGCGCCCGAGAACCGATTCAGGCCCTCGACGGCGATCGAAACGCCCACGCCGACGCGCGTTCGCGGGCAGTTGACCCGGCTCGGACTCGCCGACCTCATCGCTCGAGACGAATCCCTCGAGAAAGTCGGTGCGGTGACCGGACACACCATCGGCAAGATACAGGGTGTCGATGCCGTTACCTGTTTCACTGACGAGCACTGTCGGCGCGGCCAGCTCCGCTGGGGCGGCGAGATGGATCTGACCGACGGCGACAGTGGGTCGGTGAGCTACTACCCTGATCCCGAGGGGGAAGACGGAGACGTGCTCATCGCGGGGTTCAACAACGCCCGCACGTGGTGGCCGGGACAGAGTTACGTCTGGGGCGTCGGCGCGTACAAACTCACCGAAGCATACGGCTACTACTTCTGACCGATGGACACGATGAACCACAACTGACACCGATGACTGTACACACACCACCGCTCCGACGACAGCGACGCTAATGGCTTCAGAACCGACTGACGGAACGGGCGGCGGGGCAGACCGCACGACGCCAGTGACGACCACCGCCGTTCGCCTCGTGGGTGACCTCCTCGCCGTCACTGGTTGGGTCGTCCTCCTGGCACTGTTCTTTCTCCAGAGTACGTGGCCGCGATGGGCGTTCTACGCGCTGTTGATCGGCGGCGTCGGACTCTACGTCACCGTCACCGCGGCGTGGCGGACCACGGGTCGGTCGTAATCCACCTCGAGTTCCCTGCAGCGAGCGTCGACCCTGCTCACTGCGTTGGTGGTCTACTCGAGTCCAGCTCGTTCCGGATCGACCGAACGGACTGCGTTCCGTGAGACCTACGTCGACGTCCCATCACGGTCGGTGGCGACAGCCAGTTCGAGTAGAAAACTCGAGGCCGACACGATGTCGCCGATCCCGACCGTGCCCGCCGGGTCGTCGACGACGCGGTTGGGGCAGGCGACGACCGTCGGCGTACAGAGCGTGCCGTCATCGACTGGTTCGTCGACGTACTCTGCTAGCCGTTCGATCGCCTCGCGACCCTGCGCCGACGGCCCGTACTCGAGTCCTGTCCTGAGGTCGGATGGCGCCGTAATCTCGCCCCGGGATGCTTTGGTCGCGGCGTTGATAGCGGCGAACTCGAGTCCCCGACGGACCGCGTCGGGTGGGAGATACGAGTCCAGCACGGCGAGGTGATACTCCATCGCGTGTAACCTGATGCACGCAACGCCGAGGTCCGCCCGGAGCGCGTCGAGCAGTCGGTAGTGAGCGAGTATCTCGGTTTCGTCGAACGGCGTCTCCGCCGTTGGTCCGTTTCCCCGACTGTCGAGACCCGCGTCGTCGGACAGGACGGCGAGTTCGCGGGTATCAACACCGATGACGTTCGCTTCCGGAAGGATCCACTCGTAGATGCTCGCTCTGAGGTCGTCGTCGTGGGCCGCGACGTACTCGATGTGCACGTCGACCGTACCGCCCGTCCGAAGGCGTCGAATCACTTCGCGTGCGTGTCGATGTGCGTCTTCGTAGCCTGCCTCGACGTGCTCGGGGGTGAGGTTGTGATAGCCCGCGAGCAGCGCCCCGTCGACGGCCTCTCCGACCTGATCGATCGCGTCGTCGAGGGTCCCGGCGTGTAAGTCGAACTCCGGCGGCCTCGAGGCGGCGATAAACCGGGTATCCTCGGTCGCCCGCACGCCGAAGAGTTCGTCCCCAGCCCTGAACTCGAACACCCAGTTGATTTTGGTTCGATCCGCGGGCTCGGCCTCGCACAGGGGGACGAACCGAATCTGCCCGTCCTCGACGATTGGGTACCGAACCGCATCGGGGTGGTCGAACTGCGAGCACTGTCGCTCCGACAATAGATACGTGTACGTGATCGGTGCCGCCCCCAGTGAGGCACAGAGATCGGTCATGATCCCCGTCTGTCCACCCAGCTGCTGGCGATCGGGGGACAACGATGACTCGAGCCTGTCGGCGAGCGCGTCCGTCATCGCGATTTCGTCGCCCTGTCCGGTCGCCATCGTGTGCGTGATCGCCGTCGCGAGGTCTCGCGTCGACGCCAGTGGACTCGGGGGCGACCGAACGCCGGGCTCGGATGGTCGCTCGAGGACAGGCCCCAGCCCGTCATCGACTCGGACGATCGCATCGACGTTCGCGTTGTAGGCGACGAACACCGGGAGGTCGGCAAGCGCTGCGATGTCGGCACGCAGCCGTGTGCGGGCGTCGTCCATGGTTGGGCTGTCTCCCAGTCCCAGCGTGTTAACACTGTGTGTGGGCTGGTCAGCAACGACGAAAACGAAAGTCGACCGACCGACGCTCGATCGGTCCGGAAAAACGATTTACTCGAGTGCGGCCTCGAGGCGGTCGATCAGGCTCGTATTGCCGACGTGGACCGGCACGCGCTGGTGGAGGTCGGTCGGTTCGACCTCGAGGATCGAGTGCTCGCCGTTCGAGGATCGACCGCCGGCGGCTTCGATGACGAAGGCGATCGGGTTCCCTTCGAACTGCAGGCGGAGTTTGCCTTCGGGGCTATCCTCGAGGGCGGGATAGGCGAAGATGCCGCCGTAGGTGAGGACCTGATTGACGTCGCCGATCATCGCGCCGCCGTAGCGGAGTTTGTGTTGGGGGTTCGATTCGATCTCGCGAACGTAGGCCTCGAAGTCGTCGGGCCAGTGGGGGACGCGACCGCCGAAGCCGTAGGTGACCGGATCGTCGGGGAGGGTGACGTCGTCCTCGACGACCGTGCGCTCGCCGCCGGTGAGTTCGTACTTCGTGACGTTCCCGTCACGGGCGTACACCATCGTCGTGATCGGGCCGTAGAGCACGTACCCAGCCGCAACGAGGGCGGCGCCGGGTGCAGGGAGCGGTTCGTCGTAGATGCCGAACACCGTCCCCATCGTGTTGTTCGATTTGAGGTTCGAGGAGCCATCGAGCGGATCGACCGCAACGCAGAGGCCGTCGTCGCTGCAGTCGATGATCTCTGCGCGCTCCTCGCTTGCGTACTGGGCGACGCCGTCGATCGACGACAGTCGTTCGGCGAGCAAGTCGTCGGCCCAGACGTCAGCCTCAGCTTGGGTCTCGCCGCTCGGGTTCTCCTCGTCGGCTTTCCCCCGTCGACCGACCAGTCCCTGTCGGATCTCGGTCGCCGAGCGGCTGATCGTCGCGACGACGGCCTCGACTGGGTCGGACACTGTCATTCCTCGAGTGCGGCGTCGGCGGTTTCGCCCTCGTAGATGACCTTCTCCAGCGCGTCGAGCAGCTGGGTCGGGTCCTCGCGCTGCCAGACGTTACGTCCGACGGCGAGTCCGCTCGCACCGGCGTCCATCACGGCTTCGACCGTCGAGAGGAACTCGTAGTCGGAGGTTTTCGAGCCGCCGCTCATGACGACTTTCATGTCTCCGGCGGATTTGACGGCGTGGGCCATCGCGTCCTTGCTGCCGGGATATTTGACCTTCGCGATGTCGGCACCGATCTCGAGGGCGATACGGGTCGCATAGGAGATGGTGCTCGGCTTGGTGTCGTTTTTGAGGCCCTGTCCGCGCGGGTACGACCACATGACCATCGGGAGGTCGTGTTCGCGGGCTTTCTCCTGAGCGTCGCGGAACTCCTCGAACATCTCGACTTCGTGATTAGATCCGCTGTAAACGGTAAAGCCGACCGCATCAGCGCCGAGTTCGGCGGCGTAGTCGACCGAGCAGTTGACCGGCGAGTCGGGCTCGCCCATCCAGAGGTTCGACGTGCCGTTGAGCTTGAGCAGGAGGTTGACGTCGTCCTCGTAGCTCGGGTAGTAGCCCTCGGCGACGCCTTTCTGGACGGCCATCGCGGTGACGGCGTCGTGGGTCGCCGTCTCGAAGACCGTCGACGGGTCGAGTTTCTCCGGGACGTCCTCGAAGTCGACCGGTCCGTGCTCTAACCCGTGGTCCATCGCGAGAATCAGTGACTTGCCGTCGCGAACGATCGGAGAGTCGTCGATCGGAATCATCTGTTAGTCGGTCCAACTGGCCGCTATAAATCTTTGATGGTCCGAGCTATCGAAATTACGTACAACTGTAGTTGTAAGTTGACGGTTGTGGTGGGATGGCGGCCATCAACTGCAGTCCGTACATATCTGCGCGAGCGCACGTGAGGTGGGTGGTTTCTCGAGAAGGCGTCGCTGTACGGACCTCGTACTAGCCACAACGAACCGGTGTCAGTCGACTCCGAGATGTGTCATGCGAGCAGTTCCCGTGCGTTGTGTCGCCACGTCCGAACGTGGACGACGTCGAGGTCGAGGACGCGGGCCACGTCGAAGGCGTTGATCGTCGCCAGTCGTTCCGCCGAGCAGATGCCGGCATCGGCCAACGCGTCGGCGTCGTCGGGGCCGACACCCGTCACCGCCGTCACCGGCGTCGGCTTCGGCCACGGTCGCTCTGTGGGCTTCTCTCGAGCAACGGCCGCGATGGGCGACTCGTCGTACTCGAAGGTCTGCCATCCCTCGTCGCCGCTTTTGGCGATCCACTCCCGTTCGGCCGCGCCGAGACCGCGAACCGCACTCGATCGCCGCTCGAGGTCGCCGTCCCCGTCGAACGACCAGGGAAGCGAGAACCGTCGTCGCAGCGACTCCGCGACGGCCTCGTCGACGCCAGCCTCCACGACCATCCGGTAGGAACACCGTTTCTCCTGAAGCGAGTCGAGATCGATGTCGGTCGCCTCGAGTTGTGCTCTTTCGTCGGTCTCGAGCGGTTCCCGTTCAGTACCCGCAGGCGTGTCGTCGTCTGACTCGTGTGGGTCGGTGGCATCTGCTGCCTCGAGCAGGTCTCCTTCGTCGAACGTGAGTTCGACGCCGGTTTCGGCGTCGGTTTCGACTGCCTCGAGGGCGATGTCGATGTCGATGCCGAGTCCGAGGTCGAGCGTCTCGCAGTCGGTCCCGTCGCTGGTTGTTTCAGTGTCGCTCCCCACCCCCGTTCCCGAGTCACCGGCGACGTCTTTCTTGCTCACGCGAGTCACCGAATCTGTCTTGATCTCACACTCATCGTTCTTGAAGGTTTCTGCCGCCGATTGACACTGAAACGGTCTGCTGTCCCGAGTTCTCGGGACACTCGCAGGTGCACCGGTACTGATCGATAGTCGTCCGTCTGAGACGGGGCGCTACTGCGGTGGCGAGTCGACGGTGACTCGGTCGTGAATGTGGCCCTCTCGAGTTCGCAGATGGCGCGGCGTTCGATCGTTCGAGACCGCGAGCACCTCGGCGACGATGCTGTGGGCGATCTGGTAGGGCGACCCCCCGCCGAGGTCGAGACCGATCGGGGTGTACAGCGATGACAGCGCATCCTCGTCGAACGTTCGGCCCTCGTCGTCAAACTCCGCGAGCATCTTCTCGAACCGGTCGTGCGGTCCCATCAGGCCGATATACGCGACCGACGAGTCCAGCAACTGCTCGACGGTCAGCCGGTCGTCGATGAAGTTGTGCGTCATCACGACCGCGTGGGTGCGCTCCTCGAGGTCGAGTTCGTCGGCGACGGCCGACGGCGAGGTCGTCACCGTCTCGTCAGCATCCGGGAACCGATCCTCGAGGTCGACACTTCCCCGAAAGCCGACGACAGTGACGTGGAAGTCGTTTTTCGCCGCCAGTTCGGTGACCGGCCCCACGTCGTGGCCGGAGCCGAAGACGACCAGCTCCGTCGGCGCGGCCAGCCCGTCGATGAACACCTCGAGGTCGTCGACCTCGATGGTGTCCGTTCGGCCACGCTCGGCGAGAACCGCCGCCGGATCGGCTAACGCGGCTGGCCACTCGTCTGCTGGCGTTCCTTCGGGCGTCGTCAGCCCTTCCCCAGCGGGATGGTAGTACGCGCGATCACCACGGGTCAGGGGGCCATCGCCGCCCTCGAGGACGGTGAGTACGGCCACGTTTCGACTGTCGGCAAACGCCTCGACGGCCGGGCGATACGTCTCGGTGAGCGGCTCGAGTAGGACGTCGATGATGCCGTTACAGCCGACGCCGAGCCCCCAGACGTCGTCTTCGTCGTCCATCAGATCGTACGTGATCAGCTCCGGTCGGCCGTCCTCGCGCACCGACTCGGCCGCCGCGAGCAGGTCGTCCTCGAGACAACCCGCTGTAATACTGCCGACGCCGTCGCCTGCTTCGTCGAGGAGCATCTTCGCCCCCGGCCGGCGGTAGGCGTTGCCCTCGACGTCGACGATCGTCGCGAGGACGTCCGCGCTGTCGTCGTCGAGTCGCTCGTGAACGCGCTGTAGCACCTCTGTTTCCGGGACGCTCCAGTTGCTTCGTGTCATCGGTCGGGTCTCTCGGATCGGTCGTCGTTCGGTTCGTCTGCAAACTGTTGGTCGGATCTAGCCAGCCGCAGGCCGCGGTCCGAACCGGTATGTGTGGGAATCACTGTGTATACCTTCTGTACGCCGGCCTCGTGTAACTCAGTTCCGCACGCGTCGGCGCGGATGGCCTCGCGAACGCGATCGGTATCGGTGACCGACGCGCCGGCGACGACGGTCACGCCGGCGGCAAACGCCGGCCCCGGGAGCATGGAGGCGGTCGCTCCGATCAAGACGACCGTTGCCGTCTCGGGTGCGGCCTCGAGGTATTGCTCGAGGCCGCCGTAGACGAGCGTCGAACCAGTTATGAAAACGACCTCGGCACCCGCCATTGCGGCGGCCGCGTCGGTCGGTCGATGGGTCGAGACAGTGACGTCGTCGGGCGTCGACACGTCGTCGACGGGCGTGCGTTCGACCACGCGCACGTCGACGTCGGCGAATTTCCGAAATGCGGGGCGAAAGAGCCCGACAGTCGCGATCGTGTCGACGCTCGAGTCGAGCAGCGCCATCGGGTCACCCGTCTGCCACTCGATGAACGGAGTCGACAGCGCGTTGACGGCCGCGACGCCGAGGGCGATCTCGAGCGTCGTGGCGTCCGACTTCGAGCCGGCGTCGCGATCCGGTACCGAATCGACGGGTGACTGTTCCGCCCACTCGAGCAGCGTCTCGAGGTCGATACCGGCCGTCGACGGCTCGTCTCCCGGCGGGCGGTGGGCGAGGCCGGCGGTCGGTTGCTCCTCGCGTCCCCGCGGTGTATTGTCGAGTTCGCCCTCCAAGCCAGCCAACTCGACCATGAGCGTCGATCGCCCGACCGTAATCTGCTCTACCGTCGCCCCGTCAGTGGCTCCGCGCTCGCGGAGTCGGTCGATGACAGTCGGGAGGACCGGAGCGCTCATTCGTGGTCCTCCTCGGCTGCGGCGGTGCTGTCGGCCGGCTGCTGGCGGCGTGGATCGTACTCGTAGCCGATCGGGCCGTCGAGCCCACGGCGCTCGAGTTGGCGGGCGATTTCGGCCAGATCCGTCGGCTCCGCGAAGCCGAAGAGGCCGTCGACGTACGGCAGACAGGTTTCCATCCCTCGCGTCCGCGGTTCGTAGGTCGACGCGACCGCGAGCGGATTGAGCCAGAGCACCGCCGCGGCCCGGCGGGCGAGCCACGTGATTTGCTCCTCGAGGACCGACTGCTCGCCGACGTCGAGGCCGTCGCTGATGACGACGACGACGGTTCGGCGGTCCACCGCGTCGCGGTGTCGTCGCCGGAGGGTTTCGAACGCGTCGCCGATCTGCGTGCCGCCACCCCACGAGATTTCGGCTTCGCGCAGCGCCCCAGCAGGGTCGCCGCCGGCGCGTTCGAACTGCTCGGTCGCGTCGACGAGGTCGGTATCGAACAGGAAGACCGAGCTCCGACGTGCGACGGTCTGGAGTCGTTCCGCGACGGCGAGGAGCGTGTCGCGGTCGACCGTATCCAGCACGGAGCCGCTGACGTCGATCAGCAGACAGCAGTGCAGCTCGCTCGGGACCCGTTCCCGGGTGGGCAGTTCCATCGCGGCACCTCCAGTACCGAGGCTCGCCCGCAGCGCCCGTCGTGCGTCGATCCGATCGCCGCTAGAGGCCTGTCGGGTTCGCCGACCGGGGATCGTCGCCAGCGCGTCCACGAACCGATCGATCGCGTCGCGGTCGGCATCCGTCAGCGATGCCGGCGTCGCCGCCACGCGCTCGCGCCCGCCAATGGCACTGTACCGGCGGACGGCGTCCCCATCGCCGTCACCGTCGTCGACCGGCCGCTCGCCCGTGGCGTGGCGTCGACCGGTCTTCAGTCGAATCTCGGCGCGTTCCGAGTCGTCTCCGTCGCCGTCCTTGAGCGACGGCGGCTCCGTCTCTGACAGCAGTTCGGACGCCTCCCCCTCGAGTGCGACGGTGCCGGACGGCTCCGGCTCGTCGTCGTTCAGTGTGCCCGTCCCCTCGTGGGTCGCGATTCGATCGAGCCCGGTTCGGAGCCGGTGCCAGAACGTCGGAAACTCCTCGTCGAACGCCTCCTGCTCGCCCACCTCCGAGAGCAGCGTCGCCCGCAGCGCGTCCGCGACTGGCTCTCGGTCGGCGAATCCGACCACGGCGAGCGCTCGTGCGCCCTCGAGTGTCCCCGTCGCCGGCACGTCGACGCCCGCCCGCCGCAGGTCGTCGGTGAACCGCACGAGTTCCGTCAGAACGTGCGTACGTGCGGCCTCGAAATCGGGAACGGTGTGGAGTCCCGCCGGCCGGTCGAGCCCCTCCCGTCCGCCGTCCGTGACGCTGGGGCGGTCCGATCCGGCGGCGTCCTCGGGCGGGTCCTGCTGTGAAGTCATGTCTCGGCGGGCTCGAGTCGATCGTCGGCCGCGGCTGCGGCCGCCTGCAACTGTTCGAGCAACGCGGTGTCGACGCGGGTGACGTCTTCGACTTCTTTGAGCAGACAGCCGATCGTCCGTTCGATCTCGGCGGTCGACAGCGGCTCGTCGTCGCCGTCGGCCCGTAGCGTTGCCACCGCCCGCGCCCAGTCGAGCGTCTCGGCGACGCCCGGCCGTTTGAGGAACGACTCCTCACGGAGGCGTTCGACGACGGCACAGACCTCGGCCACGATGGCTGCATCGAGTTCGGGAACCTTGCGGGAGACGATTTCGTACTCCGTCTCGAACGAGGGCGGTTCGACGTGGAGGTACAGACAGCGCCGCTTGAGTGCGTCACTGAGCCCGCGCGTGCGGTTCGACGTGAGGATGACGACCGGCGGGTTCTCGGCGCGGACGGTCCCCAGTTCCGGGATCGACACCTGATACTCCGAGAGCAGTTCGAGCAAGAACGCCTCGAACGCTTCGTCGGCGCGGTCGATCTCGTCGATCAACAAAACCGGTGAGCGATCGTCGTCGGTCGTCAGCGCCCGCAACAGCGGCCGCTCGAGTAAGTACTCGTCGTCGAAGACGGAGCGAGTCGCGTCGCTGTCCTCCGCGCCAGCGTCGCCAGTCACCGTGCCCTCGTTCGACTGCACGGCGAGCAGCTGTTTCGTGTAGTTCCACTCGTAGAGGGCGTTCTCGGCGGTCAGCCCCTCGTAACACTGGAGTCTGATGAGTTCAGTGTCGAACCCGTCGGCGAGCACCTTCCCCAGTTCGGTTTTCCCGCTGCCGGGCGCACCCTCGATGAGCAGCGGCCGGCCGAGCTGTAACGCGAGCTGGACGGTGGTTACCACGCGGTCGTCCGCGACGTAGTGTTGGGCCTCGAAGCGCTCGCGCAGCGTCTCTTCGTCGACCGAGTCGAACGGCGCGCCCGGCTTCTCCCCGGTCATGCTGAACTCATCTGTTCGTGTTCGATTCCCTCGAGATACTCGTCGGGGTCGGTTCGGAAGGCGTCGGCACAGCCGTGACAGCAGAAGTAGTAGGTCGTTCCTTGGTGGGTGACATGCGGTGCCTCGTCCGGATCGACCGTCATCTCGCAGACGGGATCGATCGCTGCCGCTGTTTCGTCGGCTGCCGTCGCCTCGTCCTCGCTTTCCCCGGAACAACACGACGTCGTCGCTGTCGCGTCGTCGCTCGAGTCGTCGTGCTCCGTGTCCGATTCGTCTGCTGTGCCTGCCGTCTCGATTCCCTGACTCCCCACGGCAGCCGCGACGCCCGCACTCGAGGCCGTCGCAGCGCCGGTGGTCGCTCGCACGGCGACCAGTTCGGCGAGCAGGCTCGTCGCGATCTCCGGCGCAGTCGACGCCGAGATGTCGATCCCCGCCGGGCTCGTGATCACGTCCCGAACGGCCGCCGGCTCACACTCGAGGAGCCCGGCGGCCCGGTCGGCGATCTCTGCGGCCCGCGTCTCGCTCGCGACGAGACCGATGTACGGGGCCTCGGCGATGACGCCGGCGGCGACGCCACGGGCATCGTACTCGCCCATCGAGGCGACGACGACGAACGGGCCACGGCCGCCCGCCGCGGCGATTTCTTCGGGCTCGAGCGTCGGCAGGACTGTCGTGTCTGCCGGCAACTCGGCTGCGTTCTCCTCGACCTCGGGATCGACGAGCGTTACGTCGACGTCGAGTTCGGTTGCTAATCGGACCAGTGAGTGGGCGATCGGCGACCCACCGACGACGAGCAGCCTTCGCGCCGGGAGCACCGGCTCGATGAACACCTCGAGGGTGCCCTGGCTATGACACTGCATCGGGAACGCCTCGAGGCCGGGCCTGTCGATCGCGTCTGGGTCGGGCGCGATGCCGATCAGCCGCGGCTCGCCGTCGGCGATCGCGGCCTGGGCCTCGTCAGTCACGCGCGACTGCGCACAGGAGACGCCGCCGATCCAGCCGTCGAGGTCGCCGTCGGCCGTCACGAGCGCCCGATCGCCGACGGTGGCCGACACCGGCGGCTCGCGCCTGACGACGGTCGCCCTGGCGTACGGTTCCTCGCGCGCCTGCAGCGCGCGCTCTCGAGCCCTGCGCGCGCCGTCAGTTGCCGCGGCGTCGCCGGGGGGGTCGTCGTCGGCGTCGGGTGGTGTGTCTCGTGTCATCTCGGGAGATGGTCGTCGATCACGGGCTCAGTCGTCTGCCGTGCCGTCGCTCGATTGGCCCTCGAACTCGAGGGAGACGTAGTCGGCGGGGTCGGTCGCGAGCCCCGCTTCGTCGAGTTTCTCCCAGACGGTGTCGGGCGTCATCGGCATCTCGACGTGCGTGATGCCGGCGTGGCTCATCGCGTCGACGACGGCGTTGACGATCGCCGGCGGCGACCCGACCGTCGGCGACTCGCCGACCCCTTTCGCACCGATCGGATGGTGGGGCGACGGCGTCACGGTGTGGCCCGTCTCGAAGTTCGGGATCTCCATCGACGTCGGCAGCAGGTAGTTCATGAAGTCACCGCCGGTGACGTTGCCGTTGTCGTCGAAGGTGACGTGCTCTAACATCGCCGTCCCGATCCCCTGAGCGAGTCCGCCGTGGATCTGGCCTTCGATGATCATCGGGTTGATGCGGTTGCCACAGTCGTCGACAGCGACGAACTTCTCGAATTCGACCTCGCCGGTCTCGCGGTCGACTTCCACGACGACAATGTAGGAGCCGAACGGATACGTCATTTCCGGTGGGTCGTAGTAGTTGACCGCCTCGAGGCCCGGCTCTTCGCTCGAGGGATGGTTCATGTACGCGCCCGCGGCGATCTCGGTGATCGAGATCGACCGATCCGGTGCGCCGGCGACGTGGAACTCGCCGCTCTCACGGTCCCAGGTGATGTCTTCTTTGGCGGCCTCGAGTTCGTTCGCGGCGATGGCTTTGGCCTTCTCGCGGACCTTGCGTGAGGCGACGGCAGCCGCCGCGCCGGCGACGGGCGTACTTCGGGAGCCGTAGGTCCCGAGGCCGTACGGATCGGTGTCGGTGTCGCCGTGTTCGACGGTGATATCCTCGACGTCCATGCCGAGTTCCTCGGCGACGATCTGGGCGAACGTGGTCTCGTGGCCCTGTCCCTGCGTCTGGACGCCGACCCGAACCGTCGCGTTGCCGGTCGGATGGACCCGGATCTCGGCGGAGTCGAACATCTCGACGCCCGCGATGTCACAGGTCTTGCCGGGGCCAGCGCCGACGACTTCGGTGAACGAGGAGATGCCGATGCCGAGCAGTGTGTCGGCGTCCTCGTCGATCCGGCGCTGTTGTTCCTCGCGGTAGTGGTCGTAGTCGGCCATCTCGAGGGCCTTGTCCAGTGCCCCCTCGTAGTCACCCGAGTCGTAGTTCCACCCAGTCGGACTCTCGTAGGGGAACTGCTCGGGCTGGATGAAATTCTTCCGGCGGATCTCGACGGGGTCCATCCCGAGTTCGTCCGCGAGGACTTTCACCATCCGCTCGATGAGGTAGACGGCTTCCGTGACGCGGAACGAACACCGGTAGGCGACGCCGCCCGGCGCGGTGTTGGTGTAGGCCGCAGTCAACGAGCCGTAGGCCGTGTCGATATCGTACGACCCCGTGAAGATGTTGAAGAACCCGGCGGGGAACTTCGACGGCTGGGCGACGGCGTTGTACGCGCCGTGGTCTGCGAGCACGTCGGTTCGAACCGCCAGAATCTCGCCGTCGTCGGTCGCGGCTAGTTCGCCCGTCATGTCGTAGTCGCGGGCGAAGCCGGTCGACTGGATGTTCTCCGAGCGTTCTTCGACCCACTTCACCGGCTGCTCTAGAACGTACGACGCTGCGGCGGCAACGACGTAGCCGGGATAGATCGGCACCTTGTTGCCGAAGCCACCTCCAACGTCCGGGCTGACGATCCGGATCTTGTGTTCCGGAATGCCCGAGACCTGCGCGAACAGGGTTCGGTGGATGTGGGGTGCCTGCGAGGTCATGTGGACGGTCAGTTTGTCCTTGCCGGGATCGTAGTCGCCGACGGCACCGCAGGTCTCGATCGGGGCCGGGTGCAAGCGCTGGTAGAGCATCTGCTCTTTAACCGTCACGTCCGCGTTCTCGAAGGCCTCGGCGGTGGCCTCCTCGTCGCCCGTTTCCCAGTCGAGACAGTGGTTGTCCTCTTGACCCTCGATGTCGTCTCTGATCAGCGGCGCGTCGTCCTCGAGTGACTTCTCGGCGTCGACGACCGGCTCGAGCACGTCGTAGTCGACGACAACTTTCTGTGCGCCGTCTTTGGCCGTGTACCGATCGGTCGCGATGACGGCGGCGACCTCCTGAGACTGGAACTTGACTTTGTCGTTGACCAGCACGTCCTGCGTGTCGGCCATCAGCGTCGGCATCGTCGCGAGATCGTACTCGCGCAAGTCGTCCGCGGTGAGGACGGCGACGACGCCGTCGACGTCCAGCGCCCGCGATTTGTCGATGTTCTCGATGCGGGCGTGGGCGTGCGGACTGCGAACGATCTCGCAGTGAAGCATGTCCGGCTTCTTGATGTCGTCGACGTAGTTGCCACGCCCCGTGATGAAGCGCTGGTCTTCCTTTCGTTTGACTTCTTCCCCCATCCCGCCGCGGCCGTGGCCGCAGTGTTTTTCGGGCTGGGGGCCGCCGTCTTCTGCCTCCGCGAACCGCTCTGAATCACTGCTCATCTGTGTTCACCGCCTTCGGTGGCGTCGTGGTCGCGATCGGTCGACGGGCCGCCACAGCAGTTCTCGACGCCGCAGTCGAACTCGCCGTCGAACGCCGACGCAGCGGTCGTGCCGCCGTCGGCAGCCGCGACCTCCTCGAGTTCCTCCGCGGCGTACTCGATCGAGCGCACGATGTTCTGGTAGCCGGTACACCGACAGAGGTTGCCGCTGATCGCCTCGCGGATCTCCGCCTCGCTCGGGTCCGGGTTCTCGTCGAGCAACGCCTTCCCGGACATCAGCATGCCGGGCGTACAGTAGCCACACTGCAGACCGTGTTCCTCGCGGAAGCCTTCCTGCAGCGGATGCAGGTCGCCCCGCGCTTCGGGAAGTTCCTCCATGCCCTCGACGGTCATGAGTTCGCTCCCGTCGGCTTGCGTCGCGAACATGAGACAGGATTTGATCGGCTCGCCGTCTTTGAGGACCGTACAGGCCCCGCAGTTGCCGGTATCACAGCCGATGTGCGTGCCGGTCATGTCCAGTTCCTCCCTGATCGCGTGAACCAGCAGCTGGCGCGGTTCGACGTCGATCGTGTGTTCAGTACCGTTGACCGTCAGCGTGATCTCTCGTGTGTTCGTCACTGTGATACCCTCCGTTTGACCAGCCCGGCACGTTCGGCGGCGTCGCCGAGTGCGCGCTGCGTGAGGACATTTACCATTCGTTCCTTGTAGCTCGCGTCACCGTGTTCGTCGGACTCGGGATTTGACTGTTCGGCTGCCAACTCGCCGGCACGTTTGAACAGGTCACTGCTCGGCCGTTCGCCCTCGAGGTGCTCCTCGGCGTCAGTCGCCCGGACGTTCGTGATGTCGACGGCGGTGAGGCCGATCCCCGCCTGCTCGATCCGTCCCTCGTCATCGAGGACGAGCCGTGCAGCCGAGCCAGCCATCGCGTAGTCGCCCACCTTCCGTTTCAGTTTGTGGTAGGCGCTGCCCTCTCGAGGCGCGGGCGTCGGCACCCGAAGCTCGGTGAGAAGTTCGTTCTCGTCGAGAGTCGTATCGTACGGCAGCAAGAAGAACTCGTCAGCCGGAATGACTCGCTCGCCGTCGGGTCCCTGTGCGACGACCTCGCCCTCGTGGGCGAGTAAGACGCTGCCCCAGTCGCCTTTCGGGTCCGCCTGTGCGACGGAGCCCGCGACTGTCCCACGATTTCGGATCTGTGGGTCCGCGACCAGCGGTGCCGTATCGGCGAAGCTCCCGTAGCGCTCGGCGATCAGTTCGGAGTGCTCGACGTCGGCGTGGCGTGCGAGCGCGCCGATTTTGAGCCAGCCGTCGTCCTCCTCGAGGTAGTCGAGGCTCTCGATCCGGTTGATGTCGATGACGGTCTCCGGTACCGCGAGCCGGAACCGCAGCATCGGGACCATACTCTGTCCGCCGGAGAGGATCGCACGGTTGTCGAGACTCTCGAGTAGACTCACGGCCTCTTCGACGGTCTTGGGTTCGTGCTGTTCGAACTGTGCTGGTTTCATAACATCCCGCGGATCCGATCCGTGATGCTCGAATCCGTCTCTTCGACGTCTGACATCTGTTGTTCGATGTTACTGAAGAAGTTGCCGACGATCTTGTTCGCGACGGGCTTGATCACGCGCGAGCCGAGCTGGGCGATCCGGCCCGAGATATCGGCCTCGGTCCACCACTCGATGCGTGACCCTTCGCCATCCTCGAGTGGGTGAATCTGCATCCCCGACTCCATGCTGAAGCTGCTCCCGCTTGCGGTCCCGCTCCCGGTCGCAGTCATGATAAAGTCGTCGTGGTCGCGTTCGTCGATCGTCACCGAGGTCTCGAATCGCGGCTTGACGCTGCCGACACCGACTTGCATCAGCGCCGCGTACTCCTGCCCTTCTTTGAACGCGCGCTCGGCGACGTCCTCCGGATCAGCTTCGGGTAGCGTCTCGACGTCCTCCTCGGGTTCGTAGTCGTCGAAGCTGAAGTCGTCGTCCATCGGCGTGATGTACTGACAGCCTTTCAGCGCGTTTCGTACCGCGATCGGGTCCGAAAGGACGATCCACGCCTTCTCCGGGGGGACGTCCTCGAGTTCGAATTTGCCGTCGAACTCCACTAGGACCACCCGCTCCGAGGCCGCGATGATCGCGTGTCGGTCGTCGTCATCTTTTATAACCCTGCACTATGTGCATACTATTTACCACACTCTATGCTATCCCATACCGAGCAAATAAACATTAGTGATTTTCAGAGGACAGGTTCGAAAACAAACTGATGACAGGGGCTAATTCACACGCTGGTGACGATCTGATCGCCGTAGACGAAGCTGTCGAGTGCGTGCGTGCGCTTCGAACAGAGCGGATACCGTCGCTCGAGACCGAACGCGTCTCGCTCGATGAACTCGCTGGGCGAACGCTCGCCGAATCGATTTCGGCCTCGGTCGACGTCCCAGCCCAGAGCCACGCGACGATGGACGGCTTTGCGTTCGATGCGACCGACGAGTACCCCCTCAAGGTCATCGAGACGTCGGTGTTTCCCGAAGACGAGCCGCCGACACTCGAGTCCGGAACCGCGGTTCGGATCGCCACCGGGTCACCGCTGCCGGATGCGGCGAATGCGGTTCTCAAGCGCGAGGAGGCGACGATCGAGGATGGCCAGTTACTGGGAACCAACCTCGAGCCCGGAACCTACGTCTACGAGCGCGGGAGCAACGTCAGCGAGGGCGAGACGCTGTTCGACGCGGGCGATCGACTCGGTGCGAAGGACACGCTGTTGCTCGGCGACCTCGGCATCGACGACGTCGAGGTTCGAAATCGGCTCTCCGTCGGCCTGCTGGCGACCGGGACGGAGATCCACGAGGGACGCCACCGCGACCTCGACTCGCCGATGCTCGCCGGACTGGTGCGCTCGTGGGGCCACGACGTGACGTACGAGGGATCGGTCCCCGATATCGACGACCGGGTCGAATCTCGGATCGACGAGTTGGCCCGCGAGCACGACGTCGTCGTCACGACCGGCGGCACCAGCGTCGGCGACAAGGACTACGTGATTCGGACACTCGCCGACCTCGGCGAGGTGCTGTTCCACCGCGTGCGACTGCGGCCGGGAAAACCGATCGCCGTCGCCCGACTGCCCGACCACGACGCCGTCGCCATCGCCATCCCGGGGAAACCGGTCGGCGCGTATCTGGTGACGGCGCTCGTCGCTCGGCCGTTCTTTACCGGGTCGACATCGCTGCCGACGGTGTCCGCGCGGATGGCCCGCGACGTCGACATTGCTACGCCCGGCTTCACCTACGGCATCCCGGTTACGCTCGAGGATGGCGTCGCGATGCCACTCGGCCACGTCGATTCACCGCTTGCCGTCTACGAGGACACGTTCGACCCCAGCGTCCTCTCCTCGAGTACGCGTGCGAGTCTGGCCGACGGATTCGTCCTGACGACCGACGCCGTCGCCGCCGACGAGGACGTCGCCGTCGTTCCGTGCGACGCGCTGGAACGATGACAGCCGACGCGGGAGACGAGGAGACGACGCGGTCGGCGACCGCCGACCTTCCCGTCGTTGACCTCGACGACCCGGTGTCCGACCTCGAGTCCGTCGACCGCGCCGGCCGGACCGACGCGCCGAGGGTGGCCGGCGTGGTCCTCGCCGCCGGAACGAGCAGCCGCTTCGGAGCGGATAACAAACTGCTGGCGACGGTCGACGACGAACCGGTCGTGCGCCGGGCCACCCGAACCCTCCTCGAGAGCAGTGTCGACCCGGTCGTCGTCGTTCTCGGCCACCAGGCCGACCGCGTTCGGGCCGCACTCGAGGGGCTGCCCGTCGAGACGCACCTCAACGAGGCCTACGAGACCGGACAGGCGTCGTCACTCCGGACCGGCATTCGAGCGGTCCGTGACCACGGCGACTGTGATGCCGCTGTCGTCGCCCTCGGCGATATGCCGTTCGTCGATCCCGAAACAGTCGAGACGCTGGTGGCGGCCTACGCCGCGAACGTCGGCGAGGCGATCGCCGCAGCGTTCGACGGCGAGCGCGGAAACCCGGTGCTGTTTGATGCGCGCTTTTTCGACGTGCTCACCGACGTCGACGGCGACATCGGCGGCC
Organism: Natronorubrum aibiense; assembly: GCF_009392895.1. Taxonomy (GTDB): domain Archaea; phylum Halobacteriota; class Halobacteria; order Halobacteriales; family Natrialbaceae; genus Natronorubrum; species Natronorubrum aibiense. Next base: position 2,459,713 of record NZ_CP045488.1, on the reverse strand, counting down.
GCGAGATCTTCCTCGAGAGTGACTCGAGCGTTCTCGTCGCGGTCGACGATCCGGGTGTCCGTCGTGACGTCGATGTGCCGGCGGATCTGTAGAACGGTCGCGTCTGTAGGACTAGTCGCTGTCGTGTTTTTTGACGACGATCTGGCCGTCCTCAACGTGCCACTCGACTCGGTCGCCGGCACCGACATCGAGGAAGTTTCGAACCGGTTTCGGCACTGTTGTCAGATTCTTCGAGGAGATTTTCGTATCCGTAAGCGTGCCCATTGACAGCGGCTACACTCGTAGTCACTACATAGTTTACGCTATACAAATTTCAGCCATCGTACTGTCGCAGTTCTGGAAGGTGCCCAGCCGCTGCGATCGAGACGACGTCAAAACCAGAACTCGAGAATGGGAGAGACGGAAACCTGGCTATCCGCTCGAGTGCCATCGGTGGGCCCCACCGTCGGAGGCTTTGGTGTAATCTAGGTCGAACCGGCCGGATTCGATGAGGACCGGACCGGGAACGTACCGATCGCCCGTCTCGCCGACCGACTCGAGGAGTCGGCGGTCGGCCATCGTCGACAGAACGTCTTGGACGGTCCGTTCGTACCCGGTGGGGAGGTTCGCCTCGTCCATCACGCCGTCGACGGTGACCTGTCCTCGGAGAAACGCCAGCCGAATCGCCGACACCCACGCGGGTTCACGCTTTGTTTCCCGACACATGAAGGGTAATCGAACGGAGCGATGTTATAGCTTCTGACGGAGTTCGCAGCGAGCAACCGAGTCGACAAGTACCGATAGTGCCGTCACTGATGGAGTGGTTTCTCCGCCATTTCCTTGCGGAGATCGGCAAGCGTCGACCGGGACACGTCGTCCTCGAACGTCTGCAAGAGCGCATATACCTCCGATCGTGAGACCTTGACGTCGCCCTCGCGGACGACGTCTTCCGGCCGTTCACGGAGTTCGCGCATCGTCCCGACCGCAAGCAGGTACGGAATCGCCCACGCCGAGAGGCGGTTGCCGTGTGTCTCGGGGACGACCTCGAGATAGCGGTGGGCGTCGTCGAGGTAGGTTTCGGCTCGGTTCGTCACGCGCTTGATGACGTTCGTGACGCCGCCGTGGTTGTCCGCGTCGGTAACCTGTTCGACGTCGACGTCCTCCGCTTCGAGCCACTCCGCTGGGAGATAGACGTTGTTCTCGTCGTGATAATCCGACTCGACGTCTTTCGCGATGTTGACCAGCTGCAACAGGAGTGCGAACGAGCGGGCGTTTTCTCGCAGTTCGGTGGCACGCTTCTGGGAGGCACCCCGAGCGACCAGCCCCGTGATTAGCGTGCCGACGGTGCCAGCAGCGTACCAGCAGTACTCCTCGAGTTCCTCGAGCGTCTGCAGGCGCAGTCCCCCTTCGTCGGCGTAGCGGTCCGTGAACATCGCCATCCCGTCGACGAGTTCGCGGACGGGCTCGCGCATGATCTCCCGCGGTTCCTCATCGAGAGATTCGAACGTGCGCAACACGCGCGGGGTCTCGGCGACGACGTCCCAGTCGTCGGTCCGTTCGTCGGGGATCCACGGCTCGAGGTCGTTCATAAACGCCGAGACGGACTGGTCCGTCTCCGGGTCGAGTAACTGGTCGTACGTCGTGAGCAACTCGGTCTGCGCGTCCGGCGGGATGTGTCCCGCGTCTTCGATCGTGTCTGCGACACGACAGAGGAGGTATCCGATACAGATGTGTCTCGCCATCGGCTCCTCGAGCCGATCGATAGTGATCGAGAAAGTCCGCGAGACGCCGTGAACCGCGTCGTAACACCACTCCAGGTCGGCGTCAGTTGTGAATTCGGGCTGGCCCGTGGTCATCTACTCGGTTTCACTTTGTTCCCATCCCGGAAAAACACCCCGGTCCCGGCGGGATATTCCATTTTCGGACGACAAAAGCCGTCTGTGTCGCTGCAGGCGGTGCCAACGGACGTGTTTCGCACCGACACTCACCGCTCTCGTGACCTGTCGATGGACTAATCAGAATCCGCGTCGCCGTCGAGACACGCACGCATCCAGTTGTAGTGCGCTCGCAACCGACGTTCACCACCCTCCGTGAGCGCGTAGACGTCGTGGATCCCGTCCGTTCGTTTCTCGACGAGTCCCGCGTCGACGAGCGCCGACAACGACCCGTAGAACGATTTCGGTTCGAGGTGGTCATCGTAGTGCGACTCGAGGCGCGATTTCAGCTGCTGGCCACGTAGTTCGCCATCAGCCGACCCAGCGAGCAGGATGCAGACGTCGCGACGGCGGCCGCTTTGGAGCCACTTGGACATACCAGTCGTCGGTTCGAGGGACGCTCGAGCGTTACGGTTTCGCGGTCGTTACGACCGGGTCGTCGCCGCGACGAGCGCTCGATACCCCGCTCGGACGAGCGCCCAGCCGAGGCCGCCGAGCGTTGTCACGGCGAGTACGAGCGTCGCGCCGACCTCGAGGTGGACAGCGCCGTGGGCGTGGCGTTCGTGTCGAAAGAGGAGCCAGCCCCCGTTCGGATCGCCGATCACGACGGTTCCCGACCCGACGGCGAGCGACACCAACACCCAGCCAACGAGCACGATCGACAGCACCGAGAGGGTGCCGACCGCGCCGGTGACGACCGTCGAGATGACGCGTGCACCCGGGAAGCGACGATCACGGTCGCTCGAGCCATAGATGCCAAAGCCCTGTACGTCGGCGTCGGGCAGCGGTGCGACGCGGACGTCGGCCGGATACTGTAACAGAACGGCGGCCATCCAGAGATCACCGATCGAGCCAGCAGCGTTGGCTGCGAGCGGGACGAGCACCAGCGGGCTCGGATAGACGACCATCGCTACGAGTCCGACGGCCGTAATCCCCACGAACGGCGCGAGCAGGGCGGCGAGCATCTGATTTCGCGTGTAACTCGTCGTCCGTGTTTTCGCGTACGCGTACGGCAAGACGAAGTGTGACACGCCGACACCGTACTCCGGTTCGGCGCCATAGTAGGCCATGACCACCCCGTGGAGCAACTCGTGTGGAACGACGACGAGCGCGACCAGCACCCCCGAAATCGCGAGCCAGACGAGCACGTCCGGCGGCGCGAACGGCGAGATGATGATCGGCTCGAGCGGCCGCCCTCGAATCGCTGCGAGAACGTGCCCGAAGCCGTAGGCGAAGGCGAAAAAACCGATCGCGGAGACGACGACCCACTGAATCGCGACCGCCTGCGTCTGGCGGAACGTCGCGATCAGTCGCGCCGTCTTCGGTGACTCCGTCCGGCTCACGGCCACATCCTCTCAAGGAACGAAAAAATCGGTATCGGTTCCGCGCTCGTGCCGTGCCGGAACCGATAGCTTCCCGGTCGTCGATCCGTGAGTACCAGCCATGACCGACGATCGAACGGCCGAAGCGGACGGTATCACGGCGAGCTACGACGAAACCGAGACGGAACGACTTCTCGAGTTCGCAGCGATCGGCGAGACGTCGACGGCCCGTCCCGGTGCGACTGCTGCGATCGCGCAGAACCGCGAGGGGTACGCGATGCTGAAAGTACGCCCAACTGCCGACGGCGACGAACTCGAGCGCTACTACGGGTTCGACATGGCACTCGACCACGCCGCGGAACTGCTGGGCGTCTCACCGCACGACCTTCCGATCCCGACGGCGGCCGAAGACATGGGAATGTAAGTGGAACCGGCGGGTGACGACGTCGTCACCAGTTCGCTCACGTACGGCCACGACGACTGTCTAACTCCGTCGGCCGTGCGTGCGCTCGTCGCTCGAGCGGGAACCGCCCGAGTCAACCACGTGGCTCGAGTTCAGTTGCGTTTGTGCGCCGTCTGGAGTCCCTGTACACGCCGATTTGCGGAGAATCGTGCCGCTATACTGTTCCGTGGTACAACTCCGTGGTCGTATCGCCCGCTGGCACTCATGTGGCATTTGTGCGCATGGCTCAGTCAGCTTTATATGATCGTTCGTTGGCATCTCCCATGGATGATGTCCACGAGTACACAACAGTTCACCGTTCCGGACGATCTCATGTCGCCACAGACGAAACTGGTCTATCTCTCCCTCCTCGTGTTGGAGGAGCCGACGGTGACGGAACTCCAGGAGTTGTTGGCACTCCCGAAGCTAACGCTGTTATCCGTTCTCGAGTCGCTCGTCTCGAAGGATCTCGCACGGCGAACGGAGGGTGGCTATGTCGGTCAATGAGTATCTAGCGACGACGTCACCTGCTGTCGACCTCGATTCGGAGGCGAGCCTTCGGATCGACTGCTACGTGCGGCCGACGACCCCGACGAACGTTACCGGGGCGATCAACGACGTCGTCGAACGGCTCCGGCGACTCTCCGATGCCGGGCAGATCGACGCCTATCGGAGCACCCACTGGCCGCCCGAGTGTCATACCGTCGATGCAGCCGACGACGACCGGCCGACGACACGTGACGAACTCGTCTGCGAGTTCGAGCGCTGGGCTGCCCAACATGGCCATTCGCTCGAGCCGGCGTTCCGTCGACGAGAGGTCCAGCAGTCGCTGCTCGAGTCCGACTGTGACGACTCACGCGAACGACTGCGGGTGCCGTTCATCTCGCTTGCGATCTACGAGGATGACGACGAGACGGGCGAGGAGACGCTTCGCGGCGTCGTTCCGTACACGGAACACCCGCAGACGGACGACGAGCGGACCTACACCGTCGACGAGTGGCTGTCCGCAGTCGAACCGTCCGACTCAGAACCGCTCACCGAACGCACCACTCCCGAGCAGCCGACACGGCTGGGAGGCCACCAATGAACGCAACGATCACCACGAAACCAACCGAGTTGGAACTGCCGCCACGACAACCGCTTTCGGGTCGAACGTGTCTGGTGACCGGTGCGTCGCGCGGAATCGGCCGTGGAATCGCCCGTGAACTGGGCCGTCACGGCGCAACCGTCATCGTCAACTATCGTTCCTCGGAGGGGGACGCTCACGCGGTCGCCGATTCGATTACCGACAGCGACGCCGACGGGACGGGCCACCCGGTCCAAGCCGACGTCACCGACCGCGCCGACGTCGAGGCGATGAGTGACGCCGTTCACGACGAGTTCGGTCCGATCGACGTGCTGGTCAACAACGCGGGGATTACGGCCGACTGCACGTTCGCCAACATGACCGCTGAGGACTGGCATCGCGTCTTCGACGTTTCGCTTCACGGTACGTTCAACTGTACGAAGGCGTTCTACGACGACCTCGAGACCGTCGATCACGGCCGGATCATCAACATCTCGAGCGTGATCGGCAAGCAGGGCAACGTCGGTCAGGCCAACTACGCCGCGGCCAAAAGCGGCCTCTTCGGCTTTACCCGTTCGCTCGCACTCGAGTTGGCGGGCACCGGCACGACGGCGAACTGCATCGCCCCCGGCTTTACGCGCACGGAGATGGTCGAAGCCATCCCGGACAAGATTCAAGACGGCCTGCGCGAGGACATCCCACTCGAGCGCTTCGCGGCAGTCGACGAAATCGCCAGCCTCGCGCGCTACCTTGCGACCGAGCAGTCCGGCTACATTACCGGCGAAGTGATCGACGTCAACGGCGGCATCGATCTGTAGGTTTCGGCGGCTCACTTCTCCCGACAGGACAACTGTCTCGAGTGCGGACTCCACCGATTGATCGAGCGGACCGACTCCAGTTCGCTTATAATTGATGCATTAGTAATGTGCATTGTGTCCATAACCAAGCAATGTCGGTCAGGAGGATGTGACGAGTTCCGAAAGAAGACGTTCACGGCCACCTCGTTCGTCGTCGGACTCGGTCGGTTTCTCCGAAACCTGCCGCGGCTCGTCCGTGCGCAGAAAGCCAACAGGGTCGACACCCAGTTCGCGGAGAAGATCATGCTAGCCGTGACCTCGATCAACGAGTGTCAGTACTGTTCGCGGTATCACACCGACCTCGCGCTCGAGGCCGGAATGGACGAAGAGACGATCGAACAGTTGCTCGAGCGAGACGTCGACGGTGTCGTCACGGCGGCAGAACGCCCGGCGCTGCTGTTCGCCCAGCGCTACGCCGAGACGAACGAGTGCCCCGGTCGAGACGCCGTCGCCGAACTGCGAGAAACGTACGGTCCGGAGACGGCCGCCGATATACAAGCGTTCGTTCGAACGATCTACTTCGGCAACTTACTCGGGAACACCTACGACGGGATTCGAGCCACGCTCCGGTGTCACGCCGGGCAGGCGAAACGGTGTCTGCGAACCGCGATCACGGCGTTCCGTTCGTAAGGCCCGTCGAATTCGGCCCGTAGTATCGGACGCCGCTCGAGGGCCAGTTGAGCGACGCTCACTCGATGTCTTTCCACTCCAGCCCCGTCAGAATTTCAGGTGGCTCGAGCGGACTGGCGCGCAGTTCCGTTCGCACTGCGGGCTCGTTGTACGACCGCGGCGCGACGTCGTTCGGCCCGTCGGGGTAAAACAGCGAGGCGAGCAGCTGGATATGGCCACGTCCGACACAGAGTTCCGATTGGCCGCCGCCGTACATCCTGATCCCGTGGTCGAGACAGTACTCGATGGTCTCGAGGAGTGAACGGACCGTGCCGAAACGCGATGGTGTAATGGTACACCAGCGTGGCGGGAACGGCCGCGAGCGAAGGTCTTCGACCCCGTGTATCGGGGCGTCCCACGAGAGACGATCCGCGTTCGCTCGAAGCAGCGGTCGGACGTCGTCGGAGACGGCCGGATCCTCGACGATGGCGTCGGGGAACGCCTCGAGCACCCGCTGATAGCGTTCGGGAGCCGGCTGGGAATCGTCTGTCGATTCCGCACACTGGTCTTGCAGGTCGAGCACGCGGACGGCATCAGTCGCTGCGAGCGTTTCGACTGTGTCCGCAGACCACGCTGCGGTCGGCGACAGCTTGAACTCGCAGGCGGAGTTGACTGCGAGGATCGATTCGACCCGCGTCGGATCGCCGTCCGGGACCGGGGCGCTGGCGACGAACCGAACCGGTGACCGCGTGCGATCGAGTCGCGCCGCGAGTGTCGTGTCGTTTTGCTTGAGTGCCAGATCGAGCGCGGCGCTCTCGAGCGCCCAGCGACGGTAGTGTCGCGACACCTCGCGCTCGGGCGGCTTCGTCGGGAAGAGATCGACGGCCTCGAGCGACCGAGAGAATTCGTCGACCGTGTACTCGCCCGCGAAGTCGAACACCGGGGGCTCGGGCAGCGCTTCGTGGTCGACGACCTCGTGGGTCACGTCCTCGCCAGCACCGAACTCCGTCCCCGAAAGCAGGACGAACGTTGACGTGACGCGGGTCCCCTCGCTCGCCGTCTCGCGGCGACGGCTGGTCCGCTCCGAGGTTTCGATCGTCAGCGGGAGGTCAGCGAGCCGATCGTACAGCGTCATTGCGCGACCCGAGCAGTGCGTGCGGACACGGGTATCGGATCGGCCGTGAAGTTGCTGGACCGGTCGAACCCAGCTGCGGGCGAACAACGCGGGCGGCGGTCGTGTTCCTGACGGCTCATCGAATATAGTATAGTGCAGTATTCACATAACTGTTGGGACTCGAGGCCCGTCAATCATAGATCGGAGTCCGACTCGAGGTGACCAGTTAGCGACTGACCGGACGGATAGGCGGGGATCCGTCTGTCAGTCTGCTGGCTGTGGTTCCTGTGGCGGGGATACGCCCGGCAGATCCGAGAGGTCGAGATCGACTCGACGGAGGAACTGGGCATTGATCGCGACGATCACCGTGTCACCAGTTCCCAGAAGAACGCCGACTGGGTCGGCACGAGGATGCTCGCCAGACTGTAGACGAACGCGACGGTGATCGCCATCGAAATCAGCGTCATCATCCCCGGCGTGCGGTCCTCGAGTTCGGGGACGGCCATCCGAAGGAACGGTACGCCACCGTAGGCGAAGACGATCACCGCGAAGACGGGGGTGATCCACTCGCTGCCGGGAAACACCGGCATCGAGAAGCCGAGCCACGTCTGCAGCGTCTCGCTGTACAGCAAGACGGGAATCGAGAGCAGGGTCGAGACGAAAAACCGTCGCCGAAACAGTTGTTCGTGTCTCTCGTGCATCCCGCCATCTCCGTTATGAGTGCCGTTGCCGTCGTGGCCGCCACGGATAGGTCCGTGCTCCGCCCCGCGTCCGTGCTGTTCGTCGACCGCCCGTTCGGCCTCCTCGGCGTCTTCGGCCTCCGTCTCGAACACTGACTGTTCGACGCGCGACTCGTTTCGCTCGTCGCCGGCCGGTTCCTGCCCGTCTTCGGATCCGTCGTGCCCACCGTGACGTGAGTGGTGGCCGGGCAACGCGTCATCCCGGGAAGGCTCCCCATGGTCGTCCATGATCGACTCGTCTCGAACCTACGATATCGCGGCTGAAGGCCGTACGGCTTGCTCACTGCGCGCCCGCAGCGCCGATACACCCGGCCTCGAGCGATGGGCAGTCAATCCGCCCGCCGTTCGGCCGTCGCTGACCGATCGACGTGCAGCGGGTCCGCTGACGAGGTCGCCGTCACCAACCGGAGGAACTCGCCGGCGTTCGTGAGCAGCTTGTTCTCCGCCTTCCGGAGGTGTTCTTCGTACGTCGACCGGGCAACGGATGTCCGATCGGCCAACTCGCGCAGCGACGTCTTTCGCGGTTGCTCGTAGTACCCGCTCTCGAGAGCCAACCGAAGGGCCGCCAGCTGTCGGTCGGTCAGGTCGTCGAAGAGCTGGTCGACCGGGGCCAACATGCTGTGGGGAATCTCTTGCTCCGAGATGGCGGTTTTCGAGAGCACGTCGATATCTCGATCCGACTCGAGGTCCCGAATCAGTGCCCGAACGTCGGCCTCGTCGAACGCGATTACCGTGTAATGCTCCCAGCCCTGACGGTGGATCGTCGGCGGCTGGTACAGGCAGTTGTGTTCCTCGAATCGGTCGATGATCGGCCCCTCGAGCGAACAGAGACAGGCCTGCGTGACGACGTGTAATCCGGTGTCGTCGACCGATTCGTGCAGAACCGTCCCCAACTCGTCGATTTCGGCGCGCAAATCGTCTGTCGGCGTCTCCGACGAGGTGATCTCGAGCACCTGACAGTCGCTCAGATACCACTCTCGGATCGTGAGATCCGGATAGCGCTCCGAAATCTCTCGGTAGGGACACTCGTGTTTCACCCTGAACGAGGCCTCGTATAGGCTCATACACTGAGTACCGTTCGCAACGAAATTAGGAGTGCCGGTCATGACCGGCACCACATATATTGAAGCGTGCTGTGTATGAGCGATCACTGATGACCGACTCGAGCGTCGACGAACGCAGTATGCAGTTACGGATCGACGAGGAATCTTTCGAATACGACGACGGCTCAGCCGTCGTGTTCACCAGTAACCGATGAGCGAGACATCCGACCTCACACAGGGAATTCGCGAACACCTCGGCCAGTTCTCGCTGCACGTGCTGCTGGTGTTCGCGACGGGGCTGACCATTGGGTCGGAGCGGACCGTCGTTCCCGTCCTCGGAGAGGACGTCCTCGGCGTCGAGTCGTTTCTGGTCATCGGCTCGTTCGTCGTCTCCTTCGGCTTCGTCAAAGCGCTGCTCAATCTCTATGCCGGCAAGTGGGGTGAGGAGTACGGGCGCAAGCCGGTGCTCGTGCTCGGCTGGCTCACCGCGCTCCCGATCCCGATTATTCTCATCTATGCCCCGAACTGGAGCTGGATCACCGTCGGAAACATCTTGCTCGGCGTCAACCAGGCGCTGACCTGGAGCATGGCGATCAACGCCAAGATCGACCTCGCTGGCCCCGAGCAGCGCGGATTGGCCGTCGGCATCGACGAGGCGTTCGGCTACACCGGTGTCGCCGCAGGGGCGTGGATTACGGGCGTTATCGCTGGCCAGATGAGCCTCCGTCCGGAGCCGTTTTACTTCCTCGCTGCCGTGGTGGTGCTCGCCTTTCTGATCTCGATTTTCCTCATCAAGGAGACCGTCCAACTCGCACAACTCGAAGGTGACGACGACCATCACGACGCGAACCTCCCGTTCAACGAGGTGCTGAAGCGAGCGACCTACGGCGATCGAACGCTGTTCGCGGCGGCCCAGGCCGGCCACATCGAGAACTTCGTCGATACGCTGTTCTGGATCGCCGTCCCGCTGTATCTCACGAGCCAGGGCCTCGCGATCGAAGCCGTCGGCGTCGTCGTCGGCGTCCACAGCGCGATGTACTTCCTCCAGATCGGGACTGGTGGTCTCGCCGACCGTATCGGCCGACGACCGCCCGTCATCGCGGGGATGTTCCTCGCCGGCGCCGGCGTCCTCGGGATGGTGTTCGTCGAGGGCTACCTCCTGTGGGCGATCTTGGCGGGCGTCTCCGGGCTGGGAATGGCGTTGCTCTATCCGAACCTGATGACCGTCCCCAGCGACGCCGCCCACCCAACCTGGCGGTCAGCTGGCATGGGCGTCTACCGGATGTGGCGCGACGCGGGCTACGGCGTCGGCGCGATCCTGATCGGCCTCTCGATGGAGTTCATCAACGCCGAAGCCGCCTTCTACATGACCGCCATCCTGATGTTCATCTCCGGCGCGGTCGTGTTCCTCTGGATGGAAGAAACCCATCCCGAGTTCGGAACCCACGAACCACCCGCACCCGCTCCGGACACTCCCGCGCACGTGACGACCGACGACTGAGTCTGTGGATCGCTCGAGCAAGGCGGCTGTTTGTGCTTGTAGCTCACGTTTGTCGGTTCTGTTCGGAGGCAATCAAGCTTGATCGAAGCCAGGCGCGGTCGGTCACAGCGGGACCACGAGCCCATCCCCGTCCCGTTCGTACGTCGTCTCAAACGGCGCGGACCGAGCACGCATCCGCTCCCTGAGCCACGCCGCCGACTCCTCGCCGGCGCGGGAGACGCCGTCGTCGATTTCGATCGGAACGAGCCGTATCTCCTGAAGAGTTCCGTCCTCGAGCGTCACTTCGAAGAGGTAGCTGCGGTCGTTTCGGAGGTCTTCTTTGACCCCGAAATCGTCGACGAAATCGCCGGTGTCGTGGAGCACGACGCCATCGCCGTATTGCTCGATCCCCTGCACGATGTGGGCGCTGTGACCGTGAACGAGGTCGACGCCCCGATCGACGAGCCAGTGATTGAACGCGACGAGCTGTCCGCTGGGACGCTCGACCCAGTTGGGTCCCAGGTGAACAGAGGCGACGAGGAGATCTGGATTGGTCGCCTTCGCGCGCTCGATCGCCTCGCCGACGACCCGCTGGGTTTCGGGAGCCGACGGATCCGGAGCGATGTGGGCGATTCCCGGCCGGTCGTCGGTCGCAGCGTAGCCCACGTATCGGTCCGCGAACGAGACGACGGCGACGGCGACGTCGCCGACGGAAAACGTGGCCGGCGAGCGGGCCGCCGCCGGCGTCTCGCCGGCACCCGCGACGTCGATTCCCGCCTCGGTGAGCGCGTCTATCGTGTCGGTCAGTGAAACCGGCCCGTAATCCATCGCGTGATTGTTCGCCAGCGATGCGAACCGAACGTTCCCTGCGCTGAGCGCGGGGACCGCCCACTCCGGATCGCCGCGAAAGTGATACGTCCGTCCGGGGGCCGGTTCACCACGCGTCGACAGACAACACTCAAGGTTACAACAGACGCCGTCGAGGGACTCGAGCCGGGGCTGGAGGTCACCCCAGATCGTCGCCGGGTCGACGTCGGGCCGCCCGTATTGCCGGTTGAGCTTCCGCCCGACCATCGTATCGCCGGCGAAGCCGATCGTCGTTTCGGTGCGCCCGCCGCCGTCGCCGTCGCGATCGGCAGTAGAATCGCGGTCGTCGGTGACGGTCGGATCGAAGTCGGGTACGACACAGCCACCGACTGCGATCGCTCCGGTGGTCGCGAGGAACGTTCGCCGATGTTGGCTCATGGGCTTACTGGGGTCAGGTGTGCGAGCCGGTCGCACCCCCGGATCGCAACTGTTCGGCTCCACTGAGATCGTCGCATAGACCTGTTGTCGAATGGACCGGTCAAAACGTTTGCCATTATTGTATCGGTGAAGAACTGCTCACCGCGGAAACGGGTCAGTCGTCGGCGACCGACACCGGCGGACCGTCGTTCTCACGGGCTGCCTGATTATTTCGCGCGCAGTGGCGTCTCTTTATAAGCGACCCGCTGCTATCTGTTGAATCTAGATCATTCGGAAAACGAATGGGCGCTACAGGATTTGAACCCGTGGCAACTTGGTCCGAAGCCAAGCACTCTGTCCAGACTGAGCTAAGCGCCCTTACCACCACTTTTCTTGCGACCCCGTATAAGTCACTCGATTCGAGATGATTTCGACACCGATCAGCATGCCACACTCGAGTCAAGCTGTTCCGACAGCGTTCCACTTCTCAGTCGGTGAAAATTACCGTACGGGGTCTTTATGATGTGTGGTCAACACTCGAGTGTCAATGACGGTGAACGAGGCCCCGATCCCGGACGATAGCCGGTCTGCAGACGCACCGCTCGAGTTGCTCTCCGACGACGAGAACGAGGTCTGGACTGCCGTCCCTGCGGACGCCACTGGCGACGAACGGGTCTGTAAGTGGCTCTCCGTCGATGCCGACACGCTCTGTGATCTCGAAGAGTGGCGGTAGCGACACTCTTCTCGCTACACCAAACGGCGGTTCTTCTTCGTGACCGACCGCCGAGCCGACGCCGGCGGCCGATCGTCTGATCGCTTGACGGTGGATCGGACCGTTTAACCAGCCCGACTGAGCACACCCGTTCATGACTGCGGGAGAGACGGTTCGTGGGTTGCTCGAGTTGACGCGACCGATAAACGTGATCGCAGCGAGCGTGTTGACGTTTATCGGCGCGTTCGTCGCCGGCGGCGTCACGACCGAGCCGTTCGCCGTAGCGGCGGCGGTTGCCGCAACGGGCGTTGCGGTCGGAGCCGGGAACGCGATCAACGACTACTTCGATCGCGAGATCGACCGGATCAACCAGCCCGAGCGGGCGATTCCTCGCGGGGCGGTGAGCCCACGCGGTGCGCTCGGCTTTAGCCTCGTCCTGTTTGCTGGTGCTGTCGTCCTCGCGCTGACTCTCCCAGTGGCGGCCATCGCGATTGCGGCCATCAACCTCATCGCGCTGGTGGCGTACACGGAGTTCTTCAAGGGGCTGCCCGGGCTGGGGAACGCGCTGGTGGCGTATCTCGTCGGAAGTACGTTCCTCTTTGGCGCTGCTGCGGTGGGCAATATGGGTCCCGCCGTGATGCTGTTCGTCCTCGCCGCGATCGCGACGCTGACTCGAGAGATCATCAAAGACGTCGAAGACATCACCGGCGATCGCGAGGAAGGACTGAACACGCTTCCGATCGCGATCGGCGAGCGACGCGCCCTACAGCTCGCCGCCGGGCTGCTCGTCGTGGCCGTCATCGCGAGCCCGGTTCCATACGTGCTCGAGTACTTCGGCAGCGTCTATCTGGTGGTGGTGGTGCCGGCGGATGCGATCATGCTCTATGCGGCCATCGAGAGTTTCGAGGACCCGACGGCCGGCCAGTCTCACCTCAAATACGGCATGTTCCTCGCGTCGCTGGCGTTTATCGTTGGTAGACTCGCCGTTACGGTGCCGAATGCGCTGTGAGTTAGGTATCGTCTCCGCTCCTCCATTGCACTTCTACCGGTAATTGGTAGTGGTGGTACCGGTGCAATCAAAAGTAATATAAGCTGGATACCGTATCTTCATACCACACACCGGAGTGGCCAACGGGCGCAGTAACAACATCGGTACGGCTGCAGATGGATGTGAGTATCTGGTATGTATGACCTCGCAGATGTCCTCCCGGACACTGAAACCGATCCCGGGACGAACCTGCTGATCGCAGGTCCACCACTGACTGGGAAACGACAGATCGCCTTCGACATCCTCGCAAGCGGTGCCGCTCGCGGTGACGGGTCGATCGTCGTGACCACCAAAGACAGCGCCAGTAAGGTGCTCGAGTCGTTCACCGAGTCGGTGGGCCCCGGTATCGACCCCGATATCGGCGTCGTCGACTGCGTGACGAAACAGCGAGGGATCGGCTCCGTCGACGATGACCCACGGGTCAAGTACGCCTCCTCACCTGTCGACATGACTGGAATCGGAATCAAGCTCTCCCAATTCCTCCAGGAGTTTTACGAAGGCCGTGGCGTCACCGAGAATCGGGTCCTGCTTCACTCCGTTTCGACGCTGCTTATGTACTCTGATCTCCAGACCGTGTTCCGATTTCTCCACGTCTTTACCGGCCGCATTCAGAGCGCAGATGCGATGGGCGTCTACATCATCGACTCGACGTCGCACGACGAGCAGACGATGAACACGCTCAAGCAACTGTTTGACGCCGTCATCGAACTCGAGGAAGACGACGATAACGAGCCACAGATCAGGACGGCCGGACTGTCGACTCGACTGTAACTGCGAGCGCAGCGAACGCGACGCCCGCAGGGACCACGTAGCTCACTTCGAATCCGAAGAGACGGACCCGAATCAGCCGTTATTCGGCTGTTTTGGCGTCCGTGACTGCGTCGGCGTTCTCGTCGGTATCGTCCGTGTCTTCGGCTGCGGCCTCGGCTTCATCGATCGCCGCTTCGGCGAGGATTTCCTCACCGTCGATTCCCTGCTCTTCGGCGATCGCGAGCAGGAGGGCGCGCTGTTCGGTGAGTTGATGATCGAGACGTGAGACTGTCTCGTGGGTTTCGTCCATCCCCTCCTCGAGGCCAATGATCCGTTTTTGGAGTTGCTGTACCTGCTTGTACATCGCTTCGGCGCGATCGGAAAGGCTCTGAATCTTCTTTGCGGTGCTGCCGAGTCCCATACACCAGAGATGTGTCGGGCGACTAATGGTCCTTTTCCTCTGTTGGCGACGGTCGTGATCGGCAGCGGGACCGAGATCGACGTCGTCGACCACACGTCCAATCGACTCGAGTCGAGTCGGTCTCGCCCAAAACGGCTGCCGAATTCGGTGCCGACACGGGCCAGTTCGAGGGCGTGATCGGGAGTACCGAAGGCGAGGCCTGACGATCTTTACGAATCCGAGTGCCGACGATGATGCGACGACGCCAGTTGGTCTCTTTGCCCCCGCGCAGTCGTCCGATTTTCGAGGCGAAAGGCCCTTAAGTACCGATCGCTTACACCAAGTTGGATAGGTCGGGCAGTTTGGCCCTGCTCATTACCCGCGCTATGGTCATCAGCGGGGACCGAACACCGCAGGCGTCCGGTCAGACCGACCGGAGCCCCGGGAGCCAACATGGAAGCCTCGTCCGTCGGGGACAGCGGTCCACGATGGCCGTCCGCAGGGACGTCCCATCGTGGTTAGCCGGCGACAGCCCATCAGGCGCGGAAGCGAGCAGTGGACCGCCGGACACCTGTCGCTCGACGGGTCGCGGGGTGGAGAAGGCAACCGGGATTCCTCCGGCCGGAACGCCGGGCAACCGCGGCTTCCACATTCATACCGATTTTACTCGACACAGTCAGTGCTCCACGAGCGCGGCGTGTCACTCCCGGCCACGACAGCACCCGTCACTCGAGTCCGATAAGCGACGCTCATCGACTGTTGCTTTCGACGACCGATGTCGCTCCGGGCCGTTCTGGTCGGTGCCAAAAGGGTCCCCTCGAGTGGACAGTCGGTAGGTCAGAGGACCCACCAGTGCCGTTCAGTCCGCAGTCTCGACCGGGTTGCTGTGGGTGGGTGTGGATTTCGGTTCGGTCCTGCAGGCAACGCTCGAGGGACTCGCAGTCGTGTTACTCCTCGAGCGACGAGGTGTTGGTCGGCTGCTGTTGTGCCTGTCGCTTTGCAAAGCTCATGCCGCCAGCGAAGCCGAGAACGCCGACGAGAGCGGAGATTCCGAGTAGCATTCCGTGGCTGACGTGGTGTAAGAGTACTGGTTCCATGATTGAACCGTCAGTTGACACGACTCGCCGTTCCGTTATAACAGTTTCCAATTTTACTTTCTGTAGGGAAAGTGTAGTTGTATACGGGCCGAGTCAAGTCGCTGCTCACCGATGAACGACGAATCGTATGCTGGATGTCGATCGGCGACGTCGTGACTCGAGTTACTAGCTGCCACCGAAAATCGGAGAAACGAGTCGTCGAAACGCGCTGCTAGTCGGTCGTCTGTCCGATCCGTTGTCGGTCTGCAAGCTTGAGTCCGCCCTCGAGTGTACGGACGGGGTAGGGGATGTCGATGCCTTCCTCGTCGAAGCGTTCCTTGACCGCGGTGACGTACTCGCCGCGTGTCCGAACGAAGTCAGCGCGAGACGGGTCTGCGATCCAGAAGCGCGACTGCAGTCCGACGTCGGAGTCACCGAGTTCGGTCAGTCGGACGGAGGGTGCGGGCTCGTCCAGAATGTCGGCGTGGCGCTCGGCTTCTTCGACGATGATCTCGGTCGCCTGCTCGATGTCGTCGCCGTAGCCGATACCGAAGAGGAACTTCAGCCGGAGTTTGTCGGCGTCGACGGGGTTTTTGAGAACACTGTCGGTCAGTGCGGAGTTCGGGACTGTTAGGAGTTCGTTATCGAACGTCCGAACACGCGTCACGCGAAGACTGATGTCCTCAACGACACCCGTGTAGGTGCCGTCGTCCCACTCGATCCAGTCACCGATCCGGAACGGCTTGTCAGTATAAATAAACACACCGGCAACGAAGTTCGAGATGACGTTTTGCATCGCCAGTCCGATCGCGAGTGCACCGGCCGCGGCGATGCCGGCCATCGACACGAGGAAGTTCCCGTAGCCGGCGAATCCGAACGCGATCGCGATCGCGACGAACGCGATACCGAACTTCGTCAACATCAACAGCGGATTCTGCGCGTGTTTGTCGAGTTCGCGTTTGTCGAACGCGCGCTTGACCAGCGGCAAGACGATCAGTCGACCGATGAACCAGATCGCGACGAACGCAATGACGAACTTGATCGCGCTCTCTGCACTCCCGGCGAGGGCCGCGTCGAGTCCTGCATTCTCGAGCGCGCGACCGATCGCGCCGGGATTTGCTTGCAACGGACTCAGACCGACCGCCCTCATCGGTGCAACACTGCCGTGTGACCGCGCGTCTCGATCAGTTCGGCGTTGACCTGATCGGCGAGCTCGGCCGCCTTCTCATCGGTCGAACTGCCGGCGCGGGCCGCACGGAGGAATTTGACCTTCACGAGGTGTTCGTTCGAAAGCTGATTGTCGAGTTCGTCGACGACTGCCTCGAGGCCGCTTTTGCCGACCCAGACAGTGACGTCGAGGTCGTGTGCTTCTTGCTTGAGCTGCTGTGTATCCATGGCCCTCTGTAGCGACGCGAGCCGTTTCAATCTTCCCGATTCGGAATTTCGCGACGTGAACGGTCGCGAGTCACGACGAGCAGCGATCCGTACTCATCCCTCGTAGGGGTAGCGTGCGTGTGCACCACAGTCGCAGGTGATCACGACGTGGCCATCCTGCAGCCGCACGCGGGCATTCTGTCCCGGTCGCAGGTAGGCATCACAGCGATCGCAAGTGAACCGTCGGAACTCTCGAGGGAGCGTCAGCCGGTTCCGTTCCGCGACACGGCGAGCGAGTCGAACGTAGTAGCGCGCCCGGTCGTGGTCGCCTTCGGCTGCCGCCGCTCGAGCCAACTCGTGGAGGCGGTCGATTCGCTCGGCGGCGATATCCATACCCCACGTTTCATGGGTTCGCCTATTGATGTTGTGTTCTCGTGGCCATCATCACGCATGAGTATTTATGGCGGCAACTGCAAGCGATGACTGTTATACGTTCGCTGTACCCATATACGGGTTATCGACAGTCAGAACCATCACAAAGAGCATTTCGATAGCTCTCTATACCCGACTACGATGCGCAATATTGTTATATACCAATAGCAAAGCTGTATATTAGACTGAATGAACTGTGATAAAACCGACAATACTGACGGTATCGATCGCCGTTCAGTCCTCGCTGCTGCCGGGGCAGGACTGTCGATTTCGCTGAGCGGCTGCATCGATAGCGTCGAAAGTGTCGTCAGCAACGATGGTGACGACAACCTCTCGTTGTCACTCGTCACGGTCCCCGACGATGGCAACAGAGAGACGGTCCGTATCGCACGCCATCTCGAGCGGAACCTCGAAGCGGTCGGTATCAACACCACCATCGCCTGGCGGTCGCCCTCCGAGTTTCTGGAAATGATCCTCATCGACCGCGACTTCGACCTCTACGTCGGTCGCCATCCCGCCGATTACGATCCCGACTTCCTCTACGAGGCCCTCCACTCGCGGTACGCCGACGAAGCCGGCTGGCAGAATCCGTTTCAGTACTCCAATCCGACGTTCTTCGATCCCCTCCTCGAAGAACAGCGCCGCGCCGACGGCGACGAACGACGCGAACGACTCAAACCGGTGCTGCGAGCACTCGCCGAAGAGAAGCCGTTCGACCCGATCTGTCGGCCCGACGAAAACCGCGTCGCCAGCGCTCGATTCGAGGGCTGGGAGAACGCCCATCCCGCGACTCGACAGGGGTATCTCGGCCTCGAGCCGGACGACGGCGTCGACCGGCTTCACGCGCTCGTGACCGACGCGCGTCCCTCCCAAAACGTCAACCCGCTGTCGGCGACGATCAGCGAGCGGGGGACGGTCGTCAACCTGTTGTACGACTCCCTCGGAACGCTCGATGTAACCGAGGAAGACGACAGTGTCTCCTACGAGGTCCAGCCGTGGCTCGCCGACTCCTGGGAGCTGGAACCGGCCGCCGAAGTGGACGAGTTCTACGCAGGGGGAGCCGCGATGAACGAGTCCGAAACAGTCGATAACAGTACACTCGACGCCGAATCGGTCGATAACAGCACACTCGACGCCGAATCGGTCGATAACAGCACACTCGACGCCGAATCGGTCGACGACGACGCGATGGCCGCGACAGTACGACTTCGAGAGGACTGTACGTTCCACGACGGCGAGCCGGTCACTGCCGCAGACGTCGCGTTCACCTACCGGTTCCTCAAGGATACCGCACTCGGTCAGTCGGTTCGCCCGTCGCCAGCCCCCCGGTACCGCGGTCAGGTGAGCGCGGTCAACAGAATCGAGACCGATCCACGTGACGATTATCGACTGCGGATCATTTTCGACGCTGGCCGCGAGGTCATCGAACGCGCGCTGACGGTCCCGATTCTCCCTCGCCATATCTGGCGGGAAGAACTCAAAGACCGAATCAACAACGTCGACGACTTCACTGCCTCGCAGGGACGGTGGGGACTCGTCACCACCAACTCCGTCCCACCGATCGGGAGCGGCCCCTTCCAGTTCGAGAGCCAGTCCGAGCGGAGCTATCTGAATCTCGAGCGCTTCGACGACCACTTCACTCTCCGAGCGGATGTCGACCTCCCAGAACCGACCGTCGACGAGCTTCGCTTCACTGTCGACCCCGGCAGTACCTCCTCGATTTCACGGGTCGAAAGCGGCGACGGCGATCTAACATCGTCGATGCTCGAGTCACACGCGATCGGTAACATCTCGGACGATTCCGACGCCGAACGGCTCGAGGACCCGTCGTGGACGTTCTATCACCTCGGATTTAATACGCGTGTGTCGCCGTGTAGCGATCCCCGCTTCCGTCGAGCGGTGTGCCAACTCATCGACAAAGACTGGATCGCCAGACAGATCTTCTACGATCACGCAACGCCGCTCTCGAGTCCAGTCGCCGACGAGTGGGTCCCCGACGATCTCACATGGGATGGTGAAGATTCCAGGACTCCGTTTATCGGATCCGATGGAACACTCAACGCCGAGGCTGCACGCGCCGCGTTCGAGTCGGCCGGATTCCGGTACGACGATGAGGGTCGGCTGCAAAACCGATACTGATGCTCTCTGAGGTACTGACTCGAGTCGTTCTCGTCGTCGGGTTTTTGCTCCCGATCTCACTCGGGCTGTTCGTCGGCCTCGAGCGGCTCGCGGCGACGCGAACCGAGTGGCGCTCTCGGTTTCGGATCTCCGGCCCAGCGATTCTCATCGTTTCGGCCGTGTTGTTGCTCAACCGAACGATCCGACAGGACGGTACGGGATTCGGCATCCACATGACCTCGACGATCGTGAGGATCGAAGGTGAGTTCGTCCTGATCTTTCAGAAGATCGCTAGCCCTGAGCTAACGACGTACTTCTCGTTTATTTACGTCTACGGCTACACCTTCCTGCTGGTCTTCCCGGTCGTGGCGTATTTCGCCCTGTCGGACACCAAGATGTTCCGGCGGCTGCTCACGGCGTACGCGTTCAACTACGCGCTCGGACTCGTGTTGTACGCACTCGTGATCGCGTACGGTCCGCGGAACGTATTCGTCGACGAGCTGATTGCGAGTGCGAGTTCGGGGACGGGGTCGTCGACGATCCTTTACGACCACACCCCCGAGTTCAAGTATCTGACTCGGGAAGTCAACCGCAACACCAACGTCTTCCCGTCGCTGCACACCTCGCTGTCGGCTACGGTCGGGATCTTCGCCTATCTCACCCGCTCGAGCTATCCGAAGTGGCTCCCGATCGCCGTCGTTCTCGCCGTCAGCGTCATCATCTCGACGATGTATCTGGGACTGCACTGGGGGATCGACGTTCTCGCGGGGCTCGTCCTCGCGGTGCTCTGTGTCGCCCTCTCGTACCGCCTCGTCGGCCGCTGGTCGCTTTCGGAGCTGTCCGAACAACTGTCCGAACGACTATCAGACATCGACCGAGACCGGTTCTGAGACGAGATACCGGACTGCTCCGATCGAGATGCCCCGGTCGCTAGCCGGGCTCACACAATACTGTTATATCACCGCCGGCGAACCGTAACAAACGAACGAAATGAGTCGCGGACGGACCATTCCGGACCAAGACATCACCGGAGACAGCGCTGGCGGCATCAGCCGTCGGGCTGCGCTGGCCGGTGCCGTCGGGCTAACGGCGTCGACCAGCGGCTGTGTCCGCCAACTTCGCAGCGTCGTCAACCGAGACGATATCCAACAGCTGTCGGTGACCATCACGACGCTGTCCGCCGACGGTGATCGAGAGAGCATCCGCCTCGCCCGAGAGATCGCGACGGTGCTCGAGGCCGTCGGCATCGACGTCGCCATCGAGATGCAAGCCGACGAAGAGTTCCTGCGGACGGTCCTGATCAATCACGACTTCGACCTCTACGTTGGTCGCCATCCCGGAGACACCGACCCGGACTTCCTCTACGAGATGCTCCACTCGTTGTACGCCGACGAGTCCGGCTGGCAGAACCCGTTCGGCTTTACGAATCTGCTGCTCGACGACTTACTCGAGGCCCAGCGCGACGCCGACGGGGACGAACGCCGCGACGCCGTCGAAGACATTCTCGAGGCACTGTCGATCGAACAGCCGTTCGTACCGATCTGCACCCCGATCGAGCACCGGCTCGTCAGAGACGACCGATTCGATGGTTGGGACGCGGGCCATCTCGCGACGCGAACGGGGTATCTCGGTCTCGAGCCACAGACTGACGACAGCGCCGAGCAGCTTCGGGTCGTCCACACGGACGCCCGACCGTCCCAGAACCTCAATCCGTTGAACGCCGAATACCGTGGCCGGGGAACGGTCACCGACCTGCTGTACGACTCGCTGGTCGCCGATCTCGTGGCCGAAGACGGCACACACACACTCGAGCCGTGGCTCGCCGACGGCTGGGAGTGGACCGACGAGTCGACGCTGCGCGTGACTCTCCGTCCGGACTGTACGTTTCACGACGGCGTGTCGGTGACGGCCGACGACGTCGTCTTTACGTATCGGCTCCTCGATGACACCGCCCTCGGGACCAGCACGTCGCCCGCGCCGGCCCCGCGCTATCGAGGTGCCGTCGAGGCGATCGACGATATCGATGCACAAAGCGAGGACAGCCTCGAGCTAACGGTCGAGACTGGACAGGCGGTTGGCGAACGCGCATTGACAGTGCCGATCCTGCCCGAGCATCACTGGTCAGATCGAGCAACACCTGCCACCGTCCCCGGCGTCCGCGTCGCACAGGGGACGACGCAGGCGGTAGTCACGGACAACATCCCACCGATCGGGAGTGGCCCGTTTCAGTACGGGACCCACACCGAGCGCGAGCACGTCACCCTCGAGCGCTTCGACGAGCATTTCACGCGTCGTGACGGCGTCGAGTTGCCAGCACCGACCGTCGAGGCGGTACGGATCGAGATCAATCCTCGGAGCACGTCGGCGATGCAACTACTCGAAAACGACAACGCCGACGTCACGAGTTCGATCCTCGAGAGCTACGTCATCGAGGACGTCGAGGAACCGGACGGCGTTCGACTGCTCGAGTCGCCGTCGTGGACGTTCTACCACCTCGGGTTCAACGCTCGGCGGGCACCGTTTGGAAACCCCCGGTTTCGACAGGTCGTCGCGCAGTTGATCGACAAGGCGTGGCTGGTTGACGACGTTTTCCACGGTCACGCGAATCCGATCGCGACACCGTTGACCGACGAGTGGGTTCCCGACCACCTCGCGTGGAACGGTTCGGATCCGGAGACGCCGTTTCTGGGATCGAACGGCGAGGTCGACGTCGATGCAGCACGAACGGCGTTCGAGGAGGCCGGGTTTCGGTACGATGCCGACGGAAACCTGCGGGTGAGACAGTAATGCTCGGCAGAGTGTTAGTCCAGTTGATCGTGGTCGTGACGGGACTTCTTCTCCTCTCGACCGCGCTGTTCGTCGGTCGGGATCGACTCCGAGAGACGCGCGGCGCGTGGCGACACCGAGTGCGGGCGGCCGCACCGATCACCGTCGTCCTCGCCTCGGCGTTGCTCTTGAACAGCGTCGCTAGACAGGTTGGCCCGGAACTCTCGTGGATGATCGACTGGAATCTTACCTGGGCGATCTACGACCTCGAGGGACAGTTCATCGTCTGGCTGCAGGCACAGGCGACGCCGGCAGTGACGGCGTACTTCTCGTTCATCTACATCTACGGCTACGTCTTCTTGCTGGCGTTTCCCGTCGTTGCGTACTTCGCGCTCTCGGAGACGCGTCAACTCCGGGAACTCCTGACGGCGTACACGCTGAACTACACCATCGGACTGGCGGTGTACGTCTTCGTCATCGCCTACGGGCCGCGAAACATGATGCCCGAACTCGTCGATGCACTGTTGTACGATACGTATCCGCAGTACCAACACCTCACGCGACAGGTCAACCGCAACACCAACGTCTTCCCGTCGCTGCACACCTCGCTCGCCGCGACCGTCTCCATCCTGGCCTACCGCACTCGAGCGTACTATCCAATGTGGAACGTCGTCGCGGCCGTACTCGGGCTCTCCGTCGCGATTTCGACGATGTACCTCGGTATTCACTGGGCAATCGACGTGCTCGCCGGCGTCGTCCTCGCGTATCTCAGCGTCGAACTCGCCGGCATCCTCGTCGGTCGATGGTCGATCTCATCGTGGGTGAACGGCCGCGTGCCGTCGCTGCGGACGCTTCGCCGGCGTTGAAAGAGCCGTTTAAAAGCGACGAGTTTTGGCCCACGCGACGCTGGTCAGTCTGTGCACAGTGAAAAGTCGACACCGACGGGCGTCGTTAGTTGTCCTCGAGCGCGTCGGCGATCCGCTTGAGCGCGCGGGTCTGATCGCGCATCTCGTCACGGAGTTGTCGGACTTCGCGGACGAGTTCTTCGTTCCCGGCTTCTTCACTGCGGCCGCCTGGTGCGCCACCGGGGCCGCCGGGGCCGCCGCCCATCATGCCGCCCATCATCTGCGCGAACGGGTTGCCCCCGCCCATGCCGCCAGGGCCGCCGCCGCCGCCGAACGGGCTCTCCGGTGGCTCACCCTCGCCCTCTCCTTCTTCGGCGCGTTTTTCGCGAATCTCTTCGACTCGTTCGCGGAACGACTTCTCTTCGCTGCCCTCGTCTCCCGCGTCGTTGGATTCGTTTTCGTCAGCCATACCTCCGGATTCTGTGCCGCCGCGGAAAAGGATTTCTGTGTTGGACACACTAGCGCACACTAACCTGACAACGACATTGATAAACAAATTCGCAGAACTCGCCGTCCCGGTCCTGCGGGACAGCGCTATCCGAACGAGCCGAGCGACGACTGGAGGGGTCGGTCCGTCGTCCCCGCCGTCACGTCATACCCCACGAGGTCGCGCATGTCGACGGCGTAGGTCGTCCCGCCGTTTTCGAGGACGAGCAGTCGGCCTTTCACGCCGGCGACGGTGCCGGCGGCGATCGTTTCGGGAACCGGCTGGCTCGCACACTCGCCCTCGAGGCCGTAGTCGAACGCGAAGCGGTCGATCACCTCGAATTCCTCGAGTGTGGCGTCCCACGCGTCCTCGTCGACGGTCGCCGCGATCGAGGCGATCTTCGTCGGCATTCGGACGCGATCGACCAGCCGCTGGGCGATCTCGGCTTCGATCTCGCGGGCGATGCGGCCGTTCGAGACGGTGTGAACGTGGGCCGCGCGGTCGGCTCCCTGCTCTCGGAGACGGGTCTCGAGTCGCCGGAGTTTGGTGACGCCGATTTTGAACGTGTCGGGCGCGAAGGCGGCGATGTAGACGGCGTGGTCCTGATAGCAGTCCATCTCGTCTTTCAGGCAGGTGCCCGTACAGCGCGCACAGACCCACGTGCTCGTGTGATACTCGCAGTAGGGGGCCGACGGGCGATCACAGGGACGGTGCTCGCCGTCGTGGACGGTGCCGGCGCAGTGGCGCGAGCCGAGCGCGTAGGCAAGCGAGTCGCCGGGCTCGAGGAGCTGGCGCTCGACCGATCCGCCGTCGCCGACCACCAGCGCCGATCCGCGCCCACTCGGCTCGTAGCCCACCAGTTGCACGCCCTCGAGTTCGGCGCGGGTCGGGATATATCGTTCGCTGTCCCGAGAACACGTCGGCGCTCGTCGACCGGCGGTCGAGGGTCCGAGGACGCGGCGACCCGCGCCGGCAGCGAAGTCCCTAAACCGTCCCCATCCTAACGACGAGCCATGCAAGCGCTGGTTATCGCGGCGCACGGATCGCACCTGAATCCGGACGCCTCGGACCCCACGTACGCCCATGCCGACACCGTCCGCGAGACGGGAGCGTTCGACGAGGTCCGCGAGGCGTTCTGGAAAGAAGAGCCACATTTCCGCGAGGTGATCCGCACGCTCGAGTCCGATGAAGTGTTCGTCGTCCCCCTGTTTATCAGTGAGGGTTACTTCACCGAGCAGGTCATCCCCCGCGAACTGCGTCTCGAGGACTGGGACCCAGACCAGTGGGATTCCGACGGGACCGACGCCTCGCAGGCGACGCTCGAGGCTGACGACGTCGAGAAGACGATCCACTACTGTGGGCCGGTCGGCACTCACGATGCGATGACCGACGTCATCGTTCAGCGTGCCGAGAGCGTGACGGACGATCCGGACGTCGGGGAGGGGGTCGGCCTCGCGGTCGTCGGCCACGGCACCGAGCGCAACGAAAACTCCGCGAAGGCAGTCGAGTATCACGCCGATCGAATCCGCCAGCAGGACCGATTCGACGAGGTCGAGGCCCTGTTCATGGACGAAGAGCCCGAGGTCGACGACGTCACGGACTACTTCGAGACGGACGACATCGTCGTCGTCCCGCTGTTTATCGCCGACGGCTACCACACCCAGGAGGACATCCCCGAGGATATGGGCCTGACCGACGACTACCGCCTCGGCTGGTCGGTTCCGGCCGAGGTCGACGGCCACCGGATCTGGTACGCCGGTGCCGTCGGCACCGAGGGACTGATGGCCGACGTCGTCCTCGAGCGCGCGGCCGACGCCGGCGCGGACATCGGCGGCGCACTCGAGTCGGTCCGGGCGACGATGGCGTCCGACGGCAGCCGCGGGTCGGACCTCGAACCGAGCACGGGAGCGGGGGACTGACTCGTGACGATGGCGACAGCTGAGTTCGATTTCGACGCGCTGCTCGAGACGCTCGAGGACGAGTCGTCGATCGTGTTCGACGGCCTCCGAATCGAGCGCGAGGGCGAGACGTACGCCCTCGAGACGCCCGAGAGCGACCAGACCGATCTCGAGGCGGCCGACCTCGAGGCCGCGCTCGAGCCGATCACCGACTACGTCACGAACTGGCGCTACTGGCGGGCGTCGGTCGGTGGGGACGGCACTGCCCGCCGGGCGTTCCTGCGATGGTGCGAGCGAGCACCACCCGAGGCCGAATCTGGCGACGACGCGCCGGCAGACGACACCGTGTCGACCGACGACGACGTACTCGCCGTCCCGGCGCGATACGACGCACTGCGGGAGGGGATCGACCGCGAGTGGGGACAGCTCTGTATCACGGCCCGACTCGTCGACGACGTCGACGAGCCCGCCGGCGAGCGAGTATACGATCTCTGGCACGTCGACGACGCCGACACCGACCTCGCCGACCTCGAGGTCTATGACGACCCGTGCGATGCCCGCGAGCTGTCGACGTACGACGGCGACGGCCGCTATCGGCCGCTGAAGACGGCTCCCACGCTCGTCTCGGGCTGGGCCTTTACCGGCCTCTCGGGCGCCGAACTCGTCGAGACCATCGGCTTTTTCTACCCGGCAACGATCGAAAACTGGCACCGCGAGCGCCAGGGAGAGTTAGACGTCGACCACTGGCTCGAGACTGCCGAGCGCCAGACCGGAATCTACGACGTCATCGATGAGCTGCCACGGGAGGCCGTCGAGTGGATGACCGAGGCCTGTTGTGTCGACTCCCAGTGTCTGCGCCGCCGCGAGTGGCAGTACGACGAGGGCAACGAGCTTGCCGTCGACGGCGGCGACGGCCAGTTCCCCTGCCGCGAGCCGTGTTCGCTCGTCGTCGCCGCCGCACGCAAGTGGACTGTCCTCGAGTCCGAGGAGGAACACACCTACGAACTCGAGTTGACCACGAGCGAACTCAACCAACTCGAGGAACTGATCGACGCCGTCGCCGACGGCCGCACCGACGAGATCCGCGAGGCGGACGTCTACGACGGGGCGAACCGCTATCGAGCGCGATACCTCCGGGCGAAACGGTTCGACGACGAGGGCTCTCTCGAGGCGCGAACGCGCGACGACTGACGACGACTGCTGGCAGCTGTCGCGCGGTGCGACAGCTGGACGACTGCTTGATTCACTCACGGTTGTCACGGCGAAAACGGGAGACGAGGAGTTACACTGAGCCCCGCACTATCGCGCCAGTCGTGGGCTCCTTAACGCACTAGCAAGACGAGCGCAACGAGAAAGCCGACTCCAACGATCGCGAGACCGGCCATCGCGACCGGGCCGCCGATCGTGGCCGCCGTCATCGCCGCAATGGCGACGGCGACGAGGCCGAGCGCGACGACGCCGAGCGTCGCCGGCTCGATACCGATTCCGGTTCCGGTTCCGACTCGCTCGAGGAGGCCGGGCTCTGGGGTTGACTGAGGTTTCGCGAGCGAGTCGTCGACATCGACGTCGCCCGGCGCCGGCTTGACAGTGACGGGAATCGCGATCGACTCCGAGCCGTATCCGGTCAGCACCTCGAGCGTGCCCTCGACGGGGCGGTCGATCGCTTCCGCGTCGACGCGGATGAGAACGACGAGTTCGTCATCAGCGTCGACGTAGTAGTTCGACTCCGGGAGCGACGCGATTCGCTCGAGGTCGCCGTCGAGTCGACAGTGGACGTGTGCGGGTGTCCCGTGGCTCTGTAAGCGAAGGTCGAACGACCCCCGGACCTCGAGGTGACCGACGGCTGACTCGAGGGAGTCGCCAGCCCCGCGATTGACGTGGACGATGACCTCTCGGGACACGGTTCGAGTACTCGATCAGGCCGGGGTTTCTTCGCGCATATCTGGCGGCAGCAGGTTTGGGATGCCGTCTTCGATCGGGTATCGCTCGCCGCACTCGCTGCAGACGAGCGTGCCCCCGACGATCTCCTCGTCGGCATCGTCGTACTCGGCGTCCTCGAGTTCCAGTTCGTGTTTGTCCAGCGGACAGCAGAGGATCTCCAGCAACGACTCCTTCATGATAGACAGGCTTACCGCAGACAGCAAAAGGCTTCGGGAACGAACCGACCGCGGCCTGCGCAACGGCGCGCGTGTCACTCCGGCGGTGTTCGTGTCCTCTCGCGGACGGTGCTGCCGACGACGAGCGCGGCACCGATGATGACGAGGTTTTTGACGATGTACTGCCCCTCGACGGTCAGCCCGTAGGGAACCGTCGTGAACGCCACATCCGGGAGGAGCACGAGCGGGAGGAAGGTGCCGGGCAGCTGGAGGAACAACAGGAGGATACCGAGTCGGATCAGCGGCCGATAGAGCAGACAGACGCCGATAAGAACCTCCCAGATGCCCAATATCGGGACGAACAGTGCTGCCGGGACGACGTACACCGTTTCGGCGACGAGTTGCGCGGCCGGGCTCACGCCGACCACCTTCAGGCCACCGAACCAGACGAACACGACGCCGAGCGCGACACGCAGTGTCGGCAGCCCCCATCGGCCCATCCAGTCGGCGATCGCGCGGTCGAGCGCTTCGAGCCGACGAACCGTCTCCGATGGGACGCCAAGCGTCGATTCGAGTCGACGAACGAGGGCAGCGAATGGATCACTCATAGAACGGATCTTCGTCCAATCCTACTGCTCGAGCGTGCAAAAGACCGCTGTGTGTATGTTCCGGTAGGTCCGGCTGTACTCACTCCAGCGAACAGCAAAAAGCGGAACTGTTGGCCGCTATTCGTAGGGGTTCTCGACGATGACGGTCTCGCCGCGGCCGGGACCGACGCCGACCGCGTAGATCGGCGTGTCGAGTTCGTCGCTGATGTACTCGAGGTAGGTGCGAGCGTTTTCCGGAATTGCCTCGTAGCCTTCGTCTGCGACCTCGGCCCAGTCGATGTCGGGCCAGCCGTCGAACGACTTGAACGTCGCTTCACAGCGGCCCCACTGCTCGGTCGTCGGGGGCACGGTGAAGATCTCCTCGCCGTCGAACTCGTAGCTGTGGCCGACTTTCACTTCGTCGAGGCCAGCCAGCACGTCGATGTGGTTGATCGCGAGTCCCGTAAAGCCGTTCGCACGGGCCGCGTGGCGCAACATCGGCATGTCGAGCCACCCGACACGGCGCGGGCGACCGGTGACAGTGCCGTACTCGCCACCCTCGTCGCGAATCTGGGTTGCGAGTTCTTCTTCGTCCTTACCAGCACCCTCCTCGGGGTCGTAGTCGGGCGTCTGGTCCTCGACGCCGCCGAGTTCGGTCGGGAGCGGCCCCGTGCCGACACGCGAGAGATAGGCTTTGACGATGCCGATAACGTCGCCCTGTCCGACGACGGTCGGACCGAGGCCGGTGCCGACGGTTGCACCGCCGGAACTCGGGTTCGAGGAGGTGACGTAGGGGTAGACGCCGTGGTCGATGTCGAGCGACGTCCCCTGTGCACCCTCGAGCATGACGTTGTCGCCGTCGTCGATGCGCTCTTGGAGGAACGTTCCGCAGTCGACGGTCATGTCTTCTTCCTCGAGTCGCGTGCCGTACTCGCGGTAGGTCTCGTAGAGGTGGTCGATATCGAACGCCTCGCCCGTCTCCTTGTCGAAGACCTCCTCTGCGAGGGCCTTCTTCTGGGGGACGACGTACTCGAGTCGCTCGCGGAGCACGTCGGGATCGAGCAAGTCCCCGATGCGGACGCCGCGTCGACCGGCCTTGTCTTCGTAGGTCGGGCCGATACCGCGTTTGGTCGTTCCGGCCGCGAGATCCTCTTTCTCTGCTTCCTCGATACCGTCGAGCGCGCGGTGATATGGAAGGATGACGTGTGCGCGTTCGGCCACGCGCACGTCCGGCTCAAGGCCGCGCTCGCGGAGCGTATCGATCTCGTCGAACAGCGTCTCCGGGTTGACGACACAGCCGTTGCCGAGGACGCCGACCTTCCCTCGAACGGCTCCGGACGGCACGAGCGATAGTTTGTACTTCTCACCATCGTGAACGACGGTATGTCCAGCGTTGTCGCCACCCTGATATCGAGCGACGACATCGGCGGAGTCGCCGTAGACGTCGACGACTCCACCCTTGCCTTCGTCGCCGAGTTGCGACCCGACGATTGTGACGGTCATAACAGCGGCGGATTCTTGCCGGGCCGATAAACAGATTACGGTATGGCCGGGGTGTGGCTGGCAATCTATACACTTCTATGCATATGATCGGGTGTCGCGATCGATCGACTCCCCGTCGGGACTCGAGTGACGACTCGACTTGCACGCCGACTTGCCGAGGGACGATTCCTACCGGTGGCGCGTCGTCGATACACCACGGTCGCTCGCCGCGCGGTCGACACCAACCCCGTCTCGTCGGGCGATTATGTTGAATCGGTTGACAGACCGTGCTGGATCCGACCCTCAGAACGGAACCGTTAACTACTGACAGGACCGACATTTCGGTTGGACGGCAACCGGTCAGCCGCCGAGAGTAACTTTTAAAAGGTCCAAAGACAAGTTAACAAATGCCATGATAGACCGACTTGAGAAGGAAGTCGATATGTTGGAACGGCATCTCCAGGTCCTGAAGATGGTTATCGAGAACGAACCCATCGGGATCGTCAAGATGTCGAACGAGACGGGCTACCCGCACCACAAAGTTCGGTACTCGCTTCGTGTCCTCGAAGAGGAAAACCTCATCGAGCCCTCCAGCCAGGGTGCGATCAAGACCGAGCGCACCGCTGAGTTCGTCGACGAACTCGACGGCAAGCTCGACGACATCATCGACAAGCTCGACGGCATGAAGATCGAAGACGTCGCAGAGATCGAAGGCTAATCTCTCTCCGAACCGTTCCGGCCCGACTCTGTGCGTCTGTCCCCGGGCCGGAGATATCGAGGTAGCTGCGCCTCGACCACCGACCGATGCTCGCCACGGACTGCCCGCAGTCGACACCGACCGGTCACGGGCAGTCTCACGCGCGCCCGACGCCGCGCTGTGCAGCGCCCGCTTTAGGGGTGGGTTCTCTTCGTACGACAACGGTGAGACAGCCACGGTAACGACTCGCTCGGTACGCGAGTATCAGCCATTCTCAAAAACTCGAGCGCGACTACAGCTGAATCGATCCCGGGGCTTACAGTTCGGGGACGTTCATGTGGAACCCTTCCGAACGCGACTCGACCAGACAGAGGTGATATCCCTGCTTGCGAGAGAGGTTCACGTAGCTTAGCTTCGAGCTTCGGCTGAGCAGTCCGCTGCTCGTCGCTTGGTCGGCGACCTCGAGCGCGCCGGGTTCGAAGTAACTCGAGGTGACGACGGTCGCCGCCGCGAGGTCGGGGTAGTTTGCCTTGACCGCCGAGGCGGCTTCTTCCATCTCCTCGAGCATGTCCTGCGTTGCGGGCTCGCGCGAGTCGTTTAGATTGACGACGACTAACGGGTTCCCCATCTTGTCGAACGCGACGATATCGAACGTCACGCGCTCGGGGACGTCCTCGGTGTCGTCGTCCGCGAGCGAGATCGTCGCGTCGAGTTCGGCGCGGTCGATCCGCGGGATCGCATCGTAGAGATCACCGAGCCCGTTGGCGTTGCCGGTGTCCCGAATCTCGTAGAGGACCATCTCGGTGAGCCAGTCGACAAAGCGGTACTCCATCGTCGTCGTGAGAAACTCCTCGTACGGCGTGCCGTCGACGACGACGTCGCTCGCGTCGAAGCCGGTGTGGTACTCGAGGCGAAGATTCGAGGCGACTTCGGTGCGGTCGGCCTCGCCGTCGTGGGCCGTCTCGAGGGTCGGCTGGCTCTTCGATCCGTACCGGACGAAGAGATTCGTTTCGGCAAGCGCCTGCTGGGCCGGAAGCGATGTCCTCGCCTCGGGCGCGTTCGCACCCGACTTAGGCGTCGCCGCACGGGCCTCCTCGAGTTCGGTCTGTAACTCCTCGATTCGCGACTGGAGCCGGTCGACCGTCGTCGACAGTTCCTCGTTTTCCGATCGCAGCCGGTCGCGTTCGGCCTCGAGCTCCTCGACTGTCGCTGCCAGCGTATCGCGTTTCTTCACGAGGGTCTCCAGTTTCTGCGTGAGTGTGGCGATCTTCCGTTCGTACTCGTCGCTCGAAGCAGTGTCAGACGCCGGCTGGGCGGCGCTCGAGTCGGTGCTGGTCTCGGCCCGATCCGTCCGTTGTGGTCCGCTACGGGTGCCATCGGTGCTGTTGCTGGCCTGCTGGTGCGTTCGATTCGTCGGCTCCGGGACCGTCGAACTGCTTGTCGTCGGGGTGTCACGAGCGTCGCTGTCGGCCGTCTCGGCCGTCGTGGTCGACGACTGCGGATCGCGCGACCGTGAGCGTGTGTCGCCGCGGCCGGTGACGTCGCCGTCTCGAGTCGCTGCTTCGGTGTTGTCCGGATCGATCGACGGAATGCGACGCGTTTCGCGCCACTGGGCCTCCTGTTCGAATCGTTCGCTGTCGGCCGACTCGTCCTCGGCCGCTGACTCGACGTCGTCTTCGGTCCAGGAAATGTTGCTCTGATCCAGTTGCGCTGCTGCCTCCTCGACCGTGGCGGGATCGAGCGCGCTCGAGTCGGGGCCCTCGCTTGTGGTGGCGGGTTCGTCGACGTCGTCCACCGCAGCATCCATTGCGGCAGCGTCGATAGCACCGCGCTCGCCGTCGGTATCGATGTCAGTGGCCGACTGAGCGTCGTCGACCGCTGGCTCGGCGTCGAACTCGGTTCCGTCCGACTCGGAGGGGGTGGGCTCGTCCTCGCGTACTGTGACCGCCGCATCCGGCTCGCCGCCGGACTCGCTCGGCGTCTGATCGCGGTCCGCGTGGTCGTCTTCGGTCGTCGATTGCTCGTTCTCGAGATCGGTCGTCGCCTCTGCGTCGGTGATCCCGCTCGAGGCGGGTTCTGGCTCCACGTCGGTGGCCGCCGTGATCCCCGGTCGGTCGTCCGCCGCCGGCTCTGGGTCGTCGGTCGGTGATTCGCTCTCGAGTGTCGACTCCGCTGGCTCCCCAAGAGTGATGTCCGTTATCGAAGGGCTCGAGGCTGTCTCGTCAGCTGTCGACTCCGAGCCGGAGATGTCAATCGACTCGATGGCCGACTCCGTCGGATCGGCGCTCGGTTCGGCCGCTGTCTCCGCGGTCGTCGCCTGTCGGTCGTCAGTGGCGCCGGCACTGTTCTCGGCGCTCTCATCGTCGGTGCCAGTCGTTTCGGCCGCTTCGGTGTCGGTGCCGGGAACGTCGGTGACGTCGATGTCGACGTCGATCACCTCGTAGATACCGACCTCGTCGTCGGCACGTTCGAACGCCTCGTCGCCGGTGAGCAGTTGCTCGGCGTTGCCGATGTAGGCCGCTGCCATTCGACGCCCGCCGTAGTAGACGGCGTAATAGTCCCCACTGAGAACGTTCTCGCTCAGTTCGACGTAGCCAGTGAACGACCCGCTCTGGAGCGTCTCGTCGACCTCGTGAAGCGGCGTCTCGTTCGTGTAGTATTTAGCTCTCGTGTCCCCGTCCCTTTCTTCCATCGCCGAGAGCAACGGGAGCGATGGATGCGGTGCCTCGTAGACGGTCCCCGTTGCAGTCTCGAAGTCCGCCATCGTTCCATCGACGACGCCGACCACACGACCATTGAGCAAAAACAGCCACGTCCCACTAGCGACGACGGCGCCCGAGAAGTCAGCAGCAGCGAGATCAGCGAGGCCATCGTACCCGCCCTCGAACTGACGAGAATCCCACCGTTCGACGCGCTCTTGCGTGCGCGAGTTCATAGTTCAACAAGCCGGAACTGAAATAAATACGTTTCGCCTAGATTTTCGACTCGGCGTCCTCGGCGAGTTCTTTCATCCGCTTGCCGATTCGGCCGGCGCTCGAGAACTCGTCATCGCTCATGCCCTTCGCGAGGGCGTTCCCGAGGATGAAGACGGCGTGTTTGTGTTCGCTCTTCGATTTGTGGACGTGCGATGGATCGACGTCGAGCTCGTGGTACGGCTCGAAGAGTTCCTCGTCGACGTCCTCTCGCTGGGAGAAGTGCTCCATGATGACGACGAGTTCTTCGTGGAGCTCGAGGAGTTCGTCTTTATGCATACACCGTTGTATGAACGGTTTCGATTTAAGCGTTGTGTGCGCTGCAGTCGCAAAACCCGTCACGGGCAGTTAGCGGCGCGGTACCGTGGTTCTGCTGGCGCTGTCACGTCGCCATCGCGTGCCGGCGATGAGCAGGGTCCACCCCCCGAACGCGACTGCAGCGACGAACTCGGGGACGGCGAACCACGCCCCGGTGTCGGCGCTCCCGACTCGAGACAGGATCCAGCCGAGCCAGCAAAGCGGGTGGATCAGGCCGAGCCAGATGGACGCGAGTCCGAGTCGGCGCTCGTCGGCGAGCACAAGCCCGGTGCCGTAGAGCCACTGTGCGACCGGCGCGAGTCCGAAAAACAACAGCGCGGCCGGCCCGTGGAGGCTCGTCTCGAGGTAGAACGCGGTGTGACCGAGAAAGAAGACGCCGACGCCGACCAGTCCGATGGTCGCCGCCCACAGCGCGATAACCCCGACCCGCTCGAATACCGTCCGACTGCCCACCCAGAGTCGCCAGCCGAAGGGGATACCGAGCAGGCCACCGACGATCAGCCCGCCGTTGAAAAGCACGAACGTCCGGGTGCCGTAGCGGCCCATATCCGAGAGCGCTCGCTCGCGCCAGGTGAACGTCTCCGGGGCGGCGAGCAGTGTCGCGAGAACGATCGCTCCCAGCGCGACGATCGGCGCGGCGAGTCCACAGCCGGACGCAACTCGACGCCAGTTCTTGTCTGCCATACTGGTCGACTCGGTGTGAAAACGTATCAACCTGTGTGTTTGTCAGAACTGTCGTCAGGTTGGCTGACGGGGAGACGACTCGCTCGAGCGGTGACGAAAGCGTCGAAGGGACGAGCGGAAAGCGCGAGCGGCGTCGACGAGCGGCGACCGACGCTCAGTCCGACGCGATGGCTGCCGTTTCGTCGCGCTGGTCGACCGGGAACCACGCGAGTTCGTGGTCGGCGGTGACCCGGACGGCGACGCGCTCGTCGAGGTCGAGTTGATCGGAGTGGTTGTGCATACACTCGATCGTTTCACCCGAGTCGAGTTCCACACGATAGAGGACCGTCGGGCCGAGATACCGACGATAGACGACACGGCCGTTGGTCTCGTCGTCTTCGGCCGGGAAGGCGGTCACGTCGTCGGGGCGGACGAGCAGGTCGATGTTAGAGCCGTCGTACTGATGGGCGAGGCCGTTGACGTCGTCCCGGAGCACACGGCCAAGTGCGGTGTCGACGCTGTCGCCGTGAACTGCTCCGGAGAGGAAGCTCGCGTGGCCGAGGAAGCCGGCGACGAATCGGGATTCCGGCTGCTGGAAGACCTGCTGCGGGGTGTCAACCTGTTCGATATCGCCATCGTTCATCACGGCGACGCGATCGGAGATCGAAAGTGCCTCCTCCTGATCGTGAGTGACCGAGATAGCCGTGACCCCGGCTTCTTTGATGATCCGACGAACTTCCTCGCGCATCTCGACGCGCAGGTCGACGTCCAGATTCGAGAACGGTTCGTCGAGTAACAGCATCTCGGGTTCGGGGGCGAGCGAGCGGGCGAGTGCGATCCGCTGTTGTTGCCCACCGGAGAGTTCGTCTGGGTATGCCTCGCCCTGCGACTCGAGGCCGACGAGTTCGAGCAGTTCGTCGACACGGGTGTCGCGGTCGGCTTCGGACCACTCTTGGAGTCCGAAGGCGACGTTCTCACGGGCGGTCAGGTGCGGAAAGAGGGCGAACTCCTGGAACACGACGCCGACGCCACGCTCTTCCGGCGGGACGAACCGACCGTTGCCGGCAACGTCGTTGCCTTGCAACCGAATGCGTCCGGCGTTTGGTCTCTCGAGGCCAGCGATCAGCCGGAGTGTCGTCGTTTTGCCACAGCCCGATGGGCCGAGCAGCGTGAGAATTTCGCCGTCGTGGACGGACAAGGAGAGTTGTGGAATGACCTCTTCGGACCCGTACCGTTTGCCGACGCCCTCGAGTTCGAGGACGACGTCGTCTGCCGGTACTGTCGGTGAGTCCGTTTGTTCTCCACCCGCCGTTGTAAACAGTTGTCCCTTCGACATTTATCGACCCTCCGGCATCTGCCGGCGTTCATTCGTTTTAGGCGTGCCTAAAATACTTATATCTGCCGGTTGCTACCAGTCTGGTAAAACGACCGAGCGCCGATTAGAGTTCGACGCCGCTGGGAATCAGACTGTGCTGGCGAAGGAGATCCCCTTCGTCGTCGTAGACGAGAAACGTCCGCTTGTCGTAGGTGACAAATCGGTCGCCGTCGAGACTGATCTCGACCTCGTAGCGGCCTTCGTCCTCGGGTGCGGTCTCACCGTAGCCTCGGGCGGCCTGAATAAACGTCAGGACGTCGTCGGCGTCCTCGTTGAGTTCGAGGATGAACTCGCCGGTCACTCGGTTGGTGACGCTGACGACACCCGCGGTATCGTCGCCCAATGGGCCCTGCAGCCGGAGCGCAACGTCCGTTTCTCCTGCCTCGAGAACGTCTCCATCAGGGCCGGTAAGGCGCTCGCGAAGCATCGTCGCCGGGCCGGTAAAGTTGATCGATACCGAGGGTTTGCTCGGTTCGCCGTTGGTCTCGACCCAGCCGACATTGTTGACATCTAACGTGAAGTGCTCGCGCCTCATTCCGTACCTGACGGTTCGCACTCACACCGTATCAACGTAACGCACGATGGATCATCGATCGGGACGGTTCGCCGTACCGTCGGCGACCCGACAGCACCGCTTCGGTACCCCACTTACTCGGCCGAGATTATGATGGCAGACTGCGCGTGACAGCGTTGCGAACGCTTTTTGCGCGTGCCCCGACGAGGACGGACAATGGCCGAGGAGCAGGAGCACATCGCACCCTCGCGACGAGCCGCCGTTCGCGACACGTACGATCGGATCGCCACACACTTCGCCGCCACCAGAGAGTACGCCTGGCCCGAAGTCGAAGCGTTCGTCGACACGTACGCTGACGACCTCGAGGCCGACGCTCCCCTCACGGGGCTCGATCTCGGCTGTGGGAACTGCCGCCACGCCGAACTGCTGGCCCCCCACTGCGAGCGCGTCGTCGGGCTCGACGTCAGTCGCGGCCTCCTCGAGACCGGCCGCGACCGCGCCCGTGAGCACGGCTTCGACGTCGCACTCTGTCAGGGCGACGCCGCCCGAGTGCCGCTTGCAGCCGACAGCGTCGACCTCGCCGTCTACGTCGCGACGCTCCATCACCTGCCGACCCAGCAGGCGCGCCGGGACAGTCTCGACGAACTCGCGCGTGTGCTCGCTCCTGACAGTCGCGCGCTTCTCAGCGTGTGGTCGACCGCTCACGACACGTTCGACGAGACGGACGGGTTCGATACGACGGTCGAGTGGACCCTTCCGGGCGGTGAGACCGTCGACCGGTTCTATCACATCTACAGCCCCGAGGAGTTCGAGACGGCCCTCGAGGCCAGCGCGCTCGAGGTCCTCGAGTGGGAGCTCTCGAGCGGCAACTGCTATGCGACGGTGTCCGGAGCACCGACGACTGATCTGGACGGATGCGACGAGTGAGTCGGTCGATACGCGATTCAGTCACACACGAATGGCCGACTCGAGCGGGTTGAACGAAAACGGAAGCATCTTAAACACGGAACCAGAATCGGGAGATAGGCGCGGATGGTCTAGTGGTAGGACCTGAGCCTTCCAAGCTCATGGCCCGGGTTCAAATCCCGGTCCGCGCATTCCTGCGGCGAACAAACCCGTGAGCCGAAGGACTCGTATGAGGGATTTGTAGTATACTGCGGTGCTGCGAGCGGAGCGAGGAGGTTCTCAGGGGTAGTTCAAATCCCGGTCCGCGCACTTCTGCTGCGAGCAGCAGCAGTCGTACGAGGGATTCGAAATAGAGGCGTCACAGCGCGTGAGCGACGCGACCGTCTCCGCGTAGTTCACATCCGATCCGTATTCTGTTCGATGAACAGTACCGCCAGCGGCAGCGGTCTCGAGTCGCCGCTCACCGTTCATCGATCAAAAAACCGAGTCGACCGCGTGGGTGTCGTCAGTACCCCGAGAGGGTTACTTCGCCGAAGGTGACGAACGACGTGGTCCCGGCGGGGTGTGGCATCTGGTCCGTCGACGCCTCCATCAGCAACCAGACGAGGACGCGCTCGCCCTGAATCGACTCGCCGTCGACGTACTGCGACGGATGGTAGAACGCCGACTCGACGTCCATGTCGTCGATCCGTTGTTCGACGCCAATCTCGCCCTCCGTGCGTCTGACGACGACGAGTTCCTTGTCGTGATCGAGCGGTAGGTCGATCGTTTCGGAGCCGTCGGGGTTGCTAAAGCGCGCGATCATTCCGGGTTCGCCTTCGACGTAGAACTCCTCGCTCGCCCGAATCCACTCGTCCCCGTCGAAGAGTTCGACCTCGACGCCGTCGGTCGTGCCCGGCGTCACGTCCATCGCGATACAGGAGATGTACTGCTGGGTGACTTTCTCGTCGTCCTGTCCGATGTACTCGGTGATGAACCCCGGCCCCTGTCGCCGCCAGACGGGCATGAAGACGCCGTCGTCGTAGAAGTCGTACGAGATATCGTAGTTGTACGGCCCGAAGCGGTGGCCGGAGTGGAAGTCCTCGCTCGAGCGGCCGTGAGCCCCCGTGTGGTAGTGCGACCGGAAGCGGAAGCCTTCGGGTCGACCGGGCTCTTCGGGGTACTCGATGACGCCGAGCGGGCCCGGACCGCCGAAGTCGACGCTGTGGATGTCCCAGAAGAGCAGGTCGCCGTTGAACACGGGCTCGTCGTCCGGGAAGAACCACTCGCGCGTGTTTCGGCCCTCGCGCGGCGGCAGCATGTAGCCCGTGTAGGTCACCGGCGCGTCGAGGGTTTCGAACACCGGCTTCCCCTCGTAGGACGCAGAGACGGTGATCCCGTGGACGCCCGGCGGTTCCCAGTCGATGCTCCAGCCGGAGCGCTCGAAGGAGTCGTCCGGCTCTTCCATCCGGTGGTAGCCATCGTTGGCGGTGTACCACGGACGTTGTTCGAAGGGCACGTCCTGAACGTCCTCGAGCACCGACTCGTCGCTCGTGGCGACCTGTGCGGCCAATTCGTTCGGCGGGAACTCGACGAAGTCGTCGATCCGAACGACGTCGACGACCTCCCCAGCCTCGTCCTCCCGAACGTCGAGGTACGCCGCGACAGCGGCGAGATCGTCTTCGTCCTTGACGAAGAGGACGACTGGGCTCACGCCGGCGTGTTCGATTCCTCGAGCCGACGTGATCTCTTCGGCGACCTTGAACAGCGGGTACCAATCGTTTCCGTCGATGTGTTCTTGGACGCGCGAATCGTCGATCACCGTCCGCAGCCGAGCCTCGCCGAGGTCGTCGGCTTCCCAGGCGGTCCAGGAGACGTCGTGTGGCTCGGTCAGCGTCGCTCCGACGAGTTCGTCGTGCTGGCGATCGACGAGGCCGTAGGCGACTTGCCGGTCGCGGACGGTCACCTCGAAGGCACCCTCGTCGATACCGCCTTCGATCTCGACGTCCGGACTCCCCTGGACGCTGATCGAGTCGAGTCGGTCCGTGTGCGGATCGTACGCTTCGAATCCCGAGAGGAAGTTCCCGACAGTGTCGTTTATCTCGGGATCCGACAGGAGGACCTCGAGCGCCCGACGTTTGCGGTACGTATACAGCATCTCGTAGTTCGAGTTGTCGAGATCGCGCACCGAAATCCGCCGCACGTCGAGTGGATCCGGTTCGTCGGCCGCTGCCGTCGTGTCGGCCGCCCCCGCGAGTTCGATCGAGCCCCGCATCGACTGTGCGTGTGGTTGACAATAGTACTCGCTCATCTCCTCGGTGGCGGTGAATTCGACGGTCTGGCTCTCGCCTTCCGACGACACGATCTCGGTCGGCCCGACGAGATCGTTGCCGTCCGCGTCTTCGATCGCGAAATTATGCGACGCGCCATCCAGGTTCGTCCACGTGAGCGTGTAGTCGCTGCCCGCCTCGAGGGTGAGCGTCGGGTTCGTCTCTCTCTCGATCTCCGACGGTGCCTCGCCGACCCAGCCACTCGTCTCGCCGCCCAACTGAATCTCGTCCGCTTGCCCGAGAACAGTACCGCTCAGTCCGAGTGCCGTTCCGGTCGCCGCCGCTTGCATGAAGCGCCGCCGATAGACTCGTTGCACGCTCTCACGCCCACCATTGGTGTTTGGTACCATGGCACACGTAATTGCGGTAATCGACCGAATAAAGATTCAACATCGTCAGTGGCAGAAATCATATATTATATACATCGAGACCCCACAATAGCCGATTGGGACCGAAAAGATGGTCCGAGCGAAAATCAATCAGATATTGAGTCGGAGACAGCGATAGGATTCTGTTGTCGTCTTTCACCACAACCACTCGTTACGAGCAATCGGTTCGAAGACGCCGAATCTGGCACTGAATCAGTCGTCAGTCGCCAGCCGCCTGCAGCGCTCGCTCGAGTCGCGCAACGACCTGTGGCTCGTCGGACCACACTCCCTCGAACCCACCGCTGTTGCGCTCTCTGGCAATGAGCCCGCTGGTTCGGAGTGGATCGCCGTCGCCGTCGAAGACGAGCACCCAGAACGACCCGATTCCGTCGCCGCCGTCGGTGTGAATCGTCACCCCGGGAATCGCCGGACGGTCCCACTCGTCGGCGATGTACACGTGGATGTCGAGCGCCGTTTCCGCGGCGAGACGGGTGTAGACCGGTTCCATCGGTTCGAGGGCAGCCGCGTTCTGGAAGCCGACTCGGAGCGTGCCACTACCGGCTTGCCAGGCTCGGTTCTCGATCCCGCGACTGACGGCGAGCAGTTGCCGCCGCTCGAGGGAGTGCCACACCGTGGACTCGAAGACGTCGACCAGACGGCGGTACGTGGCGTCGTCGAACGCGTCGGCCCACGGCTCGTGGATCGGCGGCTCGAGGAACTCACGGGCGGACTCGAGGCCGACGGCCGCAACGAACGTCCCGTCGTCGTGGACGACGAAGAAACTCCGCTCTGGTGCGGTCACGTCCGGGAGCGACCGGTAGTCGACGGTGTCGATGCCCGTCTGAAACCAGTCGGCAACGTCGGGCTGTGGCTGTGGCGAGTAGATCGTCACCGTTCGCGTCGGCGGTTCGAGCCGGGCAAAGCAGTCGGTGAGTGTCATCGGGGTGGGCCTCGAGTATCCACGGCGCGT
Organism: Natronorubrum aibiense; assembly: GCF_009392895.1. GTDB lineage: Archaea > Halobacteriota > Halobacteria > Halobacteriales > Natrialbaceae > Natronorubrum > Natronorubrum aibiense. Next base: position 2,418,740 of record NZ_CP045488.1, on the reverse strand, counting down.
AGACGCCGCGCAGTTACGTGCACGAGCCGGTTTCGTTCCGGCAGGCCCGCGCGATCAGTTCACGAACGGGTTCCCGACACGGTGCCAGCGAGAGCGTCTCCGCCTCGTCGTCGTACGCTATCACGCCGGTTTCGACAAGCGTCGGAACGTGCACGTGTCGGAGCTGCAGATGACACCGGTCACGACACCGCGACTCGACGAGTCTCCCGTCGGCCGTGTGGATCCACCCGGACACGACGTCGGCCACCTCCGAAAGCGACGCCGTCTCGTGTTCGAGCAGGAAGTAACACGCGAAGCGACGCTTTCGGTCCCGAAGTGCCAGAAACGCATCGTCGATAGCGTCTCGAGTCGCCGTCGAGCGATCAGACGACCGGTCTTCCGGCTCCATGTTAGAGATAGCTACCGGGGCTATGTCAACCGTTCCCTTACATTTGCCATCGATGATAGATCCCTGGTGAGACGTGATAACGAAAAACCGATTCGGCGAGCCACGTCACTCCTCGAGCGGTCGTTCCGTCGGTCGGTCGCTGAGGTCGACGATCGTCGCGAAGACGAGCCCGAGGATGGTTCCGAACAGGAGGTGCCCGCCGAGGCTCTCGGCGGCTGCCGTCGGGAAATCACCGGCCCCGCCGCCGGTCGTTTCGATCCAGACGGGCAAGACGAGTAGCGGAAGGATCGCCCACACTGCCAGTCCGAACACGGAACCGGCGCCGACGAGTCGGCCGACGATGCCGGTCTATGAGAGCGCGTCCGTTTCGACGTCCGTCCGGAGAATTCCGAGGATCGGGCCGCGGGTAACCAGCAATCCGAACACGAGTCCGAGGATGATCCCGTGGGCGATATGAATCGCCCAGCCGACCGCACCGACCGGCTCGAGGCCGTAGATCGCGGGGATCGCGACGGTGACGGACGCGGGGTTGATTAGCCACATCAGGAGGCCGAATGCGGCGCCGCCGACTGCGCCGCCGACGAGCAAGCCACTGCTGCACTGATGCCGAACGCGGACTTGGTGTCTGTCTCGGTGCTCATACGCCGGCCTCTCACCACCGCTTGCAAAAGAGTTGGACTGGCAGGTACAACCACCACGCTGGCAGGCGATTAGACTCTGGCTCCCGTGGCCGTCCGTCAGTATTACGTGCTGGCCCACGAACCCTTCGGCGTGGAGTACGAACTGCTCGGCTGGCCACCCGACGGGCCGAAACTGCGCCTCGATTACAAACGATTCAGCTACGCCGGCAAGTTCGTGATGACGAACACCGGGAAAGCCGTGGCTCGAGCCGACGACACGATCGTCGCCGCCGTCGCGTTCAACGAGGACCGCACCGACGCGGGCACGCTCTGGCTGCGCTACGTCACCGTCGACCGCGAGCGCCGTGGCGAGGGCATCGGCCCGGCGCTACTGAGCCACGTTCGCGACCGCGCCGTAGAGCGCGGCTACGATCGGCTTCGAATCGCCGTCAACAACCCGTTCGCCTACGAGGCGCTGTATCGAACCGGCTTCGCCTACACCGGCGAGCAAACGGGAATCGCCGAACTGCTCCTCGAGTACCCGACTCCTACTATCGAGGACGCTCGAGCGCGGTATCAGGCCGGCCTCGAGCAGTTCCGCGAGCGCGACCTTTCTGACGACGAAGAGCGATTTCTCGAATCGAGAGCGGACAGCGATCCGCCGACGCTGGAACGTACGGAGTAGCGTTCCCGGGTCAGCTACGAGTCGCTCGGCGACACTTCGTTTTCGCTGCCGTGCTCGTAGATGCTGGCGACGACTGCCGCGTGGGCCGTCCCCGTGACTGCGACGCTCGTGATCGTGCCGGCTGCGAGCCCTGGAACCCCCGATACGATCGTCGCAACGCCAGTGAAGAGTACCGCGAGAATTCCGAGACAGAGAACCAGGCCGGCACTCGAGAACGGTCTGGAGCCGGCGTAGGCGAGACTCTCGAGCACCGCCGCGTCGGGTCGGGTTCCACCGAGGACGATCGATGCAGGAGCCACCAGGAGTCCGCCCGCGATGACGACTGCGGCGAGTACGGTCAACACGGTAGTTCCGATCCCGGTGAACCAGCTCCCGAGCACGTAGATCGCCCCGAACGACACGCCCTGGACGGCGAACACGTAGATTGAGAGCCAGCCGACTCGAGCGATCGGCGGAGCGAACCCCTTTGTCCCGGAAGCGACGAGCCAGATGCCGACGGCGAACGCGACCGCCGTCACCGCTGCGAGCGCGACCTGCCAGCCAAGGAGGGTGACGGCGTACTCGAGTCGCAGGCCGGACAGGATCGTCGGTGCGAGTTCGACGGTCGGCTCGAGGCGAGGGACGAGCGGGATCGGTATCCGGAGCGATCCGCTCGCGCCGAACGACGAGACGCCGACCGGATACGGCGTCTCGATTCTCCCGAGAGTACTGGCCGCGCCGACGATTCCGGCGAGGAGAAACGGGACGAGCGACGCGGGACGATCGCGAACCGTGGTGACGACGGCATGCGCTACAGTGGCGAATCCGGGGCTCGTATTGGTGGTGTCGGTCGTGGAAGCAGAGTCCGTCGACATGGTTAGGAAATATCGAGTCCGTACAGCGCGAGCGTGGTGCCGAGGATGATTCGATCGTTCGCGACGACGGCTGGCGTCAGTGCCTCTCGCTCCGTCTCACTCCCGCCCGACGTGCCGACCATCTCGGTGAACGTCCACAGGAGGTCGCCGGTCTCGCAGTCGAGTGCGTGCAGGCCGTCGTCTCCGGGAACGAGCAGCGAGTCGCCGGCTACCGTCGGCGGCTGGAGGGAGATCGAAGGCGTGGCGACCGAACCGCCGTCGAAGATCGCTTCCCAGCGAACGCTCCCGTCGTCGAGGTCGAGCGCCGTGACGGTCAGCGGATCGCTTCCGTCGCGGGCGACAGTCCCGACGTGATACAGCGTCCGGTCGTCGACGGCGAGCCCAATGTGATCGGATCGATCTAGCGCCCGGTCCCAGCCTCGTTCCCCGGTCTCCGCGTCGATCTCGAGGATCCGCCGGTCGCGGTCTTCGGTCTGTCCGACTGTGTAAACCACCCCCTCGCGTGCGAGCAGGCTATCCTCCCGTTCGTTGAACTCGGCGCCGGTTTCTCGTTCGTCGACCGTCCACTCGAGGTCCCCGTCGGCGAGATCGAGCCCGACCAGGTACGGAGTTCCGAAGAGCCGTCCCTTGACAACGACGGTGCCGGTCGTCTCGTCGACGACGTGGCCGATCGAAAAGAGGCCGTAGTCCCAGTCGTCCGGTATTGCGTCCTCGAGGGGGTACCGCCAGCGCGGGTTGCCGTCGTCGGGCCGGACGGCGGAGACGCTGTCGGAGAACGAGTGAACGGTCACGAGCGTTCCATCGGCAACGACCGGCGAGGCGAGCGACCGGGACTCGACCGAGCGCGAAGCGATACCTGCACCGTCGGTTCCGACGCGTTCTCCATCGCTCCACCACCGGAGCAGTTCGTCGCCGAAGCCCGAGACCTCGTCCGGCCAGCCCTCAGGGGCAGCGGCGTAACCGGCGATGGCCTCGCCGTAGGGGACGACCAGCACACCGTCGCGATAGATCTCCGTCGATGCAAACGCCATCGGTCCCGTCCCCCGACCGAACGCGCCGGTAGTTCTCGCGAGCGTTCCCTCGCCGGTCGCGAGATCAAGGACGAACAGTCCGTTCGCGTACTGACAGTAGACGGTCTCGCCGGCGACGATCGGTGGTCGCCAGCCGGAGGCACCGACGCTGCGTTCCCACGCGATCTCCGGTTCGTCTTCTGGAACCTCGACGCCCGAGACGTACCGCGTTCGACCGGGATCGCGACCGTACATTCGCCAGTCGTTGGCTCCGCTCGACGGGTTCGCCCGTCCGAGACAGCCGCCGACGAAGAGGGTACCGATGCCGCCGAGCACCGCTCGGCGACTCGAGTGCGTTCCGGTGACCATTCCGTTGCTACAGTTTGATAGCGAGCTGATGAATATTTCCCGCTCGAACCAGTCCTCGGCCGGGAAGCCAACGATTCAAATCCCAGTCGGCCCAAATGTCGCCAATGGGAAACGCTGCGCTACGCGATATCGCCGTCATCGAAGAGATTCCATTCGACGACCTCGAGGGTGTCGTCGCCGTCGACGCGCACAACTGGCTCTACCGGTATCTGACGACGACGGTCAAGTGGACGAACAGTTCGAAATACACCACCGCCGACGGCACTGAAGTCGCAAACCTCGTCGGAATCATCCAAGGCCTTCCCAAATTCTTCGAACACGACATTACGCCGGTGATGGTCTTCGACGGCGGTCCCGCCGATCTCAAAGCCGACGAAATCGCCTCCCGTCGCGAACAACGCGAGAGCTACGAGGACCAACTCGAGGTCGCCCGCGAGGAGGGTGACGAGGTCGCGATCGCCCAACTCGAGTCCCGAACGCAGCGGCTGACGCCGACGATTCAGGAGACCAGCCGGGAACTGCTCCGACTGCTCGACGTCCCGATCGTCGAAGCGCCGGCGGAGGGCGAGGCTCAGGCCGCCCATATGGCCCGACGCGGCGACGCCGACTACGTCGGCTCAGAGGACTACGACGCGCTGTTGTTTGGCGCGCCGCTGACCCTGCGCCAACTCACGAGCAAGGGCAACCCGGAACTGATGGACCTCGAGGCCACGCTCGAGTACCACGACCTCACCTTGGAGCAACTGATCGACGCGGCGATCCTCATCGGGACCGACTTCAATGACGGTGTGCACGGAATCGGCCCCAAGACGGCGATTTCCGAGATCACCGAGCACGGCGACCTCTGGAGTGTGCTCGAAGCCCGCGGCGACAGCGTCGAGTACGGCGACCGCGTGCGACAGCTGTTCCGCGATCCGAACGTGACCGACGACTACGAGTTCGAGACGACGCTCGAGCCGGATCTCGAGGCCGCGCGGGCGTACGTCACCGACGAGTGGGGCGTCGACGCCGGCGAGGTCGAGCGCGGCTTCGAACGCATCGAGGAGAGCGTCACACAGACAGGGCTGGACCGTTGGACCTGAACGAGTTTACGACGAGTGCAACGAGTCGACGATGGACTCGATGGTGTCGACCGGGAGGTCGTGTTCGGTCGCGATCTCTTCGATCGCGGCTGGACTCGGCGTGGGGGGTGTCTCGCTGGCCTGTTCGCCCTCAAACGGCGCTAACTCGGTGTCTCGAACGTTCAGATTGACTGCGTCCCATCGGGTGTAGTGGCCGACAGAATCGAAGTACGCCTTCGTCGCGCGGCGTTCGTCGCGGTCGAACTCGGCGGTGAGCAGCGTCTCTTCGCCGATTGCCGGCCCGGCTTTGACGATCCCGGCCGGGTTGATGAGCATACTCCCACCGGCAGCGATGTTGAAGTCGACGTCGTCCATCACGCGCCCGAGCATCTCGTCGCTCATGTAGGCCGAACTCGAGATGACGAACGACTGGGTTTCGAAGGCGTACTCGCGCATCGCGGGGTACTGATCGCAGGTTTCGATCGCCGACCGATCCGTCGCCTTCGATTTGTCGCCGGGGTGGCCGTGCTGTTCCCAGAACCCCGGCCAGACGGCGGGGTGAATCTCCTCGCCCATCGCGGCGAGTGCGCCCTTCAGCAGGGTCATGTGATTTTCGTAGCAGATGAGCCCGCCCATCCGCCCGATGTCGGTCTCGTGCGTGTCGAGCGTCGACGGATCGCCCCGGCCCCAGATCGTTCACTCGCCGTGGGTCGGCATGAGCTTCCGGTGGCGACGCACCAACTCGCCCGAGCGATCGAAATAAAACAGCGAGTTGTACAGTGTCTCGCTCCCCGGCCGCTCGGATCGTTCGTTCGTCCCCAGAACGACGTGGCAGTTCACGTCGTCGATCGCGTCGCCGAGTACCTCGAGGGCGTCGTCCTCGACCGAGAGGCTGTTTTTTGTAGGTCGACCATGAGATCGATCCAGCGGGCGATCGAACTTCCTCGCCAGTAGGGGTAGCCGGGGAAGAACGTCTCCGGGAAGACGACGACGTCGACATCCTGCGTGCCCGCCTTCTCGATCCACCGACACGTCTTGTCGAGCGTCGCGTCCTTGTCGTGATAGACCGGTTCCACCTGTGCGGCCGCCGCGGTGAACTGTTCTGCGACCATACACGACGATTGCTAACAGATACCAAAAAGTTACTGTTGCCAAACCAAGACGTTCAGTTGCTCGAGCAAATCGTCGATCGGAGCACGGCGTCCCAAATCGCGGAAGAGACCCTCGACGTTGTGTCCCGAGGCGGTTAGAACAGGTGGTCGTCGAGCAGTTGGGCGGGGCCACCGACGTCCCAGATGGTCGTCGAGACGCCGCAGTCAGCGACTTCTTCCTCGACGCGCTCGGCGTACTCGTCGGTCGTGTTGACGTAGACGCTGGCGCCGGTGTCGGTCGAGAAGTAGACCGGGATATCTTCCTCCTCACGAAGCTGACGGACGCGGTTGAAGATCTTCAGCGTGGCCGGTTGCCAGTAAACCCACCCCGACGGGCCGGTCATCGTGGTCGCAGCGAGCGACAGCGAGTCCATCTCGGCGAGTTCGAACGCGCGGTCGAAGTCGTTGTTTCGCAGCGCGTCGCGCATCTCGGCGATCTGACCGTGGATGTGGGCGTTGCGCGCCTGGAACATGTGGCTGTCGGCAGCCTCGCGGTGGGCGTCTTCGGTCTCTTTGTGGTACGGGACGAGGCCGACGACGATCTTTAAGTCCTCGTGAAGATCGGATGGGATCCGCTCGGAGTGACAGTCCTCGTCGTTGAGGCCGGTATAGAGCTGCGAGAACGCGCCGGTGACGGCTCGAGCGGAGGAGGCCGAGCCGACGCGGGCGATCGTCGAGACTTCCCGGCGCGAGGCGTCGAGTTCAGCCGCTTCGGCCAGCGCCATCGCGGCGGCCGCGAAGCCGGACGAGGAGGAGCCCAGCCCGACGTTCGAGGGAAAACTGTTCTCGCTCTCGAGGCGGACGGGGTAGACGGTGTGGGCAGCATCGGATTTCTGTCGCGCCTTTTCGACGACGGCTTCGACCCGCTCGTAGGCCCGACCGTCGAGTTCCTCGCCGTCGACGACGAACGTGTCCTCGTCGTAGTCCATCGAGAACTCGACGGTCGTTCGCGTGTGGCTTGGCGCCGTACAGAGGCTGATACTGTCGTGGTACGGCAGTCGTTTGATGTCGTCTCGCATCCCGTGATACTTCACCAACCCCTGAATCGGGTGGGCCATGGCGGTGGCTTTCATATCCGGATAGGCGGATGATGGCCGCTTAAACCTCACGGCATCCGAATGAGATCAGAATACGTGGGGTTTCCGAGCGAAAGAGACGTCTTTACGACGTTTTTCCGATTGTGGAGCGGTGTGGCCCGCCGCGCCGGCCACACTGCTCTGTGACCGTTAGTGGGTCGCGAGGGCGTTACTCGAGTTTGCCCTGCAGCACTTTCGCGGCGGTCAGGATCGGGTCCCAGACGGGACTAAACGGCGGCGCGTAGGCCAGATCGAGGTTCTGCAGTTCCTCGACAGTCAGCCCAGCGTCGACTGCGGTCGCGACCGTATCGATCCGTTTTGCACCCTCACGACCGACGAGGCTGGCACCGAGGACGCGCTCGCTCTCTCGGTCGGCGACGAGCGTGACGGTGAGTTCGGTCGCACCGGGGTAGTAGTGCGGGCGCGTCTCGGCGTCGATGGTGACGGAGACGGGGTCGAAGCCGGCTTCGCGTGCGCGTTCCGAATCGATGACGCCGGTCCGGGCGGCACCCAATTCGAACGCTTTGACGATCGCCGTGCCGGCGGTGCCGCCGGTCTTCGTAGGCTCGCCCGCGACGGTCGTCCCGATCGCTCGGCCGGCCCGGTTTGCCGTCAGCGCGAGCGGCACGTGATCGGGTTCGCCGGTGACGACGTTCGTCGCCTCGGCACAGTCACCGGCGGCGTAGACGTCCTCGAGGTTCGTGCGACCGTACTCGTCGGTCGCGATAGCGCCCGTCGGGCCGAGTTTGATCCCCGCCTCCTCGGCGAGTTCGACGTTCGGCGCGACGCCGACACCGACGATAACGAGATCTGCCGACACCGAGTCGTCTTCGAGTTCGACCGACTCGACGTGATCGCGACCGGCGAAGCCCTGGACGGCGGTCTCGAGGTGCAGATCGACGCCCTGCTCGCGGAGGTGGTCTTCGACGACCGCGGCGGTCTCCTCGCCGAATGGCTGGAGCGTCTGGGGAAGCATCTCGAAGATGGAGACCTCGACGCCTCGCTCAGTGAGCGCTTCGGCCATCTCGACGCCGACGTAACCGCCGCCGACGATCGCCGCGGTTGCGGGCCCGTTGGTGTCGACGTAGTCTTCGATCGCCTCGGCTTCGTCCATGCTTCGGAGGGTGAACACGCCCTCGAGATCGATCCCGTCGAACGGAGGTTCGATGGCGCGTGCGCCGGTGCCGATCAGCAGGTCGCCGTAGGACTGCTCGAAGCGTTCGTCGTCGGCCTCGACGGTGACGGTCTTCGCGTCGGGATCGATCGCGACGACCTCGTGACCGGTTCGGAGATCGACGTCGCGTTGCTCGCGGAACTCCTCTGGAGTGACGGCGACGAGATTGTCGAGTTCGTCGACCTCACCCTTGATATAATAGGGCATCCCGCAGGCCGCATACGAGACCCACTTCCCCTTTTCGAACACGAGTACGTCCCGATCCGGATCCTCGCGTTTGGCCTTGCTTGCGGCGCTCATTCCGGCTGCGTCTCCGCCGATAACGACAAACGGATCTGTCATATTTGGAACTATGCTCGCACCCCAGTAAAGTATTTCGCACAATTCACAATACTAGTAATTGGTCGGGAGTCACACTCGACTGGCGCTCGAAGGTCGGTACGATAGTAGCCACTGAACGTCAATGCACACCGCATCGCATGACGGTTGTGCGATGCGTGTGTAAATCGTTTCAGTTGTTACTATACATCAGTCTCGAGGTGGCTCTCGAGCGCGTGAAGAAACAAGTACTCGCGCGTTACTCGAGGTCGATACGGCCGCTCGAGTGGACCGTCACGTCGTAGCCGCGGTAGCGAAACGAGACCTGTCCACGGCGGGCGGTCGTCTCGGAGCCGGTCGGTTCGAAGAGCCGATCCAGCGCCGTCGTATCGACAACATCGTACAGGGGCGGCTCGAGGTCGACAGGGTCGACGTCGTCGGCATCGGCGACGATTTCGACGACGCGCAGACTTGGGGGCTGTGCCGTCGGTCGTTCGTCCGGGGACGCGGTTCCGATGTCGCGTGAGAGCATAGCTGTGGCTTAGACCAGCAGTTGGACGTCGGATTCGGCCATGTGCTGGAGGGCGGTTGCTGCGCCGACACCCGTCGTCACACCATCGTAGAAGTCGTCCTCGTCGTACTCCATCAGTTCGATGGTCATCTGACAGGCCTGCAGGTCGACGCCCTGATCGAGCGAGAGGTCGATCAGTTCCTCGATGGTGGCGGTGCCGTTCTCGTCGATCTTCTTTCGCATCATCTTCGTCGCCATCGAGTCCATACCGGGGAGCGCAGCGAGCGCGTTCGGCATCGGCATGTTCGGGTTGCCGACGGCGGAGAGCTTGAGGTTCTTCGATTTCTCTTCGTGGAGGATGTCAAGGCCCCAGAACGTGTGGAAGACGACGACGTCCCAGCCGAAGGCGGCCGCCGTGCTCGCGAGGATCAGCGGCGGGTAAGCCATATCGAAGCTGCCCTGGGTCGCGACGATCGTCATCTTCTTCTGGTCGTCGCCGTCGTCCAACTCGGCCAGCGACTGCTCGAGCTCGTCGATGCGCTCTTGGAGCGCCTGTACCTCGTCGGCGTCGATGGTGCCGTCGGCCGATGGCGTGGTGTTGTCCGTACTCATGTTACGCCGTTTTCTTCACGTAGTGGGTGTAGATCTCGTCGCCCTCGACCTGATCGAGGAGTTCGACGCCATCCGTTCCTTCCGCCCAGCCCTGAATGTCGCTCATGCTGCCCGAGTCCGTCGCGACGACTTCGAGGACGTCGCCGGCCTCGAGGCCGTCGATGGCCTGTTTCGTCTTCACGATGGGCATTGGGCAGGACTGTCCTTTCACGTCGAGCGTCTCTGTGGTGTCGTATTCCGAACTCATAGGTTATCTCTGTGCTCTGTATTGGAGCTATTACACAATATTGGCTACGGCTATAAAAGGATATCGATTATTGTGCTTTCTACGAACAGCTGTGGTTCAGCGGATGAGCGAAAATTCGCACCAGAAACGTGCGTAAGCGCGTATATGCGTATGAACTAGAGTGAATCACTTCCTCTCGAACAAGCCGTATTGTGCGATAAGGGAAATACTATACAAACTCTTAAGTGGACGCAGCCGGTACAGGGAACTGTACAACATGGCCGACATGGACTTTCCAACCCCGGACGAACCGGTCGAATCGGTGACCCCTGACGAACTGAAAGCACGAATCGACGCGGGCGACGAGGTCACGATCCTCGACGCGCGCATGGAAAGCGACTACGACGAGTGGCGAATCGACGGCGAGAACGTCGAGTCGATCAACGTCCCGTACTTCGAGTTCCTCGAGGACGACATCGACGCCCACGTCCTCCAGCAGATTCCGGAGGACCGCGAGATCACCGTCCTCTGTGCGAAAGGTGGCGCAAGCGAGTACGTCGCCGGGACGCTCGCTGAGCGTGGCTACGACGTTCACCACTTAGAAGACGGGATGAACGGCTGGGCGCGGATCTACGAGGCCGTCGAGGTCGCCGGCTACGACGGCGCCGGCACGCTGCTCCAGTACCAGCGCCCATCCTCGGGCTGTCTGGGCTACTTCGTCTACGACGACGGTGAGGCAGCCGTGATCGATCCGCTGCGTGCGTTCACCGACCGCTACCTCAACGACGCCGACGAGCTCGGTGTCGAGCTGAAGTACGCGATCGACACGCACATCCACGCAGACCACATCTCGGGCGTTCGCGCCCTAGACGCCGTCGGCGTCGAAGGCGTTATCCCCGAGGCCTCGGTCGACCGTGGCGTCACCTACGCCGACGAGATGACCCTCGCCGCGGACGGCGACGAGTTCCAAGTCGGCGACGTCACGATCGAGACGGTCTACACGCCCGGGCACACCTCCGGGATGACTTCGTACCTGATCGACGGCTCGCTGCTCGCGACCGGTGACGGGCTGTTCATCGAGAGCGTCGCCCGTCCCGACCTGGAAGAAGGCGACGACGGTGCACCCGAAGCCGCTAGCCTGCTCTACGAGAGCCTTCAGGAGCGCGTCCTCACGCAATCCGACGACACCCTCATCGGTGGTGCTCACTTCAGCGACGCCGCCGAGCCTGCCGAAGACGGGACCTACACCGCTCCGGTTGGCCAGCTCAAAGAAGAGATGGCCGCGCTGACGATGGACGAGGACGAGTTCGTCGAGCTGATCCTCTCGGACATGCCGCCTCGCCCGGCGAACTACGAGGATATTATCCCGACGAACCTCGGCCAGCAGCAGGCCGACGACGACGAGGCCTTCGAACTCGAGCTCGGCCCGAACAACTGCGCTGCCAGCCAGGACTCGCTGGCGGACGACTGAACCACGTGATCTGATACTGAATGTTCACAGAACTCGTTCCGCTCGCGTTGACCGCCGAGCTGTTCCCCAACGGGATATTTCGGTACGCCGTCGGGGGGCTGCTCGTCGGTCTCGGAGCGGTAGTAATCTACATGGGGACGGGCATTCCCGCCGGCGCGAGTACGTTCCTCGAGTCGACGCTGTCGTACGTCTCCGACCAGTCCCGGTTCCAGCAGTACCGCAGTTCGCGGGACTGGCGGATCGTGTTCACGCTGGGGATCATCCTCGGGGCGGCCGTCTACGCCGTCTTCTGGCAGGGTGGCACGTGGACGACCGACGTCCAGCCCTGGCGGCTCCTGCTCGGCGGTGTCTTCGTCGGCATCGGGACCCGTATCGGCAAGGGCTGTACGTCCGGCCACGGCGTCTGTGGCGTCGGCTCGGCGTCGAAGACGTCGATCGTCGGCGTGATGACGTTCCTGCTGGTCGCGATCGTGACGGCACAGCTGGTCCAGGCCATGGGGGTGAGTCCGTAATATGAGTTGCGAGACGCTTGCGTCTCGAGATAGCGAACGGGGAGGTGACGACCCGTGAGCGGCAATCGCCACCCTCTGTTCATGCCGCTGATCTTCGTCGGCGGCCTGATCTTCGGCTTCGGGCTCGGCTTCAGCCACATGGCTCGCCCGGAAGTCGTGCTGGATTTCCTCCAGTTCGACGACTTCGGGTTGCTGTTCGTCATGTTCGGCGCGGCGATCGTCACCGGGATCGCGTTCGCGATCATGCCTCGGGTTGGCGACCGCGCGCCGCTGACGGGCAGGGCCTACGGCCGGCGGCTGAAGTCGTTCGATCGCAACGTTCTCATCGGCGGCGCGATCTTCGGCGTCGGCTGGGGCCTCTCGGGGATCTGTCCCGGCGCGGCCTACGCCAGCCTCGGGATCGGCAATTTCACGATCCTCTGGGCGCTCGTCGGCATGTTCGCCGGCGCCTACATCCAGGGGTACTGGCGGAGCCAGCGTGCCGCGTCCGAAACCACGCCCGCGGGTGCTGACTAACCCCGTGACTTCGACTCCCGCCCCACGAACCGCTGTTTGAACGCGTTTTTGTACACGACTTATGGACCCAACAACGATACTGCTGTTTAGCCTCGCCGCCGTCTCGAGTCTGTTCATGGCCTGGGTGATCGGGGCTGGCTCGAGCGGCGCGACTCCGTTCGCACCGGCCGTTGGCGCGAACGCGATCTCGACGATGCGCGCGGCGTTTATCGTCGGGGTTCTCGGGTTCGCCGGCGCGGTCACACAGGGTGCGAGCGTCTCCGATGCCGTCGGTCGGGGGCTGATCCACGGGGTCAGTCTCCCGCCGACCGGCGTCATCGTCGCGCTGCTGATCGGGGCCGGATTGATGGCGATCGGCATTTCGACCGGCTACCCGATCGCGACCGCCTTTACCGTCACCGGCGCGGTGATCGGCGTCGGACTCGCGATCGGCGGCGAGCCAGCGTGGGCGAAGTACACCGAAATTGGCGCGATGTGGGTTCTCACCCCGTTCGTCGGCGGCGCGATCGCGTACGGGATCGCGAGCGTTCTCCCGCGTCCGGACGTCCCGGAACGGCTCAGCGTTCCAGTGCTTGCGGCAGTCGTCGGCGCGGTCGTCGCGAATCTCGAGTTCGCGTTCCTCGCGTCGGTCGGCGGGACGCTCGCGGCCGCAGGGAGCATGGCGTTACCGATCGACGGCACCGTCGCCGGCGCGGTGGTCTCGTTCGCTGTTGCGCTGCTGGCGGCGCTCGGCGTCCACTGGGACGTCGCCCGGGATAAGTCGGGCGGGCTGCGTCGGTTCCTGCTCACACTCGGCGGATTCGTCGCGTTTTCCGCGGGGGCGAGTCAGGTCGGATTGGCCGTCGGCCCGCTGCTCCCGCTGCTCGACGAGCTATCGATGGTCTCGCCGATCGCGATCCTGCTCGGGGGCGGCGTCGGAATTCTCGTCGGCTCGTGGACCGGCGCGCCGCGGATGATCAAGTCGTTATCCCAGGAGTACGCCTCGCTGGGGCCGCGCCGATCGATCGCGACGCTCGTCCCTTCGTTTCTGATCGCCCAGACCGCGGTCTTACTCGGTGTGCCGGTATCGTTCAACGAGATTATCGTCAGCGCGATCATCGGCAGCGGCCTCGCGGTCGGCGGCGGAAGCGGTGTCAGCCCCCGGAAACTCGGACTGACGGTCGCCGCCTGGGCTGGCTCGCTCGTATTGGCACTCGGGCTTGGCTACGGTTCGATGTACGCCGTGGAGTTGTTGTGATCGCGGTCAGATGAACGCCAGCGGCACCATGATCGCCACGCCGAGGACGATGCCGCCCACGAGTTCCGGCTTCCCGCCCTTCGGTAACCCCTCGCCGAGATCGAGCGCCTCCGGGATGAACTCGGTGAGCACGAGGTAGATCATCGCCCCCGCGGCGAAGCCAAAGCCGTAGGGCAGGAACTCCCGTGCGACGCTGACGAAGGCGAAGGCGATGACCGCGCCGAGTGGCTGTGGCAGACTCGAGAAGACCGCCCACCAGACCATTTTCCACTCGGAGACGCCCATCGATCGCAGCGGAATCGAGATCGCGGTGCCTTCGGGAATGTTGTGAATCGAGATCGCGACCGTCATGAAGATCGCAAGCAGCGGGACGGTAAAGCCAAGAAACGCCACGCCGCCCTCGAGGCCGAGATCCGCAAACGAGACGCCGACGGCGATCCCTTCGGGAAAGCTGTGGACGGTCAAAATGCCCAAGATGAGCACGAGTTTCTTGAAGTCTGCTTCCTCGTAGTCGCGCGGATCGATCTCGGCGTCCGTGAGAACGTCGTGGGCGACGACGACGAGGAGGATGCCGGCGGCCATCCCGACGGCGATCTGGCCCATCGTCCCTTCGGCCAACCCCTCCTCGATGAGGCCGAACACCGACGCGGAGACCATGATCCCAGACGAGAGCCCCCAGAGCACGACGTTGGTTCGGTCGTTGATCGCGTCGAAAAAGAAAAACGGCAGCGCACCGATCCCGGTCGCCAGCGCCGTGATGAACCCGGCGACGAACACTAAGACGAGATTCTCGAGGAGGGACATCTATCTGTCACCGTTCGAACCCATCGTATAAATCGCCAGCGGAAGCGGCCCCGCGATCGGAGACAGTGACGGTCTACTGTCCGTCTCACTCGTCGTCGACGGCAGGTGCGGTCGTCGTCAACACGGGCGTCGGGGCCGTCCGAATCACCCGTTCGGTCGTCGAGCCGAGCAGTCGCTGATCGAGACCGACCCGCCCGTGGGTCCCCATGACGACGAGATCGACACCGTCTGCGTCTGCGGCCGACTCGATCTCTCGCGTCACTGAGCCCGATTCGACCGTCGTGACGACGTCCTCGGCACCCGCGTCCGACGCGATCGCCGAGGCTTCGGTGAGGATCTCGCGGGCCCGTTCCTCGAGTTGGTCGGTGATCGAGACGGTCCCGTCGGCGATCCCCAGTGCGGGCGTGTCGACGATGGTGAGCAGGTGGACCGTCGCGTCGTGGTGGGCTGCGAGTTCGCCACCGAGTCGAACCGCGGCCGCCGCGTGGTCGCTGCCATCCGTGGGGATACAGATCCCATCGTAGGGATACGATGGCGTCACGTCATCGGCCGCCCGAACCGTCACCACCGGCATCTCGGTTTCGTTGATGACGCCTTCCGTGACGCTCCCGAGGACGTACTCCCCGAGTCGGCGTCGGCCGTGCGTTCCCATGACGATGAGATCGACGGGCCCGGAATCGGCGGTCTTGAGGATGACCTTGCGCGGATCGCCCTGGATGACGTCGCTCATGATGGGCACGCCCTGTTCCTCGGCCACGGACCGGGCCTCCGCGAGGACGTCTTCGCCTTCTTGCTCGAGCGTATCGACGACGGTCGTCCCCTGTCGAGCGAGACTGGGCGTGTTCGTGTCGGCGACGTAGAGGAGGTGGACGGTCGCCCCGTGGTCGGCTGCAATCTCGACGGCGTGCTCGAGGGCTGCTATCGACGAGTCGCTGCCATCGACGGGAACGAGAACGAAATTGTACATGGTTTCGAGTTCGGCGAGGAGTGGTATACGTTTGTTGTCGGCGATTCGACAGCGAGACGGGCGAGACGAACGAGGGAACGGCGTCGATCAGGTGTCCGTCCGCGAGCGTCACCCACCGACGCGCTCCGACAGGAGATCGTCCGTCTCGAGCGGATCCTCGAACGCCCCGACCAGCGCCTCGAGGGCGTCCGTAACCGTCAGCAGACCGACGACGTCGCCGTCGTCCTCGACGAGCGTGAGTTCCTGCTGTTCGGCCTGTAACGCGTCGATGGCGTCGCTGACTGGCGTGTCGGCCGAAAGCGTCATCGGCGGCGTTGCGAGATCCTCGAACGTCACCGTCCCATCGCGGAGGTCGTCGATGCAGTCAACGACCGTGGGGACGTAGACGATACCGACGAACGCCTCGGGCTCGCCATCGATCAGCGGAAACCGCGTGTGCGGACTTGAGCCGATCCGATCCAGATTGTCTTCCACGGACGCCGTCGTCGAAAGGAAGGTCACGTCCTCGACGTCAGTCATAGCGTCGCTGACCAGTTCTTCGCCGACGACGAGCGCGTTGAGGATCTCCTCTCGACGTTCCCGCGGGAGGTCACCTTGCTCGAGGACCGAGCCGAGTTTCCGCCGGAGATCGGCGCGTGTCTCGATGATTTCTGCCTCGGTCTCGAGCCACGCGCCAGTCATCTCGATCCCGAAGCGTCGGAGCGTCCACTTCGCGACAGCGTCGCCGAACCAGATCACGGGCCGGAGCAGTGCAGCATACCAGTACAGCGGTGTCGCGCCGTACCGGGCAACGAGCTTCGTCCGCTCGACGCCGAGGTAGGTCGGCGTCTGTTCGCCGTGGGTGAGATGCAGGAGGTTGATGATGACGAATGCGACGACTGCGCCCGCACCTGCGGAGGCGAGCGCCGTGTTCTCGAAGACGGGTGCGACGAGCACGGCGAGTGCCGGTTCGGCGACGATGCCGACGGCGATGCTCGTCGCGCTAATGCCGACCTGACAGCTCGTGAGATAGATTTCGAGGTCGTCGGTCATCTCCCAGGCCCGGCGGAGGCCGGGTTCGTCGAACGTCGACTCGGGGTACTGCCTGACACGGGTGAGCGCGAACTCGATGGCGACGAAAAAGGCGTTCGCGAGGATGAGGCCGACACCAGCGATCAACCGAACTCCGATTTCGATCCCGTTCACTCGGTTGCCACTTCGGAGTGGAGCGAGTAATCACTTTGTCTTCAACTCGGCTGCAGTCGTGTCGATCGCGACCGAATTGCGCCCATCGCTCGAGATGGATTCTGTCGGCCACCGATGTGTCCTGCTCGCCATCGGACCACGATTCCGGGGTGTACGCCTATAGGTATCCACAGTGAAAGGCGGAATAATGGCAGCCTCGCCACACGAGCGGCCGCCCGAGCACATCCTCGAGGACCTCGACGCGAACCCCGACGGACTGACGAGCGAGGAGGCACGGCGTCGACTCGAGACCTACGGCGAGAACGATATCGTCCGGGGCGGCGGCCGATCGCCGGCCGAAATCTTCATCGCGCAGTTCGACAGCGTCCTGATCTGGGTCCTGATCGCTGCGGCCGCCCTCTCGATCTGGGCCGGGAACGCCGTCGACGCGATCCTGATCGCGATCATCGTCGTGGCAAACGGGATCTTCGGCTTTATCCAGGACTTTCGGGCCGAGCGGAGCCTCGAGGCGCTTCGGGAACTCGCCGCGCCGACGGCCACGGTCCGCCGAGACGGCGACACGCGCGAGATCGCCGCGACCGAACTCATCCCCGGTGACGTCGTCGTGTTCCGCGGCGGCGACGTCGTCCCCGCCGACGCCCGGCTGCTCGAGGCGTCCGACCTCGAGGTCGACGAGGCAGCGCTGACCGGCGAGAGCGTCCCGGTTTCGAAGTCGACGGCGACGGT
Source organism: Natronorubrum aibiense (assembly GCF_009392895.1). Taxonomy (GTDB): domain Archaea; phylum Halobacteriota; class Halobacteria; order Halobacteriales; family Natrialbaceae; genus Natronorubrum; species Natronorubrum aibiense. The sequence goes on along the minus strand of NZ_CP045488.1, from coordinate 2,401,267 downwards.
CGAGTCCGAGGCACCGCTGGCGGAGCGGGAGGGGATGGTCTACAAGGGCACGAACGTCACCCGTGGGAAGGGCCGTGCCGTCGTCACCGACACGGGCATGGAGACGGCGGTCGGGGCGATCGCCCACGAACTCGCCGGGACCGAGGAGACGCGCACGCCGCTGCAGGACGAACTCGACCAGTTGGGTCGGACCCTCGGACTCGGCGTGCTCGTCCTCTCGGCGCTGGTCGCGCCGCTGTTGCTCTTCCGTGGAACGTCGGCGCTTCAGGCCGCGCTGACCGCGGTGTCGCTGGCCGTCGCGGCGATTCCGGAGGGGCTGCCCGCGGTGGTCACGCTCACGCTCGCGCTCGGCGTTCGCCGGATGTCGGCCGAGAACGCACTGGTCCGTCGGCTCCCCGCGGTCGAGGCGCTCGGTGCCGTCGACGTCGTCTGTACGGACAAGACCGGGACGCTCACGAAAGGCCAGATGACCGTCAGCAAACTCTGGCTGAACGACGCCGTCGTCGATCTCGAGTCGGCTACCGACGAGCCCACGACGCGCTCCGACCGAGAGGACCTGCTCCTCGAGATCGGCGTGTGCTGTAACGATTCGACGCTCGAGGACGGCGATCCGACCGAACAGGCGTTACTCGAGGCCGCAGCGAACCGCGGAATCGACATCGAAAAGCGCCGGGCCGAGAAGCCGCGGACGGACGAGATCCCCTTTTCCTCCGAGCGCAAGTGGATGGGAACCGTCCACGACGACGTCGGCTACGTCAAGGGCGCACCGGAGGTCGTCGTCGAGAACTGCGATCGGATTCTGACCGACGATGGCCCCGTCGAGTTGACGGACGACCGCCGCGCTCGGATCGAGGAGACAGTGCAGGCGTTCGGCGACGACGCGTTGCGCGTGCTCGCGATGGCCTACCGCGACGAGCCTGCCGATGCCGACGACCTCAACGACGGGCTGACGTTCGTCGGGTTGTCCGGGATGATCGACCCACCGCGAACGGAGGTCGCCGACGCGATCGCGGCGACGATACGCGCTGGCATCGACGTGAAGATGGTGACCGGCGACAACGTCCGGACGGCGCGGGCGATCGGCGAATCGCTCGGGTTCGGGAGCGCCGTACTCGAGGGCAGAGAGATCGAACGGATGGACGAGCAGACGCTGCGCGAGCGGGTCGCCTCGGTCGACGTCTTCGCGCGGACGTCGCCGGAACACAAGGTACGAATCCTGCGGGCGCTACAGGACCGAGGCCACGACGTCGCGATGACTGGCGACGGCGTCAACGATGCGCCCGCGCTGAAAAACGCCGACATCGGCGTCGCGATGGGGATTCGCGGCACGGACGTCGCCAGACAAGCCTCGGATATGGTCCTGCTCGACGACAACTACGCGACGATCGAGCGCGCGATCGAGCGCGGGCGAGCGATATTCGACAACATCTGGAAGTTCGTCGCCTACCTGCTCACCGCGAACGTTGCCGAGGTGGCGATCGTTTTCATCGCCTCGCTGTACGGCTATCTCATCCTGCCCGCCGTCCAGTTGCTGTGGATCAACCTGCTCACCGACGGGCTGCCGGCGCTGGCGCTGGGCGCAGATCCCGCAAGCGGCGACGTGATGGATCGGCCCCCGCGCGACCGTGACCAGGGAATCATCGGTCGGCAGATACTCACACTGATCGCCGGCATCGGGACTGTGACCACGGTCGTCCTGCTCGCGCTCATGTTCTACACGCTCGAGGGAGCCGCGTCGGTCACGCCGTATACAATGACGATGGTGTTCACGTCGTTCGTCTTCCTCGAACTCGTCGGCCTCTACGTCATCCGCTGGCTCCACGAGACGCCGGCGCTGTCGAACCCGTGGCTGACGGTCGCCGTCGCGATGTCAATCGCACTCCAGCTCGCGGTGCTGTATACGCCGCTCAACCAGTACTTCGGGACGATCCCGCTCGAACTGGCTGACTGGGGACTCATCGCGGTCGTCCTCGCCGTCTGTCTGCCCGGCTATCTCGCAGTCGCCGCGTTCGTCAAACGACGGCATCGGTGACGAGCGGGTGGGAATACGGGAGCGTTCGCTCGCCGGGCTGGCAGGTCGACTGCCGATCTCGTCGGACGCGAATCGCCCTCGTCACTAAGGCGTTCGCCCGAGACGGTACGTAACATGAGTGCCCCGATACGACGGCTCGTTCTCGACGTCATGAAGCCACACGACCCCGATATCCTCGAGTTCGCCGACGCCGTCGCCGGCTGTTCGGGCGTCGAGGGCGTCAACGCCGTGCTCGTCGAAACCGATCGGGCGGTCCAGAATCTCAAACTCACGATCGAGGGCGACGACCTCGAGGCGGCGGCCATCGAAGAGACCGTCGTCGACCTCGGCGGGACGGTCCATTCGATCGATCAGGTCGTCTGTGGCGAGCGACTTGTCGAACAGAGCGCGACGCCACAGGACCGCTAGGGCATATGCCGTCGCTTCACACTCTCCTCGCGGACGAGGACGTCCGGTCGATTTCTCGGCGCTACTTCATCTCGAACGGGTTCGACGGCACGCTGACGAGCATCGGGATCATCGTCGGCGCGTATCTGTCGGGCGTGACCGAGGGTATCACCGTCGTCACCATCGGCCTCGGCGCGGCCGTCGGGCTCGGCACTTCGGGCGTCTGGAGCGTCTGGGAGATCGAACGCGCCGAGAAACAGGCCGAACTGCTGCGGATCGAGCAGGCCATGCTGACCGAGTTAGACGAGACGACGGTTCAACAGCGACGAACAGGGGCGCGAAAGATCAACGCAGTCGCGAGCGGTATCGGGCCGTTAATCGGCATTATTCTGCCGTTGCTCCCGTTTCTCGCCCACGATGTCCTCTTTACGCTGCTCGAGGCGACGCTCGTCGGGATCGCCGTCGGCGTCGTCGTCCTGTTTACGTTCGGCGCGTATCTCGGGTCGATCTCGAAACAGAACTGGATCGTCGCCGGCATCCGGATGGGACTTGCAGGTATCGTCGTCGCCGCCCTCAACCTATTTCTGCCGGGGTGACGACCGGTAACGTCAACACCGAACCGGCTAGACGTGTCAGTATGTCACTGTGGAAGTCCCGGCGGACCGGCTACTATCTGGCGCTGGTGGCGGTGACGACCGTCTTCTTTACGCTCCTGTACAACTACGGAATGTCGACGTGGGAAGGACGGCCACAGCCCCTGTATCGCTCGCTCGAGATCGTCTTCCAGACGTACACAACGACGGGTTACGGTGAGGACGCACCGTGGCAGACCCCGCAGATGAACCTGTTGATGATCGGGATGCAACTGGCCGGCATCGGACTGATCCTCACCGCCGCGGACGTGTTCGCGGTGCCATGGCTGCGGAACGCGCTTTCTCCTACGGCACCGACGGCGGTGACGGATGTCGACGACCACGTCGTCATCTGCGAGTACACCTCCCGCGGCGAGACGTTCATCGAGGAACTTGAGTCCCGAGGCCGAGCCTACGTTATCGTCGAGTCCGACGACGAACTGGCGACGCGCCTCCACGAGGACGGCCACCGGGTCGTCCACGGCGACCCGGAGTCCGTCGAGGTGCTCGAGAACGCGGGGGTCGATCGGGCGATGGCGCTCGTTGCGGACAGCTCGGACGAGAGTAGCGCGAGCATCGTCCTTTCGGCGCGGGAAGTGAACCCGGACGTCACGACGGTGACGCTCGTCGAAGACGTCGCTCTCGCGGAGTACCACCGAATTGCGGGGGCCGACAGCGTGCTCTCACCGCGGCAACTACTGGGAGAGAGTCTGGCTCGGCAGGTCCCGACTGCGGTTACGACGACGGTCGACGACGGTATCGAAATCGGGAACGATCTGGAACTGGTCGAGCTCTCGATCGAATCCGGAAGCGACCTCTGCAATCGAACCGCGAGCGAGGTACAGCTTCGAGATCGATTCGCCGTCGATATCGTCGGCGTCTGGGTCGATGGCGAGTTCGAGAGCCCGATCGACCCGGAACTCGAACTGGACGACGACGTTCGGCTGCTCGTCGCTGGAGACCCGGCGCGGATCGAGGCCCTGCGCGAGGAGGCGACGTCCTCGGTTCGGACGTTTTCGCGCCAGCGCGTCCTCGTCGCCGGCTACGGCGAGGCGGGGGCAGCTGCGGCCGACGTCCTCGACGACACGGGCACCGAAGTAACGGTGATCGATCGCCAGGAGAAAGCGGATGTCGACGTCGTGGGCGATGCCAGAAAGCCGGAGACCTTCCTCGAGGCCGGGATCGAAGACGCCTCGGCCGTGATCGTCACCCTCAACGACGACACGACCGCGATTTTCACGACGCTGATCGCGAGCGATCTGAACTCCGACGTCGACGTGATCGTGCGGGCGAACGAACCCGAAAGCGAGGTGAAACTGTACCGTGCAGGCGCGGCCTACGTCCAGTCGCTGGCGACCGTCAGCGGCCGCATGCTGGCGTCGACGATCTTCGAGGACGAATCGGTGCTGGCGTTCGACAAGCAGATCAACGTCGTCAGACTCCCCGTTGGTCGGCTGGCGGGTCGCACCTTCGCCGGCGCCGACGTCTGGGAAAAGACCGGCTGTACCGTCCTCGTCGTCGTCCGCGATGGAGAGCTGACCGCGGAGTTCGATCCAGAGACGTTCGAGCTCGAACCGAGTGACGAGATCATCGTCGCGGGAACCGACGAGAGTGTCCGCGTATTCGAACAGACGTACCTCAAAGACGAGTGACCACGCTTCCGGAATCAGTGAAACGTCTTTTCGCCGGCTTCGATCGGGACCTCGAGCCAGTTTTCCATCGGCGGAAGTGGGCAGTCGTATTGGTCCGAGTACGCACACGTGGGGTTGTACGCTTCGTTGAAATCGAGGATCCACTTCCCGTCGGCCGTCCGGTGGGTGCCGGGCTCTAAATCGAGGTACCGACCCGCGCCATAGGTTGCCTCACCGCTGGTCGCGTCGCGAAACGGCACCCAGAGCCGGTCGTCGCCCGGCTCGGATTTGTACGCTTGGACGGTGACGTCCTCACCGTCGACGGTGAACCGGAACTCGCCCCAGCGCAGGTACTCGCGCTCGCCGTCTGTGCTCGTCCCAACGACGACTCGTTCCGGATCGTCGTACTCGGAGAGCGGAAGCTCGAACCGGTAGTCGCCGTCGGTCGGGTAGTACTCGAGTCCGTCGATCGACTCGCGTTCGGCCGGCGGAATCGGCGAGTGGGGATCGTTGGCGAAGTACTGGTCTTTCTCGGCGCGTTGCGTCTCGAGCGTCCGTTTCCAGTCGTCGGTCATGGGTGAAGTAGTGTGGAGTCGTCGTCAGTTCGGGTGCCGTCTCTCGGCTGTCGTACGATCTCAGCTGTGTTGGTCGATGAGTCCTTTGAGCGTCGCCTTATCCTGCACGCCGACCATGCGCTCGACGGGCTGGCCGTTGGCGTAGAGGAGCAGCGTCGGGACGCTGCGCGCGCCCAGTTGCTGGGCGAGCCTCTGGTTGGCGTCGATGTCGACTTTCGCGACCGCGGCGTCGGTTTCTGCGGCCAGCGCCTTCACCGTCGGCTCGAGCATCTGACAGGGTCCACACCAGTCGGCATAGCAGTCCACGAGGACGACGTCGTGGTCGCTGACGACGGACTCGAGGTGGTCGGCACCCCGAATGCTGATCGGGTCGGACGGCGTCGCCGCTTGCTGGGCGTCGGGGCCGCCGACGCTGCCACCGTTCTCGAGGCGTTCGCGCAACTCCTGTTTTTTCTGCTCACGGATCCGTTGCCGTTCGTCGTCTGCAGAGTCGCTCATCACCCGACCGTACGGACTCAGCAACTATAATAATTGTGTGTGTGGCGAACAATATTGGGCCGGTGAAACGGTCACGCCACGCAGCGCGATACGGCATGGGGCGATCGAGTACCACTCGCGATGGCCGCGAGGAACGGCTCGAGAACGATCGCGAACGCCAGCGGAAGTACCGTTGTATTGATCGAACTATCGACGCTGTCCAGCGTTTGTTGGGAGATTGGCCGCTCGTCTGCTCGAACTCGAGCGAGCCGACGTTTCACTCAAGACTACGTCATCACGGATATATGCTTCGGCCATTCCTGATTAGGGGAATTTTGCGGTAGTGGTTTGATTATACAATACCGTGTTTCAATTGTGATCGAACCATGTTGCAACCACGCGACCTACTCGGACGGTATGTCGGACGCGCCACGGCGAGTGGTGCCGTCCTCCTCGTCGCTGCGAGTACAGCGGTGACGGCGCAGGGTCACGGCGGTGCTGGCGGGGCGATGGGCGGTTGGGGGCCGGTCGGCGGTTGGATGGTCCTCTGGCCGGTCGTGCTTCTCGGCGTGCTCGCGCTCGTGGCCGCCTGGGCCGTGGGCCGCGGTCGGGACGACCGACCCCAGCGAGACGAGCGAGTGCACGATCACACCGACCGATCGGATCCGGCGCTCGTCGAACTCCGCGAGCGCTATGCACGCGGAGAGCTCTCCGAGGAGGAGTTCGCACAGCGCCGACGGACGTTGCAACTGCAAGGGTGACTACAATGACAGCAACTATCGAACCAGACGTTACGATCGACTCACGCGATGCGGCGTGTCCCGGCCCGCTGATGGACCTCATCGGAAAGGTGAAAACGCTCGAGGCCGGCACCGTCGTCGAACTCCAGACCACCGAACGCAACTCCACGACGGACGTCCCGGAGTGGCTCGAGGAGGCCGGTCACGACTTACTCGAGATCGAATCGCGCGACGACCACTGGAGTCTCTACATCGAGGTTAACTGAGCATGCATCGAATCGCGATCGTCGGCGGCGGAACGGGTGGCACAGTACTCGCGAATCGGCTCGCGGACGAACTACAGTCGGAACTCGAGGCCGGCGAGGTAGACCTCACGCTGATCACGGCCGATCCGAACCACGTCTACAAGCCGACCTTCCTGTACGTGCCGTTCGGGAAGAAGACGGTCGACGACGCGAAACGGCCGATCGACGAGTTGGTCGACCGTCGTGTCGACCTCACGATCGGCCGCGTTATCGACATCGACACGGACAGACAGAAGTTGGCGTTCGCCGATAGCTCGGTCCTCGGCTACGACCAACTCGTACTCGCCACCGGCGCGAACCTCGAGCCCGAGGCCGTCCCCGGACTCGCCGACGGTGGCCACCACTTCTACGGTCCCGAGGGAGCCGAACGCCTCCGGGACGAGCTCGCAGAGTTCACCGAAGGCCACCTCGTACTGAGCGTCGTCGGCGTCCCACATATGTGCCCGGCCGCGCCCGTCGAGTTCACGCTGATGGTCGACGACTGGCTCCGCGAACAGGGACGGCGCGAGGACGTCGAGATCACCTACACGTACCCGATCAACCGCGCCCACGGCCTCGAGTCGATCGCCGACTGGGCGACCGACCTGTTCGAGGAACGTGACGTTACCCTCGAGACGTTCTTCAACGTCGAGGAGATCGACCCCGACAACGAGGTCATCGAGACCGTCGAAGGCACCGAACTGGACTACGACCTGCTCGTCGCCATCCCGCCCCACGCGGGCAGCGACCTCGTGATCGACGCGGGACTGGGCGATGACGGCTGGGTCGACGTTGACAAGCACACCCTCGAGGCGACCGCGGCCGAGAACGTCTACGCGATCGGTGACGTCGCGGACGTGCCGACGAGCAAGGCCGGCAGCGTCGCCCACTACGAGGCGGGCGTCGTCGCCGACCGAATCGCCAGTCGCGCCCGCGGGACGGTGCCGACGGCAACGTACGACGGCAAGACTGTCTGCTTCCTCGAGGCCGGCATGGACGAGGCGACGTTCATCGAGTTCACGTACGGCGAGGAGCCGTACGTGCGCGAGCCCTCGAAACCGCTCCACTGGGCGAAACTCGGCTACAACGAATCCTACTGGCTGACCGCACGGGGGTTACTCTAAATGTCTGACACCGAATCCGTTCCCGAGCGAGACGACGGTGACCCGACCCTCGAGGACGTCGTCGCCGAGAACCCCGAGGAAGTCGCCCGGTTCCTCGAGCGACTCGACGTCGTCAACGACCTGCTCGACACCGCGGATCTCGCGACGGCTGCGATGGACGACCGAATGATCCAGGAACTGTCGGGCACGGCGACGAACCTCGGCGCGGCGGCGGACGGACTCGCGACCGACGAAGTCGCACGACTCGGCGAGGCCACCGGCGAGAACGCCGACGAACTGGCCGACGCGATCGAGACCATCGCTCGCCTGCAGCGGTCCGGAACGCTCGACGATCTGGTGGCGCTTTCGGACGTCGCCGCGCTCGCCTCGTCGGCGCTGGACGACGAGATGATAACCGAACTCGCAGCGACCGGCACCAGCCTCGGCGAGTTGGCCGACACAGCGTCCGACGACGACGTCGCTCGCACGCTCGGATCGGTGCTCGAGGCCGTTGGCGAGGCCGGCAGCGAACCAGCAGAGCCGGTCGGAATCCGCGAGTTGGTGCGTGCCCTCCGAGATCCTGACGTGCGGCGCGGATTGGGCTTCATGCTGACCATCGCCGGTGCAGTGGGCGGGAACGTATCGGACCGACACGAGCGGTGACGGTCGCCACGCGCTGTGTGACGGGTCGACCCGTCACCGGCCGAACGCGGTGGCCCGAACCGGAGCATCCGGCCTTTCGACGGTCGCACCGCAAACATTACCTTTCGTTCTCCCGTATGGATTACCGAAATCAATTCACCGGTTTGGGGTAGCATCGCTCACAGGTACCTGACGAACTACGTACATGATCGACCCAGTCACCGGCAGTCGCCTCCAGTTTGCCCTCACGACCATCGTCCACATTATTTTCCCAGTGATGAGCATGGGGCTCGCACCGTTTTTGATCTACTTCACGTGGAAAGACATTCGAACCGGGAAAGCCATCTACGAGCAGCTACGCCGGTTCTGGACGCGGATCTTCGCCGTCAGTTTCGTCGTCGGCACCGTGACGGGGCTCGTCCTCGAGTTCGAGTTCGGCACCAACTTCGCGGCGTTCTCGACGACCGCCGGCGAACTGTTCGGCGGCCCGCTCGCGCTCGAGGGAATGATGGCGTTCATGCTCGAGGCGACGTTCCTCGGCATTTTCGTCTTCGGTCGCGAGCGCGTCGGGAACGTACTATATATGATTTCGGCGGTCGCCGTCGGCCTCGGCACGTGGCTCTCTGCTGTCTGGATTCTCATCGCCAACTCGTGGATGCAGACGCCACGGGGGTACGAACTGGCCACGGAGAACGGCCAGACGATCGTCCAGTTGGTCGATCCGGTCGCCGCCTACGCGAACCCCCGCTTCCCGTGGATGTTCGTCCACATGCAAAACGCCGCGGTCGAGTCCGTCGCGCTGTTTATGGCCGGCCTCGGTGCCTACTTCGTTTTCAGACACTACGTGTGGGGGTACCCGGTCGAAAACGTCCGATTCTGGGAGACGACGCTCAAGTTCGGCCTCGTCGCGCTGCTGATCACCGCGCCGCTGCAGGTGATCCACGGCGACCTGTACGCCCAGCACGTCTTCCAGACCCAACCTCAGAAGTTCGCCGCGATGGAAGCCGTCTGGGAGACTGACTCCTACGTCCCCGAATACATCGTCGCGTTCCCGACGAGTCTCGAGGACCTGCTGAATCCGCGGGCCAAGAACATCTTCGGCATCGGTATCCCCGGCGGCGCGTCGTGGCTCGCCAGCCACGGCGACCCGCAGGCGACGATTCGGGGGTTAGAGGAGTTCCCTGGTCCCCAGCCTCCCGTCGCGATCGTCTTCTGGGCGTTCCGGATCATGGTCGCGCTCGGCTTTTGGTTCATCCTGCTCGCCGTCTGGGGCGGCTACCGCTGGTGGACAGGTGACCTCCTCGAGGACGACCTGCTCCACAAGGCGCTGATGGCGTCGACGCCGCTCGGCATCCTCGCGGTCGAGCTGGGTTGGATCGTCACGGAGGTCGGGCGACAGCCGTGGGTCATCCAGGACGTCTTACGGACGAGCGACGGCGTCTCGCCGGGGCTGACGGCCGCCGAAGCGACGGCGACGCTCGCCGGATTCGCCGTCGTCTACCTCGGCTTACTCGTCCTCTATACGTACGTCATCGTCCGGATCATCCGCGCCGGACCGCCGGACGTAGACGGGGCCTCGAGACAGGAGTCACCGGAGACGCCCACGTCGGAGGCCGGTACCGATGACTGAACTCACGATGCCCGCGACGCTCGCGGCCGAGCCACTGTTCGGTCTGCCACTTTCTGACCTCTGGTTTGGACTCGTGTTTTTCATCTTCGGGATGTTCCTGTTTCTCGACGGCTTCGATTTCGGCGTCGGCGCGCTGTTCGCGCTGCGCGACGACGCCGACGAGCGCGAGCAGTTACTGTCCGCGATCGGCCCGTTCTGGGACGGCAACGAGGTGTGGCTCGTCGTCTTCGGCGGCACGCTGTTTGCGGCGTTTCCGGCCGTCTACGCCAACCTGTTCAGTCGCTACTACCTGCTGATGTTCGCCATTCTGGGCGCGCTCATCGTTCGCGGGCTCGCCCCCGAGATGTACGAACAGCGCCACGACGAGGCGTGGCAGCGCTGGTGGGGGCGAGCATTCGTCGTCGGCAGCCTCACGGCCCCGTTCTTTCTGGGCATGTTCACGGCGAACTGGCTGCTCGGCGCAACGACGATCGTGACGCTGCCGGGCGTCGTCGTTGGCCTCGCCGTCGTCGCCCTGACCGTCGTCGACGGCGTCGCCTTCCTCCGAGTGAAAACGCGGGGTGACCTGCGCGCGGATCTCCAGACGGACGGCTACCGAGCGCTCGGCGCGTATCTCGGCCTGATCGTCCTGACGCTCGGCTACGTCTACGCTGGGGTGCCTGCGCTGCGCTCGTCCCTGTTTTCGGTCCCGGTTGCCGCGCTCGTCCTCGCGACGCTCGTCCTCGCCGTAGTCTACGCCGTGGCGACGAAGGAAGACCGCTACTACGTGGCGTTCGGTGCCGCCGCGGGACTCGTCTTCGCGCTGGTCGGCATCGTCGCCGGACTCATGTATCCGGCCATCGATCGCGCCGGCGGGCTGACGGTCGAGACGGCGATCGTTTCGACACTCCCGCTGAATCTGATGTCGATCGGGGCGGCGATCCTGTTACCGCTGGTCTTCGTCTACTTCGGCGTCCTCTACTCGGCGTTCAGCGGTCCGATCGAAGCGGGTGAGTCGTACTGATGCGGATAAACGGTGACGGCGAAAATGGCGATATCGACCCCGATGATGGTCGATCGACGGGTCTCGAGGCCACTGCCCAACCGCCCGACGAGCGCTCGAGGCACGGGTCGGACGCACAGGAGTCGTCACCACCGCGGCTGGGGTCGCGGATTCTGGTGACGTGGATCGAACTCACCGTCGTCGGGATCACTGGCGGCATACTCGGGGCGACAGTGGGCGGCCCGCCCGGATTCGTGATCTACCTGACGACGACCCTGCTCACCGTCGGGATCATCTTCTACAACGTAAACGAACTCGTCAAGGCGTGGCTCCGAAGCGGTGGTCCCGGTCGACCACCTCGATAGCGAGACTGGATGCCCAGCGAACAGTCCGTGGCTGGTTCAGGCTGTCGCCGTATGTGCCCTCGAGCGCCACCGCTGGTCGACGATTCGGAGCAAGTAGTACCCCCAGATCACGAGCAAGACGGCATAGCCTGAGCCGTGCAGGACCGCCGACCACGCCTGTTCCTGGTAGAAGAAACCGATTCCGACGGCGAGCACCGCGAGATTCCAGGCCAGAACGGTCCACGGGCCGACGACCGAGGGGACGCTGTCCGCGGGCACGAGTCCGGCAGCGCCGTCACCAGCGCTCGCACGCGCGTCGGTTCCTGGCCACTCGAGCGAGCGGACGACGAGCAGCGAGCCTGCGAGCGCGATGGGGAGCGCCCAGCCCACGAAGAAAAAGTGCAGCGCGCCCGTCTCGATCCACGGTTCGGGAATCCCCAGCGGGACTTCGAACAGGATGAACGGCGCGAACGCGGCCGGTCCGAGGATCCATCCCTGCGCGACCAGCACCGAGAGTGCCGTTCCGTTCGACGTGCCAGCGAGGTAGGTTCGGGCGAGCGTGTAGACGTACAGCAGATAGCCCGCGGCGTACAGCGCCAGCCCGACACCCGTCACCGTCTTTCCCATCCCGAGCACCGGCCCGACAACGAGCGGGAAGATGCCGAGTGCGAACAGCGGTAGCGAATACCGCTGCAGACGCTTGCTGTGGAGTTCCGTACCGACGAGTCGCGGGAAGAGGTCGTACAGCGTGCCGATCGCCGCGAGGCCGAGAAAGCCCCACGCGTTGGCGTGGACGTGCGCCTCCCGAAGCCCATACCAGCCGCCGGGGACGTCCCAGCCGTGGCTGAACAGCCCGAACGCCAGGGTGAGCCCGAGCAGGTAGACGAACGGCGAGAGCAGGTAGAAGCCGACGGTCGGATTTCGCGCTCGGCCGCCGTCGCTCCGGAGGGCCATCGTCAGGACGACGACGAACAGCCAGCCCGCGAGCAGCCAGATCGTTCCGAGGCCGACGTCGAACCACAGCGGCTCGCCGAACGCGCGGCCGTACCACGCGAGCACGAGCGCGCCGTTCAAGCCAAGGAAGCCCGCGTTCATCGCCCACGACGACGGCCCCGGGCGATCGAGGATCCGCGCCGCCACCTGCGGCAGCGTCCCGAAGAGCAACTGCGTGAACGCGCCGACGGTGACGAAGTGGATGTGCGTCCACGTGAGCCACGATAGTTCGGGGACGAGTGCGAACTCCTGGAGACCCTGATAGAGCGCGAGCAAGAGGCCGGCGAGCAGAAAGCCGACGCCGGCGACGTGAAACGGTGTCAGCGAGAGCGGCGGCCCGCCGGTCGAGCCGCGAGCGGTTCGGCGATCCGTGGCACCTCGAGCCGCGTCGTGTGCGTGTGAGTCGGGCATACACGTTCGTTCGAGCGGCCGCTGCCTACCGGTTGTCGCGAACATCGACGCTTCGTTCGAACATGTTCGAACCGCATGCTACGGCGTTCGGCCCCGAACCACTGCTACCGATGCCGCGAGCGAAACTCACCGTCGATCTTCCCGACTCACTCTGGATTCACGACGTCTCTACGGCCCATCCCGACGTCACGTTTCGAGTGACTTCCGTGTTGCCGGGCCTTGACGTCGCGATCGGCGTCCTCGAGGTGACCGCATCGAACCCGGTGCCGATCCTCGCCGCGATCGACGACCGAGACGACGTCGCCTCCCTCGAGTTACTCTGGAAACACGACGAGACGGCCCTGTTGCAGGTCGAGGCGTCGAACCCGTCGCTGCTCATCCCGATCCAGCAGGCGGGCGTCCCGATGGAGACGCCGTTCGTGATCGAAGACGGCGTCGTCACCTGGGAGCTAACGACGAGTGCCGACCGACTGTCCGCGCTCGGCGACTCGCTCGAGGCAAACGGCGTCAGCTATCGCCTCGAGTACGTTCACGACGTCGACGCAGGTCAGGCCGAGCAGCTGTTGACCGATCGCCAACTCGAGGTGTTTCTGACTGCACTCGAGTGTGGCTACTACGACGTCCCACGCGAGGCGACGCTCACGGACGTCGCATCGGCACTCGACGTTTCGAAATCGACGTGTAGCAACGTCTTGCACCGCGCCGAGGGAGCGATTGCCCATTGGTTCGCTGACGAGTACGTCGGTGCCGCATCCGTTCGGTGAGCGCCCGGCAGCTGCTGACGATGCGACGATCGCGTCGAACGTCGGCGATACCCACGATATCCGCCTCGAAAAACGCGACCACGTGTTTTATACGGTCTGCTGTACCGATGTACTGCCGATCACCGACCCCGCCGCTGGTGATCGGCGGTGCTTGACTCCCGCAGTCCGTATTAGGCCATTCGCTCGGGTGGCACGAGCATCACGTTCCCGTTCGCCCGTGCGACGATGTCTTCGGAGACGCTGCCGAGCAGCAGTCGGCGGAGTCGGCTGTGACCGCGCGAGCCGACGAGGGTCGTCGTTGGCTCGTACTCGGCCTCTGCGGCAAGGATTTCATCGGCAGGATCGCCCTGTCGAACGTCGATCTGCGTCTCGATGCCCCACTCCTCGAGTTGGGCAGCGAGTTCCTCGAGCGCCGCTTCGGGGTCTTCTTCCTCCGGAAGGTCAGGGTCCTTTGGCGTCTGGACGTGGACCAGCGTCGCTTCCTGAGTGGCGTGGCGAAGGTACGAGAACGTCTCGAACGCGCGTTCCGCGTTCTGCGAGAAGTCCGTCGCGTACAGCATCCGCTGGAACAGGTGTTCTCTGACGACGTCCGGGTCTTCGGTCTCGCGTTCGATCCGGTTGACCAGCAACGGCGTCACCGTCGTCCGGGCGAGGTTGCGCGCCGTCGACCCGATGACGCGGTTCTCGAGCGGACTCTTCCCGCGGGAGCCGACGATCGTCAGGCTCGCGCCGATCGTTTCGGCGATGCCGGTGATCCGTCGGTGGGGTGTGCCGCGAACGACGTGGGTTTCGACGTCGAAGCCGGCCTTCTCGATGACCTCGCGGTAGCGATCGAGCGCCTGCCGTCGGCGTTTTTCGAAGTCGATCCCGGGCATTCCCGCGTGGACGTTCGATGGAATAACGGTGACGAGGTGGATCTCCTCGACGCCGATCCGCCCGAGACACTCGAGGCAGGTTTCGCTTTCGATGGTCGCTTCGCTCGCTGCCGAGAGATCAGTGGCACAGACGGCTTTCATAGTGGCTGTAGGTGTCGACGGTATAATATTGTTTGGATTGTTCAATATAGTGCCGATAGACCTGAGAACGTAGCGCGATTGGGACGGTCAGGTTCACGTTTGTTTTTCGGACATCGCACGGACAAACCGACACAGGATTTGCTCGGGAGCGAAGCCAAATCGAGCGAAGCAGGAGGGGCGCTCGTCAATTCGCTCTCGAATATGCGGCCTATATTTGTGTAATGATTACAGATATTCCCGTTGGATAGCTATGTCGTTTCTCATAATAATATTGTACACTAGACTCACAAGTGTTATACGACCACTCCGGATAGTGCCCGGTACGTAACCGCTCATCTATGGCACTACTTGGACTCAGTCTCGAGCTTTTGGCGGTGTTTATCGGCTTCGGCTTCATGGTCGGCGTCTTCTTCGGCTTTTTCGGCATGGGTGGGTCGTTTCTCGTGACGCCCGCGCTGTTGATTCTTGGCTATCCTGCGCCGGTCGCGATCGGTAGCTCGATGGCGTTCGTCTTCGGGACGGCCGTCATCGCGACGCTGAAACACCACGACGTCGGACAGGTCGACTACAAACTCGGCGCGCTCATGTTCGTCGGTATCGTCCTCGGGATCGAGGGTGGCAAGGCCATCGTGTTCTTCCTCGAGACACTCGGCCGGGCCGAGTTGGTCGTCGGCGTCGCCTACGTGCTGTTGCTCGCGGCGATCGGCTTGTTGTTCGTTCGAAGTGCGCTCAACGGTTCGGACGACGATGCCGACGACGCCGAGGCCGACGAGATCCCCGAGTTAGCACAGACGATCAAGTCGTACAACATCCCGCCAATGGTGACGCTCACCGATGGGAGCAAGGCTTCGATGTGGACGATCTCAGGCGTCGGCGGCGGCGTCGGATTGGTCTCGGGCTTTCTCGGCGTCGGCGGCGGCTTCCTTCGGATGCCCGCAATCTACTACCTGATCGGCGTTCCCCTCTCCGCCGCCGTCGGCACGAGTCTCTTCGGCGCGCTCATGTCCGGGGCGGTCGGCGCGTTCAGCTACGGACTTTCCGGCGTCATCGACATTGGCGTCGTCACGGCGCTGTTGATCGGCAGCGCACTCGGGGCCCGTATCGGCTCGGCCGCGACGGCGTACGTCGACGAAAACGACGTCACCATCTACTTCGGCATCATGCTCCTGTTAGCTAGCACGGCCGTCGCCTTCGGCGAACTCGCGACGTGGCTCGAGCGACCGGTGCTCGATACAGTGAGTTTCGTCCTGCTCGTCGGCTCGTCGCTGTTCGTCACCGTCGTGATCTTCTACTACGGGATCCGGGCGATCCGGACGGCTGACGACCACCTGTCCGCTACGGCAGGCGGCGACGACTGACAGCGGTCGACCGTTGACTGACGATTGGTGCCAACTGGTTTTTCGGTCGCGTACGTGCGCACAAGGACAATTCCTCAATTGCTGTCGTCGCGTGTTCGATTCGGCGATTACGGTCGGACCACTGCGCCCCTCGAGTCGCAGTGACTGGCTCGCCGGTCGACTGATCGCGTCGTTCGGGGGTCGCTCTCGAGCGAACGACACCATCTGAGCGGGCACTCGACTGATTTTCCGTTTGCAGTGATCCGATCGCATACCCGTCCTGCTGGCCGTACGACCGGACAAACAGCTGTTAGCTGAAGAGACTATTCCGTGCAAGACTCCTCTCTGAGAAAACACGTTTCGTGTCGGTCGCGGCGTGAACAAACAGCTTCTGAATGTGTGTTATTGACACACCCTTTTCTCGAGCGCGTCCGAGCAATTCGAAGAGCCGCCTAGAGGGACGCTATATTTACATAACGTATACAAATATTTCCGTGGGATAGCAATGAGATAGGTTGCAGTAATATTGTACGCTTTCCCCAAAAGCGTTATACGCACTCTGCTGGTAGAGTGTACTGAGTAGAAATCCATGATCCGCACACAACCGGTATCGGATGGAGGTCGAGACGCATGATCGACTTCGCAACCCTTTCCCCAGCAGTACAGGCAGGCGTGCTCGTCGGTGCCGTCCTCGTCGAGGCAATCGTCCTCTACGTCGGCTACGGCGCACTCGAGCAGGTCGCAGCACCACCGGTCATCGAGACGATCAAGAATACATAAATGGAGATATTTGGCATCGGACTCACGCTGATCGTGCTGTTCGTCAGCTTCGGCTTTATGGTCGGCGTGCTGTTCGGCTTCTTCGGCATGGGCGGATCGTTCCTCGTCACGCCCGCGTTACTCGTGATGGGGTATCCAGCACGGGTCGCGGTCGGTAGTGGGATGGCGTTCGTCTTCGGGACGGCCGTGATCGCGACGCTGAAACACCACGACCTCGGACAGGTCGACTACAAACTCGGCGGACTGATGATCGTCGGGACCTCTGTCGGGATCGAAGTCGGTCGAATCGGGGTGTTCTACCTCGAGGAGCTCGGCCTCGCCAGCGGGGTCATCGGCGTCACCTACGTCGTCCTGCTGGGCGTGATCGGCGTGTTCGTCACGCGAAACGCGCTCAAAAATGACGGTGACGACAGCGGCGGCGGCCACCACGAGGCCGCAAACGAGGAGATCGACCCGGACGCGATTCCGGACATCGCAAAGAAGATCCAGTCGTACCACGTGCCGCCCATGATGACGATCGCCGGCGGCATTCAGGTTTCGCTGTGGATGGTGTTAGGCGTCGCGTTCGCGACGGGCCTGCTGTCGGGCTTCCTCGGCGTCGGCGGTGGCTTCATCCGCATGCCCGCGATGTTCTATCTCATCGGGGTGCCAGTTCCCGTGGCGGTCGGGACCGACCTGTTCGAGATCGTGTTCTCGGGCGGGATCGGCTCGTTCCTCTACGGGATGGAAGGCGGCGTCGACCTCTCGATCGTCGCGCCCCTGCTGGCTGGGAGCGCACTCGGGGCTCGCATCGGTTCGGCCGCGACGGGGATCGTCAACGAAGGCGATATCAAGATCTACTTCGGACTGATGCTCCTGGGTGGATCGATCGCCGTCGCGTTCCGTCAGGCCGGCGACTACCTCGGGATGGAGGTCCTGAGCACGGTCAGCTTTGCGCTGATCCTGCTCTCGGCGTTCCTGGTCAGCGGCGCCGTGATCTACAGCACGATCAAGACGATGCGAGCGGAGTCGAACACGGCGACGGCGGTCGCGGACTAACGCCCGGCGGCAGCCGATTCGACGACCCAATTACTGCGCATCGAAATTGCACAATACTCACACAACCCTTATATCATCAGGATCCCAATCTAGAGCCAGTAACATGGCAAATTCGATGGCTGAACAACTCCAGCAAGACATGGCCTGCGAGGGGCTCCTGGAGTGTATCCACGGTCTCAAGCAACTGGACAAAGAGTGTTATCAAGTGATGGTCGAGAGCGACGAGCCGTTGACGATCGACGAGGTCGCCGAACGAGTCGACCGCGAGCGCTCGACTGCCTACCGATCGATCCAGCGCCTGCTCCAGAGCGGGTTCATTCAGAAAGAGCAGATCAACTACGAGCAGGGTGGGTACTACCACGTTTACTCCCCAACCGACCCGTCCCAGATCGCAAACGACATGCAGCGGATGCTAAACGACTGGTACGCGAAAATGGGGCAACTCATCCAAGAGTTCGAGGACAAGTACGAACACGTCGACAGCGCGGCTGCAGTCGAGAGCTAACAGTACTGCTGTCTCCGGACCACTCGTCGCTCTCCGCGTCGCGACTCGTGATTCGTACCGGAATACGGCTGGACTCGAGTGAAGGAGGTCGACCGATTCGCAGCGATTGCTACGTGGCCAGTCGTTGACGTCGGCTTCGGTTCGGTTTTCCGTCCGATTCGTTTCTGGTTAGCGGCCCGGAAAGTAACACCACCGAACGAGTGCCACATAGGATTATACCCTCCCGTGTGGGGAGGGTAGCCTGGTGTCCAAGACATGCCAGTAGACAACCTCGCTCGGAGTGACGTCATCACTGCGGCCACGGACGAATCGGTACAGGCACTCGCGACGATGATGAACGACGAAGACGTCGGCAGCATCGTGATCACTGACGGTGACGAACCCGTCGGGATCGTGACCGATCGAGACCTGACCCTCGAGGTGGTCGCGGAGGGAACAGCACCAGACGAACTCGTCGCCGAGGACGTAATGTCGACTGATCTGTGTACGATCGCCCACGATAGCGGCTTCTACCGGGCCACCGAACTCATGAGTGAGCACGGCGTGCGTCGACTTCCAGTGACCGACGGCGACGGTGACCTGACCGGCATCATCACGGTCGACGACCTGAACGAACTACTCGCCGACGAACACCAACAGCTCGCGGACGTCGTGCAGGCACAACGACCGCCGTACTGACTGCATCACGACCCCCTGTGGCAGTGCGACCGCACAGAGACTGTGGCTGTGGACGTGTCTGCCACTATGACTAACTAATATTGTATAAACTCTACAAAACTCTTATCACCACGCGACGCGAATATCGGTGTAGAACGATGGCGAACTCGATGGCCAAGCAACTCCAGCAGGAGATGGTGTGTGAGGGACTGTTGGAGTGTCTCCACGGCCACACACAACTCGATACCGCGTGCTACCGAGTGCTCGTCGAAAGTGATGAGCCACTGACGATCGATGACGTCGCCGAACGGGTCGACCGCGAGCGCTCGACGACCTACCGATCGATCCAGCGACTGCTCCAGAGCGGATTCGTCAAAAAGGAGCAGATCAACTACGAGCACGGTGGGTACTACCACGTCTACTTCTCGACGCCACCCACACAGATCGCACGCGATATGCAGCGAACCGTCAACAACTGGTACGCGAAAATGGACCGACTCATCGGCGTGTTCGAAGCGAAGTACGAACGTGCCAGCGACGGCACGGCAACTACCGAGCAGTAACGTCCGACTCCCTCACGCGGTGACGACGGTTTCGAAGTCGTCAGCGACCGTCGAAATGTCGATCGTTGCTCCGTTCGGGTACGCCCGTTCGACGATCCCCTGATCGTTGACGAGCAAGATCAGATTGTAATGCGGGAACGCGTACTCGAGGTTCTCGTACTGGTCGGCGTCGCGTTTCTCGAGTGGCAAGCCGTACTGTTCGGAGACGACCTGCTGTGCCTCCTCGTACGTTTCGGGCCGAAGGAAATGCCAGTTGCCGGCATCGAGGTCGACGCCTTGCTGGCCGGCGTAGGTCTCGAGTACGTCTGGCGTGTCCCGCTCGGGATCGAACGTCAGCGCGAGAAACGCCGATTCGTCAGCGAACCCCTCTTCCGCTGCGACTTCCTGTGTCCGGCGCAGGCGCTGTGTCAGCGCCGGGCACATCCCGTCAGGACAGTTCGTATAAATAAATGTCATCAACACGGTTCGCTTGCCCTCGAACTGTGCTGTCGAAATTTCCTCGCCGAGCAGCGGATCGGGAAGCGTGGACTCGGGGAGCTCCTCGTCGTAGGACGGATGGGACGCCTCGCTCAGGTCTTGCTCCGGTGGCTCGAGGACCGTTCGACTATCGCCCGTTCCCGGCAGCGACTCGAGACAGCCGGCAGTGCCGACGATCCCAGCGGTGGCAGCCGTATACAGATACCGACGGCGATGCATGTCTCGAGGTTGTTGTCGAGCATATAAATGGCGACCGGTTAGTTGCCGGGTCAGCGAATCGAGTGCCGTTAAGACGACGTGGCCTATCCACCGTCGTCGTCGCATTCGACGAGCGGGCACACCAATCTATATGAAATCGTGTGCATTACGGCTGGATATGAACTCGGAGAGTGCATCTCGCGGATCGCTGCTCGGACTCGCGGGACTGGCGAGTCTCTGTTGTCTCGGGCCGGGAGCGATGGCCGTCACGGGCGGTGTCACCGCCACCGGACTGGGTGCCGGACTCGGACAGGTGCTCGTGACCGTGCTGACGCTTTCGGTCGTCGGTGTCGTTCTGCGCCGTCGGACCGGCTGTTCGACCTGCGAGACGTCGTGTAGCCGCTGAGACGTCGACGGATCGAGCCGTCACTTGGTCAGCGAAACGAGCACGAGCACCATGCCGCTCGAGACGATCGCGGCCTGGATGAGACCGGCAGACAGGATCGACGTGCCGAACATCGTATAAATAAGGCCTTCACAGATCGCGCCGGCTCCGATGAACACGAACCCGGCGGCGACGTACAGCATCGGCTCGCGGCCGTGTCGCCGGTAGCCGTGATAGGCCAGATACGCGACCGCGAGGCTCAACGCGAGCGTAATCAGTTTCGCGAGCACGAACGGAACTTCGATCATTTGTCTCCTCGCAACCCGTCCCACAGCGCCGTAAAGTTGTCCGCGAGTTCGTCGCGTGTTTCCATCGTCAGCGAGAGTTCACCACCCGAGAGGTCGACGTGGAGTTCCTCGAGAACCGTCTCGAACTCGCTTCTGTGCGTGCCGTCGGGTCCGACCGACGTTCGTTCCTCGAGCAGGTCGTGTTCCTGGAGCATCGAGCAGCGACGGTACACCGTCGTGAGCGAGGCATCACAGGCTTCGCTGAGCGCCTTCGCCGTCATCGGCCCCTGATCCGCGGCGACGAGGATCCGCCGCGCGTAGTCGTCGGCCAGGACCTGAAAGATCGCTGCCGAGTTCGTCTGTCCCTCGTGTTGCACGGCGAGTCGATTACCGCCGTCGAACAAATAGGCCACGATTTGCCGGTTCAGCAAAACGCCACGAGTGTTTTGTGTCGCCTTCGGTTCCGTCTAACGTGCGAACTATCACGGACTCATGACGACGTATCTACTCGCGTTCAAGCCCGCAATCGGACTGTACGGACAGCACGATCCAAGCGCCGTCCTCTTCGAAGACGGGACACCCGTCTTCGCCGTCGAGGAAGAGCGATACACGCGGGACAAACACGCCCCGGAGACGTTCCCCGAACACGCCATTCAGGCCTGTCTCGACCATCGGGATCTGGATCTCACTGATCTCGATCGTATTCTGCTGCCCTACGAACCTCAGCGTCGCAGTGAGATCGCGACACACTACCTGGCCGACGCGATTCGAGCGCCCGGTCTCAGCCGAAAGCTCTCGGCGCTCGAGCAGACGCTCACCATGCAGCTCCGCAGCCGATTCGTCCCGACCCAACAGATCGAAAACCGCCTCGAATCGTTCGGCACGCCGCTGCCACCGGTCGAGACGATTCCCCACCATCGCTGTCACGCGGCGAGCGCCTTTCATCCGTCCGGATTCGACGAGGGAGTCGTCCTGACGGTGGACGCCAAAGGCGAGTCCGACTCGACGGTGATCTGGTACGCCGACGGCGAGCGCCTCGAGCGCGTCTACACGTACGAGCACCCGAACAGTCTCGGGCTCTTTTTCGCCATCATCACGGAGTACCTCGGCTATCACATGTTCAACGGCGAGGGCAAGGTGATGGGACTTGCACCCTACGGCGAGGAGAACCCCGAGATCGAACGCACGCTGCGGGACCTGATCGACACGGGTGCCGACTACGACGTGACCGCACTGACAAAGCGGTGGGGCACTGGCCACGGCGTCGAAACGCTCGAGGACGCCTTCGGTCGCGGGCGAACGGAGACGCCCGGCGAGTTCGATCAGTGGGAGAAAGACCTCGCCTACACGGCTCAGAAACTGCTCGAGGAGACGGTCGTCGACATTGCGGAGACGGCCGTCGACCAGCTCGGAACCGGCAACGTCGCGCTCGCAGGCGGGGTTGCGCTCAACTGTAAGTTGAACAAGTGCGTTCGCGAATCGCCGGCCGTCGACGACACCTTCGTCCAGCCAGTCGCCCACGACGCCGGCCTCGCACTCGGTGCGGGCTGGTCACAACAACGGCCGTCGGACGTCGACCGCCAGACCACAGTCTACTTCGGTCCCGAGTACGAGACCGACGAGATTCGGTCGACTCTCGAGACGAACAAGATTCCGTACGCGGAACCCGACGAACTCGAGCGGTACGTCGCCCAACGACTCGCCGACGGCGACCTCGTCGGCTGGTTCCAGGGACGGATGGAACTCGGCCCGCGAGCGCTCGGGGCCCGAAGCATTCTCGCCGATCCGCGGTCGATCGAGTCGCGGGATCGGGTCAACCGGTTCGTCAAACACCGCGAGGAGTGGCGACCGTTCGCCCCGTCGATGCTCGAGGAGGCCGCCGCGGAAGATCTCGTCGACGGCCAGCCCGCCCCGTTCATGATCGACGCCTACGACGTCCACCCCGAGAAGCGAGACGACCTCGAGGCCGTCCTCCATCCAGCCGACGATTCGACGCGTCCCCAGACCGTCCGCGAGGACCAGCACCCGCGCTATCACCGACTCATTTCCGAGTTCGCCGACATCACCGGCGTGCCAGTCGTCCTCAACACCTCGTTCAACGACCACGCCGAACCGATCGTCCGGACGCCGACACAGGCGATCAAGGACTTCTACGGAATGGGCCTCGACGTGCTCGTACTCGAGGATTTCGTCGTGGAAAAAGATGTCTCGGCCGAAAAGCGACCTGACGAACGGCTCGCGGTCACGAGTTGATTCCGACTCGAGCAACCACACGCTCGTTTCGGGCGTTTGACGAGCATCCTAACTGAACGCGACTCGAGCTTCACTGGTCGAGCGATCGGTGCTGACTCGAGTCAGCACCACAGTCGATATTGAATTTTGTGTGCACTACTGCCGCCTTCGTTCGACAAATCCCGTTACGCTGCGTGCGTCTCGAGCAGTTCGACGACCGTCTCTGCGCTCTGGAAGCCGTCGTCGAGGCGCGCGACCTCCTCGCCGTCTTTCAAGACGACGAGCGTTGGGACACTGCGGATCTGGTACTCGTCGGCAACGTCCGGAACGAGGCCGGCGTTTACCGTTGCGACGGCACCCGGTGCGCTGCGAGCGACTGCGCTGAGCACCGGCTCCATCGACGCACAGATCCCACAACCCGACGTGACGAACTCGAGCAACACGAGGTCGTGTGTCTCGAGCAACTCGTCGTAGTCGGCGACGCTGTCCAGTTGGACGGGTTTCTGGGGACCGCTTCCATCGCCGACCGTCTCCGAAGGTGCTGTTTCAGTCATTATCGAACCAATGAGCCGACAGTACTTGAGTGTTTTGTACAAAATGCACAATATTGGTGGGCCAGATTGCGGTCCTCGCTCAGATTGTTCATGCTGGGACCGCTCGATTATCGTCGCGTGGCCGCGTACTCGACTGGCGTTATCAGTAGATAGTAGCACAATTGCTGTATTCAGTCTCGCACCCGAAACTGAAACAGGTGATTCGGTAACGATGTGTGCGTATGCAGCACGTCGCACACCGAGAACCGGAGCTGTCTGATTCGGCCAGTACAGAGTAAACACGAAGTACACTACCGCTGTAACTCCGCTAGTGTTTTTATTCCGAATAGAGGCAGTAAAATTCCGATGTCAGCGGACAAGAGTGTCGTTTCGTGATACTAATGAGCGGCTGGTAATTGTATGACGACGAGTATTCCCGCTATAATTCCGATGACTCCGACACCGACGTCCACTTTCGTCCCGAGATTCTGAGCCATATCTACTACACCCCGTGGCCAGTTGATAGATGTCAGGCAAGATCAAACGTTGCCTGTTGCTTCTTCGATAACTCAGTACAGTCAGCATGAGCAGTTGCCTGAAATCCACAACGGATCGGAAGTTAACACATATATCCGACAACCGTGTATCCCTACTTTATATGAAATTCTGTGACGAGTGTGGTTCGATGATGCACACGGAGGGCGACACGTGGGTGTGTCGCTCCTGTGAGAACGAGGAGCCGCGGGACTCGCAAGCAGAAGCAACGATGGCGACCCAGGATGGACAGCGGGACGACGGGGCACCCGCCGTGGCCGACGCGACCCAGGGCTCCACCGAGACGATGCAGGAGCCCTGTCTGGCGGACGACTGCGACAGCGACCGGGCCTACTACGAGTTGATGCCGAAGCCGGGCGGCTCCTACGAGGTTCGGCTGTTCACCTGCGTCGAGTGCGGCCACAAGTGGCGCGAGTCCTGACGTCACAAGAGCCTTTGTTGGGATGTTCATTCCCCGATTATCGGTGCGGGAATCGTTGGAACTCTCTCTCGAGAAACGGAACCGAAGACGGGACAGTGTTCGGACTCCTCGGTAACCCAAAACACTCAATTCACAGGCTCAGTGAGCAGCTGGTTCAACGTCTCCGGCACGAAAGAAAAGAAGCCGCCGTGCTGCATGGAACCTCTGTACTGACCGCGAGTTTCATGCATCAAACTGAATAAAAAACCGTGCTATTAATTATCGGAACAACTGAAACGATTCACATCTGATCGCACGACAGCTGTGCGATCGGGTGTGCATTGACGTTCGGTGGCGACTATATTTCTCGCCAGTCGTGGAAGCAGTGCGCAACTGATGACCGACACCACCGACGACGAGTCCACGCAGACCGAACCGAGACGGGAGTTCGGTTACGATCTCTCGGTGCTGAATGCGGTTCTGGGTCACGCCTATCGCGGGGAACTCGCCCGCGAGACGACCTGGTGTTCGCGGCTCGACCAAACGACGACGTGGAGCGTCACGGTGATGCCGCGATCCTCACGTGGGCGTTCTCGAGCCCCGACAACCCCCACTACATCGTCCTCGTTGGGGTGTGGCCGTCTCCTGATCGAGGCGCGGCGATATCGCGACTACGACGTCTATCGTGCTCGCGTGCGACTCCTCCAGCAGAACTTCCTCGCGACGACACTGGATCCATCCCAACGCGACGAACACAGTGACTGGCGAACCGATCTCAGTGACGACTACCGGCGACCGACGTTGAAGATCACGCTGCTCGAGGCGATCTCGAACCGGCTGCGGCGCATCTACTTCGCACTGCTGACCGTGCTCTGTCTCGCGTGGCTCTTTCGCGTCACCGCCTTCGCGCCGGGCGAGAACTTTCCCGATACCGCGGCCATCGCGTCTGCCCCCGGCGCGGTCGTCGCAGGGGTCGTCGGAACGTTCTACGTCGGCGTTCTCGTGCTCGCGTTCTGGCCGCGCGAGCGCGAGGCGAAAGAGGAGTTTCGCGAGACAGAGGCCGGCGACTGGAAGGAGTCCGAGTGAGACGGACGACTGTAAGACAGTTCCGGCACACCTTCGGATGCACCAGTAAACCGGGACAGCAGACCGTCTGAGCGTCCGCGATCACGTGGCACAGGTCGGACACGTGCGTTTGTGGCGCGTGTAGATTAGCCCTGCCAGCAGCGCCACGGAGATGGCACCGAGCAGCGGCCGAAGCGGATCGAAGTACGTCATCAGCGCGGACGAACTGAACAGCGCGAGCAGGAAGGCGTTACAGATCGGACAGCCGACTGCCAGAAAGCCACCAGCCAGCCCGCCCATCGCCCAGCGGTCCTCGGAGCCCGTGCCCGCGTCGTCTTCCTCGAGTTCGGACTCGACGACGTCGGTCGATAGCCGCTGTGCGGTGTAGACACCCGCCAGCAGCGCGGTCAGGATCAGAAACAGGTAATCTGTCGGTGTCCGGGGAACCATCCGAACGTACAGCGGGTTCGGGATGAGTCCGGTGACGAGGCCGACCAGCGAGAAGACGCCGACGGCGGCGACCGTTCCCCACAACACTGCTCGTGGATTCGAGCGGATCGCTCCGAGCGTGCGTGGGGCCGTCATCGCGACACCTCCGTCGGAATCGCACACTGTTCGGGATGGCCAGCCCGCCCGAGGAAAAACACCAGAAGCGCGAGGCCACCGACGCGAAGCAACGCGCCGTCGTACGGTAGCATTGCCAGTCCGCCCGCAAAGCCGAGAAAACCGAGCAGTCCAGCGCCACAGCTGGCACAGCCCGATGCGAGGAGGCCGGGGAGCACACCGGACAGGTCGGTGAGACTCGAGAGGCCGACGATACGAAGCTGTGCAGCGGCGTTAACGATGGCGACGCCCGAGAGAAGCGCGTAGAGGACGATCGTCCCCAGTCCGGTCCAGCCGTCGGTGCGGTACACCGTCTCCGTCAACGAGACGAGGACGTACTCGAACCAGTGGACGCCGTCGCCGAGCATCTGGAGCGAAAATTCCGGCATCGTACTCAAGATCAAGAGGACGTACGTCACGAATGCGACGACGAGGAGTCCGATCGTTCCTCGCCACGTCTCGAACGGGTACCAGACCGCCGCGGAGAGGTTCATCAGGTGTTCCCGAATCGAGTTCCGCGAGAGCATCTACGTGAACCGATGCAGGGGGAACTGAAATGCGCGGCTCTGTTTTGCTGACTCAGCAAATCGACGAGTCCGTTACAGTCACGTCCCGTGAACGACTGCACACTACCAGATGTCGCTCGATCAGCCATCCCGTCGCGCCTTCCTCGCCGGGTCAGTCGTGACACTCGGTGCTGGCGGCGCGTACTATCTTACACGCTCCGACGAGGACACCGCCCACGCCCAGTCGGCGACGTTCCACTCGACCGACGAGACGTCCCCGCTGGACGTCGACCTCGCCGGAAAGCCGATTATGGGCTCGCCCGATGCGCCGCTCGAGATCTACTACTGGACCGACTTTCAGTGTCCGTTCTGCGAGCAGTTCGAACGGGAGACGCTCCCCGGCCTCGTCTCGGACTACGTCGAGCCGGGGCAGGTTCGAATCATTTTCATTCCGCTGGCGTACTTCGGCGCGGACTCGATGACCGCCGCAGTTGCTAGCAAGTGCGTCTGGGACCAGGTCCGCGAGGACGAGCCAACGGCGTACTGGAACTGGCATACGGCGGTGTTCGACGAACAGGGCGAGAAGAACGCGGGCTGGGCCGCCGCTGACAATCTCATCGAGTACACCCGTTCGGTCTCCGGTGTCGACGCCGAGGCTCTCGAGTCCTGTCTCGAGGACCGTCGATCGGAACTCGAATCCGAGGTCGAAACCGACGGAGAACGGGCACAGTCGCTCCGCGTGTCGGGGACACCGACGTTTATCGTCTTCAACCCAGCCGCCGAAACAGCTGGGCGACTCGTCGGTGCGCAGCCGAACGACCGATTTGACGATGCAATCGAGCGGATCGAAAACGCGTAGCGCTGGGAACCGTTTACTGTTCTCCGCGTAGAACGATCGCTCGAGACGATGGTCAAACAGACGTCGCTTTCGTTTTCCAGCGCCGGGACATCCTGTCGTGGGGAGCTGTTCCTACCGACTGCCGTCGACGAGCCACCGGTGGTTGTGATGGCACACGGCTTCGGTGGGGAGCGAACGTGGCGACTTCCCGCGTTTGCGAGACGGTTCGCCGACCACGGGCTCGCCGCGCTCGTCTTCGACTACCGCACGTTCGGGGACAGCGACGGAACGCCACGAAACCAGATTCGTCCGCGACAGCAACTCGAGGACTGGCGTGCGGCGCTCGCCCATGCCCGGTCGCGCGACGATATCGACGGCGATCGACTCGGCCTCTGGGGAACGTCGTTCAGCGGGGGCCACGTCATTACAACCGCGGCTCGAGACCCCGACGTGTCCGCGGCCGTTGCGCAGGTGCCGTTCACCGACGGCCTCGCGACGGCAGCCACGCTAATTCGGCGTGGCGGGGTATCGTACGTCCGCGGGGCAGTTGCCGGCTCACTCACGGATCTCACACGGGCGGCAACCGGGCGTGACCCGAATTACGTCCCACTCGTCGGCGATCCCGACGAATTCGCTGTCCTGAACACACCCGACGCGAAGCCCGGGTTCGAGTCGATCGTGCCTGACGGCGCGACGGTTCGAAACGCGTGCCCCGGACGCATCCTCGCAACCGTCCCGTTGTACCGGCCGATCACGGCTGCCAGCGAAGTCTCCTGTCCGGTGTTCGTCACGGCGGCGACTCGAGTACGATTATCTCGCCCTGGACCGTCGAGCGACTGGTCTCGAAGCTCGACGACGTCGAGCGAATCAGGCTGCCTGTCGGCCACTTCGACGTCTACCAGGGAGCCACGTTCGAACACGTCGTCGACCGTCAGAGTGCGTTTCTCGAGCGACAGTTGCGGTAGGCGACTGTGACGATAGCTTGCAGCGGCATGCGCGAGGCTGATTGAGAGTCGTGGCGATATGACTCTTGCAATGTCGTTACAACAACTTGCACATTCGGACGACCAGATGGAAGAGTGCATCGACAACTGTCTCGAGGCCGCACAGGCCTGTGAGTGGTGTGCAGACGCCTGTGCAGACCACGGCGAGGAGATGGCCGAGTGTATCCGACTCTGCCGCGACGTCGCTGATCTGACGACGCTGCACGCCCGGTTGATGGCCCGTGATTCGGACTATCACGGCGAGCTGGCGAGCGTCTGCGCGGACGCGTGCGAGGCATGTGCCGACGAATGCGCGCAGTTCGATCACGAGCACTGTCAGGTGTGTGCCGACGTCCTGCCGGAGTGTGCCGAGTCGTGTCGCAACATGGCGGCGTAGCGACAGTCTCGAGTTCAGATCCCCGATTTCTCGGTATTTGAACCTGTCAGGTGTAACACTCTACACACCGTCATATGGCGGGCAGTTTTATTATCGTCCTGTACATAGTATTGAATGATATGAGCAAGACAGAAGGTGCGGACCCGACGATCGCTCCCGACGAAGTAGCTGCTCGACGCGACGAACTGTTCGTCCTCGACGTTCGAAACGAGGACGAGTACGACGAGTGGCACGTCGAGGGCAGTTACAACCTCCCGATCTACGATCAGTTGCTCGAGGGTGACGTCTCCGAACTCGAGGCCTCGCTCGAGGAGTTCCCTGACGACGAGGAGATCGCCGTCGTCTGTGTCGCCGGTGTAACGTCCGCAACCGCCGCGGGCGTCCTTCGAGATCATGGCTACGACGCCCGGTCGATGGCTGACGGCATGAACGGCTGGGGACGGGTTCACGTCACGTACAACGTCGACAGCGTCGCAGGCGTCACACAGATCGTCCGCCCCGGTACCGGCTGTATCTCGTATCTCGTCGACGACGGTGACGAAGCCGTCGTAGTCGATCCGAGTATGTACGTCGAGCAGTATCGACGCGTCGCCGACGACCGCGACGTCGAACTCGTCGGTGTCGTCGACACGCACGCCCACGCGGACCACGTTAGCGGCGGTCGGCCATTGGCCGACGAACTCGACATTCCCTACTACCTGCACGACGCCGACGGCGGCGAACTCGAGGGATATACGTCGATCGAAGACGGCGACACGATCGCCGTCGGCGATCGCGACCTCGAGGTCTTCCACACGCCCGGCCACACCCCCGGTAGCGTCTCGCTGCGCGTCGGCGATGGGCTGCTCTCGGGCGATACGCTGTTCATCAGAAGCGTCGGGCGGCCCGACCTCGAGGGCACTGACGAGGCCGATGTCCGCGAAGGAGCACGCGAGCTCTTCGAGAGCCTCGATCGCCTCTCCGACCTGCCCGACGAGCTGGTCGTCCTGCCCGGCCACTTCAGCGACGAAGCGATCCGGCCGCTCGCGACGACGCTCGGCGAACTCGAGGCGACCAACGACCTGTTCGGCATGGACGACCGTGACGCGTTCGTCCAGACCATCGTCGACGGCCTCTCCGACGAACCAGCGAACTACAACCGGATCAAAGCCATCAACTGGGGCAAAGAGCCGTTGACCGACGACGCCGCGGAACTCGAACTCGGCCCGAACAACTGCGCGGCGAACTGATGCGGAGTGCGGTACTGGTGGCTCGGTGTGGCCGCGATACGCTGCGGTCGCGCCGGCAGTGACGGACAGCGGTCCGTATGACGCTCTCGGCCCGCAGCACCGTTTTCAGTCGGGTCGCTGTTGCAAGGCGGGTAGCTATGCATGCCGATACGGGACTAATGTTGTAGGTAGATCCCAATTATGGAACAGATCACTGCAGACCGGCTCGCGGACAAACTCGACGCCGGCGAGTCGTTCACGCTCGTCGATACGCGACCCGAAGACAGCTACGAGCAGTGGCACATCCCCGGCGCGGAGAACGTTCCGTTCGGACCCGACGACGACCTCTCCGAGGAACAACTGGACCGCGTGAACGAACTGGTTGACGGCCAGTCGGTCGTCGCCATCTGTGGCAAAGGACTCACGTCGACGCCGTTTAGTTTCGAACTCGAGCAACACGGCTACGACGACGTTTCGGTCGTCAAAGGCGGGATGGAAGACTGGAGCAAGGTGTACGAGGTCGTTCCGATCGAGACGCAAAACGACGACCTGTTTCTCGCACAACTCCAGCGGCGCGCGAAAGGCTGTCTGGGCTACGTCGTCGGCTCGAGGGCAGCCGAGAGCGCCGTCGTCGTCGATCCGACCCGTCAGACAGACCAGTTTACGCTCGTCGCCGGCGAAGCCGGCTTCACCATCGATCGGGTCCTCGACACGCACGTCCACGCCGACCACATCTCCGGCGGGCGGACGCTGGCGGAGACACTCGACGTGCCCTATCACCTCGGTGAGGAAGCCACTGATCGTGACGTCGCCTACGAGTACGAACCGCTCGCCGACGGCGAGACGATCGAGATCGGCGACGTCGAGATCGAGGCCCTGCACACGCCGGGGCACACCTCCGAGATGATGAACTACCTCGTCGACGGCGAGGCGCTGTTGACCGGTGATACGCTGTTCGTCGAGTCCGTCGGCCGGACGGAACTCCAGTTCGGCGACGAGGACGCCGCCACCGGTGCCGAACTGCTGTACGAGTCGCTCCACGAGACGATCCTCGAACTGCCCGACGACACTACCATCCTGCCGGGTCACGTCTCGGTCGCGGCGGACGGCCGATACGAGGTTGGGTCGCCGGGCGACCCGATCGCCGCTCGACTCGGCGACCTCCGCGATGACCTCGACTTACTCGGGCTCGAGAAAGACGAATTTGTCAGCAGGTTAACTGACAACGCACCCGAGAAGCCGCCGAACTACGAGCGCGTAATCGAGCTGAACACGGGGCGAGATGACCTCGACGACCCAGCGGAAGCGACGGAACTCGAGCTCGGGCCGAACAACTGCGCGGCCTGACGCCGCTCGAGCACTCGTTTTCGTTCCGCTCGCAGTCGCCTCGAGACGCGGTTCGCTCGAGGGCGAACGGTTAACTCGAGTGCGATGGTAGCTGGCTGCGTGCTCGAACGGACCGCTCACCCACTTGGCCGACGTCTCGATCACTTGACGGCAAGGGCCAGCGACGTCTCGATTCCACATCGATGACCGCGAGCGACGACACCGGCATTCCCTCACTGGACGTCCTCGACGAGTTAGCCGATCGACTCCTCGAGTACGCCGCCGAGGAACTCGAACCCGAGCGCACGACGCTCGAGATGACGGGCTACGCCGACGGGGATTTCCGGATTCACGCCTACGAGACGGTCTCGATCCACACCGATCCCGACCGCGGCGAGGTCATGGAACGCGTGGCGATCCGATACGACAGAGCGACGGAGTGGATCCAACGACACCGGTACTACGAAACGGACGATGGACGGGTCACACAGGAGGTCCGCGACCTCGAGGCGTACCCCGATCCGGTGGCGCTCGCGGCGGCCGAAGACGAGTGATTGCCGTATACGGATCGGGCACCTGGTGTCGGCGCGTCCAGACCCGGTTGGGATCGCGATTCGTCAAAAGATGACACTTCCGACGACTGAGAAGCGGTCCCGCGCTTTATGCTGTACGCTGTCGTCGAACGTACTACGACAATGCATTCTCGGCCTCCATTCGACGAGTTTGACGTGGCGATGCGTGGTGATTCCGTTTCTGGCGAGGTGAGCGATGAGCCGCGTTGATGAATCACTACCGCGGCCGTACGTCTTTGCATCGCTGGCGACGCTCGTCCTCGCGGGCGTCGCGACCCTCGTCGGACTGTTCGTTCCCGGATTCTATCGCGACGCGCCGGTGCTCTTGCCGCAGGTCTACGGCCAAGATTTGCTGACCCTGTTCGTGGCACTTCCCGTCTTCGCGGTTGCGCTGTACTTCGCCGCTCGAGGATCGTTGCGAGGCTACGTCGTCTGGCTGGGCGTCGACGGCTACCTGCTCTACACTTACGCCTCGTACGCGTTCATGACGGCGTTCAACGAGCTGTATCTGGTCTACACGACGCTGCTGTGGCTCACTCTCGTTACGTTCGTCGGCGGGATGATTCGCCTCAACGCCGAGGACGTGAAACAGGCCGCTGGCGAGATGTCCGTCCGCCCGTACGTCGGCTTCCAGGCGCTGCTCGCCGTCCTGGTTGCGTTCCTCTGGCTGGCGGAAGTCGTCCCGGCAATCCTCGAGGGCACCGTCCCGGCGAGTGTCACCGACGCAGCGCTCCCCACGTCGGTGATCTACTCGTTCGATCTTGGGATCATCGTCCCGGCGTTTCTGCTCTCGGCGTACTGGCTCCGGAAGCGCCGGGCGTGGGGCTATGCGTTCACCGCTGTCCTCCTCGTGAAAGCGGCGACGCTCGGTCTGGCCGTGTTGACGATGGCCGTGTTCCAGATTCGAGATGGACAGGTCGTTCCCGCGCCCATCCTCGCCGTGTTCGGGCTCCTGTCGCTTTCGAGTCTCGCGCTTCTGGGCCGATTCCTGTACGCGATCGACCCACAACGCACCTCGACGGCAGCCACGGCCCACGACGCGACGTCGGTTGCGGATCGACCGCCGGGAGACGACGTGTGAGATGCGCGATTGGCTTCGTGAGCAGCGGCGAATCTGTAGGTACTGCTAACAGTGAGGTGGGCGTATACGAACGCGATGAACGTCCACGAAGTCGTCGATGTCGGGACCGTCGCGCTTAGCAGCCTCCTCCTTCGTGACGCGAAGTTCTTCGCACGGAGCCGATCCTTCGAGTCCCCGCCGATCGTCGATGTTGCGTCGGCTGCAACGGCGAGCGTCGACCACGTCGCTCGTGCCGGCCAACGTGACGTGACCGTGAAGACCCCGATCGGCGACTTCGAGACCGCGTACGTCCCCTGGCGGTGGCGCGGTCCCGAGTACCCGACGCTCCTGTATCACCACGGGAGCGGCGAACGCCCCTTCGACTTCGGACGGTTCAGTTCGAACTCCTTCCGGCGGCTGTTCGTCGGCCACGAGCGAGAGCTTCCCGCCAACATCATCGCCGTCCGAGCGCCGTTCCACGACCGCTCGAGAAAGGCCTACGCCCGCGCGATGGGCGACCTCGAGAACTTCGTCGGAATGCTCGCCGCCTCGGTCGGGTTGCTCGAAGCGCTCGCACGGCGGGTGCGCGAGCGAACCGGCGGTCCCGTCGTGGCGTCGGGGATTAGCCTCGGCGGCTGGGCGGTCAACCTCCACCGCGCCTGCTTCGACTCCATCGACCAGTACGTGCCGATCTTCGCCGGTGCAGCCCTCGGCGAGCTGTTCGTCTCCTCGGTCTACCGGCGGCTGGTTGCCGAACCGGCCCACCGACACGCGGAGCGACTACGGGACGTGCTCGACTTCGAGGCAGCGTTCAGGGCCGTCGATACGGCCGACTGCGAGCCGCTGCTCGCACGGTACGACCGGATCATCGAGTTCGACCGCCAACGGCCCGGTTACGAGGGACTACCGCTATCGGTCCTCGAGAAGGGCCACGTGACCGGCTCACTCGCGGCTGGGGCACTCCGCGAGCACGTGGTGCGTTCGCTCACCGATCTCGAACCGGCAGTGGACCGATGACGCCGTTCAACGCGCTCTCGAGCGCGCGAGTACTGACGATCGCCGATGCTGGACACACCTGTTCTCTCGATCGGCCGGCGGCGCACACCGCGGCCGTCCGGGAGTTTGCCGACGTCGTGTGGCCGGCTGAAGTCGGGCGTAGAGAGGACGCGGAACCGGCGGCTACGATGGCCACAATAGCCGTGACGACGGCCCGACAGCGATCAGTACGGCGCCAGCGGACGCTCCTCGTCTCGCCGGAGTGTCGCCGGTCCCCACCAGAGCAGGACGATGACGACGAGCGCAGTCGTGGCCACCGTCTGGTAGAAATCCGCCTGTGGCGAGAGGTCGAGGAGCTGGCCGGTAGCGTTACCAACGAAATGAAAGGCGATCGCGGCGAGAAGGCTGCGAGCCGTGTTGTTGAACAGCCACGTGTAGAGGATCGTGCCGACGAGGATGTTGAACGCGAACAGCGCTGGGTCCGGCGAGAAGTCCCAGCTGCTGAAGTAGCCGACCATCAAGAACAGCGGCGCGTGCCAGGCCGCCCACGCGACGCCGAGGACGAGACTCGAGGTCAGCGCACTCCATCGCAACTGGAGTCGATCGAGCCAGTAGCCCCGCCAGCCGATCTCCTCGTGGAAGGGACCGAGCAGGAAGATAACCAGCAGCGTTCCGACGAGCACGACCGGTTCGGCCAGCAGGTCGAGCAATGGTGCCGCGCTTGCCGGCTGACTCGCTCCATCGACGACGGTCGCGGCGACGGAACCGACCAGCGCGAGCGCTGGCCAGAGCGCAAGTGTCACGACGGCCCAGCGACCCGGAATCAGCCGCACGTCGACGAGTCGCCGTTTTAGGTCCGCGAGCCCGGTCTGGCCGCCAATCCACCACGCCATGACCACGCCGCCGATCGTAACGCCGAGGCCGCCGCCGATCAGAAAGACGATCCCCGGAAACTCGAAGACGTGCCAGTCGGCGATGATCGGGACGCTCCACCAGAGCCACGTCCAGCCGTGAGAGAACAGCAGGAACCCCCAAACGTCGAACCCTCGAGTGCGTTCCAGCGGGGCTCGTGCGGTCATCGATTAC
Organism: Natronorubrum aibiense; assembly: GCF_009392895.1. GTDB lineage: Archaea > Halobacteriota > Halobacteria > Halobacteriales > Natrialbaceae > Natronorubrum > Natronorubrum aibiense. Next base: position 2,366,037 of record NZ_CP045488.1, on the reverse strand, counting down.
GCTCCGCCACGTTCGATCACACCCTGTTCGAAACACGTCCGGGTCAGCATGTCATCCGAACGTTCGTTGGCTTCACATATCGAGATGTCGCTCAGTGGAGGTATATCCGACAGTGTGGTTCGTGTCTGTCAATGCCTCTCGAGTGAAATCCCGTGTAGTCGTCGTTCCGGACAGTTATACGCGGGGTGGAATCGTCGACGAGTACATCGATCCTCGCCGCTTATCGAACGGCGTGATTCAAATCGCCGGTCGTGAACGGATCGGTGCGCATCCTGTTCGTCAGCGCCCTCGCGCTCGTGGTCCTCACTCGTCGGCTATAGTAGCCACTGAAAGTCAATGCACACCGCATCGCACGACGGGAGCGCGGTTCGACGCGACCGTCGGATCGAGAACCGCGAACTGGCGAGCGGGGAACGACGTGACCCGTTCGCTGTGCGATGCGTGTGTACATCGTTTCAGTTGTTACTATAGGCTACGACCTCGAGGGCGAACAGCGGATCTGTGGCGAGGAGGATCCACTTGCCAACTGATTCTGTCGTCTCGAGTTCTCGGTCGGTTCGCATCCCGGTCGAAAAGAGCCGAAAATGACCGACAGGCTACCGAGAGCCGAAATGCCGATAGAACGTCCCGTTCGCCGTAGATTTTGCTTATTGTCTCATGCCTCCTACGAGTCCTATCCCATGAGCACGATAGAAATGCCAAAGAAACGTGCGGAAACTGGCAGGTCGTCGGCCGCTGAACCGGCGTTCGGTGACGGCGAAACCGAAGACACGACAGCATGAACGAGACGCCACGGTTGCGGATCTGGAAATCCACGGTCTCCGTCGCGAGCCCGTTGCTGTTCTTCGGCGTGACGTTCGCGATCACGTGGTCGTTCTGGCTGGGTGCAATTGCACTCGGTCTGCGTTTCGACAGCGCCGCAGGGTTCGTGCTACTGGTAGCAGGTCTGTTTGGCCCCGGAATCGCCGGTATCGGCTTTACATACCTCGTCTACGACGAACGGGGTCGACGAGATTTTTGGACTCGTATTCGAGACGTCCGCCGAATCGGTCTTCCGTGGGTGCTCGTGATTGTGCTGCTCGCTCCGGCCCTGAACGGTACCGCAGCAGCGATAGATATCCTGCTTGGTGGCACCGGCGCGACGTGGGGTGACGCGGTACTGGGCTTTGCCTCGAGTTCTCTCTCGCTCCTCCCGGCCGTGTTCTTTGCGACGCTTCCCCCACTGCTCGAGGAACTGGGCTGGCGGGGTTACGCACTTGATCGCCTCCAACTGACCTGGTCGGCCCTGAGCGCCAGCCTGATCCTTGGAATCGTCTGGTCGACTTGGCACCTTCCGCTGTTCTTCGTCGAGGGGTCCTATCAGCACGGTCTCGGGGTGGGAACGCTCGAGTTCTGGCTGTTCACGATTGGGATCATCCCGCTCTCGGTGGCGTTCACGTGGCTCTACAACAACACGTCGCGGAGCATCCTCGCCGTGATCCTGTTCCACGGGATGATCAACTTCGCCAGCGAACTCATCGCTGTCACTCAGCGGGCGGACGCGTTCACGATCCTCCTCTGGATCGCGCTCGCAGTCGTACTTACCGTGATCTGGGGACCGACGTCCTTTCGCGGTGCGACCGCAATTCCACGTCCTCCGCCTCGTGCTAGTCGGTAACCGAGCCATAGACGTGGGTATTTCCTACGCAGAACCGATAATCAAATGGCACAGTGGTTGCGTGACGGTCTCAGTTTTCAACGAGAATCGCGTGACCGGCTCGCTCGCGGTCGGGGCGCTTTGCGAGTGCATCGTGGGCACACATCCCGACCCAGCGGTACCGGGCTGTGACTACAGCGGACTGACTCGAGTCGCAGACTCGATCAGACGGTTACTTCCTCCGGCGAGGTGATCTCGAGCGACTCGATCACGGTGCCGACCGCGTCTAGGTCGGGTTCGGTGACTAGTTGTGCGCCGAAGAAGATCAGGTACGGTGGGTCCGACGGGAACGCCGCGTCCTCGCTTCCGTTCGCAGACTCGCCCGGTGCGCCGACCATCGCCAGATACAGCGTGTCGCCACCACCGCACTGATACCAGGTCTGGGCCCGAAAGACGAACTCGCCGGACTGGAACGATTGCTGGCCGCCGTCGGCACACTCGCTACTGAAATCGACGAGCGCCTCGGGGACGTATTCCTGATCGTCGTCCAGTTCCGTCATCACGATCAGTTCGATGCCGGGTACGTCCCACGTGGTGGTGTAGCCTTCCAGATCCGGCGCGGCTCGCAGTGCGGGACCGATGTCGATCGTCGTGCCGTCGACGTCGCTCCAGTCGGCTGGGACCGTACATTCGATCGTTTCGGTGTCGTCGGCGATCGTCTCCTCTTGCTCGTAGTCCGAGTCGTCAGGAAGCTCGGTTTCGTTCCCGTCGTCGGGCGTCTCGACCGGTGTGTCCGACGCCGAGTCGTTCTGTGCGCTCGCCGCGTGGGCCATCGAAAGTGTTCCCAGTCCCGCCAGCGCAGTGGCCCCGGTAACGAGGACGGATCGTCGATCGAGCATCGACCGGACCGCGTTGCTGTCGTCTCTCATGCCTGCGGCTGTACACCGCTGGTGCGTAAGAAGGGCTATTCGAGGTCGCCGCGAACGTCCGGCTGCGCGTACTGTCGCCGATCGAGAGAGGACGGCTGTGATCGTCGCCACTGACAGTGTGTCGACAACGTTGCGATCACCGTCGCCGTCGGCCTCGAGTAGCGTCCGTTCGTTTTCGCTCGGCCAGCGACGATCGAATCGCAACCGGGCCGAACGCACAGTCCATCGATGTTTGCCGGCGATCAAATCGGCTGCTCGAGTCACCGAGACGGGAGAATCGTTCACCCGAGTCGTCTGCGAAACGGATTAGAGTTGCTCGAAGACCTGTTCGAACCGCTCGCTTGCGTCGTCGCCCACCGACTCGAGCGCAGGGTTGTCGGCGACGGCGAGCAACTGGCCGGGATCGACAGCGCTGACGACTACGTCGCCGGCATCGTCCTCGTAGACGACGACGTTACACGGCAGGAGCGTTCCGAGTTCGAGTTCGTCCTCGAGGCCTCGGTGGGCCAGTTCGGGGTTGCACGCGCCCAGAATTCTGTACTGGCGGAACGACTCGTCGAGTTTCTTCTCGAACGTCGCCTGGACGTCGATATCACAGAGGACGCCGAATCCCGCGTCTTCTAGTGCATCGATCGTTGTCTCGACGACCTCGTCGAACGATCCGTCAACGTGCTTGTTTGTTGTATAGGACACATCGCACAAGACTGAATGGACCCCCATTACTGTTGTGGTCGCAGTGGCAGCCCCGAGACGTCGACGCCGTCCGTCGCGTATCGTCGAGACCAACACCTTAGTCGATCCGTCGACAACCGCTAGTCGATGGTTACTCGACGCACGGTTCGAGCGCTCGTCGGCGTATTGGGGCTGCTTTCGGTCGCTGGAATCGCGTACGCGCTCCGCTGGCGCACGAATCCGTCTCCGTGCCCGTATGCGCGTCGACGCTGGATCGGTCTTCCGCGGCCGGTCATCACGAGAGCACGGTTGCGAGACCTGCTCGAGCCGCAAGCCGGCGAGCGAATCCTCGAGGTCGGATCGGGAACGGGCTACTATACGCTCCCCATCGCACAGCAGCTCGAGCCGGGGGGAGCGATCCACGCGGTCGATATCCAGCGTGAGATGCTCGAGCAGCTACGAACGCAGGCGACTGCTCGCGGCCGTGAGAACGTCGTCCCAGTTCACGCCGACGGACAGACACTGCCGTATCCCGACGATACCTTCGACGCCGCGTATCTGGTCCTCGCCCTCGGTGAAATTCCCAATCAACAGCAGGCGCTCGCCGAACTCCACCGCGTGGTGAAACCCGGTGGCCGTCTCGTCGTCGGGGAACTGCTCCCGGACCCACACTTCGTCACCCGAACGACGCTTCGCAGGCGAGCCAGTCAGGAAGGCTTCGAGTTCGACACGTTCGCGGGCACTCGAGTCGGCTACTTCGGTCGCTTTCACGTTCCTGCATCGCCCGCGTAATCGGCTGCGTTGCACACTCCTCGAAACACTGGGTCGTGTTTGCTCGCCACACAGTCTGCTCGAAGAGACAATCCATCGAATGAAACGGGAGTTTCTCGGGGAATACGGGCCGTTCGATGATCACCCCGTGTGTCTCTGCTAGCTCAGCGTGAATTGGGCCGATCCTGTATTGTGCAATACACACAAAACCTTTAAACACTCTCGGCTCGTAGGAGGGAGTGATGGCAACTGATGCACACAGCGGCTCACCCGGACAGTCTCCCGACGAACCCGTTCACATCGAGAGCAAAAGCCACCTCGATGAGGTCGTCGCGGACCACGACGTCGTCCTCGTAGACTTCTTTGCGACGTGGTGTGGGCCATGTCAGATGCTCGAGCCCGTCATGGAAGGGCTGGCGAGCGAGACCGACGCTGTCGTCGCGAAAGTCGACGTCGACGAACTCCAGCAGCTCGCAGGTGCATACGGCGTCCGCGGCGTCCCAACGCTCGTGCTCTTCGCGGACGGCGAGCAGGTCGAACAGCACACCGGCGTCCTGCCGGCGGACCGACTGCGCAACATGATCGAGGGATACACTGAATGAACGAGGACACACCTGACGCGACCGTCCACGACGTCGTCATCGTCGGCTCGGGCGTTGCCGGCCTCTCGGCAGCGGTGTACGCCGCGCGCGCCGACCTCGAGCCGATCGTGCTCGAGGGTCCAGAGCCCGGCGGCCAGCTAACGCTGACGACCGAGGTCGAGAACTTCCTCGGCTTCCCCGAGGGGATCGGCGGCATGGAGCTGATCCAGAACGGGAAAGACCAGGCCGAACGGTTCGGTGCCGAGTTCGTCCACGGGACCGTCGAGGACGCGGCGCTCGAGGAGCGGCCGTTCGCTCTCGAGCTATCGAACGGCGAGACGCTGCGAACGCAGGCGCTGATCGTCGCAACCGGCGCGAGCGCTCGCTGGGTCGGGGCCGAGAATGAAGACGAACTGATGGGCTACGGCCTCTCGACGTGTGCGACCTGCGACGGCGCGTTCCACCGCGGCGACGACGTGCTCGTGATCGGCGGCGGCGACAGCGCGATGGAGGAAGCGCTCTTCCTCGCGAAGTTCGCCGACAGCGTCACGATCGTCCACCGTCGCGACGAACTGCGCGCCTCCGACATCATGGAGCGTCGCGCCCGCGAGCACGACCAGATCGAGTTCCGATGGAACACGGAACTGCTCGAGATCCACGGCTCCCGAGACGAGGGTGTCACTGGCGGGACACTCGTCAGTCACCCCGACGGTCGCCCGAAGGAGAAACTGGAATCGGGCGAGGACGTCGAGTACGAGGACGTCGACGTCGGCGGGATCTTCTACGGCGTCGGCCACATCCCGAACACGACGTTCTTAGCGGACACCGCCGTCGACCTCGACGACGAGGGCCACCTGCTGACCCTCGAGGGAATGACGACCGAGACCGCGGTCGAGGGCGTCTTCGGCGCGGGTGACGTGATGGACCCCGACTACCGGCAGGCGATCACGGCCGCCGGCACCGGAAGTATGGCCGCACTCGACGCGGAATCGTGGCTCGAGGAACAGGCACTCGAATCCGAAACCGAAGCCGCTGTTGCCGTCGAAGCGGACGACTAACTCGCTCGAGTCGCTTACCACGTTTCACTAGTTCTATATACTCTATGTTCTGATAGATTCTGAGTGCCTGTCTACCGAAGCCGTCCATTTTTGTGAACGGTCTTCGTTTCAAAACGCACCAAAATCGATCGCTTCTGGACTCTACTCGAGTGATCCTCCACGTCTCGAAGTGTGTCTTCTCGAGAACTCTTTCCTGATAGCTACCGATACTATTGTGAAATATGTCAAAAAATGCACTGGCAGCCACGATGTGCGTTCACGTGGCTTCTTTTCGGCCGCTGAACTTGTCCGGCTCGAGTCGGAAATCGTGGAACGTGATCTCCGACCGTGGCCGGTCGAACACCTCGACGGCGGGGATTTCGACCGCCCACATGCCCTGGACGGCAGCCGACTCGTGTGGGAGTTCGGTCAGTTCCTCGAGCGTGCCGGTGGCGACGACGCTGCGCCAGCCCTCGTCCGTTTCGTCGTAGGTGACGAACGACACTGGGTTATCGATGAACGACTCTTTCGAACTGCTCGGTGGGAACGAGAGCCGAAAGTAGAACGTTTCGGCGTCGTCGTAGTAGCCGTACGAAACCGGGAGCGATGCCGGCGGCTCGTCTCCGCCCCGCGTAAACGAGAGCACGCCGATGCCGCCGGTTCCCAGGAACTCGTCTCGCTCCTGTGCTGACAGCTGCACCCAGCGAAGGCCTGTCATACGCTATGCGTACAGGTCGAAGTGAGAAAAGGTTCAGTTACAGCGATCCGGAGTGTCTTCGAAAGCTGGCAAACGGCGCTCGGACTGTGCTGGTCGCCATCTCGTGTGCGTGCGAACGCCGCGCATCTTTATGCTACCGTGTGACGAACTACAATAGAGCATGGTCGAACGAACCTCACTCGACGGAGCAGTCTCGATCGTTACTGGCGCGGGTGGCGATATTGGCACTGGGATCGCAATGGAACTGGCGTCCGCCGGCAGCGACATCGTCGTTGCCGATGTGGACGTCCTCGAGACGGAGTACAATCAGCAGTCCTCACAGGAAGTCAGCGGTGCGACGCACGCAAAGGAGGTCGTAGAGCGGATCGAAGATCAGGGACAGCGGGCTCACGTCATCGAGTGCGACGTGACCAAACCGGAGCAAGTCGATGCGATGGTCGAGGAGACCGTTTCGGAGTTCGGCAAACTCGACCTGCTCGTGAACAACGCGGGCGTCATCACCGTCACGCCCGTCGAGGAGATGGCGGAGGCCGAGTGGGATTCGATCATGGACGTGAACGTGAAAGGGGCCTTTCTCGTCTCCAGAGCCGCTATTCCACACCTTCGAGAGGCCGAGGGGAGCATCATCAACACGGCCTCGATCGCCGGCTCCATCGGCGCTGCCGGACTCGGCCACTACTGCGCGTCGAAACACGCCGTGCTCGGCCTGACGAAGTCGCTCTCGCTCGAGCTCGCCCCGGACGTGACGGTCAACGCCATCTGTCCGGGCATCGTCCAGACGCCGATGTGGGAAGACGTGTTGACACCCGAACTCGACGAACCCTACGAGGAAACCATCGAGCGAGTCATTCCGATGAAACGCGATCAGACGCCCGAAGATATGGGCCGGACCGCAGTCTTCCTCGCGGAGAACCGAAACGTTACTGGTCAGGCGGTCACCGTCGACGGCGGCATCCTCCAGAACGTAATCTGATCGCCGCATTGGCGGCGGATCCGGTCAAATCCGAGGAATACTATTTTACCATCGCACCGTATCGTTCCGGTATGACGAAACACGTACTGGTTCCGCTGAATGGCTCCGAATCGTCGTGGGACGCGGTCTCGTACGCGTTCGAACAGTACAATGGGGAACGGATCACCGTGTTACACGTCGTCGATCCGATCGAGGGCTCCTACACGGGATCCGACGACTACGACAGCGCCGCGTTCGATCGTGCGGTCGAACGCGGCGAGGAACTCTGCGAGGAAGCAAAAGCGATGCTCGAGGAAGCGGGACTCGACTCGTCGACGATCTTCGAGACGGTCGTCGAAACCGGGCGACCGTCCCACACGATCCTGGAGGTCGCCGACGAGCGCGACGCCGACCACATTGTCATGGGTAGTCACGGCCGGTCCGGCCTCTCGCGGATCCTACTCGGTAGCGTCGCCGAAACGGTGGCCCGCCGTGCGTCGGTTCCGGTGACGATCGTTCGCTAACGGCCACACCGGGTTCGCTCTTTCTCGAGCGTGGCTCCGGCTTTATACGCGCCGACGTAGAACGTCGGGGCAGTGGCCACCGTGCCACGGATCTGCCATGCCACAGCACGTTCTCGTTGCACTCGACGGCTCGGAGCAGGGGTTCGCCGCACTCGAGTACAGTCTCGCCTCGTTTCCCGACGCCACGCGCACCGCACTGTTCGTCGTCGATCCGACGACCGATCACGACGCGACCGTCGGCGCGGCCGATTCGCCGCTCGACCACGCCGAAGACCGCGGCGAGCGCGTACTCGATCGGGCGGCCGAGCGTGCCGACGAGTGCGGTCGCTCCCTCCGCACACAGCTTCGAATCGGCACGCCACAGACCGAGATTCTCGCGACGACGACCGACGCCGGCGTCGACCACGTCGTGTTAGGAACGCACGGCGAATCACCGATCACACGGCCGTTTCTGGGCCACGTCAGCGAGGCCGTCGTCCGACGTGCACCGATCACGACGACCGTCGTCCCCGAAACGGTGAGTGCCGTTCGCGACCGCGAACTCCCCGAATCGATTCTGGTCCCGATCGACGGCTCGGAGCAGGCTGAGGCCGCCCTCGAGTACGCCCTCGAGACGTTCCCCGATGCGACACACACGGCCCTGTACGTCCAGGAACTGCCGTTCGACCGTCCACGGGAGGACGTCGAGGGAACGTACCTCGAGGACATCCTGCACGAGCACGAAACTCGCGCCGAAGAGATCCTCGAGTCAGCGACAGCGGTGGCCGAGGATCACGGCACGACGCTCGAAACGGAGACCGTCGCCGGGAAACCGGCCGCAGAAATCCTCGACTACGCCGAAGCGACCGACGCCGATCAACTCGTCGTGGGGGCCCACGGACGGTCGCTCGCGGCGCGGCTGTTTACGGGATCGGGCGCGGAACGAATCGCTCGTCGATCCCCACGGACGGTCACGATCGTCCGCGGGGCACCGACGGCGGAGTGAGGTGGCGGCGCGTCTGGGCTGCGATCACGACTCGAGTCGACACCGAACGATCTCGACCGGAAACCACCAGACCGTCTCCGTTCGCGTCTCGTCGATCCGGAACCCGGCCTCGCGGAGTGTTTCACGAACGTAGATCGGTCGACAGTCGACGATCGTTGGCAATCGCTCGTGGACTCGCTCGTACAGCCACGTGGCTGGCCCGTCCCCGCGACGGGACAGCGAGACGACGCAGAGCCGACCACCGGGAGCGAGCACGCGTCGCCACTCCGCTAGCACGCCGGGTATCTCGGGTGTATCGAAGAGTTCGAGAACGAAACTGGCGAACAGGGCGTCGAACGCATCGGCGGTGAACGGCAGCGCCGCGCCGTCGCCGACCACGACGACGCCACGATCGAGCCCGGCATCGTCGAGCGCAGCCCTCGAGACACGAGCCATTCCGTCCGCGAGGTCGACTCCGACTGCCGTCCCGTTCGGGCCGACGGCTCCAGCAAGCTCGACGACGGCGATGCCGGTGCCACAGCCAACGTCGAGGACGCACTCACCCGGTTCGGCGGCGAGGAGCTCGAGGCCGGTCGTTCGAGCCGGTGCTTCGAACGGATCGGCGACCGTGTCGTACTGGGCGCTGATCCGGTCGTACCACTCGCGGGCGGCCCCGTTCGATCGGGGCACGCGGCTGATCGGTCCCGGCGGCCGCTCATCCGTCGCGTCGCTGCGGCTGCATCTCGAGGCCGCCGCAGACGCCATCGCTGGCTGCTCGGCGTTGCTCACTCTGCTGCTGTTTCGACCAGTTCGAACAATGGGTCGAACTCCTCGGGCAGCTGTGCGTCGATCTTTTCGAGGTTCCCTGCGGGGACGACCTCGCCGACGACCGCCAGCAGCTGCTGGGCGTGGTAGTTCGCGTCGGCCCGATCGACACCCTCACGGTCGGCGACGCGATCGAGGAACTCCTGATAGTCGAACCGTTGGCCGTGGTCGGCCTCGGTCAGATAGCGATCGATCTCCATCGGCAGCGGGCTGGCGAGATCGGTCGCCTCGCCTTCCTGGAGACGCTCACCGAGCGTCGTCAGGACGGCTCTGGTCGCCCGCACGGCCCGGCCGAACTCCGCATACTCGAGTCGGTGCTGGACCTGTCCGACGAACTCCTTGTAGTTCATGAGATCGATCGGGCGTACACCGACGGCACGCATAAAGGCCTGCCGTCGACCTGCAAGTCGTGACTCGAGGCCGAACACTGATCGCGCGGCGATCCCGTTGCTCGCACACACCCTGCATACTCTTTTGAGACTCCGTGCGGTACGAGAGAGTGATGTCCCGCCAACTACTCGTTCCCGTCGACGGCTCACCGCTGTCGAAACGGGCGCTCGAATACGCGTTCGAAACCCATCCCGACGCGACCGTCGTCGCGCTGCACGTGATCGACCCATCGGAGCCCGGCTATAGCTCCATGACGTCCGTCGACGTCAGAAACGAACCGCCCCACGGCTCCGAAGCGTGGTTCGAACGGGCGGCCGAAGAGGAGGAACTCGTTTTCGAGGAGGTTCGCGAACTGGCCGACGAACACGACGTAGCCCTCACGACCGAGAGCAAGACCGGCGAACCAGCCCGCGAAATCATCGACTACGCCGAGGACCACGACATCGATGGGATCGTTCTGGGCGGCCACGGTCGACTGGGCCCCTCTCGCCTGTTACTTGGCAGCGTCGCGGAGATGGTCGTCGCCCGATCGCCGGTGACGGTAACGGTCGTCCGCGATGCAGATACCGAGTAACACACCCCGGGCTGTTACCTGACGACCGTTACCGGCACGCTCGCACGCTTGACGACGAGTTCGGCCGTACTCCCCACCCGCGCCTCGGCGACGTTCCCTCGGCCGCGGCTACCGACGACGATCCCGTCGACGCCCGTCTCCTCGACGGCCGCCACGATCGTCTGTGCCGGCGAGCCGACTTCGGTCTCGGTTTCGATCGTCACCCCTTCGGTGTCGACGTCCTCGAGGGCGTCCTCGAAGAGGGTTGTCGCCGCGTCGTGTTGGTCTGCAAGCCATTCTTCGGTCAGCGGCGGCAGTCGGTCTTCCTCGGGCATGAGTTCGAACGGATCGATCGCGTGAAAGAGCACGAGCCGCGTGTCTGGAAACGTCTCGAGGGCGTACTCGAGGGCAGCCTGTGCGTGCGCCGAGCCGTCGTGTGCGACGAGAATCGATCGCGACATCGGTCCAGTGTTCGTGGGAGACGATAGTAAAGCTACGCGCTGGCTGTGGATCTGCGGTCAGCTGCCGTTTGGCCCGCCGTCAGTCGTCGGTGACGTCGGCATCGGGCACGACGAGCACGGGGACGCTCGCTTCGCGAACGACCTGATCGGCCGTGCTGCCGACCAACGCCTCCGCGACCGCGCCGCGACCGGTTCGACCGAGGACGATCTGGTCGATCCCGTGGGTTTCGGCGTACGTGATGATCTCACGAGCGGGACGACCGCGGCGAACAGCGCCGGTGACGTCGACGTCGTACGTCCGATCTCGCCGCTCGAGTCCCTCGAGCAGGCGTGCTTTCGATTCCTCGAGGTCGTGGACGTCCTCGACGCCGAACGCCAGCGGGCCGCCGCCGGAGTCCATGACCGTCAGGACGTGAACGACGGCGTCCTCCCGGTCGGCGATCGCCAGCGCGCGCTCGAGGGCGGCCCCGGCGGCGTCGCTCCCGTCGGTCGGGACGAGGATTGAACGAACCGGGTCGATGGAGTGATCGATTACTGTCATGATCTGTCTGCTGAACGTCTCGGCCGCCGACGCTTAGTCGTTTCCGTGCCAGCAACCGACTGCAGCGCGACGGGGCGACTGTAGCGCCGACTGAGACGGATTGCTGTAACTATGTACCGCCGATCGCCGACCCGTTTTGGCGAGCGGCGGTAATTGACTACAGTAAACCGTATGAAAACGCCGCTATCTGACCACGACGACGGGAATCGGCGAGCGACGAACGACCATCTCCGCGACGCTCCCGAGCAGCACCCGTGACACTCCCTCTCGGCCGTGGCTGCCGATGACGATCGTATCGTACTCGTCCGTCTCCACCTGCTCGACGATCTCTCGAGCCGGTTTGCCCGTCGCGACCTCGGTATCGATCTCGCGGTCGTGCTCGGCTGCGACTTCCGTTGCGTCCTCGAGAACTTCGCTTCCGCGCTCGCGGGCCCGGTCGATGTCGGCGGCCCGGTGTTCGGTGTCTTCGAACGCAGCCCAGTAGCCTTCGGGAAGGGGCACAACGTTGAGGGCCGTTACGGACGCATCGGGGAACGTCTCGAGGGCGTACTCGAGGGCATCCGTCGCGGGCGTGGAGCCGTCGTATGGTACGAGAATCCGTTCGCTCATGCGTATCTGTACGCTAGCAGCCGACATAATACCTCCCACCGAATCAGTCGCAACAGAGCACGCCGGTCGAGACGCCGCCAGACGCGTCAACCGCCGAAAGACGGCCTTACCACTCCATCCCGCCGTTGATCCCGATGACCTGGCCGGTCATGTAGTCGGCGTAGTCACCGGCGAGGAATCGCACCATGCCGACGATGTCTTCGGTGTCGGCGAACCGATCCAGCGGGATGTCCTCGCGGATCTGCTCGCGCACGCGGTCGGGGACCTTCTCGAGCATGTCGGTCTCGGTAAAGCCCGGAGCGACGCAGTTGGCCGTCGAGCCGTGTCGGGCGAGCTCGAGCGCGATCGTCCGGGTGAAGGCGATGAGGCCGCCTTTCGACGTGGCGTAGTTGGCCTGCCCGTAGTTGCCCTGTTGGCCGACGACGCTCGAGATGTTGATTAACCGGCCCTGATCGGCCGTTTTGATGTCATCGTAGAACGCTTTGGTACAGTTGAACGTCCCGTTGAGGTTGACCTCGATCACGCGGTTCCAGTCCTCGTAGGTCATATCCTCGAACTTCCGGTCGACAGTGATCCCTGCGTTGTTGACGAGCACGTCGACCGAGCCGAGTTCGTCGTGGACCTCATCAGCCATCCGAGCGACGTCGTCGGGATCGGAGACGTCGGCACCGACGGCGATCGCTGTCTCGTCGTTCGCCCGGATTCGGTCGGTCACTTCCTGTGCTTTCTCATCGGAACTGCGATAGTTCACGACCACGTCCGCGCCACAGCGGGCGAACTCGAAGGCCATATCTCGACCGATCCCGCGCGAGGAGCCGGTGATGAGACAGGTCTTATCCGACAGTGGTCGACGATCGAGGGGGTCGAGCCGCTGGACTGTTTCGGACATACGATCGGCGCTACACCGTCTACCATGTTAATCTTGTGTCCCCCTCTCAGCGACTGCTCGAGCGGATCGGGACACGGGCTCAGAAGGCCGTCCAGCCGCCGTCGACGGGGATGTTCGCACCGGTAATGTACGACGCCTCGTCGGAGGCCAGAAACGCTGCCATCGGTGCGATCTCCTCGGGCTGGCCGGGTCTGTCCATCGGCGTCTGCTGCTCGAGGAAGCTGTAGAACCGTTCGGACTCGAGCAACTCTTCGGTCATCGGCGTCTCGACGAAGCCCGGACAGATGCTGTTGACGCGGACGCCCTCGTCGGCGTAGTCGATCGCGACCTGCTGGGTGAAGTTGACGACACCGCCTTTCGCGGCGGAGTAGGAGGCTGCGCCTTTACCGCCGACCACGCGAGATCGACGCCAGAAAACTTGTTCCCGGAGACATCGTCTTCGTCGAGTCCGGCGACATCGTCCCCGCCGATGCCCGGCTGCTCGAAGAATCCAACCTGCGCGTCGATGAGGCAGCCCTGACCGGCGAGAGCGCCGGCGTTTCGAAGATGGTCGGTACCATCGCCGAGGATATCGCGCTCGCCGAGCGTGAGAACATGCTCTACAAGGACACCGTCGTGGAGCGCGGCTCCGGGGCTGCGGTTGTCGTCGAGACGGGGGCCGCGACCGAGATGGGGCGAATTGCGACCGCCCTCGAGGCGGCGGAAGAACGTGCGACGCCGTTTCAGGCCGAGATGGATCGTCTCGGCAAGCTCATCGCAGTCGGTGTCGTGGGCATCGTCGCGATTATCGCTGTCGCCGAACTCGTTGTCGGCGAGACGGAGCCGCTGCAGGTGTTCCTGACGGCGGTCGGGATCGCCGTCTCCGCGGTGCCAGAAGGGCTGCCTGCGGTCGTCACGCTGTCGCTCGCGCTCGGCGCACGGCGGATGGCCGACCAGAACGCGCTCGTCCGCCGGCTCCCGATCGTCGAGGCGCTCGGATCGGTCGATGTCATCTGTACGGACAAGACGGGGACGCTCACCGAAGAGGAGATGACGGTTCAGCGACTCGTCGCCAACCGCGAGGTCTACGAGGTGACCGGGACTGGCTACGACACCGACGGCGACTTTCTCCGGGACGGCGAGCCAGTCGATACCGAGCGCGTCGTTGAGGTGTTGCGCTGCGGGATGCTCTGTAACAACGTCGACGTCGGCACCCGCGAGCGAGACGACACCGACGAGCTGGCTGCGACGGCACACGGCGGCGACCGAACGTATCTCGGCGATCCGACCGAAATCGCGCTGTTCGTCGCCGCCCAGAAGGCCGGCTTCGATCACGCCGACCTCGACGAGGCCTACCCTCGACTCGGCGAGGTCGACTTCACCTCTGCGAGAAAGCGGATGACGACGGTGCACCGAACGCCCGACGGTGGGACCGTCGCCTACATGAAAGGTGCACCCGAGATCGTCCTCGAGCGCTGTGACCGTGAACTCGTCGACGGCGACCACGTCGCGTTGACCGACGAGCGCCGGGCGGAACTCGAGGCCCAAACCGAGTCGTTCGCCGAAGATGCGTTGCGCGTGATGGGGTTTGCCTACCGGCCCGACGTGCCGCCGTCGCAGGTCGAGTCGCCGGACGAAGCCCTCGAGCAGGGGATGGTCTTTCTCGGCTTACAGGGGATGCTCGATCCACCGCGGCCGGAGGTACCGGGCGCGATCGAGGGCTGTCTCGAGGCCGGCATCGACGTCGTGATGATCACTGGCGACAACGCCGTGACGGCACGGGCGGTCGGCGAGGAGATCGGCCTTCGAGCGACGCGCGTCGTGACGGGCCCCGAACTCGAGACGATGAGCGACGACGACCTCCGAACGGTCGTCGAGGAGGTCGACATCTTCGCCCGCACGGCCCCCGAACACAAGACGCGGATCCTCCAGACGCTGCAGGCGAACGGACATATGGTGGCGATGACGGGCGACGGCGTTAACGACGCCCCGGCGGTGAAAAACGCCGACGTCGGCGTCGCGATGGGGATCCGCGGCACGGACGTCACCGAGCAGTCGTCCGATATCGTCCTGCTCGACGACAACTTCACGACGATCCGGGACGCAGTCAAAGGCGGCCGACGCATCTTCGACAACGTCCGCAAATTCGTCAACTTCCTGTTGTGTTGGAACGCTGGAGAAGTGATGCTGGTGTTTTCCGGGTCGATGCTCGGCTTCGGACTCGTCATCACGCCGGTCCAGATCCTCTGGATCAACGTCGTGACTGATGGCCTCCCCGCGCTGTCGATGGGCGTCGATCCGCCGACGGATGACATCATGGAACGTGATCCCCGTCCGCCTGACGAGGGCGTGATCACGGACCGGATTACGGCCTCGATCGTCGGTATCGGTATTCTCATCACCCTCACGATTATGCCGCTGTTTTACGTCCACCGGGCCGATGTCGACCTCGCTCGGACGATGGTGTTCACTTCGCTCGTCGTCTTCGAGATCGCCGGCATTCAGGCGGTTCGATGGCGTTACGGGCTCGGTCCGTTCTCCAACCGATGGCTCGTGGTTGGCGTGGCAGTCGCACTCTCCCTCCAACTCGTCCTGTTATACACGCCGGTCGGGATCGCCTTCGGCGTCGTGGCACTCGAGGCCGTCCACTGGGCACAGATCGGGCTCGCGCTGCTCGCGTTCGGCGTGTTGCTGGCGCTCTTCGAAAAGGGGCTGGATCGATACGTCGATCGGTACTGATCCCGGTAGCTGCCTGTGACCATCATTTCGGGCGGTCTCGACGTTGTTTCATCCAACACCCCGTCCCCTCTTAGTCGATGGAGGGTGTACGTGCGCCCGTATGACAGAGAAACACACGACCGCGTCGTTCGAGGAGGTCACCGAAATACGAGCCGACTCGCCAACGCTCGTCGAGGGGCTGCCCGGCCACGGACTCGTCGCGTCGATCGCCGTCGACCAGCTCACGTCGCAACTCGACCTCGAGCACTACGGTACCATCAGTGCCGACGAGTTCCCGCCCGTCGTGACGTTCGAAGACGGACTCGTCCAAGATCTCGTTCGCGTCTACGCTGGCTCGAATCCGGCGGTGATGACCCTCAAAAGTGACCTCGCGCTCCCGCAACCGGCGTTCGAACCGCTCTCCGAATGTGTGCTCAACGAACTTGCCGACGAGTTCGATCGCGCGGTCTTTCTCGCCGGTGCGCCCGCGGAATCCGAAGCGGAGATCGGTACCGTATCCGGCGTTGCGACGACCGAGTCGATCAAAGCGGATCTCGTCGATGCCGAAATTCCGATCCACGACGAATCGGGCGTCGTGGGTGGGGTAACTGGATCGCTGGTCCGAGCGTGTCACAAGGCGGACGTTCCGGCGGCATTGTTGATCGTTCAGTCCCATCCGTTCCTCCCCGATCCACAGGCGGCCAAATCCGTCATCGAGACCGCCCTCGAGCCGCTCGTCGAGTTCGACATCGATACGACGGCTCTCGACGAGCAAGCCGACGAGATCCAACAGCGGATGCAACAGGTCGCACAGCAGTATCAACAGGTGGCCGAAGAGCAAGGCGACCACCAGCAGGTACAGACGGGGATGTTCCAGTGACTCGACGGCAACCGTCACTGTGCCCGGTCGTGCGTCCGGGTGCCGGACGCGAACGATCAGTGAGGTGGTATCACAGGTGCAGACTCAACGAGCGGATCGTTCGCTCGTCGAATGTATCCGGATAGCTGTGTCGACGAACAGTCACAAAGCGCGGGCTCGAGGGGATCAATCGTGTCGATACCCATGGGCAACCCGCGACGAAATTTCCCGTCGTCCGTGACAGTCCGTTCTGTTGTGAACGAGTATTAAGGCCGTCCAACGCTTTTTTCCGCGTGATGGTAGACAGTGATCAGTTTTCTCGACGGACAGCACTGAAAATCACGGGAGCGACAGGGATGGCGTTGCTCGCCGGCTGTGGTGGGTCGGAAGAAGAAAACGGTAACGGCGGCGAAAACGGTGGTGGAAACGGCGGTGGTGACGAGGATTGGGCATCCGTCGAGGAGTTCTACTTCGACGGCCAGGTCTCACATTGGGGTGCGATCGAACCAGCCTTTATCGAAGGCGAAGAGAACCCGACGATCACGCTCATCGAAGGACAGGAGTACACCTTCAGGTGGATGAACAACGACGGGCAAACACACAACTTCGAGATCCGCGACGAAAACGACGAAGTGATCGACGACTATCAGAGCGAGGACCTCAGCCAAGAAGGCGAGGAGACGACGCTCGAGGGTGTCGTCGCAGCCCCGGAGATGGTGACCTACATCTGCCAGTATCACGAGGCGACACAGGTCGGCGATATCAACGTCGAAAGCGAGTGAAGGTGGCATTCGAGGGATAACGCGTCGAGACTGATCGGAGTTGCGGAACGGACGCCGAACGCTTTTTCGAGTCCTCGAGGCTGCTACTGCGACTCTGCAGCCATCGGCACGCAGACGACCGGGACGTCGCTGTTGCGGACGACGGTTTCCGTGACGCTGCCGATCAACTGGCGCTCCACTCCGGAACGGCCGTGAGTTCCGATGACGACGAGATCGATCGCGTTCTCCTCGGCGTAGTCCAGAATCACCCGCGCCGGCGGACCGCTGGCGACGGTGCCGGTCACGCTGACGCCTGCCTCGACGGCTCGTTCACGCGCGGTCTCGAGTGCGGCCTGTCCTTCGTCCTCGAGTTTCGAGAGGATTTCGTCCGGTTGCGTTTGCGCCTGAAAGCGACTCGTGTCGGCCGAGTAGAGCGCGTGGACCATCGCGTCGAACGCGTCCGCGAGCGCAACCGCCCAATCGATGGCGACGTCCCCGCCGGGGCTGCCGTCGGTCGGCAGGAGGAGGGCATCGGTCTGTGCTGGCGAGAGCGAACGGTCGACCGCCTCGGGTGGCACCGCGAGCACCGGGACGGCGACCGTCCGGAGGACGTTCTCGGTCACGCTCCCGAGTCGTACCCGCTCGAGTCCCGTTCGGCCTTTCGTTCCCATCGCGACGACGTCGATGTCGGCCGTATCGACGTAACGGTCGATGACCCGAAACGGGGTGCCGCGCTCGGTCGTCGTCGTGACCTCGAGATCCGGCGCCGTCTCCTGAACCAGCGTCGCGACGGCCTCGACGGCCGCTTCGGCTTCGGCTTCGATCGCCGCCACCTCCTCGTCGCCGTCGCGTCCGAGAAGGGACGTAATAGTCTCGGTTTCCGATGCATCGATGACCGAGAGGACGTGCACGTCGGCCCCCGTTGCGACCGCCAGATCGATGCCCCGTTTCGCTCCGGCGAGCGCCCTGTCGCTGCCGTCGGTCGGCAGCAGTATCGAGTCGATCCCGTCGATACGCGCGGACATACCGACAGACTCCATTACCCGCCCCAATAACTGTACTGGACGACATCACCCCACATCGGTAGCTACCTGCGGCCGGACCGCGGGTCGATCGCTCGTTCGCTGGCGGACACACGCTCCGTGTCAGGTAACGTACCGTTCCATCGCGAATAGCCACTTATTACCGCTGGCTGTCAGTCGAGTAGCGGTTCCAATCCCCTTTCACCCGCCATACGGTGGTGTCTTATCAGTGGTGGTTACAAGCATATGTTTGTAAAGCATTCGTGGCGAAAAGGATCGATTACCGAACACACGAGCGTTAGAATGTCAATTTATACTTACATTTATTCGCAATCGCTGTGTCGTCATCCCGAGTATCCCGCCCGCGGCGACGGTTGCTCGAGAGTGCTGTGTGATCGTCCCTCGAAGTTATTGGGGAGGCCATAGAGAGCGTACGTATGACGTTCGTTGTCCCATTCGATGGCTCGGATCTCGCGGAAGCCGCCCTCGTCAGGGCGGCCGAGTACGGTGCCACACTCGGGGAAGCGGTGACTGCCGTGACCGTCGTTCCGGAACGAAAGCGGTACGCTCGAGAGAAAGGGTGGATCGGCGAGGACGAGCCGTACGACGTCGACACCGTCGTCGACCAGCTTCGCGAGCAGGTCGAATCGCTCACGCCGGAGGCGTCGTTCGAGTACGAACGGATCCGCGAATTTCCACCGGAGGCACGAATTGCCGGCCACATCGAGCGACTGGCGCTGGAACACGACCCGAGCATCGTCTTTCTCGGCAGCGACAACGTTGGTCGGGTCGTGACGCCGCTGACGAGCGTCGGCGTCCACATCGCCGCCGACGAGTCCTACGACGTGTTCATCGTCCGCCAGCGCGCCCCGCCGAAACTCGAGGCGATCGAGCCCCGGTCCGAGTTTTACGAGGACGACGCGACATAGCAGGCAAGCGACACCGGCCGCGGCGGCTCACTGCTCGGTGTCGGGCGTCCGCACCGTCATCACGGGCACGCTCGCCGCCGGCACTACGCGCTGGGAGACGCTGCCTAACACGAGGCGCTCGAGGTTCGATTTGCTCTCGGTGCCCATCACGAGCACGTCGACGTCTTCGGCGTCGACGTAGTCGAGGATCACCTCGTGGGCAGCCCCTTCCGTGACCGTCCGCTCCGTCTCGAGACCGCGTCCGGCGGCTCGTTCTTCGATCGCCGCGGTCGTCTGCTCGCCGTGCTCGAGGAAGTTCTCCCGAATCGCATCGGCTTTGGGGCTGACGTCGACCGCGTATAGCGCGTGGATGGTGGCATCGCAGGCCTCGGCCAGCGAGAGGGCGTGTTCGGTCGCGGCGTTTGCGCCCACCGAGCCGTCGGTTGCGAGACAGACGTCGTCGATCCGGATGCTGTCGCGGTCGACCGTTTCGCGTCCGACCGTGAGTACGGGCTGGCGGGCGTCGCGAATTACTTCGAGGGCCACGCTACCGAGTAGAGCCTGTCGCAGGCCGGTTCGACCGTGGGTGCCGACGACGATGGCGTCGGCGTCGGCCTCGTCGACGTATGACAGAATCTCGCTCGCCGGTCGTCCCGTCTGGACGACCGACTCGGCCGCACACCCCGCGTCGACGGCCTCGGTCGCGACGGCGTCCGCGTCCGCCTCGCGTTGCTCGCTACGTTTCGCGGCGTCGCCGCGTCCGTCCTCGACGACCGAGAGCGCGTGCACCGTCGCGTCGAACGCCTGTGCGATCGAGATGCCGACCGTCGCCGCGTCCGTTGCGATGTCGCTGCCATCAGTTGCGATGAGCACGTCGTCGTACATAGCTGCCGGTACAGCGGCCACAGTCTTTGTTCTGTTGACTGGAAACTCTCGGAGAACCCGGACGCCAGCGGCGTCGTGTCGGCGAGTGCATGGTGGACAGTGACCCGAGTGGCGACCGAAGCGACGCCTACGAATGCCCTCGAGACCGATCCGTCTCCGACCGGCACACGGGGATCGCTATTGTCCCGACGGTGGCGAGCCCGGCGGTGAAGGCGGCACCCTCGTCGGCGTCGGTACGACGGCAGGAGTGGTTCTCGCAGCGGATACGCGGACGAGTCGCGACACCACTGTCACGAGCGAAGCGAGCCGGAAACTCGAGTCGGTGCACCCGACGGCTGCCATCGGCTCGTCCGCCGATCTGGGTCGCTCGCGGTCGTTCGTCCACGCCCTCCGTGCCGACGTCGACCGCTACGAGAACCGTCACGGCCGGTTGATGCCCCTCTCCGCCCTTGCGACGGTCGCTGGGCGCGAGCACCGGTCACACTCGTTGGACGCGACGGTCGTCCTCGGAGGCGTCGACGAAACCGGCTCGAACGTCTTCACCGTCGACGGCGACGAGGGGGTTCTCGAGGTCGATTACACGGCCGAGGGGAGCGGGCGAGAGCTCGCGTTCGGCGTGCTGGACCGCGGCTACGCGGAGACGCTGTCGCTCAAGGAAACGCAAGCGCTCGTTTCCCGGGCTATCGACAGTGCCGTCGAACGCGACGCCCGAACCGGATCCGCGCTCGCGTTCGCGATGGTCACCGAGGACGGAGTCGACGTTCGACGGCCCGAGTCGACCGACGGCTGAGATGTGCGTTCGGGTCAGGTCTGTCTCGCGATGTCGAGCACGCGTCTCGGCCTGCCGTCGCAAAAGCGATCTGCCAGCACGGAGCCTCAGTCCTCCGTCATACGGACCGTCAACACCGGCACGTCGGCCGTCCGAACGATGCGGTTGGTCACGCTCCCGAGGAGATACCGGGACAGGCCGCGTCGACCGTGCGTACCCATGACGATTAGATCGACGTCGGCGTCGTCGACGTACGACATGATCGTTTCGTAGGGCTCTCCCTCGCGAACGATCGTGATCACGTCGACGTCCCGTTGCTCCGAACGCGCTTTGACGTCCCCGACTGCCCGTTTCGCCTCGTTCTCGAGCGGTTCGATCCGCGTCTCGAAGTCGGAGCGGTCGCCGAAGTAGCCGAGGTCCAGTAGCTGGGCAGTGTCGATGACACACAGCGCGTGTACGGTGGCGTCGTACTGGGTTGCGATATCGAGCCCGTTGGCGATCGCTTGGTCGGTCCCTCGGCTCCCGTCAGTCGGAATGAGAATCGTGTCATACATGCGTACGCATCTGTCCCTCTCACAGGAAACGGGTTCGATTGGTAAAGCATCGTCTACGTCGTGAGGCCCTCCCTGTGACAGCCGCTTCGGACGAGATCCGTTCGGTCTCGTGAGGGGTACCCGGCTGTTATATATCGTCACCTGTCGCACGTAGATGCGATGGTCGGTACTCAACGCTTCAGGGACCGAACCGACGCAGGTGCGCGTCTCGCAGTGGAACTCCGCGAGCGGGAGATCGATGCGGACATCGCGCTCGCGATCCCCCGCGGCGGGCTCCCGCTCGGTCGAGCGGTCGCCGACGAACTCGAGATCCCACTGGATATTGTCGTCGCGAAGAAAATCGGCGCGCCGGGTAACCCGGAGTACGCCATCGGCGCCGTCGCGAGCGACGGCAGCACCTGGCGAAACGAGGACGCGATCGGCCGAACGGACAGCGACGAGGCGTACTTCCAGCGACGCCGCGAGGAGGAGGCCGAAAGCGCCCGACAGAAAGCCGACCGCTATCGTGGTGACCGTGACGCGCCGGATCTGACCGGGAAAACCGTGGTCGTCGTCGACGACGGCGTCGCGACGGGGTCGACGGTCATGGCGTGTCTCAAGACGCTCAACGAGACGGACGCCGACCGGATCGTGCTGGCGGTGCCGGTCGGCCCGCCGGAGTCGATCGCCGCCCTCGAGGACGAAGCCGACGAGGTCGTCTGCCTCGAGACGCCGCGGGGGTTCATGGGTGTCGGCCAGTTCTACGAGCGCTTCGGGCAGGTCTCCGACGAGGAGGCGATGGCGTACCTCGACCAGTAAGTCGCGTCGATGGCCCGCACACTCGAGACACTGTACGGACAGCCCTGAAACGGACCCTCGAGTTCTTGTGGGAGAGCGATGAAGAGGCTGACCACCACAACTGTGGTACCGTTCCGCATACTAATACCCGATCTGATACAACAAAACACGCATGGATATCGAAGACATCGTTTTGCAAGAGTACGTCGAATTCACCCCGGAAACACCCGTCTCGAAGCTCGTCGGCACGTTCGAAGATTCGAACGTCAACGGCGTCGTCGTGCAGGGTGACTCGTTCGAGGGCGTCGTCACGCGCCGACAACTCGCCACCTCGCACCGCCAGCCCAACGAAAAGCTCGGCTCGCTGGTCTGGCACGTCCCTCGACTCACGCCGGACGAGGACATTCGGAAGGTGGCGCAGCTGATGATCGACAGCGACTCCCAGCTCCTGCCCGTCTTCGAGGGCGAAACACTGGTCGGCGTCGTCACCGTCGATGCGATCCTCGAGAAAGTCAAACCGTTTCTCGACGCGGCGACCGTCTCGGAGGCAGCCTCCAGCGATCTCGTCTCGCTCGAGCCGGATTCGACGCTCGGCGACGCGCTCAACGTCTTCCGTGAGAACCGGATCACGCATCTCCCGGTCGTCGAGAACGAGACGGCAGCGGGGATCGTGAGCCTCTACGACGTAACCGAACTGACGGTCCGCGCCGAAGTGAAGAGTCAAGGTGGCGATGCCGGCGGTGTCGACCCGTTCGGCGGCGAGATCTCGTCCAGTACTGGCCGCTCTCGACGCGGCGGCTTCGGCGCTCGGGAGGGTGAGCCCGCGCGGATGCTAGACCTGCCCGTTCGAGACATCATGACCACACCAGTGCGGACGATCCAGCCGGACGAAACGCTCGAGACGACCGTCGAGGAGATGTTCACGATCGATGCCTCGTCGCTGATCGTCACGCCGGACGGCACGCCGTACGGTATCCTCACGAAAACCGACGTGCTCGAGTCACTGACGTGGGAAGCCGGCGGGAACCGCGCCGTCCAGATCTACGGGACCGACCTGATAGACGACACGACCTACGACAGTATCGTCGCGATGGTCGAGAAGTTCGACGACAGAGACCACGGGATGAACGTTCTGGACGCGAAGGTCCATCTCCACGAACACGACGAGAAACGCCGCGGGGTCCCGCTCTTGCTCGCCCGCATCCGGTTGCACACCGATCGCGGACTGTACATCGCCTCCGGAGAGGGGTACGGCGCGAGTCACGCGCTCAACGAGGCGCGAGACGTCCTGGAACGTCAGATCCGCGACGAGAAGACGTACGGACGGAGCAAAAAGCCCCCAAGCGAGGAGTTCTGGGAGAAACGCTTCGGCTGGCTACTCGAGGAGTAATCCCAACCGCAACCGTTGGTGATGGGGCAAACGGACGACGTCAGCGCACGACGGTAACTGGAATGGTCGCCCGTTCGACGAGTGACTTCGCGACGCTTCCGAGCATCAGTCCAGCACGCTCCGATCGACCACGGTGGCCGACGAAGATTGCATCGAATCCCTCGTCCTCGGCGTAATCGGTGATCTCCGCGATCGGATTGCCATAGAGGAGTTCGACCGCGACGTCGTGACCGAGTTCGTCGGCGAACGCGGAGGCGTCGTCGAGGAGCTCGAGTCCCCGCTGTTCGACGTCTTCGACGCTCTCGAGGATCAGTCGCTGGTCTGCATCCCAGAGGGACAAGCTCGGTTCGCTCCCGCCCTCGTCGTGGACGGTGGGATCGGCTGCATGGACGACCGTGATCGAACCGTCCATCGCGTCTGCGATGTCGATGGCGTGGGTGAGAGCGTTCTTGGACGCTTCGGATCCGTCGACAGCTACGAGGATCTTCATACGTCTCCGTACGCTGCGCACCGAAGTAAACCATAGGCCTGTCGCCGTGATTCGCGTTCGACAACTCAGACGCACTGAGATGGAACGGCGGCATCGAGGCTCGGATCGCCATCGTTGAGCCTCCTCGGGTGTAACGCACGGCGCTTCGGACTATCGTGACAACTGAAATAGTTTACACATCGATCGCACAGCCATCATGCGATCGGGTGTGTACTGATTTTCAGTGACCACTATAGAGCTGGTTCGTGGTGGTTGTCTCCTCCGGTAGGCGGAACGTGGACGACGGTTACGTGCTGTTCAGGTCTCTGCCCGATCGCAAAGTGTCGTCTGAGTGGGTGTGCACTGACAGTCCGTGGCTCCGAGGAGTCCCACTCAGGCTGTCTGGGTTACGATTTCGGCAAAGACCTCGAGACAGTCGACGAGCTGTAGCGGGAGCAAGAATCGATCGCGGACGGACGCTCGCCCGTACTGGCCGAGGTCCGTCCGGTGGGCATCGTCTCTGAGGAGGCGTTCGACGCGCCGTGTGACGCCCGCGACGTCGTCGGGGGCGACGACATAGCCGTTCCGGCCGTCCTCGATCTGGAGCGGAATGCCGCCAACGTTCGAGCCGACGACCGGCGTCCGCTTCCAGAGCGCTTCCGAGACGACGAGGCCGAACCCCTCCCGAAGCGACTTCTGAACGACGACGTCCGAGCGGCGCTGGAGGACGTTCACTGCCGTATCCGAGCGGTCGGTCAGCACGTGAACGTCCGGGTCGTCCGCCGCCGCGGCCGCGACCTCGTCGTGGATCGCCCGCCCCTCGGGGTCGTCGTCGGCCATGCTCCCAACCAGCGCGAGCTGGACGTCCGGAACGCGATCCGTGAGTCGACGGTACGCCTCGAGCGTCCCGAACTGATCTTTCCACGGGTCGAACCGTGAGACCTGCGTCACGAGCGGCGCGTCGAACGAGATCGGCTCGAGTCGGTCGGATTCGATCGCGACCGTCTCCTCATCTAGATCCCTGTTTTTCGCCGCCAGCGGATCGATCGAGGGATGGACCACGCTCGAGGACGGGACTGGAATCGCCGTTTCGTAGACGGTGCGGCTGAAGATCGCGTGGTCGACGAGTTCGGTGTAGTCGGCGACGAACTCGAGGTGCTCGCGAGCGGGGGCGGTCGGATCGAGGTGACACCGCCAGATGACGGTCGCCTCGGGCATCGTCCCCGCGAGCGTAGGGACCATCCCGAGCGGCTGTGGATCGTGGAGGACGACGAGGTCGTACGCCTCGTCGATCGCCGCCGCGTTTCGCTCGGTTACTGTCCGATAGGTCGCTTTCATCTCCTCAGTGAGCGGCGCTCCTTCCCCTTGCAGCCCGTTGTGGAGCGATTTGGTCACTTCAAAAAACGACTCGTCGGCGTCCATGACCCGCCAGTCAGTGTCGACCCCGAGGTCGTTGCAGACGGGAACGATCGACCGGAGCAACTCGGCGACGCCACCCCCGTGTGCCGCCGAGTTCACGTGCAAGACTCGAGCGTCCGCGAGCGTCTCAGCGAGCGTCGCAAGCCGTTCGAGTCGATCGTGGTCCGTGACGGCCTCGTAGGCCGCGATCGACCGGGCTGGCGGGGATGGTGCGTGCATACGTAACAAAACGGTCTACAGCACCGACGTACGTATGCGTTGTTCCATGCATCGGGACCGACCCTCGACGACGCGACGGTGTCGGCGTCCCGCGCAGTGTGCGTCAGCGCTCGTCGGTCGAGTTCGGACCGTGCCCTCGACCGTGTGACAGCACAGCACCCCTCGAGAAACACATATTTAAGTCCGTCGCTTACTCGCGGGCACGATGATGGCGACGACACACGCGCTCTGGGGAATGGCGGTTGCACTGCCAGTGTTGGCGATCGCCCCGGAGTTCGCCCCGGCGGCGTTCGTGGCCGGCGTTGTCGGCGGCTTGGCTCCCGACTTCGATCTCTACGCGGGCCACCGCAAGACCCTCCACTATCCCGTCTACGCGTCGCTTTCGACGGTGCCGGCGCTCGCACTCGCACTCGCTGTGCCCTCTTCGGTGACGGTCGTCCTCGCCGTCTTCCTCGCCGCGGCAGCGATCCACGCCGTGACCGACGTTCTCGGGGGTGGCCTCGAGTTGCGGCCCTGGGAAGCGACCTCCGAACGAGGCGTCTACAGCCACTACCACGACCGGTGGCTTCCGCCTCGCCGCTGGGTCCGCTACGACGGCGCGCCCGAGGATCTCCTCCTCGCCGGCCTCGCAGCGCTGGCGTTGAGCGTGGGTACCAGCGGGGCCGTCACTGCCGTTGCACTGGTTCTCTTTACCGTCTCGGCCGTCTACGTTCTCCTGCGAAAATCGCTCGCCAGCGTCGCCGAACGCCTCGCCGCGCTCGTTCCAGCATCGCTTCGCCACCACGTCCCCGCTCGCTACCGAACCTGAGACGGTCCGAAATGTGTGAGTGACGCCGATGGCGAGTCGACTGTGGCGTCAGGCGGTCAGCACCGGTCTATCTGCAGTCCGGACGATCCGCTCGGCGACGCTGCCGATCTTGTCCGTTCGGGTGTGACTCTGGCCCTGGTGACCGATCACGATCAGATCCGCATCGATGTCCTCGGCCTTCTCGTAGACTTCCTCCCATGGTCGGCCGTGACAGACGGACCAACTGCAATCGATCCCGACGTTGTCGGCGCGATCACTGATCTCCTCGAGCATCGCGGCACCCTGTTCCTCGAGTCGATCGAGCACGATCTCGGCACTGCTCAGCGCCGTTTCACCGTAGCGGTGGGTCTCGACGCAGTACATCGTGTGGATGTCGGCGTCGTATCTGTCCGCGAGTTCTAGTGCGTGCTCTACTGCCCGATTTGCCGGGTCGCTCCCGTCAGTCGGGACGAGAATCGTCTCGTACATTGGCGTGGCGGAACCCATGTCGGACGCTGCCAAATAGGTTATACCCGAATCACTGACAGATCGCTGCTCGGGGCCCGATTAGGCCGTCAGTACCGGTCGATCGAGATATCTAACGACGCGCTCTGCGGTGCTTCCGATCTCGCCGCCGGCGCCGAGGCCGCGATTGCCGAGCACGATCAGGTCTGCATCGATCGTGTCGGCGTAGCTACTAATTTCCTCGTGTGGACGGCCACGTCGGACGGTCGTCGTTACGTCGACGTCAGCACGCGACTCGATCTCCGCCAAAATGTCCTCGGCATTGTCTGCTAGATCGCCGATAACGCCACTCGAGTCCGACAGCATCGAATCGCCGTATCGACGGGTATCGACGACCGAAATGCCGTACAGTTCGGCGTCGAACATCGACGCCAGATCCAGCGCCTGCTCGACTGCACGGTTCGCCGACTCACTCCCGTCAGTTGCGACGAGGATCGTGTCGTACATACTGTACGTGTCCCACCACTGGGTAGCCCAAATAAGTTACACCTCTCACAGCTACCGGCGCTCGACGAGTGCATCCGCCTTGCTCCTGACACGCACCGGCTCGAGACGGTCGGCCAGCCGTTCGGCCTCCGCGAGTTTCGTCGGCGTCTCGGCGTAGATCGTATACAACCGGTCGCCGGATTCGACCGCGTCGGTGACGGTTCGATGGATCACGAGTCCGGCCCGGCTATCCAGTGGTGCACCGGCCCGGCGGGCCAGCTCACAGAGCTGTCGGTTGTCGATTCGCGTTGCGATGCCGGTGCGCTCCGCGCGGACGGTCGTCGACTCCGCCCCCGGCTCGAGATCGGTCGACTCGATATCCGGTTCACCGCCCTGTGCGGCAACGATCCGTCGGAACCGCTCGAGTGCGCGTCCCGACTCGAGGATCTCGGTCGCCGACGCGTCGACGCCACAGTGGGTGAGAAGCATCTCGGCGAGTCGCACCGATTTCAGTCGGAGCGACTCTGGCCCGTCGCCTTCGAGCACTTCGAGCACGTCTCGGGCCTCGAGCACTGGTCCGACGCCGCGGCCGATCGGATCGGTGCCGTGCGTGATCGCACAGGTGACGTCGACCTCGAGGTGATCGCCGACGCGTTTGACGTCGTCGGCCAGTTCTCGTGCTGCGACGAGGCTCTCGACTTTCACGCCCTCGCCGTAGGGGATGTCGATGACGACGTGCGTCGAGCCCGCGCTGCGCTTTTTCGAGAGCACCGAGGCGATGAGTTGCCCCGGCGGGTCGATCGACAGCGGGTTTTCGGCGCGGATGATCTCGTCGTCAACCGGCGAAAGGTCGACGCCGCCGCCCCAGACGAGACAGCCGTTGGTTTCCTCGACGATCGACTCGATTTCGGCGATGGTAAACTCGACGTCACAGAAGACTTCTACGACGTCTGCCGTACCCGCCGGCGAGGTCACCGCCCGCGAGGAGGTCTTTGGCATCGTCAGCCCCGCTGCTGCGACGATGGAGACGATAATCGGTGTCACGCAGTTGCCAGCGACGCCGCCAATCGAGTGTTTGTCCGCGACGACTGGCGTCTCCCACTGTAGCTGCTCGCCGACGTCAGTCATCGCCTCCGTCAGGTGTTTCGTCTCCTCGAGCGAGAGCCCGTTCGCGTAGACCGCCGAGACGTACGCGCTCAGTTCGACGTCCGAGAGTCGGCTTTCGTGGATATCACGGACGATTGCCTCGAGTTCGTCCGCCTCAAGTTCGATGTCGTCCAGTTTCTTGCGGACGTACCGAACCGAGTGGGGCGCACCAGCGAGTGTGACGTCGACGGTTCCGCGGACGTGATGGAGCGGTTCGGTCACGCCGACCGTTCCCGGCGGGACCAGTTCGTCGGTTCGCTTGACGATTCCCGTCGTCGTTTCGCCGGCGTGTTGGATTCGCACGCGATCGATCGGATGGGCACCCAACTCCGCCGCGTCGACGGTGTTCAACAGCACGAGCGGGCGCGTCGTCCCGATATCGACCGTGGTGGCCTCGAGTTGCATTCGTTCATATACTACCTCACGGCCGTAAAACGATAGCGGATAGCACGAGTCACGCGCTCGAGTCGGTCACCAGCCGTCGCCTCGAACGCACGAACCGCTGAAACGCTTAACACGGATGCCGTCGGACTCCACCCTAGGGTCTCGACCCTGTGATGAAAATGAGTACAGACAGCAACCCGTTTAGAGCGCTCGAGAAACAGTTCGAACGCCTGCAACAACAGTTAGAGGAATCCCTGTCGATGTGGGACATCGACCAGTTCGGGCAGTCACAGGCGGCCGTTACGACGATGGGCATCGATCTGGCCGACCACGGCGAGGAGTTCGTCCTAACGGCCGACGTGCCGGGTTTCGAGAGAGACGACATCGACGTTCGCCTCTCCAAAGACACGATCCACATCACCGCAACGCACGAATCGGAGACGACCGACGAGCGCGAGGATGAATTCTACATCAAAAGCGAACGGGCCCGCCAGTCACTCAGTCGCTCCATCCGGCTCCCCGAGCCGGTCGATGAAGAGGCTGTCGAGGCACGGTATCGAAACGGCGTGCTCACGATTACGCTTCCAAAACGCGAGCCCGAAGCCCGCGAGGGTCAGCAGATCGATATCGAGTAGCAGCGAGAGTGGCGGGCTCGAGGCCGCGATTTCGACGACTCACTTCGACGTGGCGGGCAGCCCGTATCAGCTGCGAACGATCGCTCGAACTGACCGATGACAGCACTAAGTCGACGGGGAGTGGAGATCAGTTCATGTCCGGCGAGAACCGTACACAAATTCCAGTCGATGACGTCGAACTCGAGGGAAATCTCCTCGTCCCCGAAGGCGCGAGCGGCCTCGTCGTCTTCGCGCACGGCAGCGGCAGCAGTCGAAAGAGCCCGCGGAACAACTACGTCGCGGACGTCATCCGCGAGCGTGGGCTCGGGACTCTGTTGTTCGACCTGCTCACGGAGGACGAAGACCGATATCGCGAGAACCGCTTCGACATTCCCCTGTTGACCGACCGACTCGTCGCGGTCACTGAGTGGCTGCGAGCGCGCGAGGCGACGGCAGACCTTCGCTACGGCTACTTCGGCTCGAGTACCGGCGCGGCGTCGGCACTGCGGGCCGCGGCGCGTCCCGCGACTGACATTGACGCCGTCGTCTCTCGGGGTGGCCGCGTCGACCTCGCGTCGGAGGCCCTCGCGGACGTCACTGCGCCCTCGTTGTTCATCGTCGGCGGCGACGACACGCAGGTCCTCCAACTCAACCGTGAGGCCGCCGCCGAACTCACTTGCGAACACGATCTCCACGTCGTCGCGGGCGCGGGCCACCTCTTCGAAGGCCCCGGCCAGCTCGAGGAAGTCGCCGACGTAGCAGCCGATTGGTTCGAAGACCACTTGCAGTAGACACGGAACCGAGACCGCTACCGGTCGGCCGGTGGCCGACCACAGGGAAGCAGGTACAGCGCCTCGAGGCGCTCGGGCAGGCCGAGCGCGGCCGAGAGGTCAGCGTCGTCGAACGCACCGACGGGACAGCCATGCAGCTCCCGCGACGCACAGACGAGGAGGACGTTCTGTGCGGCGTGGCCCGCCTCCATGTGGACGTATCGATCGCCGTGGTCGGGGTACTGCCGGCGCGTCCGGTCGGCGTCCGCGGCGAGGACGACCGTCGCCGGCGCGGCTCGAACGACGTCCTGCCCGAGCGCAGCTTCCGTGAGGTCGTCGTGGATCGGTCCCTCGCGTTCGAACTCGAGTCGATGCTTTCGTGGATCGTACCGGTACAGCCCGGCCTCAAGCGCCGCACAGCCGTCGGGCGCGACCTCGAGAAAGGCGACGAGGGGGTACGTCGCTCCGGCGCTCGGCGCGGTACGCATCTCGACGCCGTCGCGGACGTGGGTGAGCCCTTGGGCAGCCCACAGGAGCTGTGCAACGTCCGCGAGTTCGAGCGGCGTGCGAGCGAACGATCGGCGACTCGCTCTGGTCGCGATCGCACGTTCGACGCTCGTCGAGCCGTGCGTCCCGGGGTCGGGGAGATCGATCGGTGCCATAGGACCCGGTCCACCGGTAGGAGTCAAAAACGGACGGGCTCGAGGCCGTCGATCAGGGTGAGACGACAGTATGTATATACCACTCCACCCGGAAGCAGACGTATGCCCAGTTCGGTTCTCGTTCCGGTCGACGGCTCGCCGCTCTCGATGGACGCACTTCGACACGCCTTGCGAGCGTTTCCGGACGCCGAAATCACGGCCTATCACGTGGTCGACCTGTTCGAACCCGAGTACAGCACCGATGTCGACTCCGCCTACGAACCGATGATCGGCTCGGACGAGTGGTACCGCACCGTCGACGCAGCGACCGATCATCTGTTCGAGGAAGTCGCCGACGTCGCCGCCGACTACGACCGAACGGTCGCGACCGAGTCCGATATCGGCGAACCGGCGCGACTCATTCTCGAGTATACGACCGACGAAGCCGTCGACCACATCGTGCTTGGCTCACACGGACGACTCGAGTCGAATCGGGCGCTCTACGGCAGCGTGGCAGCGACCGTCGTCCGTCGGTCGCCCGTTCCGGTCACAGTTATCCGATAAACGCTCGAGCGACGGCTATGCTAGCTCATCGTGGTGTCCCTCTCGGACGATAGTCACGGGGACGGAGGTGCGTCGAACGACCGTTTCGGCCACGCTGCCGAGCAGCAGTCGGTCGATCCCGCTGCGGCCGCGACTGCCCATCACGACCTCGTCGATGCCCTCGTCATCGATATACTGGACGATCACGTGTTTCGGTCGGCTGTACTGCCACTCCGTCTCGGCGGACGTCTCGAACGCTGCGGCGATATCGCTGACGACGTCGAACACGTCGGCTGCGTGCTCGCTGGCGCGGTGTCGCCACCGGCCGCCGTTCTCGACACCAGCGTCGGCGTGCTCGCTCCCGTCGTGTGGGACGAGAATCGTCTCGCTCAGACGCCGTTGTACGCGCCCGGCGACCGTATTCAGGCCGGAGTACCAAAGATTGTTGATTGATGCGCGCGAACACTACATAGACACATGACGTTCCTCGTCCCGTTCGACGGCTCCTATCTGGCAGAGGCGGCACTGAAGCGCGCGTCCGAGTACGGTGACGCACTGGACGAGGACGTAACCGCCCTCTCGGTAATCCCGGACGACGAGGCGTACGCGACAAGCGTCGGCTGGTACGAACCTGGCGAGTCCGAGCCGTTTAGCGTCGCCTACGTCGCCAAACGACTTCGGGAGGGCGTCGACGACATCGCTCCCGGCGCGACGTTCCGAGAGGAGGCCATCGACGACGGAACACCCGCGGCGATCGCGGCCCGGATCACGGACGTTGCTGACGAAATCCGACCGTCGGTCGTCTTCCTCGGCACCGACAACGTCGGCGAGATCGCCCAGCCGGTGACGAGCGTCGCGGGCGGTGTCGCCGCGAACGCGACGTACGACGTCCACATCGTCCGGTACTACGCTCCGCCGGAGATCTCCGAAATTCCGTTGGAAACGGGTGCCTACCAGGAGTCGTGACGACGGCGAGCAGTTACTGGCCCGCGACTGCTGTCAGGTACTGAATATACGAGTGCGTTTGATAGGCGTCCGAACCGAACGACCCAGTAGAATGTTCACGACCATCCTCGTTCCGACTGACGGGAGTGCCGGTGCCGAAGCGACGATCGATCACGCCCTCGAGCTCGGCCGGACGTACGAGGCCGAGATCCACAGCCTCTACGTCGTCGAGACTGGCGGTACGCCGGCCGAACTCGCCGCCGACGACCGCGAGGAACTGTACGCCCCCTCGGAGCGACGGGGCCGCGAGGCGACGATCCGAATCACGGATGTCGCCGAGGAAAACGACCTGCAGGCCGCTCGAGAGGTCCGTGAGGGCGTTCCGCATCGAACGATCCTCGAGTACGTCGACGAGCAGGCGGTCGACATGATCGTGATGGGGACACACGGCCGGACGGGTGCCGACCGGGCCCGGCTGGGCAGCACCACCGAACGCGTCCTTGCGTTGTCGGATGTCCCGGTGTTGTCGGTCCGGCTGACCGACGACGGCGACACACCCGCCCCGGCGTACGACCGAATCGTCATCCCGACCGACGGGAGCGACGCCGCCGACCGCGCCGCGGAAAACGCCCTCGAGATCGCCGAGAAATACGACGCCAGCGTCAACGTCGTCTACGTGGTCGATACGACGACCTACGACCTCGAGGACGCCCCGCGAAGCATCGTCGGCTTGCTCAAAGAAGGTGGCGAAAACGCGACCGAAACGGTCGCCGAGATGGCCGACGAGCGCGGCCTCGAAGCTACCACTGCCATCCGTCGCGGCGTGCCGGCCGAGAAACTGCTCGAGTACGCCTCGACAGTCGACGCCGACCTCGTCGCGATGGGAACCCGCGGCCGCGCCGTGGGGTCGGGCCAACTGCTCGGGAGCACGACGGCCCGCGTCGTCCGGCGGTCGCCGATTCCGGTGCTGACGAGCAACTAAACTCGTTTTGCGTCGATCCCTTATTCCGAAATTCTGGCCTCAAGCTCCTGCTGTAACGCCTCGGTTTCTGCCTGCAGGTCGTCACTGATTCGGACGTCGTAGGGCTCGGGGTCCTCGAGTCGACGGATCGATTCGGACAGTTTCCGTCGGTGGGTCCGCGCTCGAGCTTTACACTCCTCGAGGTCGGGGAGGTCGATGACGCGCTCACCGTCGTCGATGACGGTGACGAGTTGCTCCTCGCCGGGCAGATCCTCGTCCCGGAGCCCGATGACGTCGCCGGTGTACTCGCCGTCTGCCTCGGTGCGGCGGACGCTTTTCGCGCCGGGGTAGGTGACTTTCCCCGTCGAGAGCTTCATGGTCGGTCGCATCTCGCCGTCGCGTTCGACCGCGACGAGTTTGTAGACGCCCTCGACTTTCGGCGCGTCGGTGCTCGTCACCAGCGCGGTTCCCGGCCCGAACCCCGCACCGATACCGCCTCGATCGAAGAAATCGTCGATCTTGTACTCGTCGATGCCCGAGGAAATGAACTGGTCGACGTCGGGGAGTACCTCGTCGACGTCCTTCGAGAGCGCCGCGAGATCACCCGAGTCGAGGCGAACGCCGCGGATCGACGTACCCGTCTCGTCGGCGACCTCCTTCGCGTGCTCCGCCCCGCGAACGGTGTCGTAGGTGTCGATCAGGAGCACGCTCTCGTCGCCGTACTCGTCGACGAACGTCTCGAAGCTGTCGCGCTCGCGGTCGAAGCTCTGGACCCACGAGTGGGCCATCGTCCCGGAGATCGGGATCCCGAACGCCTCCCCGGCGGCGACGTTCGACGTGCCGTCGAAACCGCCGATGTACGCGGCACGAGCCGCTTTCATGCCCGCGTCGGTGCCGTGAGCCCGTCGCGAACCGAAATCGATCAGCTGCTGTCCGTCCCCCTTCCGGTCGACCACGTCGCGCATGCGACTCGCCTTGGTTGCGATGAGTGATTGGTAGCCGATCTGGTTGATCAGCGCGGTCTCGAGCACCTGTGCCTGTGCGATGGGGGCGGTCACCTCGAGCAGCGGTTCATTCGCGAAGACCGGCGTCCCTTCCGGCAGGGCGCGCACCTCGCCGGTGAACTCGAACTCCGACAGGTGGGAGAGAAACGACTCGTCGAACCCTTCCTCGGCCAGATACTCGAGCGTGCGCTCGCCAAAGGAAAGCGTCTCGATGTAGTGGATCGCCTGCTCGAGCCCTGCAGCGAGCATGTACCCTCGATTCGGCGGCAGATCGCGGACGAACAGGCTGAACGTCGCCGTCGGGTTGTGGTCCTGATTGACGTACGCCTGCAGCATTCGCAGCTCGTAGAGGTCGGTAAACAGCGATGCGTTTGCGTCGGTCAGGTAGCCAAATGTTGTCTGCGACATCGTCTTGGCTGAACGCATCACGTGTACCCTGATAACTCTCCGTGTGCACTCGTTTGGAGTGGGTCACTCGAGTCGAAGCGGGCGGACACACTGGACGCGTCGTTTCCGGCGAGCGGTGTCGGAATAACTGATATAAGTGACTACACGCATCGCACAGCTATCGTGCGATTCGGTGTGCAGTGACGGTCAGTGGCTACTATCGATGGCATCGATCGCCGACAACACGTCGTCGATCAGTTCATAGTGATAGTACCGCAGCGTCTCGGTGTCGGCGTCGTAGTCGACGAGGCCGAGGTCGTCGAGCATCGGCACGTGGACGTGATGAACCGCTCGTTCCCAGGCCCGAGCATCCGCCCGCTCGCCCGTTGTACACTGGCGACGCAGTCTCGAGAGACGTATCCGATCGTCGTCACAGGTGTGTAGGGCGGTGATGAGTTCCCGGCGGCGGGCGTTCGCGAGGAGACGGAAGACATCGT
This sequence comes from Natronorubrum aibiense, assembly GCF_009392895.1. Classification (GTDB taxonomy): domain Archaea; phylum Halobacteriota; class Halobacteria; order Halobacteriales; family Natrialbaceae; genus Natronorubrum; species Natronorubrum aibiense. The sequence goes on along the minus strand of NZ_CP045488.1, from coordinate 2,330,626 downwards.
CCACATCACACGGATACTGTGTGAGTCCGTCGTCGGCCACAGTCTGACGCTCGTTCATGGTTCTGACGACCGGATACTCTCCAGCCATGGTAAAATATCCACTAATCAGTTCCCACGGAATGAAAGCACCACTCGTTTTGAAATATCTACTGAAACAGTGTGTGAGAAAAGCTGATAGCACCGCGAAACCAGCGATTAGCGGCCGGTAGTCGGTGCTTGCACGGGTTCGGCCTTCGGAAAATGCCTCGGCTACGACCGACCATTCCGACCGTCGTCGGAAGTCACCACCGTGTTACCGGACGACGGTTACCGGAACCGTCGCGCGGCGGACGACCTGTTCGGCGACGCTACCGAGCAGGACACGCGACACCCCCGAGCGGCCGTGACTGCCGAGGACGATCTGGTCGACGTCGTTGTCCTCCGCAAAGGAGACGATGCTACGAGCAGGCGTGCCAACCATCAGTTCCGTCGTGATCGACGCACCGTGTTCGTCACCGATCTCTTTTGCCGTCTCGAAAAGGTCTTCGGCCTCCTCTTCCTCGAGTTCGATGAGGCGTTCGTAGTTGTACGCCATCTCGCCGCGGTACATCGCCATCGAGGGGTTGATGACGTGTAAGACGGTGATCGTGGCATCCGGATACGTCGACACGGCGTGCTCGAGCGCTTGGCGTGCCGGATCGGATTCGTCGAGTGGAACGAGAACGTTCATACGAACGTATTTGTCGAACGGACATATATATGCTGGGAGAAATACCACTCTCGTGAACGACGTCGCCCGCACAGCCCTGTCCACTCCCTCGTCTCGAGCGTTCAGTGGATGAGGTCCGTTATGTCCCCGATTGCCGGCCCGTCACCGACTCGAGCTCGAGTTCGTAGATCTCGAGCTCGGTCGCCTCGATGTCTTGATCGAAGACCGGCAGTCGTCGAAACGACTCGTTGATCGTCATCTCATCGAACGCGGCACGCTCGTCGTCGTCGAGCGCTCGGAGTGGGCCTCTGACGACGATACTCCAGTAGTCGTCCGCCCCTTCGACTTCGTACAGACAGAGACACGCGTCGGTCGTCGCCTCGAGAAACGTCATTTTCGTACTCGAATCGTCGCTCGTCAGGCGAATGTACAACGACGAGCCGTCGTAGTGGAAGGCGACTGGCACGGCGTAGGCAGTCGACTCGTCCGCAAGCGAGAGGACGCCGACTTCGCTTGCTGTTAACAGGTCGTCGACGGTCGCCGCATCCATGCCGAACATATAGTCGTAGGAGATCTTGTCCATTGGTCTCTCTTGGAGCGACGGAACCAAGAATCCCCCACATTCACCGGTGTCGACCACTCGAGAACCGCGTTTCATACGGCCTACTGTCGTCACGTACCGCCAATCGCCGACTCCGTTCTGGTGATCGGCGGGATATCAGTACAGCAGTCCGTATCAGGCCGCTCGGCGTCGATACACGTACTGACCGAGAAAGACGAGGCCGAGCACCAGACTCGCGATCTCGAGTGGGAGGTCGTGAAACGTCAGGACGGCCGTCGCGACGAACAGCGAGCCAGCGACGATCGCGTAGCCGACTGCCGGGTCGCCGTCGGCTGTCGTTTCGACCGGGTCGGTCCTGACGACGAGTTCACCGCGCTCGAGTTGGCCGAAGACGGTATCGAACCGGGCGGGCGCGCGAGCGAGAACAGGTGCGGACTCTCGGAGGTCGGTGCGGACGTCCTCGAGCAGCGCCTCGAGTTCGCTCTCGATGAAGCCGTGGTCGACGAGAAATGACCGCGTCACTCCGAGGAAGTCGAACTCCGGATCGAGCGTTCGACAGACGCCCTCGCCCACCGTCCCGACTCGAATGAGCAACATCACGTTCGGCGGGATTCGAAACGGGAAGTCGTGGAGCATCGAGAGCAACTCGGTGATGATCGCCCGCCAGGTGATCTGCGACCGTCCCTCGAGGTTCTCGATCACCAACTCGAGCACCTGCCGAACCGCGGCTCGATCGACCGTCGGCTCGAGGATCTCGAGGGCGATGAGCGTGTTCAGCAAGCCGTCGACGTCGCGCCGGACAAGGCTTCGATACAGCGTCGCAATGTCGTCCTGTTCCTGTTCGCTCAGCCGCTGGCTCATGCCGTAGTCGTAGATGACGAGCCGTCCCTCGTCCGTGACGGAAAGATTGCCGGGATGGGGATCGGCGTGGAAGACGCCGTCGACGAGCCCCATCTTCAGATACGTACGGGCGATCAGCGTCGCCATCTCGGTCGGACCGGTCCCGGCCGACTCGAGCGCGCGGTCGGCGGTGATCTTTCGGCCCTCGACGTACTCCATCGCCACGATACGCTCCGAGCAGAGGTCGTCGTGCGTCGATGGCACGACGACCCGGTCGTCGTCCGCAAAGTTCGCTCCGATCGTCGCCATGATCGCCGCTTCGCGCTCGAAATCCAGTTCCTCGAGGATGATGTTCTCGAAGTCGTCGGCGAGGTTCTCGATCGAGTAGCGCTGGCGTTCGTCGGCGAACGCCGTGAGCAACGGGACGAGCCCCCGTATGACCCGGAGGTCGCGCTCGATCACCGGGACCAGTCCCGGTCGTCGTACCTTCAGTGCGATTCGGTCGCCCTCGTACGCGGCGGTGTAGACGAACGCGAGCGAGCCGCCAGCGACCGGCTCGAGCGTCTCGAGGTCGAGTTCGTCGCCGAGTTCGGCCTCGACGACGGTGAGCGGATCGCCGCCCGCATCTTCGGGAACCTCGTCTTGCAGCGTCGCAAACGCCTCGGTGTACGTCGGCGGGACGATATCCGGCCGCGTCGACAGCACCTGTCCGACCTTGATAAACGCCGGGCCGAGCTCGAGCATCGTCTCGGTGAGTCGGTCGGCACGCTCCCGGTGGGTCGCCGTCGACACCCGTCGCGGCGGACCGAACAACAGGAACCGCCGGCGGTCGCGTACCAACGCGATTGCGACGGGCAGAAAGCGAACGATGACCTGCAGAGAGCGGAGATAGTAGCCCTTCATCGCTCGAGTGAGACGCAAGCGGCGCTCGAACAGCAGTCCATAGTGTGTGTTCGAACACCACGCGTAAATAGACTGTCGGCGTCACTGGTCGTTCGAAACGGGACGGCCGCAACACGAGCCCGTCGCGATGACTCGAGCGGTGCCGAGCGGGCGCTACCGAACGACCGCGACGGGGATCGGTGCCCGTCGAACGACGTCCGCTGCGACCGAACCGAGCAGGACACGCGACACCCCCGATCGGCCATGGCTGCCGATGACGATCGCGTCGTGGCCGTGTTTCGTCGCGTACTCGACGATTCGCCGGTCCGGTTTGCCCGTGACGACTGCCGTCTCGAGGTCGCGATCGTGCGTGTCCGCGAGCGCCGTCGCACCCTCGAGGAGTTCCATCGCGTACTCGCGGGCTTTCTCGGTGAGCGGCGGGCGGAGCTCCGGCCCCTCGAGGACGTCGATACGTGACTCCGGTACCTCGATGACGTGTAACGCCGTCACCTCGGCGTCGGGATACGTCTCGAAGGCATACTCGAGGGCGTCGTTCGACGGCGTGGATCCATCGTACGGAACGAGAACGCGGTCGGCCATGCGCGACCCTATTCCAGCGCCCGGCATAACCTTGTCTCCGTTCGGTACGGCGACCGGCGACGGACGGTGGCATCGTCCCACAGCTATCGAACCGCGAGCACTGGCCGGTCGGTCCGCGCGAGGACGTGCGCCGTCGTTCCCCCGAGCAGTGGCTCGTCGCCGATGGCGAGCCCGCGTGCACCCATCGCGATCAGATCGGCACCGACGGCGGCTGCGTACGACACGATTTCCTCGTGGGGGACGCCACGGATGACGTCGGTCGTCACCGGTAGCCCGCGGTCGCGCGCTGCGACGGCGATCGGCTCGATCGCGTCGTGGCCACCCTCGCGACAGAGTTCGATGAGGTGTGGCGGTGCGTCCGCGAGTGCAGGATTCGTCTCGTCGATCACGGAGATCACGTCGACGGCCCCGCGAGCGTTTGTCGCCAACTCGAGGGCGCAGTCAGCGGCGCGTGCGGCGGCGTCGCTCCCGTCGGTCGGGATCACGATCCGACTCGGACCCACCGATTCCGCGTCGAGCCACCCGCGCGCGTCCGGCGGAACGACGAGCACCGGGACGTCCGACAGCGCGAGCACCCGTTCGGCCGTCCGCCCGTCCGCTTCTATAACGAGCAGGTCGATCTCGCTGTCGTCGGCGACGGTGGTGATCTCCTGATGGGGGACGCCCTCGCGGTGGTCTCGAACGACGTCGATCCCGGCGGCGTCGACCGTCCCGGCGGTCGACTCGAGCGCCGCCCGACTGCGCTCGTCGGCCCGTGCTCGAAGCGACGCCGTCTCGTCGGCCGGTACACGCTCGAGGGCGCTCGGGTCGGCGACGGCCAGCACGCGGACGGTCGCACCGGTCGCACGCGCGACCGCGATGGCGTATTCGGCCGCCGCCGAGCCGTCGCCCCCGTTTACCGGGAGCAAAATCGAGTCAGCCATACGCCGGGTATAGGACCGCGACCGGCAAGAAATCACCCGCTCGTCGCCAGCGGACGGGGATCGCTGTCTCGGCCCGACGAGTCAGCGGCCGGAAAACAGTCGCCGCAGTCGCGAGGAAACCGACTCGTACCGCTTCGCCAGCACGACCGTGTTGGCCGCGTGTCTCCCGACCGCCTCGGAAATCGAGCCGAGGAGGGCGCGCTGAATGAGGCCACCCCGCGAGACGCCGAGGACGGTGACGTCGTGGTCGGCGGTCCAGTCGGTTATCGTCCCCGCGACGTCGTCGCGTTCGACGAGTTCTCGCTCGAGGGATGGAATACCGTCGAACGCGTCTGCAGCATTGGCCAGCAGCGCCTCTGCGTCCGCCTGCGTCTGCTCGGGGTCGTCCGGATCGCGGACGTGTAACAGCGTGACCGCGGCGTCGTTACGGCAGGCGATCGAGGCGGCAGCGTCGGTGGACAGCCCCTCGTGTGGGCCGCCAGCGATCGGGACGAGCACCGACTCGACGGGGTCCGGTCGCGGCGTTTTGATCCGCTGGACGAGAACGTCACACGCGGCGTTTTGCAACACGCTGTCGATGTGGTTGCCGAGGACGACGTCCGGTCGTGGCGGCCGGCCGCGCCAGCCCAGTAGGATTGCGTCGACATCGTGGCGGTCGGCAACTCCGAGGATGCCTGTCGCGACACCGCGAGCAACTCGGATCCGTTTGTCGACAGGGACGCCGTGGGCCTCGACGCGAGCCGCCGCGTCCGAAAGCATCCGTTCATCTTCGTCCTCGAGCAGGTACCGTCGACCGTCCGTCAGCGACAGTTGTGGGGGGACGTCGACGACGTAGACGAGCAGGATTCGATACGAGCGATCGGTCGCGATGTCGAGTGCGGTCTCGAACTGGCGGGCGGCGGTCTCCGCGTTCGCAATCGGCACCAGCAAGGTACCCTCGACGGCCGCAGCATCGTCTGACATAGGCGCGTTCAGACCGGCCACCCCTATCGTTATCCGATCCTTTCACGCGGGAACGCAACGCACACACCTGGGATTAGACGTCTTTTTGCGAGAACCAGAACTGGCTGACGACGACGAGGCCCAACGTCACCGCGATCAGAATCCCGGCCCCGACGAGGTCGTACTCCCCCTGCAGCAGGATCTCGTTAGGGTCGAAATACCGCATCGGTGCCAGCGCGCCGACGTCCTCGTAGTCGGTCCCCTCGAGGACCGACTCCATCAGAAAGAGGGCGAACGTGGCGCCGAGGGCGACCCGCTGGGCGATCGCCGCGCGGTCGAACGCGACGGAGCAGACGAGGCCGATCCCGGCACAGGCGAACAGATACGGGATCGAGAAGAGGTGAACGGCGAACACGTCGGCCACGGCCATCGATTCGTCGATCAGCCAGGCGCCGACGAGCACGACGAGCGGCATCAGGAGGTTCACGACGACGATCGGCACGCCGAGTGCAGCGAACTTCTCAGCGACGAGCCGACGCCGGGACACCGGCATCGCCAACAGCGAGTCCATCCGCCCTCGGTCGACGTCGTCGGCGATCACGCCCGCGGCGCTGTAGGCGAAGTACAGTCCGAGCAGGATGACCCAGCCGAAGACGTAGAGTTCGAACGCGAGAAACCCCTCGAGTGAGGTCATCGTCTGGATGCCGAACAGTTGGATGAGTTCCTGCGGATAGGCCGCGAGCAGTTCGTCCTCGTCGAAGGCATCCCGGAACGACGGGTAGACCCAGATGACCATCGCGGCTAACAGCGCCAGCCCGGCCGTCAGATACAGACTGCCGGTGATCCGTTTGCGCGCGTCGTAGCGGAAGAACTCAAACATCGTTCTCATCCCCGTAAAACCGCAGGAAGACGTCCTCGAGTGGCGCTTCCTCGATCGAGAGATCCAGTAGCTCGTACTCCGAGAGCGTGCCGAGGAGTCGGTTGATGTCGCCGGTGTACGTGAACGCACACTCGGTGAACGCCGAGTCGGGATCGATATCAGGTGCGTCGCTGGGGGCACTCGTCTCGAGATCGTGGACGCCGTCGATCTCGAGGACCGACGTCGGAATCGGGATGTCGCTCTGGATACGGACTGCCTTCCCGCTCCGGTTCAACAGGGTCTCGACGGGATCGACTGTGACGAGTTTCCCACTACGGATGATGCCGACGCGATCACAGAGTCGCCGCACCTCACTCAAAATGTGTGAGGAGAAAAACACCGTCACACCCTGTTGTTTTTCGGCCCGGAGGAACTCGGCGAAGCGCTGTTTCATCAGCGGATCGAGACCACTGGTCGGCTCGTCTAAGATCACGAGCTCCGGATCGTGCATGAACGTCGTCACGAGCCCCAGTTTCTGGACGTTCCCACGCGAGTACTCGCGGATCTGCCGATCCATCGGCGGATCGAACAACTTGAGGAGTTCGTCGCTTCGCTCGTCGCCTTTGACCGCGGCGTGGAGCTCGAGGATCTCGTTGCCGGTCGCCTGCTCGTCGAACCCCGGCTCGTCAGAGAGATAGCCGATCTGCCGTTTGGCCTCGATAAGTGCCCGTTCGTCCCGGATGTCGTGGCCCAGCACCCGTCCGGATCCGGCCGTCGGCGAAATGAACCCGAGCAGCATCCGAATGGTCGTCGTCTTGCCAGCGCCGTTCGGCCCCAGATAGCCGAAGACCTCCCCCGTGTCGACGCTGAACGTCAACCCGTCGTTTGCGAGGACCTCGCCGTAATCTTTCGTGAGCCCCTCGAGTTCGATGGCAGTCATAGAACGGGCTACTCAACGAACCCATTTGGCTGTACTGGTGAGTCAAACGACCTGATAGTTTAGGGCCTCATCCTCTAGACATAACTGTCCTCTGTCTATGGAGTATCAGTGTCGCAGTACTGTGTATTATACTTCAGCACGTCGAGTGTGGTTCTATCTATGGCTGACACCTCGTGGACCGTTATGCACCTCGAGCAAGATCCCTTCGCATCACGCTCGACAACGTTCGTCGAGCGAAAGGGGATCGGACATCCGGATTCGATCTGCGATGGGATCGCCGAGGCGATTTCGCGACGTCTCTCACAGTACTATCTCGACGAATTCGGCCAGATCCTCCATCACAACACCGACAGTGTTCAGCTCGTTGCTGGAACGACGAAGCCGTCGTTCGGTGGCGGTGAAATCGTCGATCCGATCTACGTCCTCATCAGCGGGCAGGCGACTACGACCGTCGACGGACAGTCCGTTCCAGTCGACGACCTCGCGGTCGCCGCCGCACGAGACTACGTCGACGCGACCTTCGACGAGTTGCCAGCTGACGCGATCGAATTCGAGCCGCGTCTCGGTGAGACGTCCGCCGATCTGAAAGCGTTGTTCGACGACCGAACCGTCCCTCGAGCGAACGACACCAGTATCGGTATCGGCTACGCACCCCTCTCTGAAACGGAGCGTATCATCCGTGGGCTCGACGTGGCGATTCGTGAGGAGATTCCAGCAGTCGGCGACGACGTCAAACTGATGGGGTGGCGGACGGATGACACCCTTCGGATCACCGTCGCAGCCGCCGTTATCTCTCGGTACGTCGCGACTATCGACGAATACGTCGACGTCACGACGCAGGTACGTGAACTGACAAGCCGCTGCGCGAGCGAGCGAACGGATCGAGACGTCCAAGTCACTGTTAACGCTGCCGATGACGTCGACAGCGAGAGCGTTTACCTCACTGAGACTGGGCTCTCCGCGGAGATGGGGGACGACGGGAACGTCGGTCGAGGGAATCGCGTCAACGGACTCATCACGCCTCATCGGCCGATGACGCTCGAGGCAGCGGCCGGAAAGAACCCGGTCAGTCACGTCGGCAAACTCTATTCGCTCGTCGCGACGAACGCCGCAGAACGGATCGTCGACGACCTCGGTGCCGAGTACGCCGCCGTAACACTCCTGTCTCAGATCGGTGCGCCAGTCACGGAACCGCTTGCTGTCGAAGTCGGGACGACGACACGCGACGGCGACGAGATACGACGTCTCGTCACCGCCGAACTCGAGCGCATCGACTCGCTCTCTCGAGCGCTCGTGGCCGGCGACGTGCGACTGTTCTAAGGGCGGCTTCTGTCGGTGCCCTTCACAGTACGTCGAGGAACGTCGGGATCATCACCGAGTCGCTTTGATTCCAACGAACGAGCCGTCGCCGTACCCCTCCTCGATCGGTTCGGGGCCATCGATCTCGTCGAGCCAGTGGTAGATGGTCTGGACGAACTCGAACTCGGTGAACCCGGCCGCCTCGAGCGCCGTGAGGAGTTCGTCGGTCGAAACGAACGTCGCGTCCCTGTAGAACGGATTCTCGTCTTTGGTCTCCTGATAGCGCTGGCCGACGGGACTGTCCTTGTCGATATATCCGATCACGAGCCGTCCGGACGGCTCGAGAACCCGATCCGCTTCGGCCAGCGTCTGCGGGATATCGTCGACGAAACAGATCGTCGTCACGATCAGCGCGGTCTCGAACGAGTCGTCTGCGAACGGGAGCGCTTCGGCGACACCTCTGACAGTGTCGATCCCTCGCTCGCGGGCGTACTCGAGCATCGCCTCGGTTGGATCGATCCCGACCGACAGCCCGAGCGGTTCGGCAAAGCGCGCGCTGCCGACGCCGATTTCGATGCCGTAGCCCGGCGACGGAACCAAGCGTTCCAGAGCCTCGATCTCGGACTGATACGCGGCGTCGTGTGCCTCGAACCACCCTTCGTACCGGTCGGTGTGTTCCTCGAACGGTGCTGTTTTCGGCATATGCGTGCGTACGAGTCGGGGACTACTAACGCTTGGTACCACAGCACAGTCTCGACTGCATCGTCGAACGAAACCGATGGACGGTGACGGCCTGTCAAGGCGATAGATAGTGCACGAACTAATATACCGAAGACCCGTCATATTTCTACTACTATCGATTTACGTATGCACTCTCGGAGCAGGATTGTCAAACGAGGCGCTCGAGTCAGCGGTCGATTGCCGGTCGTCGCCACATCGACTCGAGGGCTTCGGCGATGGCAGCGTGCTACTGGTGTACGCCGAGTTCCGAAGACGACCGATGGGTAATTCGGCAACTCACGCTCAAAAGCGCGCCGTACTCGATGGCTCGTCGATCGACCACGTCACCGCCAGTTGTGTCGTCTCCCCGTGTCGAAACGTCGTGTGCTCGAGTACATCTCGGTTAGCCGTCTCCGTTGACACTGACACACGGTGTCGGTCCACTATTCACGAAATAAGGAATATATTTATTTCCGATACATACTTGGATCACACGGATCAGTGGGTCCGCCATCAGTGGGTCGACGACGACGCGGCCTCGAGGCCGCGTCGTCGCTGACCGACAGGGTCAAATGGTCGCTCTCGCAACGAACGCGCAATGGGAACCCCGCTCGAGAGCCGCACAGCACAGGCCGAGGAAGTCATCGACCGCCTCGAGGAGGCGTATCCGGATTCGACGATTTCGCTGCGGTATTCGAACCGGCTCGAACTCCTGATCGCGGTGATGCTCTCGGCGCAGTGTACCGACGAACGCGTCAACAAAGAGACGAAAGACCTCTTCGAGAAGTACGACGGGCCGGAAGACTACGCCAACGCCCCACAGGAGGAACTCGCCGAGGACCTGAACTCGATCACCTACTACAACAACAAGGCCAAATACATCCGTAGCGCCTGTACGACGATTCTCGAGGACCACAACGGCGAGGTGCCGGATACGATGGACGAACTCACGGCGCTGTCGGGTGTCGGTCGAAAGACCGCGAACGTGGTCCTCCAGCACGCCCACGACATCGTCGAAGGCATCGTGGTCGATACTCACGTACAGCGACTCTCTCGTCGACTCGGCCTGACCGAGGAGGAGTATCCGGAGCCGATCGAACAGGACCTCATGGGGATCGTTCCGGAAGGCTACTGGCAGCAGTTCACCCACCTCTGTATCGATCACGGTCGGGCGACCTGTACGGCTCGGAATCCCGACTGTTCGGACTGCGTGCTGGCCGACATCTGTCCCTCCGAGAAAGGTGACAGCGAGGTCGACCTCGCCTCCGGCGAGCTCTGGTAACGACGAGTTGGTCGCCGTCCGGCACTGACACCCCACGCCGACCCTCGCAAGCCCAACGGCTTTTCGGGACTCGACGGTATCCCCATCCGGGATCAGTATGTCCGACTCAACTGACGAGACCGGCACAGACGAGCACGGACGGGACGTCGAACTGGCACACGAGGACACCGAGGCCGACGACGAGGAAGACGAGGAGCTCACCGAAGCGGAGAAAGAGGCCCGAGAGCGCCAAGACGAAGAACAGCGTCGACAGGATATCGGACACAAATCCGACGAGCGGGAAGCCGACGCCGTAGAGAACGCGAATCCGGATCATCATCGCGACGAGGAGCCCTACAACAGCTAACGCCACTCGAGCACCGATAGACGAAACGCCGTCCCGGTGTGTTCTGCTGCGAAAACTCACTCTCCTTCGAGTGAAGCATCCGGAACGGAGAGCACCGAGAGCGAGCCGTCGACGGCGATCTCGACCCGCGAATCGACGTCGACCGTACAGACGGGCCGGTCATCGGCGACGAGCGTCACGACGGTTTCGTTGCGCTCGACGGTAAGCGCGAGGCTGTCCTCGGGGAGCACCCACTGTCGGGTCTGCACGACAAAGGGCGCGATTGGAGTTACGGCAACGGCGTCGACGGACGCCGAGAGGTGGGGTGCGTCGACCGCGCTGGCGTAGCCGTGACTGCCCGCCGAGGTCGCGACGACGACGCCGTCGGCCCGAACGGTCGCGACCGACTCGCCACGACTCGAGACGCCGTACTCGGAGATCTGTGCCGGTTCCTCGGTCACGAGCGCGACGTCGAACAGCGCCCGTTCACGGACTTCATCATCGAGAACCTTGCTGCCGGCGGGTTCGACAGTGAGACCCAGCACAGACCGCTGTCGAATCGTCGCCTCGCCGGCTAGCGCGGCCTCGAGTGCAGCCGGGAGCACATCGTGGTCGACGGCGTCGATCCCGGGAACGTCGCCGACCGGCAGGACGGGGACGTTGGGGTCGGCTCGAGCGATCGCCGAGAGCGCCTGCTCTCCTGCAGCGACCAGCAGCGACGGCGCCGCCGCGAGGAGGTCCTCGGGGTCGCCACGGACGGCGTCGCCGTCGGCGTCGTTCAGCGTCGCCTCGAGTGCGTCGACACGAATCGGCCGCGTGCCGGCATCGTCACTGTCGTCCGTTCGCGTTCGCTCGACGATTCCGACGACCGGCTGCTCGGCTTCGAACCACGCGGCGTCCATGCCACCCCGTTGGCACGGACTGGAAAAAAGCGTGCGGTTGTCTCCCGAGCGATTACGTCTCGTATGGCCAGTCGCCAGTAATCCGCATCCCCTCGGCGAGGTCTTGGGACTCGAGGTCGGCGGCGATGTCGTCGGGCGTTCTGTGCGCGACGGTGACATCCTCACGCGCCAGTTCGACGACGAGGTCGGTCAGCAAGATCGCCTGTTCTCGAAGGGTGCGTCGCTCGAGTTTTTCGATAGTGTCAGCGAAAGTGTGGCCCCAGCCGCGGCCGACCTCGTCTGACGTCGACGTGACGTGATACCCCGGCACGCCCCACTGGACGAACGACCAGTGATCGCTGTGAGGACCGAGTTTCGGCACCGTCTCGATCGGGTGGTCGTAGCGATCTTCGACGGCGTCTGCGGCGGCCTCGAGGTCGTCGAACCCGTGGGTCGTCATCGAGAGCGTGCGATCGCGGACGACGCCGTCGTTGTTGACGATCGCTGTGATCGTCTCGTGGTCGGTCGTCTCGGCGTGGTGGGTGGAGCCGACCAGTCCCACTTCCTCGGCACCGTACGCGACGAACTCGACGCGAGTCTCGAGGTCGGCTTCCCGACTCGCCAGCGCGTTCGCGAGTTCGACGAGCATCGCCGTCCCGGCACCGTTGTCGAGTGCCCCTTCGGCGATGTCGTGGGCGTCGACGTGGCTCGTCACGAGCACGCGCTCGTCGGTGTCGGGTCCGAGTTCGGCGTGGACGTTCCGGCTGGTCGCGTCGTGGAGGTCGGCCTCAACGACGAGTTCGATCTCGTCGCCATCGAACCGTCGGGCCAGTCGAGCCCCGACCTCGCTCGAGACGCCGACGGCCGGAATCTCACCGATCGGCTCGTCGTCAGTCCCCACACTCCCCGTTGGCGGGAGACAGCCCTCGACGTGGTTGCGGTAGACGAAGCCGACGGCCCCGTTATCGACGGCGTGGTAGTACTTTTCCCGGCGGTGGATGTAGCGGTCGGCGTACTCCGGGATGTCACTACGGACCATGACGATCGCCCCCTCGAGGTCGGCGTCGTCGAACTCGTCGGGAAGGCCGTAGCCGAGATCGACCAGCGGTGCCGAGACGTTCGCGGACGGACTCCGCGGGAGCGCGATACAGTCGTGGGTCGCCTCGCCGGCTTCGATCGAACTCTCGCCGCGCGTCCAGCCCTGAATGTCGAACGACTCGAGGCGGGCGTTTCTCGCGCCGGCGTCTGCGAGCGCCTCACGTGTCAGTTCGGCGGCCTCGCGCTCGCCGTCGCTGCCTGCCATTCGGTTGCCGATGTCGACGAGCGCCTCGAGGTGGTCCCACCCGACGTCGCTCGTAAAGAGCTCACCGATCCAGCGTGTCATGGGATATTCTTACCGTGCACGCGGGTAACTGTACCGCTGCTGTCGCTATCTTCCGGTCCCTCCCACGGTGGATTGCGTGTGCTAGACTAGATTGATCGTTGTCCGTAGTACGGTCAGGATCATCTGAGAATCTTTTTGACGGCGCTCCGTCTCGAGACGCGTATGCGGGAGACGCTTGCTGAGTGGCGGCCGGTTATCGACGAGGCGATCGCCGATCTCGTTCCACGCGAGATCGATGCCGACTATCTGGCGACGTTCTTCGGTGAGCCGACCTACGAGTACGACCCGGATAGCATCCAGCGTGCCCTCTCGGCGCCGCTGTGGGAGTTACTCGATAGGGGTGGAAAACGGTGGCGGGCTGTGCTCTTTCTCGTCTTCATCGAGGCCTTCGGCGAAGACCCAGCCGAGTACCTGCCGTATGCCTGTATTCCGGAGATCCTCCACAACGGGACGATCATCGTCGACGACGTCGAAGACGAGGCCTCGATTCGGCGCGGGAAACCGGCACTTCACCACATCTACGGGCAAGACGTCGCGCTCAACGCCGGGAACGCGATGTACTTCCTCCCGTTGAAAGTGCTGACCGAGGATCCCGGCGACCTGCCGGCGGAACGACGCCTCGCCGCCTACGAGATGCTCATGTACGAACTCAACCGAACGCACCTCGGACAGGGGATGGACATCTGCTGGCACAACGAGTCCGACCCCGAAATCACCACCGAACAGTACCTCGAGATGTGCGCCTGTAAGACCGGCTGTCTCGGGCGGATCGTCGCCCGCCTCGCGGCGATTATCACCGGCCAGCCGGACGACGTCGAACGGGCCGTCGCGCGCTACACCGAACTGACGTCGATCGCGTTCCAGATCGGCGACGACATCTTAGACGTCGAACACTCGCTGGGGCGGGCCGGCGACTTCGGCAAAGAGTTCGGCAACGACATCCGCGAGGGGAAACGAACCCTGCTGGTCATCCACGCGATCCAGGAAAGCGACCCCGAGCGGGCGCGACGGCTCCAGGCAATTCTGAGCGCCGACACGAACACCGACGCTGAGATCCACGAGGCGCTGTCGATCATCGAAGACGCCGGGAGCGTCGCCGACGCCCGCGAGCACGCGCTCGAGTTGGCCGCCGAGGCGCGCGCCGCGATCGACGGCCTCGAGTTCGACGACGAGACCACCCGAAAGCTCCACGAGTTCACCGAGTTCGTCATCGATCGCGAGGAGTGATGCCGACCCCGCGGCCTCGAAGGACCCTGTCGTTCGATCTCGTCCCGTCTCTCAGCCCTCGTCGTGGGTGGCTGTCTCGAGGTCCTCGAGGCGGTCGAACGCCCAGTCGATGCTGACGACGTTTCGTGGCCGCTCGGCGAGTCCGTCGCGGCTGACGATTTCGAACGTTCGATTCCGCGCCGCGGGCGTAAACGGGGCCACGGCTATGAGTCGAGCGACGTCGGCTCGAGGGATCGATCCCGATACGGAATCGCCACCCTCGCCGACGACTATCTCGTCGGTCGGCGGTTCGTTCGTCAGGCGTCCCGGCCGGAGAATCGTATACGGCAGCTCGGACCGGCGCAGTGCGTTCTCGGCGTCCTGCTTGGCCTGCAACGAGCCACGAAGCAACACGCGAGCGGGTATCGAGAGTCCGGTTTTCGAATCCCCGACACCGATCGCACTCTCGTGGACGAAGTAGGAGACGCCGGTCCCCAGCGCGGCCGTCACGAGGGTGCTTACGCCTGTCCGGTCGACCAATTTCCCGCCGACCGTGTGTCGCCAACTCGGCGGGGTGCCGACGGTACAGTAGACGATGTCGCAGCCGTCGACGGCCGCAACCGCGTCGGCTGGCTCGAAGAAGTCAGCGACGATCACCTCGTCGGCTCCGAGTCGCTCGAGGGTGTCGACGTGTTCGTACGAGCGCGTTGACGCCCGCACGGTGAGTTCGGTCGGGTGTAACACGGATAGCAGTTCGGTTCCGGTGTCGCCGCTCGCGCCAGCAATGAGCACTCGAGTAGGTGAGTCGCCGCCAGTTGTCATCGAGCGAGGTACTGTCCGAACACGAATAAGACTCACCAGTGTTCAGATAGGCCGACAGTCGGACTACCGGACAGCTGTCGTGGCTGTCTGCCGTCCGTTGGGTCATCGACGGTGACGACCACTCGAATGCGATCATGCGGAAATCGCGTTGACCGACAGGTGCAGTACCAGTGACCGGTTGTGTTCGACTCGCCGGTCGAACTAGCGGTCAGACTGCAGCCGTTTCGTCGTCTGGACAAGCGGGTGTCGAGCGTAATCGACGACGTCAATGTCGTCGATGCTCTCCAAGTTCTCTTTTTTCGCCGTGTTGGCCATTCCCAGATCAACCGGTTGATCGATGACGATGACGTACGCATCCATCTCGTCGATGCCGAGTCGATCCGCCGCGAGGACGCGGTGGTGCCCGTCGGCTAACAGGAGCGTCCCGTTATTGTCGATGACCACCAGCGGTTCGGCCAGTCCGTGCTCGAGTTCGTAGCGTCGCCCCTCGAGTTCGTCGGCGTACACCCGCCCCTGTGTGGGCGTGAGGTCCGCGAGCGGCACCGTCCGGCGTTCTTGCTCGAGGTCGATGTTGTGGATCTGCTCGAGCGTCCGAACCAGTTTCCCCACCTTTTCGGGGGTTGCCCGTTCGATCTGACTGCGGATCACGTCGGCGTTCGAGATGATGCCGACGAGATTGCCGGCATCGTCGACGACGGGGAGTTTCTGAATGCCCGATCGAAGA
Source organism: Natronorubrum aibiense (assembly GCF_009392895.1). Classification (GTDB taxonomy): domain Archaea; phylum Halobacteriota; class Halobacteria; order Halobacteriales; family Natrialbaceae; genus Natronorubrum; species Natronorubrum aibiense. Next base: position 2,314,747 of record NZ_CP045488.1, on the reverse strand, counting down.
ATCACGCGGGCCGCGTCGGTCACTTTCATGTCGGGGTGGGCGACGAGCAAGTCCGTCGCCATCACCTTGAAAATGGGCTCGTCGTCGTCGGCCAACAGCAGATCGCGGGCGCTAATAAACCCCTCCACGCGGCGTCGCTCACAGACAGGGAAGCCGCTGTGTTCGTCGCTCTCGGCGATTCGCGTTGCGACGTCACCGACGGTCGAGTCGGGGGCAACCGTCACCACGTCACGCGTCATGTACTCTTTGACCTGCGGTTTGCTCCTGTCCGACACAACGTCCATAGCTGGGTCAACGGCCTCCCCGAGCAAAAGACTGTCCTCCCGCGGTCGTCGCCGTGATACTACGCGGACTCTTCGTGTTCGGCGTCGCCCTCGTCGATCGTAAATAGCCACTGGCTGGTCTGGGTGTACGCCCCGACCGACGTGCCGGGTTGGGTCTCGATCGCCTCGAAGAATCGATTCGTGATCACCTCTTCGACGACGCTGACGATCGACTCGACCTCGTTCTCGTCGTTCGTGCTGCCGAGAATGCCGACCTCGAGTTGCGCGCCGGCCATGTCGGCGTGGCCACCGGCACTGCCGATCCGATCGAACGCGTCCCGTAGCGTCTCCCCGAGGTCGACGTCTGCCGCCCGCGAACGCGCCGAGAGAAACGCCATTTCGTCGCGAAAGCCAAAGACCAGCGTCGTCTCGACGCCCTCCATCGACAACAGTTGATCAGCCGCCTGTGGCAACGCATCACGGTCGCTGATTCGACCGACGCTCGCGACGGCGACCGTGTCGCGCTGGACGCGGTTTTTGATCGCTCGAGCGATCGTCTCCAAGGTTTCACCTTCGACCGTTGGCTGTTCGATCTGATCGAGCACCGACGTATCGACGTACGGATACAGCACCGACGCGGCGTTGAAATCCGCCGGCGATACCTCTCGAGTGAAGTCGTTCGTATCGATCCGGATGCCGTAGAGCAACGCCGTCGCCGTCGCGACGCTGGGATCGAGACCGAAGCGCTCGAGGTAATCGGTCAGGACCGTACTGGTCGCACCCGCGTGTTCGCGGAGGTCGACGAACTCGCCGGGAACCGGCCCGCGAGGCGGGTGGTGGTCGATAACGATATCGACGGCTAAATCCTCGGGCAGCTGATCGTTGACGCCGGGCCGGGAGTGATCGACCAGTGCGAACGCGTCGTACTCCTCGAGTGAGTCCGTCGGCGACAGGTTCCGAAGGTTGAGGTCGAGTAAGTTGACCATCGCGCGGTTTTCCTGATGTGAGATCTTGCCGAAGTAACAAGCGTCGGCGTCGACGTCGACCTCCGCAGCGATGTCTGTCAGTCCGACGGCGCTTGCGATCGCGTCGGGATCGGGGTTGTCGTGCATGACGACCGCCAGCCGGCCGTCGATCGACGACAGCTGTTTTCGCAGGCCGATGGCGGCGTCGGCCGATGGCCGGGCCACGCCCTCGAGAACGTGCTCGACCATCGCCGACTCGGCATCGACGACGTGATCCGCGAGGTCGTCGAACGTTGTTCGATCGGATTCGGTCGCATTCCCGCCGAGGTAGGCGACGATCGATGCGGTCGGGAACTGCGACCGAGCACGCTCGAGTGCGGTTCTGTTGACGTCGGTCCGATCACTCGCGATGAAGATGACGTCAGGCGATTCGATGTTCTCGATCACCGATGGTTCGGTCGGATCGGCGTCTCGAGCCGGAATGCTCTCGTCGCGAAGCGCTTCGACGATGCTCGTATCGTCGGTCACGACGAGCAGCCGGTCGCGCGACGTGTCGTCGCGGTCGTCGAACCGTTCGACGACCTTCCGACCGACAGCCCCACACCCGAGTACGAGCCGGAAAACCATTTATATCGGCTTGCCACCGAGACGGGTAAAAGCTACCGGGTGCTCGCCGGCGTCAGGCGAGCGCGGCGGCAGCCGCGTCGGTTGCAGCCTCGGCGATCGGACCGAAGCCGGCGAGCAACGCGACCGTCATCACGGCAGCGACGATGAGCGCCGCGTACAGCCCCGTTGGCTGGTCGAGCGCGCCACGGTCAGAGAGCGGGTCCTCGATCAGGACTGCCTTGACCAGTCGCGAGTAGTAGTACAGCGAGAGTGCACTGTTGACTACCAGCGCAGCGGCGACGGCGAGCATGGCGGTGGTGCCGATGCTGATCGCGCCGGTAAACAGGAAGTACTTGCTCCAGAAGCCAGCGAACGGCGGCACGCCAGCGAGACTGAACATGAAGACCACCAGTGCGGCACACGCAACGGGTGCCTGTGCCGAGAGGCCGTTGTAGTCTTCGAACGTGCGGCCAACGCCCCAGTGTTCGGCGAGTGCGACGAACAGGAACGCCCCCGTGTTCATGAAGCCGTAGACGAGCAGGTGCATCATCGCGGCACCCATGACGAGGTCGCCGCCGTCGGCGGTGAGTCCCGCCAGTCCGATCAGCGCGTAGCCGGCGTGACCGATCGACGAGTACGCGAGCATCCGCTTGACGTTCGTCTGGGTCGCTGCCGCGAAGTTCCCGATCGTCATCGTGGCAATCGCGAGGATGACGAAGGCGATCGTCCAGTCGATGCCGATCAGTTCCTGGGTTGCCTCGAGCGGAAACGCGGTCGTGAACACGCGGAACGCGATCACGAAGCCGGCAGCCTTCGACGCCGAGGAGAGGAACGCACTGATCGGTGCGGGTGCCCCCTCGTACGCTTCGGGGGCCCAGAAGTGAAACGGCACGCTCGCCGTTTTGTACGCGAAGCCGCCGATCAGCATGAGGATGCCGAGTCCGAGCAGGCCACCGAAGCCGTCCGCGTCGCCGGCCTCGAGAACGGCTGCGATGTCGGCCAGATAGAGGTGGCCGGTCGCGCCATAGACCAGCGAGATTCCGTAGAGGAAGATCGCCGAGGAGAGCGCGCCGATCAGGAAGTACTTCAGGCCAGCTTCGACGCTCCCGCGGTTGTCCTTTAGAATCGCCACGAGCGCGTACGACGGCAGGCTCGCGAGCTCGAGTGCGATGAAGATCGTCACGAGGCTGTTTGCGGCAGCCATCAGCGACATCCCACTCGCCGCGAGCATGACGAGCGAGTAGTACTCGGCCTGGTAGGTGTGGCCGGCGAGATAGTCGTAGCTCGCCACCGCGATCAGTGCGGTGACGATCGCGACGACGATCATGAAGTACAGCGCGAGCTGGTCGACGACGAGGCCGTGGATTGGCTCGATCTCGCCGCGACCGCCATCGATCGTAGGCGTGCCGACACCAGCGGCGGTGTACCAGACGGCGACGGCGAGTGAGGCGAGTGCGCCACCAGCCGCGGTTCCAGCCAGCAGCGAGCGATTCGTCGACCGCGGGGAGACGCTATCGAAGACGAACAGCGCCAGCGCGGTTGCGACCATGATCAATGCCGGTGCGAGTGCTGCCCACTCGGGGAGTTCGAGCACCGCCATTACAGTTCACCTCCGTTCAGGATCGGATCGACTGCGTCGGTTATCATCTCGAAGATCAAGTCAGGTGCCACGCCCAGCAGGATGATGATGCCGAGCAACACGAACATCGGCACGACGTCGTGCAGCGGTGCGCGGCTCACCTCGTAGTCGGTCTCGAGTTCGTAGGGCCCGAAGACGGTTCGCTGGAGCGCAAACAGCAGGTATCCAGCGACGATGACGATGCCGAACATCGCGAGCGACGTAAACAGCGGCGCGTACGCGAAGTCGGCCTGGAAGGCCCCGAAGAAGATGGTGAACTCGCCGTAGAAGCCGGACATCAACGGCAGCCCCATGTAGCCGAACGCGCCGGCGATGAGAATACCTACCGCGACGGGCATCCGGTCTGCCATCCCCGACATATCCGTGACGAGTCGGGTGTGCGTGGCGTTGTAGATGACGCCGACGGCCATGAACATCAGCCCCGAAATGAAGCCGTGTGAGACCATCTGGAACGTCGCCCCGCCGACCCCGAACTGGGTGTAGGCGATCAGACCGAGGATGACATAGCCCATCGACGAGACGGACGAGTAGGCGACGATCCGTTTCAGGTCGGTCTGGGCGAGTGCGAGCATCGCCCCGTAGATGACGCTGATCACGGCGATTGCCGCGATCGGCACGGCGTACGTCTCGACCTGTCCGGGGAACATCGTGAAGTTGAACCGCAGCAGGGCATAGGTCCCCATTTTCAGCAAGACCCCCGCCAGCAGCACCGACGCTGGTGTCGGAGCTTCAACGTGGGCGTCCGGCAGCCACGTGTGGAACGGAACGACCGGCACCTTCACTGCAAACCCGAGGAACATCGCGACGAACACCACAGAGGTGAGCGTCGTTCCCTCGAGGCCGAGGAAGCCGTCGGGACCGCCCTCGAGCATCGCCGTCGCGATTTCGGGCAGGGCGAACGACGTCACCGAGTCGCCGAGTCCGAAGACGAGTGCGATGAAGGCACCGAACATCACGAGCGATGCCACGTTCGTGTAGACGAAGAACTTGATCGCGGCGTACTTCCGTCGCGGGCCGCCCCAGATACCGATCAGCAGGTACATCGGGATCAGCACCGCTTCCCAGAAGATGAACCAGAGGAAGAAATCGAGCGCGGCGAAGACGCCGATGAGGTTCGCCTCGATGAACAGCACGAGCCCGTAGAACTGGGACTCGCGGTCGTCGATTGGCGTCCACGAACTCATGATCGCAAGCGACACGAGAATCGTCGTCAGGACGACGAGCGGGATGCTAATGCCGTCGAGCCCGACGAACCACGAGATCGAGTACTCGCCGAGTTGGAGCCACTCGTAGTGGGACTCGAAGGCAAGCGTGCCCTCGAGCAAGGCGTTGCCGCTGCCGTCGAAGGCTGTAAACATCCACAGGCTGAGCACGGCGGGCACGAGGCTGATCGCGAACGCCAGCTTGCCTGCGATTCGATTCGGCGCGACGAACGTCACCAACGCGCCGACCAGTGCAACCGCGATTAGTACTTCGATCATCATCAGAACCACCCTCCGTACAGTCCGAGCACGACCAGTAAGCCGAGGAACCCGGCCACCAGTAGCGCTGCGTAGTTTGTCACGATTCCCGTTTGAACGTGTTTCACACGGTCGCTCCCGAACAGGCTGACAGACGAGACGGCGTTGACGGTTCCGTCGATGACGGTCTGATCGAACCAGTTTGCCGCGCGCGCAATGGGCAGCGTCAGCCCTTCGGCGAGCCAGACTTGGAACTCGTCCTGGTAGTAGTTGCTCCGCAAGGTGGTGTACGCGCCGCCGAGTTTCGTCATGTGGCGGGACGGCTCAGGCACGTTGTACAGCGAATGTGCAGTGAGCGCGCCGGCCAGCGCGAGCCCGAGCGAGACGCCGGCACCGAGCAGCATCGTCACCGTCTCCGAGGTAATGTAGCCCTCCTCGAAGGGGACCGTCTCGTGGTAGTCGTGGTAGGTCAGTCCTTCGACAGCTCCGTACTCGCCGTCGAGCCAGAACTCGAGGAACGTAATGTCGATACTGAGCAGTTTCGCGACGGGAGCGAGGTTCGCGAGCCCGGCGACGGTCGCGAGGACACCCAGTGTGATCAGCGGGACCTTAATCGCCCAGCCGACCGGGTGTGGGTCCTCTGCCATCTCGGATCGGGGCTCACCGTGGAAGGTCAAAAAGACCATCCGGAAGGTGTAGAAGCCGGTGAAGAAGACGGCCACGAGTCCCATCGCGTACGCGGCGAGGATAACCGGTTGCTCTAAGCCTACGATCAGTGCGTCGTAGAGAATCTCGTCTTTCGACCAGAAGCCCGAGAACGGGACGATTCCGGCGAGTGCGAGCGCGCCCGCGAGGAACGTGTAGTAGGTGACGGGGGCCTTGTTCTTGAGGCCGCCCATCTTCCACATGTCCTGTTCGTGGTGCATGAGAACGATGACGGCCCCGGCACCGAGGAACAGAAGCGCCTTGAAGAAGGCGTGGTTCATGAGGTGGAAGACGCCGGCGACGTAGCCGCCGACGCCGAGTCCCAGCATCATGTAGCCGTACTGGCTGATCGTCGAGTACGCGAGCACCTGCTTGATGTCGTCTTTGACGACACCCATCGTCGCCGCGAACAGTGCGGTAAAGCCACCGACGAAGGCGATAATCGCGAGTGCGGTCGGGCTGAGTGCGTAGTAGCCGAACATCCGGGCGACCAGATAGACACCGGCCGCGACCATCGTCGCCGCGTGAATCAGCGCGGAGACGGTAGTCGGACCTTCCATCGCATCCGGCAGCCAGGTATGGAGTGGGAACTGAGCGGATTTGCCGATGACACCACCCAGCACCAGCAGTCCGGTGATCGTCACCCACGTCTGGGCGTCGAAGCCGAACAGTTGCGTGCCGTCGTCGATCGCAGTCTCGGCTGCCGTCACGAACGAGTCGTCGCCGGCGAACGCGACCGTGCCGAACGTAGCCGCGATCGCGACGACCCCGATCAGGAAGAAGTAGTCCCCGAAACGGGTGACGAGGAACGCTTTCTTCGCCGCCGACGGAGCCGACTGCGTTCGGAACCAGAACCCGATCAGCAGGTACGAACACAGGCCGACGAGTTCGAAGAACATGAACGCCATCAGCAGGTTATCCGCGAAGACGAACGCGAGCATGCTGAACGTAAACAGCCCGAGTTCAGCGTAGTATCGGGGCAGTCCCGTCTCGCCTTCGGCGTTCATGTATCCGAGGCTGAATACGTGGACGAGCAATGCGACGAGCGAGACGATGACCAACATCAGCGTCGATAGCGGGTCGAGCAGGATTCCGAACGTGAATTCGATCTCCTCGGCACCGACCTGGCTCGTAATCTCGCCGGAGGTCCACTCGTACAGCGTTTCGTGATACACTTCACCACCCGCGACGGCTGCAAACATCACGAGCGACAGCAACAACGAACCTGCCGTCGCAAAGATGCCCGCAATCGCCCCCTTTTTCGGCATGTACTTGCCGAACACCAGAGCGACAACAAACGCCACGAGCGGGAACAGTGCGATCGCCGGAGCGTAACTGAAAATTCCTGTTCCTGCCATTTTACCACCTCATCGTCGTCGGAACCGTGACGTCGACGTCACGGAAGTTGCGGTACAACACCAGAATGATCCCGAGCCCGACGGCGACCTCAGCGGCGGCAAGCGCCATCGTAAACAGCGCGAACACCTGCCCCGTGAGATTGCCGTGATAGAACGAAAAGGCGATCAGGTTGATGTTCGCCGCGTTCAGCATGAGCTCGACGGACATCAGGAACATCAGTGCGTTGCGACGCGTCAACACGCCGAAGAGCCCGATACAGAACAGGCCCATCGACAACAGGACGTAGTACTCGACGGCGACGGTCATCGGTCGTCACCTCCACTCGAGTCCGCATCGGAGGTGCCACCGTCGGTCGCCGTCGGCTCGGTGACAAAGCCACTCGAGTCGGCCGTATCGGCGGTGTCCGGAGTCGAACGCGCAAGCGGCGAGACCGGCTCGCCTTCTTCCTCGCGTTTCGCGAGGACGAGCGAGGCGTCGAGTGCAGCGTCCAGAGTGATTGCGATCAACAGGAACGCTGCGAGGAACGGCTCGGTCACGCCGATCGAGCCGTCGGTCGATTGCAACACCTCGAGATCGAACAGCGCGTAGCCGAGTTCGGACGTGATCGAGATACCGTCCGGATAGCCGGCCATCGACGCAAACGACGTGTTCAGGACGATCAGTGCCATCAGCCCGAACAGGCCGACGGCGAGCAGCCCGGGAAGCAGCGATTTGCCGAGTCTGAGCTGTGGGCCTGTCGTCATGTCTGTACCACCTCTTCGGACGCCTGTTCATCACGCTGGGTCAGCATCACCGCGAAGGTGATGAGGACGAGCACCCCGCCGACGTAGACGAGAACCTGCATCATCGCAACGAACTCGGCGGCGAGCATCACGTAGTGAACTGCGATGCTCAGCAGCGCCACGCCAAGCATGAGCGCCGAGTGCCACGGATCCCGAAAGAGAACCATCCCCAGCGCGCTGGCAAGCGTCACGAACGCAAATGCCGCGAACGCTATCGTATCCATCATTGTTACTGGTAGTCGACGTCTCCGTCTCCTTCGCCGATCCACGCACCCCGATCGGGTTCACGTGACTCGAGCGGGTCGATATCTTTGTACCACGGTACGGCTCGCAACTGGTCTTTGTTGTAGACCAGCTCGTGTTTAGTGTCGCCGGTAAACTCGAAATTCTGGGTGAGCAGAATGGCGTCGACTGGACAGACCTCCTCACAGAGCCGGCAGTAAATACACTGCCCGATGTTGAGGTTGTACTGCTCGCCGTTTCGCTTGTCGTCCATCACGATCTGGATCGTGTCGTTCGGACAGACGTTCTCACACTGGCGACACCAGATACAGCGTTCCTGACTAAACTTGTGGACGCCCCGAAATCTCGGGGAGACGTCCGGTGCGGTCTCCGGATACTCGACGGTAAACGTCGAGCCGTCCAGTGCGTGTTTCATCGTCGTGGCCATGGATTTGAGTAGTCCGATCATGCTATCAGCCCCACAATGACTGCGGTGATGACGAGATTAGCGAACGAAAGGACGAGCAGTCCTTTCCAGCCGATCTCGATAAGTTGGTCGATTCTGACACGTGGGATCGCCGAGCGGAGCCACTGGGTCAGGAAGAACACTCCCCAGATCTTGATGATGAACCAGACGATACCGAGTCCATCTGGTCCTGGCCCTGCCGGACCGCCGAGGAAAATCGTCGCGATGATCGCCCCGCCGAGGAAGATGTGGATGAACTCCCCGAGGTAGATCAACACGAAGTAGACGCTCGAGTACTCGGTCTGGTAGCCAGCGACGATCTCGGTCGGCGCTTCGGGTGTGTCGAAGGGATTGCGGCCGACTTCGGCGAAGTTCGCCACCAGAAAGAGGACGAACGCGAACGGGTTGACCAGCGCGTACCACGCCGGAATGTCGAGACCACCGAGCGAGACGAGCGTCTGCGCCTGTGCCTCGACGATCGCACTCATCTGTAAGGTGCCGGCGAAGATGACCACCGACATCCCGGTGACGACTAGCGGAATCTCGTAGGCGATGTTCTGTGCGACTGCCCGAAGGCCGCCGAGCATCGAGTACTTGTTCGCCGACGAGTAGCCGGCCATCATCAGGCCGATGCTTGCGATGCCGGCAACAGCGAAGACGTACACCAGCCCGACTTCGGGATCAGCGAGGTGGATCCCACTTCCCATCGGGATCACGGCAAAGCCGAGCAGTGCCGAGGACGCGATAACGATCGGTGCGAGGTCGTACGCCGGTCGATCGGCGTGCTCGGGTACGATCAGTTCCTTCGAGAGCAGTCGCACCGAGTCGGCGACGATAATCAGCAAGCCGGCCGGACCGAGTCGGTTGACCGCAATTCGGTCGGTGAAGGCGGCCGTGATCTTTCGTTTCGCCCACGGACCGGCGACGCCGGTCATCGCCAGCATGATGTTTCCGACGATAAACGCCGCGAGGAACGTCGCGAGCAGTTCGCCACCGAGGCCGAACTGATCAAGGCCAGTCAGCTTGCCGATCCGCTCGGGGAGCAACACGGTATCACTCTGTAACGGGAGTGGTGGAACGCCACCGACCATACTTACCGATCCACCTCCCCGAGAACGATGTCGAGACTGCCCAGCGAGGCCACCAGGTCAGGGATGTACTCCCCTTCCGACATGACCTCGAGCGCCTGCAGGTTCGAAAAGCACGGACTGCGGATCTTGAACCGACCAGGTTTGTCCGTCCCGTCCGAACGAATGTAGATACCGAGTTCGCCCTTTGCGGCTTCGACCGCCCGGTAGACCTCCGTGTCGGCGTCCGGTTTGAGCGTCCGCGGAACGTTGGCCTGCACTTCGCGGTCGTCTTCGGGCCAGTCCTCGAGCAAGTCGAGACACTGCTCGATGATCTTGGCCGACTCTTCGACTTCCTGCATCCGCACGAGCACACGCGCGTAGTTGTCACAGCCGTCCTGGGTGACGACGTCCCACTCTAAGTTCTCGTAGTAGCCATAGGGGTCGTCACGCCGCAGGTCGTAGTCGATACCGGACCCACGGGCGACGGGGCCGGTACAGCCGTACTGTTTGGCCACCTCGGGTTCCAAGATCCCAGTGTTGTGACACCGGACCTGGAAGATTTCGTTCGAGGTGATCATGTCGTTGTACTCGTCGACTTTCGCCGGGAGTTCGTCGAGGAAGTCCCGCGTCTTCGCGATGAACTCGTCGCGCGGTTCGGGCAGGTCCCAGGCGACACCGCCGAGGCGGAAGTAGTTGAACATCAGCCGCTGGCCGGTCAGGTCTTCGAGGATGTCCTGGACGACCTCGCGGTCGCGGAACGCGTACTGGAAGACGGCGGTGAAGTCGCCGTAGACGTCCAGTGCGAACGTGCCGAGTGCGAGCATGTGCGAGGCGATCCGGCAGAGTTCGGCGCCCATGGTCCGGATGATCTGGGCGTACTCGGGAACCTCGATATTCGCCAGATCCTCGGCCGCGCGGGCGTATGCCCACTCGTTTAAGAGGCCGGCTGAGACGTAGTCCCACCGGTCAGGGTAGGGCATGATCTGGTGGCGATAGGTCCCCTGCTGGCACATCTGCTCCTCACAGCGGTGCAGGTAGCCGATGTCGGGGTCGATATCCACGACCGTCTCACCATCTAACACCGTCTTGACGTGGAGCACGCCGTGGGTTGCCGGGTGGTGTGGTCCGATGTTTAAAAACATCGTGTCCGACTCCTCGTCGTGGTGGTCGGGTTGGATCGGGTTGGCGTGTTCCGAGAGCGTGACGATCTGTGGCTTCTCCTGATCGTAGCCCTTAGAGAGCGGATGCCCCTGCCAGGTTTCGGGCAAGAGAATCCGTCGCGGATCAGGATGGCCTTCGTAGTCGATCCCCACGAGGTCGAACGCTTCGCGCTCGTGCCAATCCGCCGTCCGGAAGACGGGTTCGGCCGACTGACTGACGGGGTCGTCAGTCGTCGTCGGAACAACCACTGAGACCTCCTGGGTCGGATCGGCGTACTTTTTCAGGTGATAGATCGATTCGTACCGATCCGAATACTCCTGTGCGGTGAGACAGGAGAGGTGATCGAAGCCGGCTTCGTCCCGAAGGTCAGTGAGGACATCCTGAACGTCGTCCGGTCGGATGACGAACCCCGGCGCGTTGAGGTGATCGTCGCGTCCGAGCGCGCGGTCGCCGAGCAGCGCCTCGAGGTCGTCTTCGGAGACTTCGACCCGTGTCGCTCGTTTCTCGAGTCCCGTGCTCATGGTGAATCAGCCCAGTTGTAACGCATGACGAGATCGTCTTCGTCGATTTCGCTCGCGAGTTTCTGGACAAGTTCGTCTTTCGGCAGGTCGCCGAACTGCTCGAGTTCGTACGGTTTGACGACGACCGGCGACGACTCGCCGTTTCGAATCCGCTCTTGCAGTTTGGCGACGCCGTAGATGAGCGCCTCCGGCCGGGGCGGACAGCCCGGCACGTGAATGTCGATCGGGATGATCTCCTCGGCACCCTTCACGACGTTGTATCCTTCTTGGAAGGGGCCGCCGGAGATCGTACACGATCCCATGCCGACGACGAACTTCGGCTCGGGCATCTGGTCGTAGACGCGCTTCATTCGGGGACCGAACTTCGAGACGATCGTCCCGGGGACGATCATCACGTCGGCCTGTCGCGGCGATGCGCGTGGCACGCCAGCACCGAAGCGATCGAGGTCGTGTTTGATCGCGTAGGTATGGATCATCTCGATACTACAGCAGGCGATCCCGAACTGTAGCATGAACATCGAGTTGCCCCGGACCCAATTCATGAACTTATCGAACTTCGTGAGGATAAACGGCGATGCGCCGAACGCCTCCCGGAGCTTGGAGTTGAACCGGTCGTCCGGACCTTCGCCGATCCGCGAGTCGCGGGTATCCGTCGACGGTGCGGTGCTGTCGTGGATCGATTGTCGTGGATTGTTACTGCTCATTGTCGATCATCACCGGACGCTAACTGACGCGGTGTCTGTGCCCACTGTACTGCACCGTTGCGCCACGCCCATGCGAGTCCGACCATCAGGATGGCGACGAACAACAGCATCGGCCCGAGGATCTCGAGCAGCGAGACGGCGTCCGATTCGACGGCATCCAGGTAGACGACCGCCCAGGGGAACAGAAGGACGGTCTCGATATCGAAAACGAGGAACAAAAGCGCAACCATGTAGTACTGGATATTGAACCGAATGCGCGTCCCGCCGGTTGGAACCTCGCCACTCTCGTAGGTGGCACGTTTACTCGTTTCGGGGACAGACGGCCGTAAGAGGTACGATACCGCCATCATTCCGAGCGGTATCAGCAGTCCTACGAGCGCCAGCGCCCCGATTGCGATCCAATCATTCATCTCCGTAACGTTCGAGGGTTCAAACCGCACGCATATAAGGGTTGATTGTTCGTTTTTCGGCGGAAGACGGACTACAACGCCGTCTTTCGTGATAAATCACTCACTTGGGTTTTACTCGTATGTCATTCGTAGCTATCGAGCGTTGAACTAGTTACTGACGTGACTGGTCTGTGTCGTTCTTCGAACCGCGTCGTTACGGCCGAACGAGGGAATCTTTCACGAAAGACGATGGTCTTCTAGTACCATCAACCGGACGACATACGGTTCGCTATCGTCGAGACCGTTGCTCACTCCCCTCGAGGTGTTGAATTTGTGCCCGGCGAGATCGTTACTCGCTCGAGAACGTCTTCGTTCCCTGATCGTGCAGGTCGCGAGAGACGGTTCCGACACCCTCACGGAGGCCGTCGTGGTAGGCGACGAGTCGGTCACGGACCGAATCGTGCTGGCGGGCGAGGATCTGCGCCGCAGAGAGCGCGGCGTTGAACGACTTGCCGGCGTCGACGGCGACCAGCGGGGCGCCGGTTGGCATCCCGATGACGCTGTCGACGGACTTCTCCTGGACGGGGACGCCAATCACCGGCAGCGGGTAGGCGATCGAGGCCGTCATGTTCGGCAGATCGGCCGACTTGCCGCCAGCCCCGGCGATGATGACCTCGAGGCCCCGATCTTCGGCCGTCTCGGCGTACGCCGTCATCAGATCCGGCGTGCGGTGAGCCGAGGTGACGTACGTCTCGAACGTAAACCGTTCTTCCGGTGAGTTCTCGTAGTCGGTCTGCTCGGCGAAGCCGAGTTCGTCGACGAACGCGTCGTAGGCACCGCGGCGTTTCCCGCCGGTCATCATAACCTCGAGGTCCGAATCGCTACCCATGACGATTCCGACGTCGGGCGTCTCATCGTTCAGGCGGTCTTGCTCGGCTTCGCGGTGTAGGCGGTCGATCAGGTCGCTGACGCTGTCGCTCATAGGAGAGGATGGTCGGGCGGATGACTTCAATCCGCCCGAAACTACTCCGCCGTGAACGTCACGGCCGACTCGAGCTCGCGCGCGGTCTCGAGCAGGGCTTCGACGTCGGCGTCCGTGTCGCCGGAAACCGTCACGTGACCCATCTTCCGGCCCGGACGGGACGTTCGCTTGCCGTACCAGTGGAGGTGTGCGCCGGGCGTCTCGAGCACACGGTCGACGTGTCGGAGACGTGCGTCCTGATTCTCCTCGACATCGGCCAGCAGGTTCGCGAGTGCTGTTGGCGAGCGCAGTTCGGTCGAGCCGAGCGGCCAGCCGAGGACGGCTCGGGCGTGCTGTTCGAACTGGGAACTCTGTGCGCCCTCGATCGTCCAGTGGCCCGAGTTGTGCGGGCGCGGGGCGATCTCGTTGAGCAGAATCTCGCCGTCAGGAGTTTCAAAGAGCTCGATCCCATAGACGCCCCGGCCATCCATCACGGATAGAACGTCCCGTGCGACCTCGTATGCGCGCTCGGAGACGGCCTCGCTCGAGCGCGCGGGCACGATCGTCTCTCGAAGGATCTCGTCGACGTGGATGTTCTCGCCCAGCGGGAAGGTCGCGATCTCGTCGTCGCCGTTGACGGCGATCACCGACACCTCGCGTTCAAACTCGACGAACGCTTCGACCATCGCGGGGCCGGCGACCGACTCGAGGGCATCCTCGGCGTCAGCCTTCGATTCGACGGGAACGTTCCCGCGACCATCGTAGCCGCCGGTCCGCGCTTTGAGCATGACTGGCGCGCCGTAGTCGTCGATGGCCGCGCGGATGTCGTCGGCGTCGTCGACCGCACGGAACGGCGGCACCGGAACGCCGGCGTCCTCGAGTTCCCGTTTCTGGACGAGCTTGTCGTGGATCGTCCGCAGTGTCGACGGCTTCGGATGTACGGGCGTCCCCGTATCCTCGCTGATGCGCTCTAAGACGTCCTGATCGGCGAGTTCGATCTCGAACGTGAGGACGTCTGCGCGGGCGGCGAGTTCGCGAATGCCTGCCTCGTCGTCGAAGTCAGCGACGATCTGGTCACGGGCGACTGGCGCGGCCGGGCAGTCGGGTGTCGGATCGAGTACGACCACCTCGACGCCGAGCGGCGACGCCGCCTCGGCGAGCATTCGTCCGAGCTGTCCGCCACCGACGACGCCAAGCGTCGGTCCGGGCGTCTGCAGCGTTGTCATTGCGCGAACGGTTGACGTTGCCCGCGCTTAAGCGTTCTCAATAGACCAACGCGGTTCGAATCCCGATAGCTGTCCGTTCCGTCGGTTGCGGATAATTTATCGTGGTCGATTATCCGAGTTTGTTACTCGATAACGGTACCTCTTTTACCCGCCCTCTCTACCGGTCGCGTATGACCACGCTCGGATTGGTGGTCGCGGAGTTCAACCGTCCGATCACCGAGCAGATGGAACAAGAGGCTCTCGAGGCAGCCCAGGCCGCAGGTGCCGACGTGTACGAGACGGTCTCCGTCCCGGGCGTCTACGACGCCCCGCTGGCGGCAGACCGACTCGCCCGCCTCGAGGCGGTCGACGCCGTCGCCGTCATCGGGACGGTCATCACCGGCGACACCGACCACGATCAGGTGATCACCGACGCGACCGCCCAGCGGCTCTCCGACGTGAGTCTCGAGCGTGACACCCCCGTGACCCTCGGCGTAACGGGGCCCGGTATGTCCGCCGCGGAATCGCGCGAACGCGTCGAAAACGCGGCGAAAGCCGTCGACGGCGCGCTCGATCTCGTCGCACAACTTCCCGACCCAGATCAACAATGACGATGGAATTCACCGACCGCGTAACCCGAGTCGAACCGTCCGCAACGCTTGCGATCTCCGCCCTCGCGACCGAACTCGAGGCCGACGGCGCAGACGTCGTCGACCTCTCCGTCGGCGAACCCGACTTCCCGACGCCGCGGAACATCATCGACGCCGGACAGGACGCGATGGATGCTGGCCACACCGGCTACACGACCTCGGCTGGAATCCTCGAACTGCGCGAAGCGATCGCCGACAAGCTGGCCGACGACGGTCTCGATCACGGTCCCGACGAGATAATCGTCACGCCCGGTGCGAAACAGGCGCTCTACGAGATCGTGCAGGCACTCATTCAGGACGGCGACGAGGTCGTCCTGCTCGATCCCGCGTGGGTCTCCTACGAGGCGATGGTCAAGATGGCCGGCGGCGACCTCACCCGCGTCGACCTCTCCGAGACCGACTTCCAACTCGAGCCCGCCCTCGACGACCTCGCCGAGGCCGTCTCCGACGACACCGAACTGCTGGTCGTCAACTCGCCGTCGAACCCAACCGGCGCGGTCTACTCCGACGCAGCACTCGAGGGCGTCCGCGATCTCGCCGTCGAACACGACATCACCGTCATCTCCGACGAGATCTACAAGGAGATCACCTACGGCGTCGAGCCAACCAGCCTCGGCACGCTCGAGGGGATGGCCGACCGCACGGTCACGGTCAACGGCTTCTCGAAGGCGTACTCGATGACCGGCTGGCGACTCGGCTACTTCGCCGGCCCCAAGGACCTGATCGATCAGGCCGGCAAACTCCACAGCCACTCGGTCTCCTCCGCGGTGAACTTCGTCCAGCACGCCGGCATCGAAGCCCTCGAGAACACCGACGACGCCGTCAAAGAGATGACCGAAGCGTTCGAGGAACGGCGCGACCTCGTCGTCGACTTACTCGACGAACACGGCGTCGACGTCGCCGTCCCCGAAGGCGCGTTTTATATGATGCTCCCCGTCGATGACGACGATCAGGCCTGGTGTGAGGGCGCGATCGAAGATGCCCACGTCGCGACGGTTCCCGGCAGCGCCTTTGGCACCCCCGGCTACGCGCGGATCTCCTACGCTGCGAGCGAGGAGCGACTCGAGGAAGGCATCGAGCGACTGGTCGAAGAAGGCTATCTGTAACGCCGCTGACTGGCGTTTCGAGTCGATTGCTTTTCCAAGGGGTGTCCTCCGTCAGCAACGGCTGTCACTCGAGTGTCCGTCCTCGAGTTTATACGGGATGACTACGCCAACCCCGTCATGGACTGTCCAACGTGCGGGAAGACGCTCTCGACGGAGCGTGGCATGCGTCAACACCACACGAAAGTCCACGACGAGCCACTTCCGAATCGAACCTGTCGTGGGTGTGGCCTCGAGTTCTACGACCCGAAGGCCAGACGGGAGTTCTGCGATGACTGTAATCCGAACGCTGGCGAGCACAACGGCAACTGGAGCGATGCGATAGAGACCACGGCGTGTAAACGGTGTGGAGAGGAGTTCGAATACTATCCGTCGAACAAGGACGGCGTCTATTGCCCACCGTGTGTCAACACTGCAGACGGGCTTCTTCCGACGAATCTGTCAATAAAAGGAAATCGAGTAGTAGTCCACTGTCAATCGTGTGACGCCGAACTCGAGGTTCGGCCAGCGCAACTTGAGGAGCACACCCGCGGCTTCTTCTGTACGCTCGAGTGCTACGGTGCGTGGCTCTCGGAGAACATTGTCGGTCCCAACCACCACCAACGGAAGGGCAGCCCGATTACGTATGGCCGGCACTGGTGGCAGATTCGACGGCAGGCACTCGAGCGTGACGACTACAAGTGTCAACACTGTGGGGTAGACGCCGACGAACTCGGACAGAACCCGGACGTCCATCACCGACAGCCTGTCCGATCGTTCGACCATCCCGACGCTGCACATACGATGGACAACGTGATTACACTCTGTCGGAGCTGTCATCGGCGTGTCGAGGCAGGGGAAATCGTGGTCTCTCCTCGAGACGAAAAGTAACACTATTGTACGACGGTGGTCTATCCAGCGAGTGAAGTCCCGTGGTGGCGAGCGGTTCCGATGGAACTGCGAGGTACGCGGGTCGATGAACGAAGTGAGAAGTCCCGTGGTGTAGTGGCCAATCATATGGGCCTTTGGACGTGTTCGGTTTGGTCCGTCACGGAAGACAGCCCATGACGGCGGTTCGAATCCGCCCGGGACTATTTTCGCGCGAACAACTCCGTGAGTGCGAAATATCCACCGGCGGTTCGATCCCAGAGGACGAGATGATTCGAGTCCTCGTGGTTCGAATCCGACCGAAACAAGGCGGGCCGTAACTCGAAGTCCGTCTCGTCCGTAATACTGGCCGAACCAGGATTAACGCAGCGACAACGGTCGTGTCCAGCAGCGATGTTAGATGTCACGTTGGCCAACCCTCGACAGCCACGGTTGGCTCGAGCGCGACACTCGAGTCCAAATAACAGTACCGCCAATCGCGCCGAGTGAGGTGACGACCAGAAGCGAACAGAAGTACCACGGCTGGGACTGTACAACGAGCAGCCCTCGTGCGGGGGCTGGGACGACACCAAGCGCCAGCAGGTAGAGTGCGGTGAGGAGGGCAAGCGACGACCGACGGTAGCCGTGCCAGTAGAGGACGCCGACGAGCACTCCCGCGAGGAGTCCGAGCTGGCCGGAGTGGAGTTCGGGAACCGTATTGAAAACTGATGACAGGATCGTTTCGACGGTGGCCATGAGTACTCGCATCCTGCTCAAGGGATGTGATAGCGATTGCCCTGCAATTGTTCGTCAATGACCCTCTCGGTTACACGATCGGTCGACGGCTCGAGGTACACAGCGAACCCGGTCGATACGCGCGGATCAGCCGCTGTGAACGTTCGGTCACGCGGAATTTCGTCGGGGACGAGATCTCTGCCAAGCTTCATGATATTTCGCCGCGTAGAGGTGTGGGTCTCGAGGGTAATTGACTGTCGCGGACGGATACATACCGACCCACTCGAGTCGGACGACACCAGTCTGAACGCAACCCCCCCAACGAATGACTCAGCGAACACGCATTACCGTCGTCGCCGTCGTTATCGTCCTCCTGATCGTTTCACTCGGCGTCCAAGCGGTCGTCGTCGACCGTGACGCCGATATCGTCAACGAAGACGAGCGATACCCCGGGAATACGCTCGTCGGCGTCCACTCGTACAACGACGACGGGCGAGTCGTCGAGTTGGCGCCCGACGGCGAGGTCGTCTGGGAGTGGTCAGTACCGAACTCGCGCGTGTTCGGCGTCGAACAACTCGATCCGGAGACGGTGCTCGCAGCCGTCGCCGTCAAAACCCCCGCCGAAGACTGTCCCGATGAATACCTCGAGTACGAGGAGCGAGACGACCATTGCGTCCACAACCGCGTCGTCGAGATCGACAAGGAGTCGGGAGAGGTCGGCTGGGAATACGATTGGTACGACGAGTTCATCGGCCACCACGAGGTCCACGACGTCGAACGACTCGACAACGGCGAGACGGCGATTATCGACATGGGGAACGATCGATCGTTCACTGTCGACCGCGAGGGCGAGATCACCTGGGAGTGGCAGGCCGAGGACCATCTGACTCCCGGCACGCCGTTTTACGAGGATTACGGCGGGCCCGAGAAGGACGGCGAACACGACGACTGGACGCATATGAACGACATCGACCACCTCGAGAACGGGAACTTCCAGATGAGTCTCCGGAACTTCGACGTGATAATAGAAGTCGATCCGGAGACCGACGAGATCGTCGACGTCGTCGGCGAGCCGGGTAACCACAGCGTTCTGGAACGCCAGCACAACCCTCACCGACTCGAGGCCCAGGGGACGATGGTCATCGCAGACAGCGAAAACGATCGCATCGTCGAGCACGACCTCGAGTCCGACGAACACATCTGGCAGTACACCGGCCCCTCGGGTGAGCAACTGCAGTGGCCCAGGGATGCCGACCGACTGCCAAACGGCAACACGCTCATCACCGACTCCCAAAACAACCGCGTACTCGAGGTCGATCCCGATGGCGAGATCGTCTGGCAGTACGACGACCTCGACGGCACCGTGATCCCGCTGCCGTACGAGGCCGACCGTATCGGCGTCGACGAACGGTCGGACGCACCGCCGGGCGATGAGTTGACCGCGGTCGACAACGAGCGCAGCACCGTCGAGTCGATACTCAGCGAGTGGGAGGCGATGGCCCAGTACGCTTTCCCGACGTGGATGCACCTCCCGCAGATACTGCACGTCGTCGGTATCGTCCTCGGCGTGTTGTGGCTCGCCGCGGAGGGCGTCGTTTTCAGTTGGCGACGGTTCGTCGGCTAGTAAACGGGGCCGGATTCGTTCCTTCCTGTCGGTCCGACCGCACGCTCACGACGGCAAACGCCACGGCCGACGACGGACGAAATCGCACCTCCGGAGGCTTAGCGACAGCATAGGCCGCGGACACGCTGTTAGCGGCCGTATAGTAATCCCCGCTTCCTCGAGCGTACTCGTATGTTCGGAACGAGCGGTATCCGAGGAACTGTTGGTGACGACGTTACAGCCGAACTCGCACTCGCCGTGGGGCGAGCCGTCGCATCCGACGGCTACGAGCGCGTCGTCGTCGGGCGGGACGCTCGGGAGAGCGGCACAGTTCTCGCCGAGGCACTGATCGCCGGCTTGCGTGAGTGCGGGGCAGACGTCCTCGAGGTCGGCGTCGCACCGACGCCGACGATCGCGAGAGCCGTGGCCTGGGCGGATGCGGACGCGGGGGTCGTCGTCACGGCCTCGCACAATCCCGCGCCGGACAACGGGATCAAACTCTGGTCGGCGTCGGGCAAGGCCTTCGGTCCGGAGCAGCGCGAGGCAATCGCGACGCGCGTCGAACGCGAGGCGTACGACCTCAGGCCCTGGAACGAGCAGGGCTCGCGCGAGTCGCTCGACGGCGCGCTCGAGCGCCACACAGGGGCACTCGCCGAGGCAGTGTCGATCGACGATCCGCCGAGCGTCGTCGTCGACGTCGGCAACGGGACCGGCGGGATCACTGCTCGCGTGCTTGCAACGCTTGGCTGTGACGTCGTTACGCTGAACGGCCAACAGGACGGCAGCTTTCCGGGTCGGGCGAGCGAGCCGACGCGAGAGACGCTCGCTGGCCTCTCGTCGCTGGTCGAATCGACGGCTGCCGACCTCGGGATTGCCCACGACGGGGACGCCGACCGGATGATGGCTGTCGACGAAACGGGGACGTTCGTCCCGAAAGACGTGCTGTTCGCGCTGTTCGCGCGCGAGGTCGCAAGCGACGGCGACGTCGTCGCCGCGCCGGTCGGAACGAGTATGACAGTCGACGACGCGCTCGCGGCCGTCGGGGCATCGGTCACGCGAACGCCGGTCGGCGACGTCTTCGTGGCCGAGGAAGCGAGTCGACCGGACGTCGTCTTCGGTGGCGAGCCAAGTGGGGCGTGGATTTGGCCGACGGAGACGCTGTGTCCGGACGGCCCGCTCGCGGCCTGTAAACTCCTCGAGCACGTCGCCGACCGCGGGCCGCTCTCGGAACTCGTCGCCGACGTCGAGACGTATCCGATCCGGCGAACGTCGCTCGAGGTCGAGGCGAAAGCCGCCGTGATCGACCGGGTCCGCGATCGGGCCCGTGAGCAGTACGACGACGTCGAGACGCTCGACGGCGTCTCGATCGACCTCGAGGACGGATGGATTCTCGTTCGTGCCAGCGGAACCGAACCGGTCGTCAGAGTCACGGCCGAGGCTCGAACCGAGTCGCGAGCCGAGGAGCTCGTCGCCGACGCCGTGGCGATTGTCGAGGGTGCGCTCGAAGCGGCCGCCTGACGCCGTCGGAACCGTTCCACGTGGCCGTCGGCTCGCGATGTCGGCGTTCGAATTCGTAACGCTTGTGATACGTTTCGAGCTCCTTGGCGTCGAACAGCCGACAATCCGGCTGAACGGTAGGTTTAGCGAGCCGATAATGAAGTGTGTCGTCGACTCCGGTTCGGATAGATCGCTGTGCGGTATCGACTGCCTTCACTATCGGGCCGTCCCGATAGTGGGTGACCGAGACAGGACACGATGAGACACATGGAACGATGAGTGGGACCTTCGACCGTGACGACGACGCATCGACGACGACTACTGTAAACGACTCGAGCGGGCTGGAGACGCTGGTGATCGGGATCGACGCGGGCTGTTTACCCGTGTTCGAGCGACTGTTCGAGGACGATCGGATTCCGACCCTCGAACGGCTCTGTTCGGAGGGGGTGACGGCTCCGCTCGAGTCACAGATCCCGCCGTGGACGCCGAGTGCGTGGCCCTCGATCTACACCGGCGTCAACCCCGGCAAACACGGCACCATCGGTTTCGTCGGCTACGACGGCTACGACTGGCACGTGACGAGCAACGACGACGTCAACGAACACCCGCTGTGGACGCTGCTGGACCAACACGGTCGCTCGAGCGTCGTCGTCAACGCTCCCGTCACCCACCCGCCGGACGAGTTCGACGGCGCGGTGATTCCCGGCTTTCTCGGGCCCGAAGATCCCGCCTGCCATCCCGAGGGACTGCTAGACGACGTCCGGGACGCGATCGGCGACTATCGCGTCTACCCGAAGTACACGCGCGACAACGACTCGCTGTCAGACGCCGAAAAGATCGCGGAGTACCGGCGACTCGTCGGGATGCGCGGGGAGGCGTTCCGGTATCTCGTCGACGAGTTCGAGCCGGATCTCGGCTTCGTCCAGTTCCAGAAGACGGACACGGTGTTTCACGAATTCGACGGCGACGAGGCGATGGTCGAGGAGGTTTACGAGGCGACCGACGAACAGATCGCGGCGATCCTCGAGGCGCACGATCCCGACCGTCTCTTCCTCGTCAGCGACCACGGCATGGGACCGTACGACGGATACGAGTTCCGGCTCAACGAGTTCCTCCGCGACGAGGGCTACATCGAGACGACGACCGGCGGGAAGGGGATGCCGTCGTGGACGCCGATGCGGCGGCGGCTCCGCGAGGGCAAGGAGTACGACACGTGGGAGCCCGGAACGGCCGCACGCCTCGCCGCAGTCGCGGCGCGGTTCGGGATCACCGCTCGTCGACTCAGGATCGCCCTCGAGCAGGTTGGACTCGCGGAGTTCGCGAAGAAGTACGCCCCGGGCGGGGTCTCTCGGACGGCGAACGAACAGGTCGACTTCGCTGCATCGACGGCGTACGTCCGTGCTCGAACCGAACTCGGGGTCCGGATCAACCTCGAGGGCCGAGATCCGGACGGCGTCGTCCCGCCCGAGGAGTACGACGAGGTACGCGAAGACCTCATCCGGACGCTTCAGGGTGTCGAAACGCCCGACGGAGAGCCGTTCTTCGAGACGGTCGCCCCCCGCGAGCGATACTTCCACGGCGAGCACGTCGATGACGCCGTCGACATCGTGACGATTCCCAACGGGTTCGAACACGCCCTCTCCGAGCAACTCGGCGACGGCGAATACTTCGGCCCGGTCGAGCCGTGGAACCACAAGCTCGATGGCGTCTTCGTCGCGATGGGCGAGGGAATCGACGAGGGCCAATCGCTCGAGCACGTCCATCTGTTCGATGTCGCACCGACGATCATGGCCGCGATGGACGTTCCCATCAGCGATCGCATGGACGGGACTGTCGCACCTATCGTCGACCCCGTCGATTCGATGTCGTATCCGGCCTACGACGAGTCGGACGAACACGACCAGCCGGCGCCGGACGACGAAGTCACCGATCGGCTAGCAGATCTCGGCTATCTGAACTGATCGGGGTAGAATGGACGGTTTCAGCCACTGCAATCGTCGGCTACGCGTTCGATAAATAAGATGTTTGAAACCGACTGTACGGAACGGCACGAGTATCTCCATGGGATTTATTGCCGAAATTCACCTCTCTCACGACGATCTGGCGCTGATACCGACGATCAGACGCTCCCCCGACATCACGCTCCGGTACGAGTACACGACACCGACTGACGAACGGAGTCGTCAGTTTGTCTCCGCGTTCGGCGGTGATTACACGGCCCTCGAGGAGGCGATGGCGGCGGATCACACGATTTCGGATCCGACACGTGTCGCGACGTTCGAGAATCGATCGATCTACCGTGTGACGGTCGAGACCGCCCTCGAGGTCATCCCTGAGCACTGTATCGAACGTGATCTGTTCGTGTTTAGCGTTACGAGCAACGGCAAGGGGTGGGTCGCGCGTGTCCACCTCCCGAACCGTGATGCGCTGGCCGCGTTCCGGGAGTGTTGTCAGGAGGAACGCATCTCGTTTCACGTCACGCAGTTGTACGACTCGTCGGTTTCCGATCAGCGGACGTACGTGCTCTCCGAACAACAGTACGAAATCCTCTCGCTGGCGTACTACGCTGGCTACTTCGACGTGCCACGGGAGTGTACGCAGGACGACCTCGCCGAGCAGTTCGAAATCTCCGATTCGGCGGTCTCACAGCGGCTTCGCCGCGCCATCTCGGAGCTAATCGCCGGTACGATCGAAAACGACCGAACGCCGGCCGAATACGAGTGACGTCTTCTCCGCGCTGACGGCCGAAGCAGTTTCCCATCTCATCACACTGCGCACTCGACGGACGGCATCAACTGAGACGGTATCTCATTTGTTAAGTGATTGTTAAGCGCGCTCTGCAGAAGTGAGGAAAACCAGTCTTTCTGGCCCGACAACTTCCAATTTCACGCTGTAAAACTGTCGATCACATCAATATTTTTATAATATCGTCAGCGGATAGATCCAGTATCCGGACTTAAAAGGTTGCTATCCGAACCCATAGTTACTGAACCCCTTCATTACTCATACTGAAATGACTATCAATGTCGGAACGAAGTGGGATGCGAAATTCGGATCGTGGGAGTTCTCCTCATTCTCGGTCTCCTGAAACCGAACACGGACGATCGTTGCCCGAGGATCGAACTGACACACACCGTTCACGGCGAACGTTTTTACAGGGTGTTTCGGCCGTCGGTGCCGCTGCACTCGGACTGACGTCGACTGTCACCGGCGCGTCGGACTCGTTCGACCAGTATTACGACGACTACGGCACTGTCATCGACGTCGTCGAAGCCGGAGCAGATAATACCGGTTCGGAATCGATCACGCCCGTTCTCGATGATCTGCGGGCCGACGATACGCTGCTCGTCTTCCCCGAAGGGCGCTACTACATGGACGAGCAGTTCCGGTTTACTGGCTTCGACAACTTCGGTATCGTCGGCGAGAACGCGACGCTGGTTCCAGCGAACTATCACGAGTTCGACGGTCCACAGTATCGACTGTTTCGGCTCGGTGTTTCGTATAGCCCCGGTCGACGGCTTCGCTTCGAGGGCTTCGACATCGATCAAACGGCCCCAGACACGGGTATCCGGGCGATCGAGACGTATGTCTCCGACCGACTCGAGGTACGCGATATCATCGTTCGTGGCCAACACGACAGTGGGACGTGGGGGCCTGGACTGTTCAACATCACCTCCACCGACGGTTGGGGGATCGTCGAACGGTTCCGAGCACCGGGCGGCGGCGCATGGGTCAACAACACCCCGAACGCCGGCAACCGCTGGCGCGGTCCGATCGGAATCGAAGCGAATCAGAACAAGGGGACACTTACGTTCAGGCGGTGTGCCCTCGGTGCGTTCCCGAACAACGGCCTCTATGCGGCCGGCGGCGACGGGACAATCGTCGTCCACGGCGGCCACTACAAGAACAGCAACGGCGCGAACATCCGCGTCGGCGGCCAGGGTAGTGAGATTCGGTGGCCGACGGTCGAAATCGACGACACGCGATCTGACGACCGCTCCCAGCGCGGGATTCGGATCGAAAACGGCCGCAACATCGAAATCTACGGTGCGGCCGTCGAAAACACCTCGCCGAAACCGACCAGCCACGCGATTTCGGTGATGAACACCTGCGAGAGCGCTCGTATCGACAACACCCGAATTCGACTCGAGGGATCGGCCGTCAACCACGGAATCGTCTGTTCGCCAGAGTGTGGTGCGACCACGATCGTCGACACGGAGATCACCCACGAAACGGCTGGCGGCTATTCGCTATGGATTCGAAACAGCGACCGAACCGAGCAAGTGCTCGCCGAGAATCTCACGATTACCGGCCGAGCGGGTGACGCCAGCGGCTTCCGCGACGGTATTCGCTGTGAACGTGACAACAGTCGCTTTAGCCACGTCGACGTCTCCCAACCCGGCCGCGACGGCGTCGACAGAAACGCGATCGTCAACATGGCCGACGACGTGACGATCTACAATAGCGAACTGCGCGCCAGCCAATATCCGTACGTCGACCTCGGCGCCGATTCGCTCGTGAGAGATTCCGTCCTCGAGTCGACGACGAACGAGGAAGCGGTCTGTCTCTACGACTCCGCAGAGAATCCGACGTTCAAGAAGAACGAACTGGACGGCGGCATTCGGAACCTCGGTGCGGATGGCGTGACGACCTGGGCGAACACGTACTGAGAAGCGCTACCGCACACCAGAAAATCGCTATCAGACGGCTTCTCGACCCGGCGTCGAGCGTTTAACCCCCGTATAATAACGCCTCGCCGTTGCCATCGTTGTGATATCGTGAGTGTGTCGGATGCTGATACTGTCGGAGCGCAGTTACTGACGGGACGTGGCCGCCTCGTCGGCCGAAACCCTGCTGGAGGCGATCGACAGTCCGAACGACCGTCGACACCGCACGGAACTGGTCGTCGACGCGATACGCTCGGGGGAAAACCGTGAACAGGAGCATCGCAAGTGGCGTCTTCTCGGTCGTCAGTTCGAAAGTCATCGTGCTGGCGATCACGACCCTCTCGACGCCGATCCTGTACCGGTTTCTCGGTGCCTCAGCGTTCGGCGAGTACGCCTTCCTGCTGTCAGTGTTTGCCATCTACATGATCTTCGTCAGTTCCGGAATCACCGACGGCGTCCGGAAGTTCCTCGCCGAAGACCGGAACGCGGCGAACTGGAGCGAACACGTCGTCGGCTTCTACTTCCGACTGGCAGTCGTCCTCGCCGTCGTCGGCGCGTTGTTGCTGGTCGTCGCCGCCCAGTTTGGGCTCGTCGCCCTCGCGTTCGGCGAGGGATTGACCATTTACTTCTACGTGCTGGCCGCACTCGTCGTCACGGCGCAGTTTCGCGACTACGCTCGAAAGACGCTCATGGGATTCGGCCTCGAGCGCTACTCGGAGCCGCTGAAAGTCCTCGATAAGGTCGGCTTCGTCGCCGTGGCGATCCCGCTCGTCTACGCCGGAGCTGGCGTGATGGGGGCGCTCGCGGGACACCTCTTTGCAAGCGTGCTCGTCGCCGCCGTCGGGCTGGTGATTGTCCATCGACGAGTCTCGCTGTCGTGCGTGTTCAGTCGGCCGACGGCGCGATTCCCGCGCACGGAACTGCTCACGTTCAATTCGCTGAGCATCGTGCTCGTGTTCCTGTTGATGTCGCTCTATCACATCGACATCGTGATGCTCCAGCGATTCGCCGAGAGTTCGGCGGTCGGGAACTACCGGGCAGCGCTCACGCTCGCGGAGTTCCTCTGGTTCGTCCCGTTGGCACTCCAGACCGTGTACGTCCACTCGACGTCGGAGCTGTGGTCGCAAAACCGCCACCGGAAGATCACGGACCTCGCCTCCCGGACGACGCGGTACACGTTTTTGCTGACGGCCGTTATGGCGGTCGGGCTCGCGGCGCTTGCGGACATCGTCGTCCCGCTTTATTTCGGAGCCGAGGCGGAGCCGGCGATCGAACCGCTGCTGTTGTTGCTTCCGGGCGCGCTGGGCTTTGCCCTCGCCCGACCGATTCTCGCCGTCTCGCAGGGGAACGGAACGCTCCGATACCCGATCGCGGCCACCGGCACTGCGGCCGTGATCAACGTCGTGCTCAACGCCATCCTGATTCCGCGCTACGGCATGCACGGCGCCGCCGTCGCGACGAGCATCGGCTACGGCACGATGTTCGCCTTCCACTGCTGGAGCGCGCGACTCGTCGGCTTCGATCCGCTCGCCGACGCCCGATTCGGACGCGTGATCTTGACGACTGCCCTCGCAGCCGTTCCCATAGTCGCCCTCTCGACGGCGCTTTCGGGTCCGTGGCTGGCACTCGCCGTCGTCCCGCCGATTGGGTTCCTCATCTACCTCATCTTCGCGTTGCTCGTCGGCGCGCTTGACCCGGCGGAACCGTTCGAGATCCTCGCTGTGTTCCCCGAGCCGATCGGCTCGAGAGCGGAGTCGATCCGTAGTCGCCTCGAAACACGGTTGGGCGGTGAGACGTCACGAAACTGGGTCCAACACCTGCTGTTCGTCGCCGGGCTCTCGTTGCTCCTCTCGGGACTCGCACTCGGGGTCCTCGACGGTGGGGTCTAAGACGTGTTCGTGCTGTGGTGAACGCGGGTATCGGCAGGGACGGCGGTTCCACTGTACGAACGACAAGTGTGACGTGGCACAAGACCATGCCGACTGGAACGCATCGGTGAACATCGCGTGGCGTGAGAAGGCGAAACTCGACGGTAACGATACGAATTACCGGACTCACAAAACCCAGCCGCAAGTTCGGTTAGTGCGTCTGTCCGGGTCGGGGCGCGTAAGCCGCCCACCCTCATCTCGCTCGCTTGCCGAGCAGGGAGTGCTAGCGCACGGCTGAAGGAACTACAAAAGCCTCGGGCCACCGTGCCCGAGGCTGTTTACTGCGGTTTCGCTGGCACTGGATCGTGCAGCGACATTGATCAGTTCGATTTTGACTCGAGCATCGTTCCCGACCCGCTGGAATGACAGCCGATGGTATCTCGACCGTGCCCGACTGTGACGTATGGGTGAGACAGTCTTCAAGACGATTGACACGCTACTCGAGAGCGTACAAAACGAGACGAATGATCCGGAGCAGTCGTTCAAACTTCGAACGGCACGGCAACTGATCGTACTGCTTCACGAGCGACACATCGCAGGACAGGACGCACTCGCAGACGTCGACATCGACCAGAAATCCGTAGCGAACCTTCGGCAACTGGGGTATTTCGACTGACGGACGCGGATTACTGGATCTGGGACTCGAGGTGTTCGCTCTCGGCCATGTCGAACACCATCGCGAACAGCAACAGCACGATTCCGGCGATGGCAACAAGCACGCTCGTCTGCCCGATGGCGACGCCGGTGCCAAGGAGCATTGTCACGAGCGTTAGCCCCGCACCAAGGACGCCGGCTACAGCTGTCCCGGCTCCGATGAAATAAAACAGCGCGAGCGGGTGGAAATCGAGCACGAGGTACTTGGTTTTGAGTCGCCACAGGAAGTTCCGGAGCAACATCGAGGAGACCTTCGGGATGTAACTCGAGTAGGTGATACTCGACTCCTCGTCGCCGTAGACGGCCGGCATCGCGACGTCGGCGACGCGCATTCCGTGGACGTTCAGCTTCACGAGCAGGTCGTTGCAGTAGCCGTAGTACTCGTAGAGATTCTCGAGGTCGATCGCCGCCAGCGCGTCGTGGGAAATCGCCGTGTAGCCGTTCTGGGGGTCCATCGTCTTCCAGTAGCCCGAGGCGATCTTCGTCAGGAACGTCAGGATCGCGTTGCCGACGAATCGAAAGCGCGGCATCGCCGCGCGGTACTCCTTGGAGAGCAGTCGGTTTCCTTTCGCGTAGTCGGCTTTCCCCTCGACGATCGGATCGAGTAAGCGTGGCAGCTGGGAGAGGTCCATCTGGCCGTCGGCATCGACGGTGACCGTCGCGTCCACGCCGTCCTCGAGGGCGGCGAGATAACCGGTTTTGATCGCCCCGCCGGCACCGAGGTTCTCCCGATGCTGGATCGGCACGACGCGACCGATCGGATCGTGAACCGACGCTCGAGTCGTGAGTGCGGATGCGCCACCGTCCGCGACGAGCGGCCCGCTTGCGGTGTCGGGGGCCGACTGGGCCTTCGCGTCCATCCGGGCTGCCTCGTGGATCTCGTTCCACGTGTCGTCGGTTGACTGGTCGTCGATCACGTAGAGCCGATCGACGGCCGACGGCATCTCGCGAATCACGTCGCCGACGAACCTCTCCTCGTTGTAGGCGGGGATCACGACGCCGATAGTTGCACCTCGGTACATCAGGCTCCCTCCAGCAGGTCCGTCGCGGTGACGACGGCTACGTCCTGATCGTCGATGTACGCGAGCAGGTCCGCGAACGCGCGCTCGTCGAAGCCGTCGTCGTCGATCTCCTCGAAGCGGACGACCGCGAGTTGGCCGTGCGTGGCGGCGTAATCGACGTACGTTTTCGTCTCCGAGCCAGCTGTGCCGGAGAACGTACCCACGTTATGCGGGTCCGTAAGCGCCAGTCCGTTCGGCCCGCCGCCGTACCGGAACGCCTGCTCGTAGTGTTCTCTAACGAGGTCGATGGTCTCCGGACCGAGGACGTTTCGCGGCGTAATGAAGTGTTTTGCGCCGTCCTCGAATCCCCAGCGCTCGAGTGAGACGTTCGTCCGCTCGATCAGGTCCGCCTGCTGATCGGGGCTGTACTCGTGGATGAAATTCGCCCCCGTGCGCGGTCGCGCAGCCATATCCCAGCCGGCGTCGTCGAGTTCAGAGAGCATATTGAGCGTGAGTCGGCCGTCTCGAGTCTCGCCGACGGCTTCGGGGATGACCGCCTCGACGCCCGCGTAGCCGTACGTCTGCATGTGTTCGAGTGCGTTCGTGTAGTGGCTCTCGAGCGTGCCGTCGAACAGCAACATAACCTTCCCGCCATCGGGTCGATCGACGGCCCGCAGATCGTCGACCTGGCAATCGATGGGACCGGAGTGATCGCCACGTCGGTGGACCGACACTCGAATCTCACGGACGTCCGCGAGGTCGGGCTGGCCGTCGATCTGATTCGTTCCGAAATCGACGCGGACCCAGCGATCCGTCGGCCCGGTGAGCGTCCGCCGCATCCTGTGGGCGTGCTGTGCGTTCGGCGCGAACAACTCGAGGGTCAGCAGTATCTGTTCGCGGCCAGTGAAGTTGACGGCGAGCGAGAGGTTCTGCTCACGCAGATCCAGCCCGTCGGTCGCCGTCGTGTAGATCCCCGCGTACTCGGTGTCCTCGCCCGCGGTGAGGCGGGCCGACTGTGCCCCCGCGTACGGGTCGTTCGTCGCGGCCTCGAGGCTGCCGGCATCGATCATCGACACCCACGGATCGAGCTCTTCGAAGCGCGCGACCGATTCGCCGGGCAGGTCGAGGTCCTCGGATTCGTCGTCAGCCCCACCGTCCAACTGTCCGCCCGACTGCTCATCGTCGGCCCCACGCCACCCCTCGATCGTCGAGAGACAACCGGCGAGGCCGAGCGTTCCGGCTGCGCCAACGGTGGCCATGAACGATCGTCGGTTTCGACTCGTCATTGCCGCCGTCAATGAACCAGCTATCCTTTCTTATAGAGTCGTTAGACGCACAACTCGCCAGCCAGCGACACACTCTCTGGGCGGCATCAGAATCGTGCGCCGAACGGCAGAAACCAACCACGCAACCGCTGTGTCGAGTTTACCCACTCGATAATAATGCGGTGTGGACGGCTAGAATCGGCAAATGACTCGCGTCAGCGTCATTATTCCGACGTACAACAGAGCGACAACGCTTCCCCGAGCGATCGACAGCGTTCTCGCACAGACGGTCGACGACCTCGAGGTCGTCGTCGTCGACGACGGTTCGACCGACGAGACGAGTTCGGTGCTGGCAAGCTACGACGACCCGCGGATTCGCCCCGTCGTTCACGCGACCAATCAGGGGGCGAACGTCGCTCGAAATACGGGACTCGAGCACGCAAGCGGGGAGTACGTCGCCTTCCTCGACTCGGACGACGAGTGGCACCCCGCGAAACTCGAGCGCCAACTTGACTGTCTCGAAAACCGCTCGAGCGAGTGGGTCGGCGCGTACTGTGATTCGGCGTTCGAACTGTCGGGGACGAGCGGTCGACTGCGGACGGCTGCTGCGTCCGTCCTCGCTCGCGGCGACGAAACGCCGACCAGAGAGGGCGGCGAGGAACTGGTCGGCGAGATTCTGGCGGACAACGTCCAGCCGGGTGCCGGCTCGACGCTGCTCGTCGAGACGAGCGTCGCCAGAGCAGCGGGCGGCTTCGACGAGCGTCTCGATCGGTTCCAAGATCCCGAGTTCTGTCTGCGGGTGCTCGAGCACGGCAAACTCGCGTACGTCGACGACACGCTGGTTCGGCGCGAAGAGACCGGCCATCCCCCTGCAGACGTGATCAAAGACGCGAGCCAGCAGTATCTATCGACGTACGACTCCGAAGTCGACTACTTCGAAACGGCGGGCTACGAGATCAGATCGACACATGAACTCATCCTCGCGAAGCGGTATTTCGCCGAAGGGCGACTCCTGCGCGGGCTCTGGCA
Organism: Natronorubrum aibiense; assembly: GCF_009392895.1. Lineage (GTDB taxonomy): Archaea > Halobacteriota > Halobacteria > Halobacteriales > Natrialbaceae > Natronorubrum > Natronorubrum aibiense. Next base: position 2,283,291 of record NZ_CP045488.1, on the reverse strand, counting down.
CGCCCGCACGGCGTCGATCTCGGCGCGTCACGTCCCCGGTCTCTGCTGGGCGGCCGGCTCTGGCGTTCGACGGCGGCCGGTTCCGATCGCCACAACGGTCATGGTTCTATTCGTCGCAACCGTCCTGGCATGGTCGGTGTTTTCACAGCGCGCGTTCGCGAGCACCTCGTAGTCGACAATCGAGCACACCTCAGTATTTCGGACCGTCAGACGCGCATATTAATATTTGAAACGATCTTGACCAGTTGGTAACTAAGACACTCACGCTGACAGCAGCAGTCGTGAGTATCCGATCACTCTACCACACGGCCAGAGGACTGCAGGGGCTTGCCAAAGCCGAGTACGAATCGACGACGACGCCGTCGCTCCGTCGACGGCTCTGGCTCTGGCGTCGCGGCTTTCTCAGCCAGTCGGACGCCGTCTACGATCTCGAGGAATCGACCTACGAGTCGTACGTGAACGACTACCAGCGCTACGTGCGAACGAAACGGATCAACGGCACGTGGTCGGTCGCGCTGTCGAACAAACTCCTCTTTCATCGCGTGTTGCAGCCGTTCGACGACCGACGAATGGCCGTCTACGGCATGATCCGCGACGGGACGTTCCACGGCGTCGACTCGAGCGAGGGCCGCCGTGAGCTGACGGACGGCGGTGCAACCATGTCGCCGCCCGCCAAAAGCGCTCGCGAACCGGCCACGGACGGGGACAACGCCGCCCAGTGGGTCGTCTCCCGACTCGAGGACGAGGAGAAGTTGGTGCTCAAGTGGGCCCACGGTGGCGGCGGGAACAACGTCTTCCTGTGTACGCACACCGACGACGGCTACCGTGTGAACGGCGATCACTACACCGCCGCCGAGTTACGGTCGCTGGTGACCGGCCTCGACGAGTACCTCGTCTGCGAGTTCGTCGAACAGGGATCGTTCGCGGCCGACCGCTACCCGGATACACCGAACACGCTTCGCATCATCACGATGTACGACGCGGTCGAAAACGAACCGTTCGTCGCCGCAGCGATCCACCGGATCGGAACGTCGGACTCCGAACCACTCGACAACTTCACGCAGGGCGGACTTTCGGCGGAAGTCGACCTCGAGACGGGGGAGCTCGGTCCCGGTGCGAAACCACCCGCTGGCGACGGCGTCGAGTGGCACGCGAGCCACCCCGACACTGGAGCGCCGGTCGAGGGAGTGTCCGTCCCCGGCTGGGAGCGGATTCGAGACCAAATCCTCGAGATGGCGGACGCCTGTTCGTTCGTCCCCTACATCGGTTGGGACGTCATCGTTACCGGCTCCGATGGGGAGTTTTCCGTCATCGAAGCGAACAGCTACCCCGGTCTCAAATCGATTCAGGTTCACGGACCGCTGTTGACAGACGACCGCGTTCGACGGTTCTACGAACGGATGGATGTCTGTTAGCGGCTGAAGAATCGTTTGACGGATCAATACAGCAGTCAACGACGAGTGATAAAAACGACTAGTAGTGCTGGGCGGTCCGCATCTCCCAGAGGTCGTCGAACGTAATGACTTCGACGTCGGCGTCGGCGATATGCGCGAGCAGCGCTTCGTAGTCGTCCTCGGGCATCGTGTTGTTCGCCTCGAACGTATGGAAGTTCAGGATCGTACACTGGTTGTGCTCTGCGGCGAGGTCGACACAGCGCTTCGAAATCTCGAGATCGTGGCCGATCGTTCGCGGTAGCGCAAGCGGATCGAAGCCGTAGACGTTCGTCGTGTTGACGTTGCCGGACTGGTTGAAGCCGCCGCAGTAGTGGTAGTTCGTCTTGTGCTCGAGGCTCGTCTTGTTATAACTGTTGTGCGGGTAGACGATGTAGTCGGCCCCTTCGAACCCGTTGTCGATGTACCACTGCTTGTCCTCTCGGAGTCGCGCCTCCATCTCGTCCCCGTCTTCGTACTCGTGAATCGGCGTGTGCGTGCCGTGGACGACGATCTGGTCGCCTTGTTCCTGGCGCTCCTGGAGTTCCGAGACAGACATGATGCCGTCGCGACCCTGTTCCGTCCAGTTCGGGATCGGTGCTTGAACGGTTCGGAAGCCGTACTCGTCGTGCAGCGGCGAGGCGACGTCGTAGTAGTCGCGGTCGCCGTCGTCCCAGGTCAGCATGACGTACCCCTGATCGGGTTTCTCGTGGGTTCGCAGGTCGTCGATCCAGACCTCTGCCTCGTCCATATCGTGGCGAATCTCTATCCGCAGCGTCTCGAGTTCGTCCATCGTCGGTTCGTACTGACTCTGCTCGAAGACACCCGGGCTCGAGCGGAACCAGCCGACGTCGGGGCTTCGGTAGGTGATCTCTCGGAGTGAGTGTACCTTGCTGCTTCCGAACCGGTCGAAGAACCACAGGTTGATTGCGATGTTCTGCGGCGTTGTCGTCCGAACGGCAAAGGATAGATCCAACCCGGTCAGGTCCTCACCCTCGAGGCTGCGTTCGGCGACGATGTTCTCGCTGCCGTTCGACTGGAGCTTGAAACTCTGGTCGCCGTCGAAAACGACGTCCGTATCCGCTTCGCCGGATCCCTGCGTAACCTCCCAGCCCTCGAGTTCGCTGAAATCGTCGAAAGAGTCTCCCGGCTGTCGATACTGCTCTCTGCTGTTGTACTCGGTCTCGAGCGGGGGCACCCCATCAGCGAGCGCCGCAGCCGCCGAGCGGCCCGACTCGTCACCACCGGCCGACACCTGGTCGTCGACGCGGTTGGTAACCGACTCGAGACGATCAGCACAGCCGGCCAGTCCGGCAAGGCCAGCACCGCCCATGAGGGCGAGCGCCCGTCGCCGCGTGGTTCGGTTCTGTGACATTGGTAGCCGACACTCTCGACAGCGCGACCATTATTATGGATTTGATAGTCGTGCAACGACGCCGCTCACACCGGCGTTCGTCGGGCGATTCGGGGCTTAACAGTGCCATAGTTAATGGCGACTCTCTCGGAGGAGAGAGCAGGAACGCGTATGCGAGTGCGCCGCTGTCTCGACGTCGGCGGCTCACTTCTCGTTCGGATACGGTGATCTTCGACGATGAACAGGGAACTCTTCGGGGTATTTGGCGGTATCGAGACGTTCGACCGATTTCGATCCAGCGACGAGTTCGACGAGGTTCTGGATGGCCCAACTGTCACGGTCGGAATCAGGGATTCCGATCTCGGAACTCCCGGTTGGAGCGCTCGGTACGCTGGCGAGGAGGGTATCTGCGTCATCTGGGGCGAAGTGTACGTCCCCGGCGACGAGTCCAACGCCGCACGCTGGCTGGTCGAACAGTACGAGAGGGACGGGGACGACGCTCTGTCGACACTCAACGGGTCGTATCTCGCCGTCCTCGACACCGCGGCAAGCGACGGTGCGGTCGTCGCCACGGACCCGGTGCGATCGCGAGAGTGTTTCTACACCGACGACCCCGGGGTTCGCGTCTTCGGAACGGACGCCGCCGCGATCGGCCGAACGATCACGGAGCCGACGATCGACCGAGACGGCGTCCTCGAGTTCCTGCATCTGGGCGTCGTTCTCGGCGAAAAGACCGCTATCGAAGAACTCGAGCGCCTTCCGATCGACAGCCAGCTGAGGGCGACCTCGATCAAGTCGCTCCGTCGATTCGTCTACCAGCCACAGGAGTTCGATTACGCGACCGAACTCGCCGAGCGGCTCGACCGAGCCTTTCGGCGGCGGTCGTCGCTGCCCGGCCGAAAGGGTGTGCTCCTTTCGGCTGGGTACGACTCGCGGATCATCCTCTCACAGGTGTCCGATATCGAGCATAGCTACACGGTCGGGTCGCCGGACGCACAGGAAGTCCACGGTGCGAAACGGCTCGCTGCCCAGTACGACTCGGATCACACCGCGTTTGCGCCGGACGAGCGATATCTCCGCCCCGACGAGTCCAAAATCCGCTACTCGCAGGGGATCAAAGAGTCGCTTCACATCCACCACGCCGGCTACACCGACGAGCTGCACGTCGACACGATGTATCACGGCCTTCTCTGTGATACGTTTTTCCGCGGCCACTTCACCGCAGAGGACACCATCGATGTTCTCGACAAACGGATTCCGCTCGGCCGACTCGATCCCGATCCGAACCCAGTCGACGTGTTACTCGAGAAGTTTGGGTACGATCTCGAGGCCAGTCTCGACCTCGCCGAGCGAACGTCGTTCGACACCGATCCGGAGCCGTTCGTTCGAGAGGCGATTACCGACGAGTTCGATGCGAGGGGGTCGCGTGCGCAGACAGTACAGAATACCCTTACATGCGTCGGCATCGCCAACCAGCCGTCGATCCCGTTTCACAACCACCTGTCGGATCACTTCCTGACGTCGTTTCTGGCAACCGATCGCGAACTGATCGACTGGCACCTTCGAACACCGCCGGCTCACCGAACGACTGCGACGTTCCTCGAGGCGTGTCAGCAGTTAGACCACGATATTTTGCGCCACCGACCGCCTGATCGTCCCCACAATAGCACGCTGTTGAACGAGGTCGAAGGATTTGTCCGTCGGAAGACGCCGTTTCTCCCGTCGTTTCAACCCCCGTGGCCGAAACGAGAGGTGCTGTTCGATCGCTACGAATACGATCAACAGCTGCTATCTGATACACCCCACGTGCATCCACTGCCAGCCAGACACAAACTGCGACTCACTGACCTTCGGGGCTGGCTCGAGGGCTGGTCAGGGCCACAACCGAAGTCGAACTCGAAAACCCGGCTGTCACAGTCATCGATCTGATACCATATTTACGAAGAGTAACAGGATCTGATAGATAGCAGGCTATTAACACTTGTTGCACGTTCTGGATCACGTCTAGTGCGAGAACGAAACGCTCTAAGACGAAGATAGATCTTCCGTAATCATGGAACCGTGAGAATACTTATATACCAATGGATTCTAGCATGGAATATGCGTCTGACACCGTCTTGGCTTCGCTCTTCGACGGACGATTCACCCGAGGAGCGGCCGGGGGATGCAGAGACTCCTTCGGAGGTTACGATCTATTACTCACCTCCGAGTAATCTCTCAGAGACGAGTGGGACGGCGGAGCGTGCTGCGGAATTCATCCCTGAGTCGGATACTGCACTCGTCGGTGTTCTAGACGAGATGCATACGCCTACAACCGTTGATGAAGTAACTGATCAGCTAGTCCAGCCTGCACGACCACCGATCGACACCTGGGCAACCGTTCACGAAAAACTTCATCAGGATCGGCTCCCGGAACTCGATACGTCTGGGTATATCGAGTTCGACACCGAGCAAGGTGTGATCGACTGTCAAATGTCCCATGCGAGCACAGAATCACGGCTGTCAGCGGGTTTTCAGTGGGCGTCGTTGCGCAAACTGTTTTTCATGCTTATTCTACTGGGTGCTGTTTCATCGCTCGCTGTATCGGTGCTCGTTTTCTCTACAGCCATTGATCCGGTTTCGCTCGTCTCGGGCGTTCTATAGACTGGGAGTTGCCCTCAGTTGAGAAGACGACTGATAGTCAACACGGTAAAGAGCAGGAGAATCGACGCGCTCAACGCGATTCCAGAGAGGAGCGAGAGGAACGGTAGTTCGATGACGGCACCGATCAAGACGACATAACAGAGGACTGTCGCACTGATGTAGTAGTCGTCCCAGTCCGTATCGGACGACTGGTCGTCCGGCTGTTCGGCCGATGGCTCGATCTGCAGATACTGATCGACCTGATCAGCCAGTGGTTTTCGGACGACGATACCACGGTTTTGCTGGTAATCGATAATCCCTGCCTCGTCGAGCTTCGACAGATGAGACTGGTAAAGCGGAATGTAGACACGCTGTCGCTGTGTCGAGGTGAGCTTTTCGACAGTCGTATCGTGTTCCCACGCCGCGACCTGTTCTGCGATGTCACGCATACGAACTGGCCCTTCTTTATCGCGAAGATATCTGAGGACCAACCGACGGCGTTCGTTTTGTAGCAGATGAAAGATTTCGTCCTTCGAGAACGTAGGCTCTTCGGCAGCACACTCTGTTTCGCCGCCCGTGTCTGCCTCATCCTGTTGTTCCGAGCTGATATGTGTCGATTTCATCGCACCAGTCTCCCCTAAACAGAAGTGGGTAATAAAGGATTGGATCCGTACATTTCAGTGATCTTCATTTTCAGTATTTTCACGAGCGAGAATTACGTTTTTGGTGATTTCAAAACTGCGTATATCTGTCTCTAAGGCATTGAATAGGTAATATTCAAAATGAGTTCCCGAATTTATTTCTCACTATCTCGGATAATATGTTCTCCAAAATCAGATCCAATTCACGACTGTTCTGCTTCTCTTGATTGTTTAAATCCGTCAAATAGGACTCGAGACAACGCACTGTCGAGAATGTTATAGATGAGCGTCAGACGGCTGTCAGACCGACTCGTTCGAACGGGGCTTACCGGGGTGATAATAAACCGTCACCGGACCGATGATCGACAAAATGAGCGACAATCACTGGTGGTTTTTCGATCTCACAGTCGTCATCGTGATTACTGGCGGCCTCACGTTCGGAATATTTTCTGGCGTAGAAGGCTATGCAAGAATACTGCTGACGATTCCACTTATCCTCTTCTTTCCCGGCTATGCGCTCGTCTCAGCCATGTTTCCGGACAAGCCGAACGACGAGTACCAGTCGTTCGACGAAGAGAAAACCGGACTCGGAAATCCGTTGTTGGTGACTGGCGGATTGGAAACAGTTGAGCGACTCGTCCTGTCGGCAGTCTTTAGTATTGCCCTTGCATCGGCGATTACCCTTTTCGCGTCCGTAACCCCCTGGGGTTTGGCGCTCGAGACGATACTCTCCGGGATTGCGTTGGTCACTGTCGTGCTATCACTTGTCGCGATCGGATCTCGCTATCGGTGTCCACCTGCCCAACGGTTCACACCATCGCTTTCGGTGGGTGGACTGTTTTTCACCCAACGACGACACGCTGCCTACGAGCAGACGAACACTCGACCGTACAACGTGGCGATCGTGATCGCATTGGCCCTGTTGGTCGCAAGCGGTGGGTTTGCGGTCGCGAATCCACCACAGTCTGCTGGATTCACCGAATTTTCGGTCGAAACGGACCCCGTTTCCGGTGACATCGATACCATGTACGAAGCGACGTACACCGCTGGCGAAACACAGGAGTTGCAGACAACGATCACGAACCAGGAACACGACGAACGGACGTACACGACCGTCGTCCTGCTCGAGCGCGTGAGCTACGACGGTGACGACGTGACCGTCCAGGAAACGGCAGAGATGGACAGACAGTCAGTGACAGTCACTGACGGCGACACACAGCAGCAGACACTCGAGGTCACACCGACGATGCAAGGCGAGGAGTTTCGACTGACACTCCTGCTCTACGATGACGAGCCACCGGCGACGCCGACAGCTGAGAACGCATATCGAACGATTCACCTGCCGATCGTGATCGAATAATCGGCGGAGGAGCGTCGACGTAGATTACGTTCGCTCCTGACTCCCCACTGTCGGCTTTTGTAGCGATGATTGTTCGGTGATCGATGCCGACTACAGAACTCCTTTGGCAGACAATGGCTAGATCACCGATTGATACGGTTGTGCTGTGGCATTGGCACCCGTCAGCAGTGGCTGCGCAGGTGTCGTTCGCTACTCATCGACCCGCTCGAGAGCGTGCTCACTGAGCGGGAACGATCGCCCGCACCCTCGAGAGAGTGGCCGGCCCGGCCGAACGGTCGTCACGTGATCGCGCTGAATCATCACGAGCCCTTGCACAGCCCGTGCTAGCGAGAACTGCCACTCGAGTGTGGACAGGCGACACGGCGTGGAAACGAATCGGAAGCAATGGTCGATGTTCAAACCGACTGCGACGCAGCTGACGACACGCAGCGCGTCGCTTTCGCAGCGACTGTCGCAGGCCATTCAGTGGCCACGAGTGCGTCACGGCTCGTCACTCGCGGTCTCGAGGCGAGCGGTGAATCGTCGCTGTCTGTGTTGTTTTGGCGCTGTGTTGTTTTGGCGACTTGTGTTTGCGCCCGCGCGAGGCCGGTGGCACGTGACACCACCAGCAGGGTGTGGCGGTCGGGCTGGCCGACGGGCAGTTTCACTCGATCGGCCGACTCGAGGACGTGTGTAATCTGTTTGAGCCGATCGGTAGCGGTGATGAGTATGGGATGCCACTCGAGGATGATCGATCCGATTTTGTGGCGCACTCGAGGAACACAGAGCGATCCCCTACTGCAGACTGGTTGCGCTGACGTGTGATCGGCGAGAAACCACCGCTCGAGAATAAGTAGCGTTACCGAGACGCTGGCGACGCCGCACACATCGTCACGTCACCGTTCGTGTAGACCGTTGCCTGTGTCGGCCCACAGAGTCGCGACTGGGAGATTCGCTCGATTCGGCCGTGGCCATCGGCGTTGTTGAAGTACGTCGCGCTGGTCGACTGTGCCGACCGATAAACGACGTAGTCGTGTTCGGCGGTGCCATCGTCGGGCACCGTCGCTGTCGTCGTCGACGGATACGCGCCGGTCCGACTGATCAACGTCTGGTAGGGGTGGTCGGTGTGGAGTTGCTGGTCCGGCCGGATCTCCTGTCCGCTCGGCGACCCGGTTAGCTCGCCGATCGATTTGACTGCGGCGAGTTCCGATTCGTCGTAGGCGAGGCGCTCGTGTTGCTGGTCGAAGACTGGGTTATCTGCGTTACTCTCGACGGCGACTACCATCGCCCCCGGATAGACGAGGACGAGCAGCAAGAGCACGGACGCGACGAGCTCGGGCTTGAGCCCCTGTCTGAGCGTCCGCAGGCCGATTGCACCGAGGATCGCCATCGGTGCGAACAGGAACGCGAACCAGCGAGTCGGAATGAAGTTTCGAATCCCGAACATCGGCAGGCCAAGCACGAACACCAGCATGAACGCCGCTGCCAGCAAGAGCGTGAACACGGATTGTTCCGCACGCCGTCTGTGGACGACGTACAGACAGCCGACGAACGTTATCCCGAGCAAGAGCAGGAAGCCGAGCGTGTCTATGTACGGCACGACCTGCTCGAGCAACGTCGGGGCCGCCTCGGCACCTGCTTCGGCCGGCTCGGACGAGGAGGAACTTGCGAGATTGAGGAAGCCGGCACTCTCCTCGAGCGTCTGGCTGAAGAAACTCAGGACGGTTGCTAGGAACGACTGCTGTCCGTAAGGGGTCAGCGACCAGACGAAGATCGTCAGCCCGACGTTGAAGGCGACGAGGCCGACGAGGTTAACCGGCTTTTTCGCCCGGAAGACGCTCGTGTCGAACCGCGTGAGCCCGAGAGGACCGACCTCGAAGACGAGCTGGGCGAGAAACGCCGCGAGCAACAACACGAGCATGATGAACGTCGACACCTGATGCGTGAGGATGACGGCGACGCTCATCAGCAACAGCAACGAGAAGTCACGAATCGTGTACTCGATTCGCATGACTCGGATCAACGCATACAGCATGCCGAGGAAGAAGACGAGTCCCAGACTCGTGGGGATGAGATGCAGCCCCCATCGCGTGACGTGACTGCCCAGCGCGAAGAGCGCCGTCGCCAACACGGCCCACCGCTGTGAGACGAGCAGGTTCGTGGTCGCGTAGACGAGCAACACCGACACGGGCATTACGAGTCCGACGGAGAGATACAGAGCAGCGCGGATCGGGACGTCGTAGAGCAGCGACGAGGCGGCGACCAACAGGTGGTAAAACGGCGATCCGTAGTGTTTGTTGTCGGCGATGCCAGTGACGGATTGCTCCTCGAGGATCGCCTGAATAAGCTCTGCGTGGGTCCAGATGTCGATGCCGATGTGACCTGTCGTCGCGTACAGCGCGGTAGCCCGGAAGACGAACGCAAAGAGGACGATCTGGAGCAAGAGGAGTCCGGGAGTGAACTCGCGGTCGCTCACGAACACGATCTGCCCGAGCAGGAGCGTTCCAATGACGCCCGCTACGCCGAAGAAAATCGGTGTCCGCGTGCCCTGAATCGCCGTCAAGAGGACGAGTCCCGCGAGTCCACTCAGAACGACAGCCGGCAGTGCCATCGAAACCGTCGACGGAAGCGTCGGGAACGCGTCCGTATTGTCTTGTTGATACAGTGTGACGAGATACAGGATACACGCCGTCCCGAGTACGAGTGGGACGGTGTTGATGTACAGCTGTGATGCGAAAAACCGCAGCGGGAACAACACCAGTGCAATCAGCAATCCGCCGATCGCTGCGACGGTATCGAGTCGAAGCGGGCGCAACTCCGAGAGCGACTTATACCCCATGTTCGACCCCCGTTCGATGGCCAGTCGGTTCGTCTCGGTCGAGAACGCGGCGGTACAGTTCGTGCAGGTCTGCGCCCAGCGCGTCGACACCGAGGCCGTCGATTACGTCGCGGCCGTTTGCCCTGCGATCCGAGTCGACGACCGTCTCGAGACCGTCGATCAACGCGCCGTCGTCGTCGCTGACGACGCAGTTTCGGACGTCATCGATCGTCTCGCGGACGAATCCGACGTCGGTCGAAACGATCGGCAGGGTACACGCGGCGGCTTCTTTGACGACCATCGGTCCACTCTCCCGTTTTGAGGTGACGAGCAGAACATCGCTTGCGTTCATATAGTAGGGTATTTTATCGTGGTCGACGCCGGTGACCGCGCGAAGCTCGAGATCGACGTCGGCGAGCTCGACGAGCTGACGAGCGCGGTCGTAGTCTTTCACGTCGCGGCTGGGATCGTACGGAAAGAGCGCGATCGGTCGATCGGTTTCCCAGCCGACGTGGGCTCGAGCATCCTCTTTCGGCATCGGTCTGAACAGGTCCGTATCGACCCCGAACGGGATCAGTTCGTGATCGGCCTCGAGCGCGCGCGCCATCGTTCGACTCGGCACGACCGTCGCGCTCGCGCGGCGGGCGCTGAACTGGCTGAGCGAGCGCAGCCACGAGTGGTCGCTCATCAGATCCGTACCCCACAGCGTCAGAACGACCGGCCGAATCGGCTGTGCGAGAGCGAACGGCGCGACGAGTCCGTAGTTCGCGTGCACCAGATCGTACGCTCCGGAGCGAAGTTCCGAGAGCAGTTTCGGATAGAACCGCGCGTAGTCAGTCAGCGAGCGGGTCGAATCGCCGCGGTGTGCGCCGGGAACGCTGCAGACGGTACAGTCGATACCGCGAGCCTCGAGTGCCGACACCTGCTGGTCGAAAAACGGCCGCGGCGAGGTGACCACTTGAAGGACCTTCATGATTCGCTTGGATTGGGTGACGAAGGCGATCGGTTCGACGCCTGCGGTCCCGCGACCGTCTCGAGTTGCTGGACGACGAACTCCGTCACGTCGATGCGGTCCTCGAGCAGGCGCTCGCGTCGCTGTGTCCACGTCTCGGCGGGCTCCTCGAGAACCGCATCCGTCTTCTCGAGCGCGCGCGTGTGACGATCGGGGCCGTTGAACCCGAACAACAGCCCGTATTCGGACTCGAGGTCGGCCGTGTAGCCGAGCGACGCCGGGTTCACGTAGATCGCCGGCGTGCCGAGCACCGCAGCCTCGGCGGCGGTCGTCGCCCCCTCGCTGACGACGATGTCGGCGGCGGCGAGCAGATCGTGCATCCGCTCCGGCGGGGCCGTGAACTGGTAGGACTCGAGGTCGGCCGGCGGCTCGCCTTCCGCCGTGAGACGGACCGAACAGCCCGCGGCCTCGAGTCGATCGATGACCTCTCGCGGGTCGTCGAAGCCGCCGTGGCCGACGTCGTGTGAGGCTTCCCAACTGCTGAGTCGAACGAGGGCGAACCGTTCGTCGGGCTCGAGGCAGACTTCCTCGCGAACAGTCGGGTCGGGCTCGAAGCGGTCGGGGTGGAGATAAGCGAGTTCGTGATACCCCGGGTAGGTCCGCTGGGCCGGCCCGATCTCGCTTCGGTAACACGACGGCGTACAGATCACGTCCGCGAACGGGTAGGCGAGTTTAGTGATGAGCGTCGCGTGTTCGGTGTCGTAGAAGACGACGCTCTTCGTCCCGAGCACCGACGCCACGTGGGCAGCGGCGACGCCGCCGATGGCCGTGATCACGTCCGGCTCGATCCGTCGCGCTCGCGCCAGCAGGCGCAACTCGTAGGTCGCCTGCACGGTCGCAAGCGAGAGCAACGATCCCGACTCGCCGGCCAGCACCTCGTGGTCGATGTCGTAGGCCTCGAGCAGCGCAATCGCCACGTCGCTTTCACGAGCGAAGACGTGTACCTCGTGGCCACGGGCGCGCAGTTCCGCGATCGAGTGGCGGAAGAAGTGGACATGGCCGGGGTGTTGAATCGTCACCACGACGCGCATCGTCACTTCACCTCCGCGCCTGCGACGGCGTGACTGTGGTGGCTCATAACCGGCGGTAGACGAATCCCGCGTCGGTGGCTTCGTCGGCCTCGAGCGCACCCGTTACGTCGATCAACGCCGGGTCCGGGGCGAGTTCGGACGCCACGGCCTCGAGGTCCAGTTGTTCGAACTCCGCGTGTGGTGTCGCGAGCATGACGGCGTCGAACGCCTCGAACTCGAGTCGTTCCTGGGCGCTGATCCCGAACTGCGCCTCGATCGTCTCGTTGTCGACGAACGGGTCGAAGCCTTCGATGTCGATGTCGTACTCCTGAAGGGTGTCGATGACAGCTTCGACTTTCGAGCTTCGAACGTCCCCGACGCCCGGCTTGTATGCCAGTCCGAGCACCAGCACGCGACTGTCACGGAGCGTCTTATGGCACTCGTTGAGCGCCTTGATCGTTAACTCGGCGACGTGGTCCGGGACCGACTCGTTTACCTTCCGGCTCATCTGCATGAGCTCGGGTTCGAATCCCTCTTTCGAGGAGCGGTACGCGAGGAAGTACGGGTCGACGGGGATACAGTGGCCACCGACCAGGCCGGGTCGATAGTCGTGGAAGTTCCACTTCGTGCCCGCGGCCTCGAGGACCGCCTGTCCGTCGACGTCGAGGCGTTCGAGGGCCATCGACAGTTCGTTGACGAACGCGATGTTGAGGTCGCGCTGGGTGTTCTCGACGACCTTGCTCGCCTCGGCGACTTCGATCGATGGCGCGCGGTGGACGCCTGCATCGACGATCGACTCGTAGAGGGACGCCACGTCCTCGAGCACCTTCTCGTTTTGTCCGCTGACGACCTTGACGACGTCCGAGAGGCCGTGTTCTTCGTCACCGGGGGTTGCGCGTTCGGGCGAGTAGCCAACGAAGAAGTCCTCACCCGCAGTCAAGCCGGAGGCGTCCTCGAGCGCCGGGACGAGGACGTCACGCGTCGAGCCAGGGTAGACGGTCGACTCGAGGACGATGGTGGTACCGGGATCCATCTTCGAGCCGACGGTCGTCGCCGCGTCTTCGACGTAGCTCAGGTCGGGGTGGTCGTCGTCGTCGATCGGCGTTGGCACGGCGATAATGACGTAGTCTGCCTCGTTGATCTGGGCCGCATCGGTGGTGTAGGAAATATCGCCGTCCTGAATTGATTCGTCGGAGAGGTCACCGGTCGTGTCGACGCCGGCCTGGAGCTGTTCGACGGTGGACTCGTCGACGTCGTAGCCGACGACGCGGTAGTTCGACTGTGCGAATCCGACTGCGAGCGGGAGTCCGACGTACCCGAGCCCGACGACACAGATCGTCGCCTCGCGGGGCGGCTGCTCGTCGGTGTGCCGGATGGTGGTTCCATCGTCATCCGTCTGCAGTGAGTACTGATCGCTCGCTGGTTCGTTCTCTTGCTTCTCCGTGTCGCTGATTGTCGTGGTCATGGATGATACGGTGTCTCGAGACCGTCACACGACCGGGTGCGACGGTAGCTTCAGTTCGATGCATCGTCCGAACTGATGGATACTCCTCAAAACGTATCATTCGGCGTTCGGGGTTTACTATACCGCGAATAAACGGTTGTAGCACGGTCATCTGACGAGATATCCGGTTGCTATGTGGGGTACAGCCCGCTATGCAGGAGACGCGGAAAATCGACGCTGTGAGCGTTTAAACCGTTGTTAAACCAGACTATGCGAATCCATAATGAAGACACCCGCCGTCCTCGTTCCGATGCGGTCGGCACACGCACGCACCGATCGTAAATCAGAACCGCGAAACCTATGGTGTCAACTTCCCAGATCGGAATCAAAACCGCACGTCGGGCGATTCACGGTACGATATCGTCCGATAGTGACTCGGCTTTGAGTTACCATCTCGACGGACAGACGGTCGCATCGACGATCCGCAGAACTGGCGATCGGCCCGATGAACTGTTGTCTTGGATGTCGCTCCTTCGTGTTGCAACGCTCTGGGAAGCGGCCCTGATCGTGGTTCTGTTCCTGTTGATCGGCGGCCTCGTCGGTGTCCGTCTGGCAGAGACCCTATCGGAACGAGACGTCGAACTCGCCTCCCATCTCTCAGTGTCGGCGGACGCCGCCGAATCAGCAGTCGCGGACGAGACACTGACTGACTCAACAGCGGCCGACAGCTCACCCACCGAAAGCCGATCGTACGATCAATATTTCTCTCCCGACACACCATCGGAACTGCTGAGCGATGAAGGAATGGTCGTACGCCTGCTCGTCGCAAACGACGGTCGCATTCGTCAGCATCAGATCGCTGACAAAACCGGCTGGTCGAAGTCGAAAGTCAGCAGGATCTGCTCGCAGATGCACGACGATGGCATGATCGAGAAGACATCGGCCGGTCGGGAGAACGTCATCATCCTGTCCGAACAGCCGCAGACGCAATCGGACGACGTCGAGAACCCGGTTCCGTAGGCACGTATCGCTCCGAACCACGTCGCACAGCCGGAAGCACACACAGACGGACGGAACTGCTGTCCGGCTACGGCGTCGGTTCGAACCAATCGCACCATTGATGGCCACGTTCTCTGGCCATCGCTTTTGTGTCTGACGACCGCGAGACGAGTGCACGTCGAACGCCACGACTGCCCGTACGACAGCGTCGTTTCATTTGGTCCATGAACGGTTTTCCGTACGCTTTCCCGATCCGAGCTGGAAAAGAAACAGCCGCCCTGCGCTCTCGCACGACCGATAAGATCACGACCATTGGACCGTACGACTCGTGCTCGATCGAACGAACGAGCGTCGGTCGACCGTCACTCCGTCCTGCGAATAAGACCTTGGTTGCGAGATCTGCAACCGAATCCGGGATTACACAACCAATAGCGGCTGTCTTATTCGTGGTATAGTAATGGGCTGTCTCGAATACGAAGCGAGTAGAGACCCGGCGGCCGGTAATCGGCGACCACGGGTCGGTGACAACAATGACATACACGCGTACTTCATCACAGGCAGCCGCCCCGAACCGACAGGAGACGACCGTCACGAGCGGAGTTCGTTCCGTTCAATCCCGTTCGTTCGGCGGTGTGACGTGGTCGACAGCCGCTCCTCGAGCGGAGGTGAGCTGGTAATGTGTGGCATCATCGCACGGATCGGTCACGGCGACGCAGCAGAGACGCTACTGTCGGGTCTCGAGAACCTCGAGTACCGCGGCTACGACTCGGCTGGCATCGCCGTACAGAACGGCTCCGGCGTCAAGGTCCACAAGTGTTCGGGCGAGGTATCGGACCTCAAATCGACGCTGAGCGGTCGTCCGCACGGGAACATGGGTATCGGCCACACCCGATGGAGCACCCACGGGCCACCGACGGACGAGAACGCCCACCCACACACGGACACCGTCGGCGACGTCGCCGTCGTCCATAACGGCGTCATCGACAACTACGACGAGCTCAGAACGGAGCTCAAAGCGAAGGGCCACGAGTTCGAAAGCGACACCGACACGGAGGTCATCCCGCATCTCATCGACGAGTATCGGGACGAAACCGGTGACACCGAACTGGCGGTTCGACAGGCCGTCGACACGCTCGAGGGCAGCTACGCGATCGCCGCGATCGTCGACGGCGAGGAGGCAGTGTACGCCGCCCGAAAAGGATCGCCGCTCGTGCTCGGCCTGGATGACGACGAGTGGTTCCTCGCCAGCGACGTCCCGGCGTTTCTCGATCACACCGACGAGGTCATCTACCTCGAGGACGGCGACCTCGTCGTGCTCGAGCCCGACTCGTACCGGATCACCGACCTTGAGGGCACGCCGGTCGATCGAGCGGTCGATACCGTCGACTGGGACCCCGAGGATGCAGGGAAAGGCGAGTACGATCACTACATGAAAAAGGAGATCCACTCCCAGCCGACGGCCCTCGCGAACACGATCGAGGGTCGAATCGAAGACGGTGACGTCACCTTCGAAGAGCTGCCGGCTGGCTCGTTTGCGGACGTGGAGGCCGTTCAGTTCGTCGCCTGTGGAACCTCCTATCACGCCGCGATGTACGGCGGCCAACTGTTGCGAGCAGCGGGCATCCCGACCGAAGTCCTCCGTGCGAGCGAGTACGACGCGACGTCGGGGCCGGTCGACGAGAACACGCTCGTCGTCGCCGTCACCCAGAGCGGTGAGACGGCTGACACGCTCGATGCAGTTCGAACGGCGACCGGCCGCGGTGCGCGATCGCTCGCCGTCACAAACGTCGTCGGGTCGACGGTCGCCCGTGAGGCCGACGACGCGCTCTACATCCGTGCCGGTCCAGAGGTCGGCGTTGCGGCGACGAAAACCTACTCCTCGCAGGCAGTCACGCTCGCGCTGCTCACCCAGCGGATCGCCGCCGACGTTCCCGATGCGATGCCCGCCGACGACCGCGACGCGATGCTCGAGTCCCTCGCGGACCTCCCGGAGCACGTCGAGACCGTCCTCGAAACGACAACGGCCGAAACGCTTGCTCAGGAGACCTTAGACAGCAAGTCGTACTTCTTCATCGGCAGTCGACTCGGGCACTCCGTCGCGCTCGAGGGGGCGTTGAAGTTCAAGGAGATTACCTACGAGCACGCTGAAGGGTTCGCTTCGGGAGAACTCAAACACGGGCCACTCGCCCTCGTGACCGACGAAACGCCTGTGATCGCAGTGTTGACCGGCAGCGGCGACGAGAAGACGAAGACGAACGCGATCGAGGCCAACTCCCGTGGTGCGCCGATCATCGCCGTCGGCCCGGACGACAACCCCCTCGCTGACGTCGCCGACGCAAAGCTGTCGGTTCCCGAGACCCACCCCGTCTGGGCGGGGCTGCTCGCGAACGTCCAGTTGCAACTGCTCTCTTACCACGCGGCGGACCTGCTCGAGCGACCGATCGACAAGCCGCGTAACCTCGCCAAGAGCGTGACGGTCGAGTGATCGATTCGCTCCGTTCGTAACGTCGATTGAGACGGTCGATTCGCGTCTCCAGGTCAGCGAAGAGCGAGGCTGTTTCTCAGTAAAAGAATTCATATAACCAGATGCACCTACATAAATGTCTTTATTTTAGATATATATCTAGTTCTAGGACAGAAAATAGTACAAATATACACAAAGTATTTGTCGCGAGAGTGAACGAGATTCACTGACCGACGACAGTCATAGAATCCATATGATCGTAGACTGGATCAAACAATACACGGAAACGGCTCAACATCCGTCTGTTCATTACGAGTGTCGCCGCTGCGGGAAGACGCTCACAGCCGACGACACGACCTGCCCGCTCTGTGGGTCGGACGAGATCGCAACCATTTCGCTGTAGGTCTCGGTTCCGCCGACGAACCACACTGCGCCGTCGCCCGACGGGTCTCGAGCCGTCGCAATGTCCGTCGCCAACGACGCCGGCCGCCGCGTTCGGGGCGACTATCGCAGGTCTCGAGCCGTCGCTGCCGGCTTCCGATTACGCTCTATTCTGGCTCCGTGGCGGCGAACTGACTCTACGGGGTATTGATACCGAACGAACAGTTATGACACGGCGCGTGTATATAAGATATAAGCTGAATGTCCTCGCGATTCCGTGTTACTCAACACCTCCTCGCTGCGCTCGTCATCCTGCTCGCCGTCGTGACGGTTTTCGAGTTCCCACGGCCGTATCCGACGTGGCCGACCGTCGGCTCGGTCCCACTCAACCCGGAACTGGTTGTCCCTGGAGTGCTCGGTCTCGTCGCGCTTCTCGAGCCACTCCGTGAAGGGATTGGCGTCGATTCGATCCTCGTCGGCGTCGTCGGCGCGATGACGCTGTGGCTCGCAGCGACGAGTCTGTACGCACTGTACGCGTCGTCCGCAGGCGGCGTCTTCTGGGGCGGGTTGTTCACGCTCCTCAGCGGTGTCGCCCTTGCCAGTCTACTTTTCCTCCGAAGCGTCGTACAGCGGGGCCGTCGAGCCGTTTCGTAGGAGCTCGATCCGGATTCGAGACAGGCTACTGTACTCGAGGGAAAACGCGTTACTCGAGCCCCGAGTACCGTCACCGCGAAAATTGGAACCGCCAGCGCCGATCAGTTCTCCACGAGGGTTAGGGAGACCGTCTCGCCATCGCCGTCGATCTCGACGTCCGTCTCGGCCGTCTCGTAGCCGTCTGCGGACGCGATCACGGTGTAGTCGCCGTTCTCGAGGTCGAACTCGGCTTCGCCGTCGTCGTCGGTGGCTCCCTCGTCGACCGTCCTCGAGGAGAAGAATCCGGGCTCTTCGACTTCGACAGTGGCGTCCTCGATCGAGTCGCCGTCCTCGTCTTCGACGACGGCGGTCAGCGTGTGCATCCCGTCGTCGGTATCGTCTTGTTCGATGGTCAGCGTGACCGTGTCGTCAGCGCCGTCGATCTCGACGTTCGTCTCGGCCGTCTCGTAGCCGTCCGCGGACGCGGTCACGGTGTAGTCGCCGTCCTCGAGGTCGAACTCGGCTTCGCCGTCGTCGTCGACCGTCGAGTCCTCGGTGAATCCGGAGGCGTCCACTTCGACAGTGGCGTCGTCGACCGGGTCGCCGTCGCCGTCTTCGACGACCGCGGTCAGTGTGTGCGTCTCGTCATCGTCGTTCGTCCCGTCGCTGCCGTCGTTCGTCTCGTCGCTGCCGTCGTTCCCGTCCGTCTCGCTGTCGTTGCTCCCGTCGTCACCTCCGTCCGCATCACTGTCATCGCCATCGTTCCCGTCACTATCATCGCCGTCGTTACTGTCCGCGCCACTGTCGTCGCCATCGCTCCCGTCGCTGGCAGTGCTATCGCTTTCGTCCGTTTCACCGCCATCACCGCTATCGCTTCCGGTTTCATCACTCTCATCGCCACCGGTGCCGTCGGACGTCTCGGTACCTCCGTCACCGTCGTCGGCAGTGGACTGGTCGGGATTCGAGTCGACGGCGTCGCTCTCGTCGTCAGTCGACTGTGTCCCGTCCCAGCTGTCCGTGACTGAACTGAACATGCCGCCGACGGACCCGCCACTCGCGGCGAGTAGCAACCCTGCGGCTAACAGTACTACTCCGCTGAGAGTGAGCACTATCTGAATACTTGTCTGAATTGATCGTGTCTCCGAACGCTGTTGTCGGGCGTTACGACGCATAATCGGTATCTGAAACTGAAACTAAACGCTGGTGGTTGTCTGGGCTATGTACTCCACGACGGGCGGTTGTCACACACTATTCGTTGCATTGCCAGACAGTTTCTCATTGGCGTGGTTCACTATACGGCTGTTAAAACCGTTTTTGTGACGTGAACAGTCCGTGATCGACTGCCAGCACGAACCGATATCGACCGCGTACGTCCGTGTTACTGTCGACAGCACGTCCACACTCCATCAGTCGCTCGTCACGTTCGTGTCTCGACCGATCGCCGTTGGTCGGATCGAAGCGACCAGTTCGGCCCACAATCGAGCTACCGCTGTGAGTTTCCGGGCATTCGAGTGCGCCGTTTAACGGGAGTATAGTATCAGTCGGCGAGAGGCGAGATGAAGGGAAGATGAGTGACTATCGACTCGCGTTCAAACCGGCGATCGGTCTGTACGGACAGCACGACCCCAGTGCCGTCCTGTTCGACGGTGGAACGCCAGTCTTTGGCATCGAAGAGGAACGGTTGACGCGCGAGAAACACGCCACGGACACGTTCCCAACGAACGCCATCGAGGCTTGCCTCGAGTACCGCGACCTCGAGTTCGACGATATCGAGACGATCCTGCTGCCGTACGATCCCCGCCTCCGATCTCGGATTCGCTCACACTATCTCACTGACGCCCTCCGCGCCCCCAGCTTGACGCGAAAGCTCTCCGCGCTCGAGAACACGATCGTCACCGAAGCCCAGAGTCGACTGGCCCCGACGAAACAGATCGAGCGCCGGCTCGCCGAGATCGACACGCCGGTGCCGCCGATCGAGTTGCGCTCCCACCACCGCTGTCACGCCGCCAGCGCGTTCCATCCTTCGGGGTTCGACGAGGCGCTCGTCGTCACGATCGACGCGAAAGGCGAGTACGACTCGACGGTCGTCTGGCGCGGCGACGAAACTGGGCTGACGCGCGTGCATACGTACGACCATCCGAACAGTCTCGGCCTCTTCTTTGCGGTTATCACGGAGTATCTGGGCTATCGGATGTTCAACGGCGAAGGAAAAGTGATGGGGCTCGCTCCCTACGGCGAGGAGAACCCCGAAATAGAGCGGACGCTGCGCGACCTCATCGACGTCGGCCCGGACTACGACGTGACTGACGTGACGAAACGCTGGGGCACCGGACACGGCGTCGAGCTGCTCGAGGAGGCCTTCGATCGCCCGCGAAAGGAGTCACCGGAGGACTTCGATCAGTGGGAGAAGGATTTGGCGTATACGGCACAGAAACTCACCGAGGAGATCGTCCTCGATATCGTGCAGGCGTATTCGGGGGTCATCGAAAGCGGGAACGTCGCGCTCGCGGGCGGCGTCGCGCTCAACTGTAAACTCAACAAGCGGGTTCGCGAGGAGACCGTCGTCGAGGACACGTTCGTCCAGCCCGTCGCCCACGACGCCGGCCTCGCACTCGGTGCGGGCTGGATCGGACAGGACCCCGCGTCGGTCGAACCGTTGTCGACGGTCTACTTCGGGCCCGAGTACGACCGCGAGCAGATCGAATCGCGGCTGCAGACGAACAAGATCGCGTACGCCGAGCCCGACGACTTAGAGCAGTACGTCGCCGAGCGCATCGCAAACGGCGCGCTCGTCGGCTGGTTTCAGGGACGGATGGAACTCGGTCCGCGCGCGCTCGGGGCCCGAAGCATCCTCGCCGATCCGCGAACCGCCGCCTCGCGCGATAGGGTCAACCGGTTTGTCAAACACCGCGAGGAGTGGCGACCGTTCGCTCCGTCGATGCTCGAGGAGGCCGCCGAGGAGTACCTCGTCGACGGCCAGCCCGCCCCGTTCATGATCGACGCGTTCGACGTCCGTCCGGAGAAACAAGACGACCTCGAGGCGGTCGTCCATCCGGCGGACGGCTCGACGCGCCCCCAGACCGTCCGTGAGGACCAACATCCGCGGTACTACCGCTTGCTCTCAGCGTTCGAGAACATCACCGGCGTCCCGGTGTTGTTGAACACGTCGTTCAACGACCACGGTGAGCCGATCGTCAACACGCCGACGGAAGCGGTCAAGGACTTCTACGGTATGGGTCTCGATCTGCTCGTGCTCGGTGACTACGTCCTCGAGAAACCGACTCAGTGGATCGACAGCGCTGACCGGGTCGACCAACCGGCTACGGATTCGGCCGTCACGGACACGGCCTCGAGCGGCGACGGGACGATGGGATCACGACCTGACGAGCACCTGGTGCAGTGATCGGCAGCCGGGAATCAGGGTTGCGGTTCCGGCTGCGTCTCGAGCGATCGCTCGAGCTGTGAATTCGCAACGAAATCGCGGCCGGACCGGGCGAGATCGAGCGCGAACGGACCGAGCACGGCAAAGAAACAGATCGCAACGCTGGTGAGCGTCGGGCCATACTTGGTGGCTTCCACGCCGTATCGAAATGCTTGCCAGCGGTTGTTTCGGTTAACCTCCGCCCAGCCGTACGTGACGTGACGGCTGTACCGCAGTCGTCGCTCGATCGTCGGGTACCGTTCGATCTCGTCACAGTATTTGGACCAGATCTTGCCCGAGGTATCACCGGCGTCGTCGAGGTCAGGTCGGAACTGCTCGGCCCGGTCATCGGCCGGTTGATTCGAGACGTTGGCGTCGTGAAACTGCCGAACGACCAGCGGTTCGTCGACGAACTCGACGTCGTACTCGCGAGCGATGCGAATCGTGTGGTCCCAGTCTTCGCCACACTCGAAGTCGGTGTCGTACGCTCCGACCGTCTCGAAACATTCGGCACGGATCATGTGACTCGAGTACGGTTTGAGGTCGAACGCGGCGAGAATGTCGGGGTAGATATCGCCGTGCATCGACGGCGTGTACGAGCCGACGGTTCGTCCGTCCTGTCTGATGAGACCGCCGGTGTAGACGATACCACAGTTTGGGTTGTCTGCCATGACGGAGAGTTGTGCGTCGACCTTTTCTGGAGCCCAGCGATCGTCGTCGTCGAGAATGCAAATATACTCGCCGCGTGCGTGTTCGATCGCTCGGTTCCGGCTGGCCGCGATTCCGAGTCGCTCGTCGTTGTAGAACGGTCGCACGCGGTCGTCGTCGGCGTACTGCTCGAGGACGGCCCGCGTCTCCTCGACGGGTGGATCACAGACGATTACGACCTCGAGGTCGTCGTGGGTCTGAGAGAGTGCCGTTTCGACTGCGCCCTCGATGAACGCGGGTCGATCGTAGGTCGGGATGACGACGCTGACGAGCGTCATCCCCGTGACTCACCCGTCGGTCGCACTGCGTAGAGCACGGCATGAGTACGTTCGACTAGAGACATGTCCGGATCAATCAGCAGCCACCACTTATTTGTGCGCCTGATTCTCACGGTACGATGACGGATTAGAAACGGTTTTGGACCGGTTACTATCAGGCATCCGTGATGGTCGCGCGACGAAAGGTGTCGCTACTTTTGATGTGATAGCTCGAGTCGTCGAGTATCGATTGCAGACGTCCGATGACAGCAAACTATGACCGCAGACAGCACACACGATAGCAAACGGGGAGAGACACCGCACGGGGACGAGTGGCCGACGGTTTCGGTGATCGTTCCCGTCTACAACGATCCATCGGGGATTCGAGACACGCTCGACTCGCTGACGGCGCAGACGTATCCGGACGACGCACACGAGATTCTGGTCGTCGACAACGACTCGACCGACGAAACGCCGGCTATCGCGCGGGCGTACGCGGACGAACACGACCACGTCACGTTTCTGGTCGAAAGCGACGTACAGAGTTCCTACGCGGCACGGAATACGGGAATCGCACACGCTCGCGGTGACGTGTTCGCGTTCGTCGACGCCGACATGCTGGTCGACGCCGAGTGGCTCGCCGACGCGATCACGGCGTTCGAGCGAGCCGACGCCGAGTATATGGGCTGTAATGTGGAGGTGATCCCGTCGGATGACCGCGATTCCCTCGCCGAACGGTTCAATCTGCGGACCGCCTTTCCCATCGAACACTTCATCCAAACTCTCGAGTTCGCCCCGACGTGCTGTCTGATCGTCAGTCGATCTGTCGTCGACGACGTGGGTGCGTTCGATTCGCGGCTGGTCTCGGGCGGCGACCGGGAGTTCGGCCATCGAGTGCGCGACTCAGGTCGGGAACTCCACTTCGCCCCGGCGGTGACGATGTACCATCCGGCCCGGTCGACGGCCGACGCGATCGTGCAAAAGTCACGTCGGATCGGGCGCGGCCTCTACCAGCTCCGGACGTTACATCCCACCCAGTACGACAGTTGGCTCCCACTTGCGCTCAATCCGATGCCGTTTCTCCCGCCGCGGCTCGAGCAGCTACGAACGATCGACGACTGGGAGACGCTGTCGCGTCGCGAGAAGGTCGGATTCTACCTGCTATCGTACGCACAGAGCGTCTCGAACGGCGTTGGTCGGCTCGAGGAGATGCTTCGACGACGACTCCAACCACACTGACGCCGCGAAGCGTTACTTTCGCACGATGAGTTCAATCGAGTGATCACTCTCGGTCATCGCCCGTCGGAGATCGTCGAACCCGTCGACGTCGCACTCGAGGCCGTGCCAACGCCGACCATCGGGGACACCGGCCGCGGCGTCGGTTCGAACCGCCGAGACGACCTCGAACCCGTGCGTTTCGAACCGATCGACAAGTTCCGTTTTCGCGTCGACGGACAACTCGAGTGGATGAACTTCGACGTAGACGAGCGTCGGCCCGGATGCCTCGAGGACGTCGGTCAACTCCGCGAGGACGTCGCGTTCGTAGCCCTCGACGTCGAACCGGACGACGGCGACCGATTCGGGATCGATCGCACGCTCGGCGAGGTATCGGTTGCCGGTCGTTTGCTCGACGGAGACTGTTTCGTGGTCGTCTCGGCGGGTCGTGCGTGCCGACGATGTGTCGCGAACACAGTGCTGGTTCGAGTGCGTGCTCAATTCCATCTCGACGGTCCCGACGGTGTTCCCCAAGGCGAATTGCTCGACAGTTGCGAGCGCGGCGTACCCATTGCGCTCGAGGTTGTGTGCGAGCAAGTCGACGTTCGACGGAACGGGCTCGATCGCGTGGATTCGAGCCCGCTCGCCGAGAACACTTGCCTCGAGCGTACAGAAGTAGCCGATATTCGCGCCGATCTCGAGGACGTGAACGGGGCCGTCGACGACCTCGGCGAGGCGTTCGAGTTCTCGTTCGAAAACCGCCGTCGAGCGGTACTCGTGAACGCCGTAGGCGAGTAGCGTCCGCGAGATGCCGGCGTCCGCCGTATCGACGACCAGTTCGTGTCCGCCGACGTCGACCACCTGATAGCGTCCCGCCTCGAGCCGGTGTTCGTAGTAGGGATTTCGTCCAGTGAGCAGTTCCGTGGCCGACCCGGCGGCGGCACCGAGTCGGCCCGCACGCAGCAACCGGCCAAGCTTTCGGCCCTCGAGTCGCAGGTAGCGAGCGACACGCGACGGGTCGCCGACCGCCGAGCGGAGCTGTTTGACCGGTGTTCGTGTTGCAGTCATCGGATCGAGACAGACAGTGGCCGAATCGGTCGAGAGCCCATACGTGAGTGGTGGTGTATTTCACGCGTGTAGATAAGTTCGCAGACGACTCTCGCGCAGTGAGATGGCAACGCCAATCGATCGAGAACACGACTGATTGGAGTAATCGAGTACTAACCACACGACGGGCCAACAGCCAGTCAGAGATTGGCGTGTCGAAACAGGATCTTGCTCGAGCGCAGCAGCGGGATATATCGGTGGTTCCGGGTGGCGGTTTCAAGCGGGTTTCAAGCGGGCGTCTACGGTCGGGCGTGAACAGTCACGACGCTTTTTGGCCGGTCTCAATCATCCTTCAACCGGAGAGAACCATGAGCGAGTCCAAAACCAGCGATCCGACTGGAGAGCCACGCACTCGAGCACAGGGGGAACCCGACGGCCAGAAATGGCTCAGCGGGATCGTGTCCCTGATCGGCCTGTGGATCGCCATCACACCGGCACTTTACCCTGCCGCCACGTCCATGACGTGGAACAACGTGCTGATCGGGGGTGCGATCTTCCTGCTCGCGGGGTACAACTACTACCGGATCACCAACGGCTACAGGACCAGCACCGGCGTGATGTCGCTCGTCGCGTTGCTTGCCCTGTGGACCCTCGTCGCCCCGTTCGCGTTCGCGGGGCAGGTCGCGACGGAGGGGCTCGCCGTCGCGTCTCAGGCGCTCGTCTGGAACAACGTGGCAGGCGGGCTCATTATGGCAGTGCTCGCCGCGTACATCGCGTACGCAGCGGGGACTGCCGTTAGAGCCGGTACGGCAACCGGAACGCGGTGAGCGGCCGTCCAGCGCTGGTTCCGATTTTCCCTCGCAGTCGCCGTCGACCGCTCGCTCGAGGCCCGGTATCGGACGGCTGTGACGGCGTAGCAACGACGGGAGTCGCCGAATCGATCACGGTGGGCCGACGGCGTCGGGTGGTCCGGCACCGTCGGGCGCACCGGTTCCATCCGGCGGACCGGCATCTTCGGGCGGTCCAGCGGTATCCGGTGGGCCGTCGTCATCGTCGCCGGAGTTCACGTCGTCCGTCCCGTTGAACGCCTCGGGCAACGGCTCAGGGTCGTCGACTGGACCATCTTCCGAGCCACTCGAGGGCTCACCGTCGAGCGGGGGGTCCGAGTCGCCGTCGTCGGCAGCCCCGCCGTTCGGTTCGACCTCATCGTCGCTCGGGTCGTCGTCGGTCTCGAATGACGTCTCGTCGCCCGTGTTCGCATCCGGATCAGGCTCGTCGGTGGGATTCTCGGCAACCGGTTCTGGATCGTCGCTCGAGTCACCGGCCGGAAGGGCAGTCTCGCTGTCGTCGGCCGAATTCGGTCGATCAAGTCCCACGGCAGGGAGCAAGACCAGCCCGAGAACCGCGAAGGTAAGCGAGACGACGACGATGGTTACGAGCACGGTCGACGCTGTCGGCTCCGGTTCGAGGGAGGGGCGCGCCATTCGGTGTGCGACCGAACTGGCTCGAGGGGCTTTGTTACGCGTAGCCAACAGTCCCACGTCCGGTGGTGACCTCAGCGATGCTCGAGGTGATTTCATGGGAAGACCGCTTCGAGGGGCCGACAATGAGCCGAACAATGAAATAGCCGGCACACCCAGTTGCTGGCAAGACTGCTCGCTACTATGACGAACCATTATGATCACGCGCAGGTCCAGGAGTTCTGGCAGTACGTCTGGGAGCGCGACGACGTCTACACGCTACCCGAGGACGCCGACGATCCGACCTACGTCCTCGGAATGTTTCCGTACACGTCCGGCACGCTCCACATGGGGCATATTCGAAACTACGCAATCACCGACGCGTACGCGAGATATCGCCGCATGCAGGGCGACGACGTGCTCCACCCGATGGGCTGGGACGCGTTCGGCCTCCCCGCCGAAAACGCCGCGTTCGAGCGCAAGACCGATCCCCGATCCTGGACGGAGGCGTGTATCCGCCGGATGCGCGAAGAACTCGAAACGATGGGGTTTGGCTACGACTGGTCTCGCGAGATCACGACCTGCGAGCCCGACTACTACCGGTGGAACCAATGGCTGTTCAAGCGGTTCTACGAGGCAGGGCTCGTCGAGTACGACTCGGCAGCGGTCAACTGGTGTCCCGACTGTGAGACGGTCCTCGCCGCCGCACAGGTCGAGGAACGCGAGGTCGAACGCAGTGAATCATCGGCGTCAGCGAGCGGCGACACCGCGAGCCGCGAGGTCGAGCGCGTCTGCTGGCGGTGTGAGACCCCTGTCGGCCGGCGCGAGCTCGACCAGTGGTTTTTCACGATCACAGACTACGCCGAGGAACTCCACGACGGCCTCGAGGACCTCGAGGGGTGGCCCGAGGGCGTCCGCGAGATTCAGCGCAACTGGATCGGTCGGCAGGAAGGCGCACGGATCACGTTCGCGGTCGACGACCACGGAGACGTCGACATCTTCAGCACCCGACCGGAGACGGTGTACGGCGCGACGTATCTCGCGGTCTCGCCCGGCCACGACCTCGCTCGAGCGCTCGCCGAAGCCGACGACGAGGTAGCCGACTACGTCGAAGACGTCCGTGAACGCGATCCGAGCGAGGTCGGCCTGTCGGGCCTCGAGACGGACGCGACGGCGATCCACCCGCTCACCGGGGCGGAACTGCCCGTCTACGTGGCTGGCTACGTCTTAGAGGACGTCGGCACCGGCGCGGTGATGGGCGTGCCCGCCCACAACGAGCGCGATCACGCCTTCGCGAGCGAACACGAGTTGCCGATCGAGGGCGTGATCGTCCCCGACGACGACACGCTGCTCGATCTCGAAGCGGCAGCCTACACCGGCGAGGGCGTCCTCGAGGCAAGCGGCGAGTACGACGGGATCGAAAGCGAGACGGCTCGAGAGCGGATCGTCGCCGACCACGACGCGATCGAGGAGGACGTTACCTACCGACTACGCGACTGGCTGATCTCCCGCCAGCGTTACTGGGGGACGCCGATCCCGGTCGTCCACTGTGAGGACTGTGGCCACGTGCTCGTGCCGGATGAGGAGTTGCCCGTCGAACTCCCGGAGTTCGTTCGCACCACGGGGAACCCGCTCGAAGAGCACGAATCGTTCCGCGAGACTGAGTGTCCCGAGTGCGGTGGTCCGGCCCGCCGCGAGACGGACACGATGGACACGTTCGTCGACTCCTCGTGGTACTACCTCCGATTCCTCTCACCCGACCTCGAGGACGCGCCGTTCGACACCGAGCGCGCCGCCGAGTGGCTGCCCGTCGACGTCTACGTCGGTGGCGAGGAACACGCGATCCTCCACCTGCTCTACACGCGATTCTTCACGCGGGCGCTGGCCGATCTGGGCCTGCTCGACCGACGTGAACCCATCACGGAGCTCAAAAGTCAGGGCACGGTGCTGTACGACGGCGAGAAGATGTCCAGTTCGAAAGGCAACGTCGTCGCACCGCAAGAGTACGGCGCAGAGACGACGCGGCTGTTCGTCCTCTCGGCGGCCCACCCCGAGCAGGACTTTGAGTGGACCGCGAACAACGTCCGCGGGGCCTACGATCTCCAGCAAACACTCTACGAGATGGCCGCCACGTTCATCGAAGAAGGCGACACCCGCGTCGAGACACAGACTCACGACGAGTACATCGCCCGCGAAATCGACCGGACGATCGCCGCCGTGACCGACGAGTACGAGCGGTTCCGGTTCCACCGCGCCGCGACGGAAATCCAGGAACTGGCGCGACTGCTCCGACGCTACCGCGGGTACGACCGACCACACGGCGAGACCTACCGGCGAGGCCTGCTCACGCTCGCGGCGCTGATCGCACCGATGGCACCCCACCTCGGCGAGGAACTCTGGAACAAACTCCGTGGCGAAGGGCTGGTCGTCGAAGCCGACTGGCCGACCCCCGACAGGGACGTCGACGACTATCGACTCGAGCGACAGTTCGTCGAGTCGACGCTCGCTGACGTCCGTGACATCGTCGACGTCGCAGCGATCGACGAACCCGAACGAATCGAACTCGTCGTCACCCAGAACTGGAAATACGACGCCGCACGACAGGTCACAGAGCACGCCGACGAGACGTTCGACGACGTCGATGTCGGTTCGCTCGTCGACCAACTGCTCGAGGCCAATCTCGAGGCGGACCGTGAAGCCGTCGCGACGTTCGTCGTCGACCTGATCGAACAGGTCGATCGGACGGAACTCGAGCAGCTACTCGAGCCCGAGACCGAACTGGCGATCGCAGAGCGCAGCGCGTGGCTGCTCACCGACGAGTTCGACGCCGACGTCGTCGTCCGGCGAGCGACCGACGGCGACGACGTGGCCGGGAATAGCCGACCGGGGAAGCCGGCGATCCACATCAGCTAGCCGACACGTATAATCTCGATAATATAATTATTGTTTGAACAATCTATGCACCAGTTGCGACCGGCCATAGCCCTTCTCGAGTGACTGCTCGATGGACACTCCTTCGATATCGAACGTCGACAGCACCATTCCTATCAGAAATGCAGCTAAGAAAGATAGTTTTATTTCACCCGATTTGATACAGTTGCTATATGACGGAGGGGGGCGGCGATCACACCGATAGTTCACAGTGGAGCGACCCAAGTCAAGCAGTCGTCGAAGCGATTGCCGAAGCAGAAGAGATTCCAACCAAGCAGTTGCGACCACCGACGTACGAGTCGTTACACGCCGCCGTCGACCCGGAGGCACTCGACCTGCTCTTTGCGCCGCGGGCCGACGGCACGCCGCGACCGGGCGGCCAGGTCTCGTTCCCGTTCTGTGGCTACGACGTCACCATCGAACGGAACGGGTCGATCACGCTCGAGAAATCCGACTGACTGACACCGACAGTTCCGGGGGGAGCTGTTGGGATCACGGGAGGTCTCGAGCGAGACAACTGTAGCGAGCGTCCAAACCGAGAACAGCAAGACAGATACGGGACCTATCCCAATCCTCGATAATGGCAACCGCCACCGCGAGACGACGGCTTCGAGAGCGGCCGATCGGGGCGACGATCCTCCTGACGATCGTTGGCTACGCGTTAGTGATCGGCACGTTCGTCCTCGATATTCCGATCTATCCGGACCTGACGATCGCACAGATCAATCTGCTCACGCACGCGATCGCGGTGATCAACGCGGCTGCGACGGTGTTGCTGGTCGCCGGCTGGTACTGGATTCGGGCCGGCGAAGTCGAAAAACACCGCCTCGCGATGGTCGGCGCGTTCACCTTGATTCTGCTGTTTCTGGTCGTCTACCTCGTTCGAGTCGGCGGCGGCGGCGAGAAGTACTTCGTCGGTCCCGACCTCTACTACTACGCCTATCTGGCGATGCTGGCGATCCATATCCTCCTCTCGATCGTCGCCGTGCCAGTCGTCCTCTACGCGCTGATTCTCGGGCTGACCCACACCCCGGCAGAGCTGCGAAACACGGTCCATGCGAAAGTCGGCCGCATCGCCGCGGGCTCGTGGATTCTAAGCCTCGTGTTGGGTGTCGTCACGTACGTGATGCTCAACCACATCTTCAGCTACGAGTTCATGATCATCCCACTCATCTAGCTGTCCCTACCCATCCCGGGTCGCTATTTTACCCCTCGAGTCCGTTGGCACAGCCATGCACGTTCGCGGGAGCCTTTCACAGTCGGCGATCACCAGCCTACTCGAGGAAACGACGGCTCCGATCAGAGTCGCCTGTCGGACCCCACAGGACCACCTCTGGATGTGTTCGCTGTGGTACCGACTCGAGGACGCTGTCGACGCCGACGAGGACGACTGGCGACTGCAGTGTGCCACGTCGGCACGGGCGGATATCGTCTCGTTTCTCGAGTCCGAACCCGAGGTCGCCTTCGAGGTGTCGACGAACGACCCGCCGTACACGGGTGTCAGAGGGCGGGGAACCGCGACGATCGAGCCTGATCCCGAAAAGGAGACGCTGCGTGCGCTCCTCGAGCGATACCGAATCGGGACGGACTCCACGCTCGCACAGAATCTGCTTCGAGCGGAGCGCGACGAGGTGACGATCACGATCGAGCCTGCGGTGGTGTACGGCTGGGATTTCTCCGATCGAATGCGCGAGACCGGGACGGAGGCGTAGCGACCGCACCGATTGCGCGGTCACGTGTTTGATGCGAGCCTTTAGGGTCGACCGGCACTTACCCCGAGCGACATGGATTCGTCGTCGGCCAGCACCGAAGCGACACTCGAGCAGTGCGTTCGTCAGCAGCAAGCCGTCGCTGCCCTCGGGAGCCGCGCGCTCGAGGGCGACGATCTCGATGCCCTGTTCCGAGACGTGGCGGAAACGGTGGCCACGACGCTGGAGATGGATTCGTGCACCGTTTTAGAGAGGGTGCCCGACGAGAACCAGTTCCGGCGTCGAGGGAGGTACGGATGGGAAGATGGGGACGGCCCCGTCGAACCGACGACGATTGCCGCGGACCCCGACTCGCTGGCGAGCTATACGCTCGCGACGGACGAGTCGGTCGTCGTTACCGATCGCCGAACCGACGACCGGTTCGACGAATCGGACCCTCAGTTCGATCGCGACGTCGTCAGCGAAGTCGGCGTCGTCGTCGGATCGGGCGACGAGCCGTGGGGAATCCTCCGCGTGCAGATGACGAGTCGACGCGAGTTCGATGCAGGCGAGATCGCGTTCGTCGAATCCGTCGCGACCGTTCTCGCGTCGGCGGTCGAACGCGAGCACGCGAATAGACGTCGGAACGAGGCGGTGACGCGAACGGAGACGATCGTTGAAACGGCCCACGACGGCATCTACGTGCTCGACGAGCAGCGGCGATTCGAACTGGTAAACGAGTCGTTCGCCGAGTTGACCCGGTTTACCCGATCCGAACTGCGTGGCAAGCCGGCGTCGGACGTGTTCGGCGAGGAGTTCGACGCCACCGAGGCCGAAAAACGGGCGACAGCCCGCGGCTCGAAGAGTCCGGTGTTCGAGGAGACGATCATCGCCGGATCGGACGGGACGCGGACGGTCGAAAGCCGGTTCGATATCATCGCCGCAGACGACGGCAGTGAGAAACGAGTCGGCGTCGTTCGAGACGTTACCGAGCGAAAACACCTCGAGAGCGAACTCGAGGTGATGCTCGATCGGGTCACCGACGCGTTTACCGCGATCGATACGGAGTGGACGTACACGTACGTCAACGAACACGCCGCGACGCTGCTCGACGTCGCGGACGATGAACTGGTCGGACAGAACGTCTGGGAGGCGTTCCCGAGCGCCGTCGGTACCCAGTTCGAGACGGAGTATCGGCGGGCGATGGCGACTCAGGAGTCGGTCTCGTTCGAGGCGTACTCCGACGTCGCCGACACCTGGCTCGAGGTGAACGTCTATCCCTCGGCGACAGGACTGTCGGTGTATTTCAAGGACATCAGCGAACGACGAGCGTACGAAGAGCAGTTACGGCGGTTCGAACGGCTCGTCGAAACCGTAAACGACGGCGTCTACGCCACGGACGGCGAGGGACGATTCGTCATCGTCAACGATGCGTTCGTCTCGATGAGCGAACACACGCGAGCGGACCTGCTCGGATCCCACGGATCGGCCTTTTTCGGCGATCGCTTCGTCGACACGGACGAACAGGAGTGGCGCGATCTCGTCGACGGAACGCGCGAGTCGGTGGAGTTCGAGACGACCATTACCGGCCCGGATGGCGATCCGCGCAGCGTACAAAATCGGTTCGTCCCGTTCGAGATGGACGGCGAAACGGGTCGCGTCGGCGTCACTCGAGACGTAACGGAACGAAAACAGATGGAAGCCAACCTCCGCGAGAGCGAACGGCAGTTCCGAACGCTCGCCGAACACCTCGACGAGACCATCTGGTTGGCTGGTGCCGATCCGGAAGATCTGTTCTACATCAACCCCTCCTACGAGGACGTCTATGGCCGCAGCCGCGAGTCGCTGTACGAGGACGCGCTCTCGTTTCTCGAGGTCGTCCACCCGGACGATCGCGAGCGAGTTCGGGACGCGTACACGGGACTTCCCGAAACCGAATACGACGAGGAGTTCCGGATCCGCACCGACGACGGCGAGATGCGCTGGATCCACGCTCGAGCGGTACCCGTTGCCGACGACGAGGGGGACGTCGTCGGCATCGTCGGGATCGACGTCGACGTCACCGACCGCAAGGATCGCGAGCGACGGCTGGCGAAATACGAGACGATCGTCGAAGCGGTCGACGATGGCATCTACACGGTCGACGACGACGATCGGTTCACGATGGTCAACCGGGCGTACGCCGAGTTGACCGGCTACTCGCGGTCGGAATTGCTCGGTTCACATACCTCGCTCGTCGTCGATGAGGGCGTCAGCGAACGTGCACAGGAACTGGCCGCTGAGCCGGGTGAGACGAAATTCGAGGTCGAGATCGAGACGGCGGCCGGCGACCGAATTCCGACCGAAGCCACGCTCACGACCCACGTCGACGACGAGTCCGGGAAACGGCGACGGATCGGCGTGGTCCGGGACATCACCGAACGGAAAGCCCGACAGTGGAAACTCGAGGAGAGCCGGCGTCGCTACCGAACCCTCGTCGACCACTTCCCGAACGGAGCCGTCGCCCTCTTCGACGACGACCTCCGGTACACGCTCGTCGGCGGCGAGATGCTCGACGAACGGAACATCTCCCGGTCAGAACTGATCGGTACCTGCATCTACGATCGGTACCCTGACGACATCGTCGACGACGTCGAGCCGAAGTTCCGGGCCGCACTGGCGGGCGAGGAACACACCTTCGAGTTCACCTACGAGGGCCGTGACCTCCTCACGTACACGCTCCCGGTTCGCAACGACGATGGCGACGTGTTCGCCGGGATGCTCATGGTCCAGGACATCACCAAACGAAAGGAGTACCGCCGTCGCCTCGAGGAGTCGAACGAGCGCTTAGAGCAGTTCGCCTACGCCGCCTCCCACGACTTACAGGAGCCGTTGCGGATGGTCTCGAGTTACCTCCAACTCATCGAGGGTCGGTACGGTGACGAACTCGACGCGGACGGTCAGGAGTTCCTCGAGTTCGCCGTCGACGGTGCCGAGCGGATGCGGGACATGATCGACGGTCTGCTCGAGTTCTCGCGAATCGAAACGCAGGGCGAGCCGTTCGCGCCGGTCGAACTCGACGACGTGCTCGCGGACGTCCGCCGAGATCTGGGCGTCCAGATCGACGAACACGACGCCAAGATCACCGCGGAGTCGCTACCCCGTGTCGAAGGCGACGGGAACCAGTTGCGACAGGTCTTCCAGAATCTGCTCTCGAACGCGATCGAATACGCGGGCGATTCTCCGCCGCGAATCGACGTGTCGACCCACCGTGCCAGCACCGAATGGGTAATCTCGGTCAGCGACAACGGAATCGGGATCGAACCTGAAGATACCGACCGCATCTTCGAGATCTTCCAGCGGCTCCATGCCGTCGACGAGGGTACAGGAAGCGGCATCGGTCTCGCGCTCTGTGAGCGCATCGTCGAACGCCACGGCGGCGAGATCTGGGTCGATTCCGAACCCGGCGACGGATCGACGTTTTCGTTTACGCTCCCAACGGTCAACGACGGAGCGGAGACAGTACGCGACTGACAACTCGAGCCGTTATCGCGGCCGAGGACTCAAGGCGCGGTCGCCAGTGGAAAGTACTCAATCGGTCCGTGGAATCGACAACGCACCGATCGCGAACACGACTACGGCGACGACCGCGAGAATCCCGAGGTTCGCAAGCACAGGGTCGATCCCGGCGACTGCAGCCATCGACGAGTCAGGATAGGTCGCCGCCCGAACGCCGCGAGCGAAGTACGTCAGCGGCGAGAGGTCGACGAACGGCTCGAACCAGCCGGGAAGTTGCTCGAGCGAGATGAACGTCTCCGAGAGGAACAATAGCGGGAGTGCGATGGCGTTGCTGGCGGCGATGGCACCGTCCTGTGAGTCGGTGTAGCTGCCGAGTATCGCACCGACACCACAGAAGGCGACGACACCGACGAGGATATAGGGGATCAAAAGCGGCGAGAAAACGATCTCGGCACCCGTCAGGACGATCACCAGGCTGAGGATGAGCAAGCTGGCGAGGCCGATGATCACGGCGTTGACGACGGTCTGGGCGAGCAGCCACTCGCCGCGGGTCAGTGGCGTCGTCGCGAGTTTTTCGAAGCGGTTACCCTCGCGATGGCGCGCGACCTCGCTCCCCATCCGCGAGAGCGGCGTAAAGAGGACGACGACGGCGAGATAGCCCGGTACGTAGTAGGCCGGCGGCTCCGTGAACAATCCCTCGCCGGTGGGGTCCGTCCGCACGAGCGCGCCGAAGATGACGATCAGGATCACCGGGAAAAAGAACGTAAAGAAGACCGCCGTCCGGCGGCGGACGAACGAGCGCCAACCGGCGCTCGTCTGGGCACGGACGCGACCGAGCCGGCTCATGCCGTCTCACCCGCCTGTGCGAGATCCGAGTGGTCGGCCGCGTCGTCGACACTGTCGGTTCGCTCGAGTTCCGTCTGGTCGGCCAGTTCGAGGTAGACGTCTTCGAGGTTGGGTTCCGACCACGTCAGGCCGGTGTACTCGAAGTTACGAGCCTCGAGGTAGTCCACGACAGTGGCGATCGCCGCGGGATCGATATCCCGAACAACGACGGCACTGTCGGGGGTTCGACCGCGGCCACGTTCGGGCCGGCTGACCGGGTACTCGAGGTCGGCAAACGCATCGGGATCGGCGGCTGTCTCGATGGTCAGTCGGCTCGCGCCGCCGTGATCGCGGACGAGCGCCTCGGGCGTTCCGCGGGCGATGACCGAGCCACCGGCGAGCAAGCCGACGCGGTCGGCGAGTCGTTCGGCCTCGGCCATATCGTGGGTGGTGAGGACGACTGTCGTTCCGCTCGCGGCGAGGTTTTCGATCAATCGCCACACCGTCCGGCGACCGGCGGGGTCGATGCCCGTCGTCGGTTCGTCGAGAAAGAGGACGTCCGGATCGTTGACCAGCGTAGCGCCGACACAGACTCGGCGCTGCTGGCCGCCCGAGAGGTCCTCGTACCACGTCTCCCCCGTGTCGGCGAGACCGACGTCGGCAAGCACGTCGTTCGGATTGCGGGCGTCGTCGTACAACCCGGCGTAGTAGGCGAGCAGTTCGTGCGCGCTGAGTCGATCCGGCGGCGAGAAGTCCTGTGGGAGCACGCCGAGTCGGCTGCGGTCGACCGCCGTCGGCGAGTCGCCCATGATCCGTGCCTGACCCGAATCGGGCGCGGTCGTTCCCGTCAGTGCACGCACGAGCGTCGTCTTTCCCGCCCCGTTCGGGCCGATCAACGCGAAGACTTCTCCGGCCTCGACGGCGAGCGACGCTCCCGATAGTGCCACCGTCTCACCGTAGGATTTCTCGAGGGCTCGCGCTTCGACCACGGCTTCGGCTTCCATACGCGCCGCTACCCACGCGTGGCGGGTAAGGGGTTCGATTTCGTCGGTCGACGCGTCCGCTCGCGGTGTCGGCATCGATGTGTCGGTGTTGCCTTCGCAGGGTCAACCGTTACCCGGGCTTTGGCCGTACCGAGTCGGCATGACACAGCTCGGTTACACGCTCTCGAGCGAAGAACACGGCCCGAACGAACTCGTCGACATCGCCCGACGCGCCGAGGACGCTGGCTTCGATTTCCTCTCGATTTCGGACCACTTCCACCCGTGGGTGTCCCAGCAGGGAGAATCGCCGTTCGTCTGGTCGACGCTCGGCGCGATTGCAACGGCGACCGACGATATCGACGTCGGCGTCGGCGTCACCTGCCCCACGATTCGTATCCATCCGGTAAACGTCGCTCACGCCGTCGCAACCGTCGACGAACTGTTCGGCGACCGCTTTACGTTCGGCGTCGGCACGGGTGAGAACCTGAACGAACACGTCACGGGCGAACGCTGGCCCGAACACGACGTCCGCCTCGAGATGCTGGACGAGGCGATGGCCGTTATGCGCAAGCTCTGGTCCGGCGAGACGGTCAGCCACTACGGCGAGCACTACACGGTTGAGAACGCGAGACTGTACACCGTTCCCGACGAGCAGCCGACGACGATCGCGAGCGCGTTCGGGCCACAGACGGCTCGGTGGACGGCCGAAAACGCCGACGGACTATGGTGTTCCGGCCCGAAAGAGAAGCCGATCGAGGCCTACGAGGATGCCGGCGGCGACGGGCCGAAATACACCCAGCTTCACGGCTGTTACGCCGAAACCGAAGATGAAGCGATCGAGACCGTCCTCGAGTACTGGCCCAACGGCTCGATTCCGGGCGAACTCGGACAGGAGCTGCCGACGCCGGCGCACTTCGAGCAGGCGGCCCAGCTGGTCGACCGCGAGGACGTCGCCGAGGGCGGCACCACGACCGATCCGGACCCGCAGGCTCACATCGACAGCATCGAACAGGCCATCGACGCCGGCTACGACCACGTCTACGTCCACCAGATTGGTCCCGAACAGGAACTGGCGCTCGAGTTTTACGAGGAAGAGGTACTGCCGTCGGTTCAGTAGGCGGCGGGACCGCCACCGGTTCGGTAAGCGAGCGACCTCGTTCGAGGTGGTCGACGACGCGCGGTCAGCGAACGACGGTGACTGGACAGTCCGCGCGGCGCATAATCGTCTCCGCGACGCTCCCGAGCAGGATCCGTTTCATGCCGCCTTGACCGCGGCTCCCGACGACGATCTGCTCAATATCGTTGTCGTCGGCGTAGGCGAGAGTCGCCTTGGCCGGGTGGCCGAAGACGACTTCCGTCTCGATCGGTCGACCCCGTTCGGCCGCGAGCTCTCGAGCGTGCTCAAGGACGTCCGCAGCCTGTTGCTCTGCCTGTTCGGTCACCGTCGCCTCGGCGTCCATATCGAACGAACCGCTCGTGAACTCCGGGACGTGAATGACACGGATCGTCGCGTCCGGAAACTGCTCGAGCGCGTAATCCAGCGCGTTACGGGCTTCAGGGGAATCGTCGACGGCGACGAGGATGCAATCCATAGCTCGATGTCGACCGCGAGATGTAAAGCGTTTGTATGCTGACAGAAATGTGATGCGTCCGCCGACAGTACGGTGGCGGTCGCGAACAGACACCTGCCACGCATGGTTCGACCGACTCGGTCGCCGCTTTCCAATCCGTTTTGAGCCTCGCAAGTGAATCGGCGCGTATGGAGTACACCACGCTTGGCAGTACGGGTACGACCGTCTCGAAACTCTGTTTCGGCACCTGGCGGTTCGGGCGCGAGACCGGCGGCGTCGTCGAAACCGACCGCGAGGAGGCCTACGACCTCCTCGATGCGGCCTGGGACCACGGGATCAACTTCATCGATACGGCGAACGTCTACGGCGATCCGAACGGTACGAGCGAACAGTGGATCGGCGACTGGCTCGCCGACCGCGGTTACCATCGAGAAGATCTCGTCATCGCCTCGAAGGTCTACTTCCCCTTCGACGGCCGGGGCGATCCCGGGCCGAACGACTCGGGACTGGGACGTAAACACATCCGCGCCCAGATCGAGGGCACCCTCGAGCGACTCGGCACCGACTACCTCGATCTGTACTACATCCACCGCTGGGACGAGAACACGCCGATACGGGAGACACTCCGGACGCTCACTGAACTCGTCCGCGAGGGGAAAGTCCACTATCTCGGCGCCTCGACGATGGCCGCTTGGCAGCTCACGAAAGCGCTGTGGACCAGCGATGTCGAGGGCCTCGAGCGGTTCGACGTCACCCAACCCATGGTCAACGCCGCCCACTACGACGCCGTCGGCGACTACCTCGACGTCTGTGCGGATCAGGACCTTGCGGTCTGTCCGTACTCGCCGTTGGGCGGTGGCCTGTTGACGGGCAAGTACGACCGCACTGCGGATGGGAGCGTCGAAGCCCCGGACGGCTCGCGAGCCAGTCTCGACGACATGTTCGAGGAGTACTACGCGAGCGAGCGAGCCTGGGACGTTCTCGAGGCCGTCGAGGACGTCGCCGACGACCTCGAGGCCACGCCGGCACAGGTCGCACTGCGGTGGCTGATCGATCAGGAGCGATTTACGTGCATCCCGATCGTCGGCGCGCGAACGCCCGATCAACTCTCCGAAAACGTCGGCGCAGTCGATCTCGAACTGGACGACGAGCAGTTCGAGTGGATCGATGCGGCCCGCAGTGACGAGTGAGTACCGTACCGAGCACACGGGTCGTCGCACGAGTTGGCCGCCTGACGGCACCGCTCGATACGGACGGGTTCGGGTCGCTGATAGATCGTCAGCTTTCATACACTCCGGCCGTGAGGGCTAGCCAATGAATACGTGGTGGCGACGAATCGGACTCTCGCTCGTCGCCGTCTTCGGTATCGTGGTTATCTACAGTTTCGTCTACCAGTGGGGGATCACGACGTTCGAGGGCGAAGAACGGACGTTTTTCCAGTCCGCACAGACCGTCATCGAAATCCTGACTACTGCCGGGTTCGGTGGCGACGCGGACGACTGGACCACTGACGGGATGAACCTCCTCGTGATCTGGATCAATCTCAGCGGGGTGTTGCTCGTCTTTCTCGCCTTACCGCTGTTCGTCGTGCCACTCTTTCAGCGAGCGCTTGCGACGCAGCCACCGGAATCGACCGACTTCACCGGCCACGTCATCATCTGTTCGCATACGGAACGCGAAGACGTGCTCAGGAACGAACTCGAGGCCGCGGACGTTCCGTCCGTCTTCATCGATGATGATCCGGAGACAGTGATGGACCTCACCGACGACGGCATCGAAGCGATGCTGGGCGATCCAGAGCAAGAACAGACCCTTCAGGCAGCGAACATCGCTGACGCTCGCGCGCTCGTAGTCGACGTTTCCGACGAAGCGAACCCCGAAGTGATCCTGACGGCCAGAGAACTCCGCGAGGACATGCAGATCATCAGCGTCGCGGAAGACGATGCCGTCGCGACCTACCACCGCTACGCTGGCGCGGACATTGTTGTTCGGCCGCGGCAGGTGCTGGGACGGAGTCTCGCAGCCAAAGCCGCGATGTCGGTGACTGCCGAACTCCAAGAGACGATCGAACTCGGTGATCAACTCGAGATTACCGAACTGCTCGTCGAGCGCAACAGCGCCCTTGCCGGCCAGACGATCGCCGAATCAGGGCTACGCGATCGAATGGGGATCAATGTGATTGGTACCTGGTATCACGGCGAATTCGTTCCTGCACCAGATCCGACGACTGTCATTGACCACAATACGATCTTACTCGTCGCTGGCTCTCACGAGACGCTCACGGAACTGACCTCGCGAACAGTCTCACCGTCGGAAGAGCGTTCCTATCACGTGGTCGTCGGCGGTTACGGAGAGGTTGGCCACACCATCAGCGACACACTCGAGACGGATGGTGTCTCTCATACGATCATCGACAGCAGCGAGAACGACGATGTCGACGTCGTCGGAAATGTCACTGATGAAGAGACACTCGCCGCTGCAGATACCGAAAACGCCCGATCGGTCGTTCTCGCACTCGATGACGACACGGCAGCCATCTATGCGACGCTCGTCCTCGAGAAGGTCGCCCCAGAAGTGGAGGTGATCGCCCGGGCCAACGAGACGGAGACCGTGCGAAAGCTCTACCGAGCGGGTGCCGAGTACGTCCTCGCACTGTCGACAGTGACGGGACGAATGCTCTCTTCGATCCTGCTCGAGGACGAGGAGATCCTCACACCGGAGACGCAGTTCGAAATCATTCGAACGACGGCCCCCGAACTCGTCGGGCAGAGCCTGAAAGAGGCCGACGTCCGTGCACGGCTTGGGTGTACGGTCGTCGCGGCCGAACGGAACGGTGAGTTGCTGACGAATCTCGGTCCCGAGTTTACCGTCCGGGAAGGCGATGTCCTCATCGTCGCCGGGAGTGACGAAACCGTCAACCAATTTATTGCTGTCACCCGGTAATGCCGTCTGGGAACGTTGCCGCGGTCCTATTGGGCATCCTCGACGCGCTCGACGATTGCCTCGATGTCGAACGGGTCCTCGATTTGCTCCCCGTCGACGATGACGGTCGGTGTCCCCTCGACGCCGGCCTCGTCACCACGGTTCCAGTCAGCGACCAGCGTCGGGTAGTACGTGCCATTCTCGAGCGCGTCGGCGACGGCGGCGCGGTCGGCGTCGGTTTCGCTCGCGGCGAGATCCGCGAGTGCGTCCTCACTCCAGTCGTCGGCATCCATCACTGCCTGCTTGTACGCGAAGAACTCGCCGGCCGGGTCGTCGTCCGTCATCGTCTCAGCCTGGACCGCTCGAGCGGCGGTCGCCATCGCAATCGACTGGTCGTCGGCCGGCAGCGGAAAATCACGGTGTCGGTACGTCGCCTCGTCGGTCTCGAGCAACTGCTGCTCGATGTCGGGGAAGACGTCGGCCTCGAAGTCGTGACAGGACGGACAGCCGAAGTCCTCGTAGACGTCGATCGCGACAGGGCCGCTGCCGATCAGCGGCGCGGGGAGTTGCTCGGAATCGGGCTCCGTGCCCTCGAGTTCCTCGGGGAGCGATGCCTCGAAGAAGGCCGTACAGCCGGCGATCGAGAGGGTCGCTCCCGTACCAGCCAGTGTGAGAAACGAACGGCGGTGCATTCGAGCGGCAGTACGGCCGCACCACTGTTAGGCGGTGCGGTTCGGCGGCGAGTACGATGT
This sequence comes from Natronorubrum aibiense, assembly GCF_009392895.1. Classification (GTDB taxonomy): domain Archaea; phylum Halobacteriota; class Halobacteria; order Halobacteriales; family Natrialbaceae; genus Natronorubrum; species Natronorubrum aibiense. The sequence goes on along the minus strand of NZ_CP045488.1, from coordinate 2,241,866 downwards.
CGATAGCGATCGAAACAACGTCGGTCAGAACAGCGAGACGGAGAGCACGAGCGCGTCGACGAGAATCGCGACGAGCACGGCTCCGAGGAAGGCGTTGGAGGCGTGAAACGATCGGAACGCCGCGTCCTCGGTCTGCTCGAAGTGAAGCACGATCGCCGCCCAGAGGAAGATCCCCCCGAAGATCGCGACTGTCGCCGCATAGAGCACGCCGAGCTCGGCGATCCAGGCGAGTGCAACCGTGCTGACGAGTGTCGCCGCGATGTAGTAGAGGATGTGTTTCCGGGTTGTCGTCTCACCGCGAACGACGGGCATCATCGGGAAGCCACCGCGGGCGTAGTCGTCCTTGTATGCCAGCGCGAGGTTGTAGAAGTGTGCCGGCGTCCAGAGGAAGATCACACCCGCCAGCGCGAGTGCGGGCATTCCGATCTCGTTTGTCACGGCAGCCCAGCCGATGAGCGCCGGCAGAGCGCCCGCGAGGCCGCCGATAACGGTGTTTTGGACCGTGTTCGGCTTGAGCAACAGCGTATAGACGACGCTGTAGAAGACGATTGCGGCGAGGCCGAGCGCGGCCGCGAGCCGGTTAATCGTCAGGAAGACACCGAGCGAGGCAGCCGTCAACAGGCCACCGAACGCCAGTGCGTTGCGAACTGGAATTAGGTCGGTCGCCAGCGGCCGATCCGCAGTCCGGGACATCCGCTGGTCGACATCGCGCTCGAGGACGTGGTTGAACGTCCCCGAGGCACCGATCGAGAGGACGCCGCCGCCGAGCGTGGCAACGATGACCCGGGGCGTCAACTCCGGGCCAGCGGCGAGTGCCATCCCCGCGGCGGCCACGAGACAGAGCAGCCACATCAGCCGCGGCTTCATCATCTTGAAGTACGCAAACGCGGTGAGTCGAACTCGAGCGAGGCCGCCGTCGGGAAGCGAGCGCTTCGTGGCTGCCGTGCCGTCGCCGACCGGTTCAGGTTCGAGCGGTTCGGGGACGTCGATCATCTCGTCTTCACCACCGGTTGCGAGCTCGAGGTCCCACGCGAGCGCGAGGACGACCAATGTGAAGATCACAAGTCCGAGCACGAGGTGGAGTCCGGGGGCGATCGCGGCGGGACCGGCGATGGCCGTGACGCCGCCGACGCCGACTTGCACGATGTAGAGGACGCCGCCAGCGAGGAGGATCCCTCGAACGCGACTCGAGACGTCACCAAAGACGGCGGCGACGGCCGTCGCGGCGACGAGGAGGCCGACGAGAACCGCGGCGAGCCGATGTCCCCAGGCGATCGCGAGTTCGGTCTGGCTCAGCGGATCGGTCGGTGCGTGACAGGTCGGCCACGTCGAACACGCCGAGGCTGCATCCGTAAGCGACGTCGTTGCACCGATGATCAACAGCACGTAGACACCGAGTGCAGTCGCTGCGAGGAGCGCAGAAAATCGTTGTCGAGTGCCGATCGGACGGGGAAACGGCGAAGATTCGGTTGCCACGGCTATTCTCGTCTAAATCGTACGACTCCCCGTATTTATGATTCCCGTTTTTGGTGCCCGTCTCGTCGTCCGGTCGCTGGAACGACGACAGCGAAGTCGTCGCTGTCCTGGGACAGTTTCGACAGGAGGATGTCCACGAGTGACCGTCAATCGACGGTCACTCGTGTATAACGGGGCCAGAGGGGGCGCCTCTGGATCACCCGTCGGTCGAAAGACGTTGTACTGAGGGAAAGTCTCACACCCCACATAGTTTGGGACGGCGAAGATCATCGATTGCCTGCCATGATTACGGTCGAAAGATGAGCGTGGTGTCGGTGTGTGGTGACGGGAGCAACGGGGGAGATAGCGGACGGCCGCTCGAGAGTCACGTACGCCGTCCAATCGTCCGACAACGACTCAGTTCGACGAGCGCGCAGCCGTCGGGTCAGCATCGTTCGGCACGGTGACGCGCTGGAAATCCCCGTCACCGCAGGTACACTCCTCCGAGACGCCGATTGGTCTGATCGTTCCGTTGGGATGTTGTTCGGCGACGTATACCGAGTCGCAAGCGCGACACACTGCAACGATCCGCGAGTGGGGTTCTGATCGACTCATTGCCGACGAGTACGAGATGGACCGGCATCACGGTTCTTCCACGGTGATTTGGTAGTCGTCGATGTCGTAGTCGTTCTCACCGACGACCCGTCCCGTCGACGGCTGTCGATCAGTGTTCCGGTGGCGATTTGATGACGACGATCGCTTCGCCGTCGATCACCGTTACCGCTTCGTCGGTCTCCACTGACGTGTGGAGGCGGTATCGCGTCTCGCCAAGTTCCTCGACGATTTCACAGGTGGCGGTGACTGCCGTGCCGACCTCGACCGGGGCCCGAAACTCGAGGTCCTGGGAGAGATAGATCGTCAGGCCGGGAAAGCGAGCCAGCGCAGCACTGATCGTGCCGGCGACGAGGGTGCCGTGGGCGATCCGACCGCCGAACTGGGTCTGTTCGGCAAACGACTCTACCAGGTGCAGTTGGTTCGTGTCGCCGGAAATGTGGGCGAACGCAGAGACGTCGGTGTCGTCGATCGTCTTGGTAAACCGGACGTACTCGCCGACATCGAGGTCGTCGTAGTCGTCGACCGACCGCTCCATCAGCCACGACTCGTCGCCGAAGGCGAGTTCCGTGATCGGTGCCTCCGCAGTCTCGGGGCTGTGTCGTGCGGTGAGCGTTCCCGTATGTCGATCACTCGACGGCGAGAGCCCCATCGCTGCGAGGAGCGCGTTGTTGGCCTCGAGATAGCTGTTGACGACGTGTTTGGAAACGCTCGACCAGTGCTCGTTCGATGGGACCGTGCTGTCAGCGGTGTCGGACTCCGGACGATTGCTGCTCATAAGTGTATGGGATCTGTCGGTGGCGTACCGATTGGTCTATTGGGCTGGTGCATGATAGCTGTTTGCACGCGAACGTCTTTCGCTCGGTGCCAAATCCTGTTGGCTGGCGAGTCGTGACTGTCTCTGTTCGTCATGTTCTCACCTCCACTACTGCGCTGTCGGCTCGAGAAACGACGCGGTCGCCGCGTTGAACGCGTTCGGCCGATCCTGATTCACCAGATGGCCCGAGTTCGAGAGCTCGAGCCGTTCACCTGCAGCGAGTTCCGAGACGAGTTGTCGGCCCTGTCGTTTGACCAGCGGCGCTTCCTGCTCGCCGTGGATGACGAGCGCCGGGGTTTCGACGTGAGTGAGCTCGGACGGTTCGTACCGGTAGAGTGCGCCGAAGACCTTCCGGAACTCGTCTCGAGAGATTTCGCCGACGGCGTCCAGCGCCGTTGCTCGCACCGACGGATCGATCGACAGCCACTGCTCGCCGGTCGTCGCCTGAATCGACAGCAGCAACGATCGGAACATCGTCTCCGGCCCCATCATCGACAGCGACGTCGTCAGCGCCGGCATCGGCGACAGGAGCGGTTTCATCCCCGGTGGGAGATCCATGGGCGGCATCGAGCGAACCGCCCCGCCGAGGACGGCACCCGCTGCGCGGTCGGGATGCCGATCGAGGAACTCCTGTGTAACCATCGAGCCGAGTGAGAGTCCACAGAGGATCGGCGCCTCGAGGTCGAGGTGGGCGAGAAGCGCCTCGAGGTCGTCGGTAAACAGCTCGATCGAATACTGGCTGGGTTCGGTCGCCCCAGTCTTGCCGTGGCCGCGAACGTCGAGGGTAACCACCTGATACTCGTCGGCGAAGCGCTCGACCTGTGGAGTCCAGGCTTGTCCGTTCATCCAGCCACCGTGGATGAACACCAGCGGCTGGCCGTCACCGTGGGTCTCGTACCAGAGTGTGCCGTCCTCGAGCGGAAGTGTTGCCATTGTTACTGTTCGTCGGGCGCTGGCCATATAGGTCGACGGGTTGCATACACTGCGAGAAAACGGTCCGAAAACGGGTTCGACGCGATCAGCTCCGGTGGTCGGTGTCCGCGTCGGAGCCGACCCAGCGCTCCCAGAACGTCTGGAAGTCGGCGTCGTCTTCGGTGAGGCGATCCCACTCGGCGAGGCCGCGTTCCTCGCGGCTGCCCGGAATCGTGTTGTCGAGGACGAGCGCGGCGAGTCCGCCGACGGCCATCCCCGTCGAGCCGATGATGAACACCGTGTCGACGAACGCCTGAATCGCCGCCTCGAGCGAAATCGCGATTGCGGTGCCGGCGATCGCGTCCGCCTCGAGCAGCGGCGCGAGTGTCGCCTCGAGTGCGACCGCATCGCGGAACTCGAGCGTCGAGGCGAAGTTGGCCATGTACTCGGGGATGGCCAACCCGACGAACAGCGCGAAGCCGATGACGAAGACGTTCCTCGAGGAGTCGAGATCGACGTGTTTGAGATTGCTGATGCCGACGGCGACGATCTGGGCGAACATCGCGATGAAGAGGCCGCCGACGATCGGGTCGGGGATCGTCGCGATCAGCTGTCCGAAGTAGCCGATGAAGCCGACGACGAGCATGACGGCCGCGCCGATCTTGACGACATAGCGGGAGGCGACGCCGGTGAGTCCGATCGCACCGATGTTTTCGGAGTACGACGTCGAGCCACCGGTTCCCATAATTCCCGAGAAGACGTTCATCAGCCCCTCCATCCCGATGCCGTGGTTGATGCGTTTCTCGCTGGGTGCGCCAGAGCCGGTCAGATTCGCGACGGCGTAGTAGTCGCCGATGCTCTCGACGATGGAGGCGAGCACGCCGGCGAACATCCCGATGACGAACGCGGTCGTGAACTCGGGAACGCCCCACTGGAATGGGTAGATCGGCAGGACGGCGGACGTCTCGGTGACGTCACCGAGCGGGACGTATCCCGGGTGGCCACTCCCGAGGACGCCGGTGATCGACAGCGTTGCGGCGACGATCCAGGCGATCGCGATCGCGAGCAAAACCGGATACAACCGGAACGCCTTGTGTTTGAGGTCGAGATACTGTGAGAACAGGATAATGAGGGCGAGCGTCAGTCCGAGCAGCCACCAGCTCTGGTCTGCCGTCGTGATCTGTGGTGCGTTGAACAGCGCCAGTCCGATCAGCGCGATCGTCGGCGCGATGACGACGGGCGAGAGAAACCGCTGGAGTTTGCCGACGAGCCCGAAATAGCCCATCAAGACCTGAACGGTCGCGGCAACGATGATCGCGCCCTGTAGTTGTAACAGCGCGGTTTGCCAGTCACTTCCGCCCCCCACGCCACCGGCAGTGACGACGGCGATGATCGCCAGTGCGGGCGCGAGCATCGAGAACGGCGCCCCCTGCACGATCGGATATCGGTTCCCGAACGTCGTCTGCGCGAGCGTCGCGATCCCCGAAACGACGAAGAACGTACCGATAAACCGTGCAGTCACGTCTGCCGGCATTCCCATTTCACTCGCCAGAATCAGCGGCACCGCGATGTTCGCACCGACCATTGTCAGATAGTGCTGGATGCCGAGCACCGTCGATTCACCCAGCGGCGGTCGGTCGTCGATTCCGTACTCGATATGGTCGCTAACGTCGCGGTCGACACCACCGCCAGCGTCCCGCTGTCCCTGTTTGTCCCCCTCGGTAGTCATAGACTCGTCGGATAACGAGCGAGGGGAGTCAAAGGCGTATTGATCCACACCGGCGCTGTCACGCCATAACGAAGGACGATTCCATACCTCTCACTGACACGACGACTCGTCCGCGGCGGCTCGATTCGCCGCTGTCCGAACCGTCTCGATCGACAGCGACTCGAGATCGACCAGTTCGCCGTCCGCTTCGTCCGCGACCAGTTTCGAGAGACCGGCTCGGCTGTCGTCGCCGGCGTCGACGACGAGGACTGTAGCCCCGTCGGCCGCGAGCCTGCGTGCGGCCTGCCGCGTCGAAGCCGTCGGGCTCCCGTCGGCGACGTTGGCCCGGCCGTCCGTCACGAGGACGACGACCGACGCGTCCGTCTCCGCGCGCTCGAGCACCCGTCTCGAGGTCTCGATCCCCGCCGGAAGTGGCGTCCGATCGCCCGTCGGGAGCTCTTTCAAGTGACGGGCGGCGAGCGAGACGCTGTCGGTCGGGGGCAGGAGGACCTCGGCACCGTCGCCCGCGAAGGCGACGAAGGCGACCTGATCGCGCTGCTGGTAGCTCTCCCGCAGCAGTTCGAGGACGACGCCTTTGGCGGTCTCCATCGCGGGTCGCATCGAGGCGCTGGCGTCGACGGCGAAGACGATCGTCACCGATGTCTCGCCGGCTCGAACCGACTGCCGGAGATCCACGTTTTCGACGCGCGAACTCCCGCGGGCGGCGGCCGACCGGACCGACGCCGCCGCGTCGATAGCCCCGTCGCTCGAGGCAGGTTCCGTCCGGACGCGTGCCCCACGGTTGTCGACGCTCGGTGTCGTACTCGCGCGCGAGCCACCCACGTCCGTTGTGGTCCGGCGCTCGACGTCCGGCGACTCGAGCTCGGGTGCTCGAGCCTCGCCGACGGCGGTGATTTCGGTCCGTTGCTGGCCGGGCACGAGCGGCTGGGCCTCGTCCTCGCTGTCGCCGTCCTCCGATTCTCGGTCGCTCGAGTCGGCAGTCTCGTCGCCGTCGCCACCCTCCTCAGGACCAGTGTCGGCGGGTGACGGCTCGTCACCAGCTGCGCCGCTATTGTCGTCGGAGCGGCCGTCGTCACCACCGCCATCGGACCCGTCTTCGGGCCCCAAATCGGCGTCGTCGTGGTCGCTACGATCTTCGCCGCCGGATTCGTTTCCCGTCTCACCGTCTCCGTCGGCCTCACTCTCGTCGCCTGCCTCGTCACCCTCGCCCTCGTCCGGCTCCCCCTCGTCGAAGCGATCCTCGAGGACGTCCTCGAATTCCGGCTCGTCTTCGAACGGCGTGCTCCGCAGCCGGTGGGGCAGGGCGTAGCGGGCAGCTTCGTGGACATCCGACTCGATGACTGTCGTCCGCCCCTCGAGCGCGGCAAGTGTCATGGCGGTCCGAGCCGTCGCGACGTCGCCGCGGTGGCCGTCGACGCCGGCGGCGAGACAGAGCTCGGCGATCTCCGTTTTGAACTCGTCGGGGAGGGTGACGTTCGAGCGGCGCTCGCGGGCCGCAGCGAGTTCGTCGCGAAGCGACGCCGTCTCGTCGGCGTACTCGCTCCGGAGGTCGGTCCCGTCGCCGTCCCCGAGCGCGCGGTCGATGATCTCGACGCGGTCCTCGAGGTCCTGACAGCCCTCGACGGTCGCCTGGAGGGCGAAGCGATCGCGCAACTGGGGACGGAGGTCGCCTTCCTCGGGGTTCATCGTGCCGATAAGGGTGAAGTCGGCCGGATGAGAACGACTGATTCCGTCGCGTTCGACGCTGTTGACGCCGCTTGCGGCCGCATCGAGGATGACGTCCACGAGGTGATCGTCGAGCAAGTTGACTTCGTCGACGTAGAGGATGCCGCGGTTCGCACGCGCCAGCAGGCCGGGGTCGAAGTCGGCCTCACCAGCCAGTGCATCCTCGACCGAGAGCGTGCCAACGACGCGGTCTCGAGTCGCCCCCAGTGGCAGGGTCACGAGCGGAACGGGACGCGTTTCGACCGGCAGGTCCGCGGGGTCGCGCTCTCGACAGTCCGCACACTGCCGGCTCGAGTCGTCGGGCGCACAGCCGTAGAGGCAGTCGGCGACGGCTCGCTGCTCGGGCAGCAACTCGACGAGCCCACGGACAGCGGTCGACTTCGCGGTGCCTTTCTCGCCGGAAATCAGTGCGCCGTCGAGTCCGTCGTCCGTCGCGACGGCGAGCAACACGCGTTTGAGTTCCGCTTGCCCGACGATCGCCGGAAAGGGAAGTGACGATAACTTTTTGTCCCCAGCGTCTGCAACCATACTTGCTCTAATACAATAGAGGTTTAAAAACGCGATGGCACGGATCGGGATTTACACCGCGACGGAGAACGAACTCGGCTCGATCGGCCGGGCTGCCGAGCGTCTCGAGGACGTCGAGCTGGTCGTCCGCTCGGAAAGCGACCTCGAAAGCGAGGCCGATATCGAGGAGTTCGTCGAGGAATTGCGCGACGCCACGGCAGCCGTCTTCTGGCTGCACGGGGCCGAAGACAGCATGCCGGGCTACGAGTACGCGACGGGCACGCTCGAGGAGGCGGGGGTTCCCCTGATCGTCAAGGCGACCGGCGACGCCTACGCCGTCGAGGACACGACGGTCAGTGCGGCCCATCGCGACCGCGCCTACGAGTACCTCGAAAAAGGCGGGACGATCAACGTCGCGAACCTGTGTCGCTTCCTCGTATCCGAGTACGAGGGCCGCGACGTCGACTACGACGAGCCGACGGCCCTCCCGACGGAGGGCGTCTACCACCCCGACTATCCGGGAATCGAGTACGAAGAACTGCTCGAGACCCACGACCACGACAAGCCGACGGTCGCGGTCTGGTTCTACGAGTCCCACTGGACCCACGAGAACACCCGCTACGTCGACGCACAGGTCCGGGCGCTCGAGGAGCAGGGCGCGAACGCCTTGCCGATTTTCTGTAATCCGGCGACGGACACGAACGAACAGGAAGACGCCGAGTGGGTGACCGACACGTGGCTGATAGACGACGCGGGCGAGCCGATCGTCGACGCCGTGCTCTCTTCGTTTATGTTCTCGCTCTCGATGGACGAGCGCGGCCGCAGTGCGAGTGATGAGGGCTCGAGCGCAGAGGACGTCTTCCTCGACCGACTGGGCGTTCCCGTGCTCCAGACCGTGACCACGATGCGCTCGCGCTCGCGGTACGAATCCGGCGATACGGGCGTGATGGGCTTCGAACTCGCCCTCTCTGTGGCGCTGCCGGAGTTCGACGGCAACGTCATCACGCACCCCATCTCGGGCAAAGAGCGCACCGACGACGAGGCCGGCATCGGCAGCGCGCCGAAACATCACTTCCCGATCGACGACCGGATCGACCACGCCACGCGGTTGGCGGTCAACTGGGCACAACTACGACACACCCCCAACGAGGACAAGCGAGTTGCAGTCGTCCTCCACAACTACCCGCCGAGCGACGACGGGATCGGGACCGCGTTCGGGCTCGATTCGCCCGAGTCGACCGTGAACCTGCTCTCCGAACTCGAGGCCCGCGGCTACGAGCTGGGCGACGACATGCCCGAGGACGGGCAGACGCTCGTCGAAAAACTGACCGCCCAGCTCACCCTCGAGGATCGCTGGGTCGCCCCGGAAGACGTCCGCGACCTGTCGGTCGACGTGGTTTCCGCAGATACCTACGCGCAGTGGTTCTCGGACGCCGACGAGCGATTTCAGGAGAACGTTCTCGAGGAGTGGGGCGAGGTTCCCGACCGTCCGTTCGCGATTCCGGGCGTCGAGTTCGGCAACGTGCTCGTCACCGTCCAGCCCCCGCGCGGGTTCGGGATGGACCCCTCGAAAGTCTACCACGACTCGGACCTGCAGCCACCCCACGACTACTACGCCTTCTACGGCTGGCTCCGAAACGAGTTCGAGGCCGACGCGGTCGTCCACCTCGGAACCCACGGCAGCCTCGAGTGGCTCCCCGGCAAAACGGTCGGACTCAACGGCGCAAGCGCGCCGGATCAGCTGATCGACGACGTTCCGAACGTCTACCCCTACATCGTCAACAACCCCGGCGAGGGAACCCAGGCCAAGCGGCGCTCCTATGCCGCCATCGTCGACTACCTCACGCCAGTCATGCGAAACGCCGGCACGTACGACGAACTATCCGAACTCGAGGAACTGGCCAACCAGTACCGCGAGGCCGGGATGGAAGACGCCCGCGCCGACGACGGCGAACACCTCGAGGATCTCATGCGTGAGAAAGTCGAGGAATTGGATCTCGCGGTCGAACTCGGAATCGCGGGCACCATCGACGAGAAAGCCGACGTCCGCGGCCCCGACGAGGCCGGCTCGACGCTCGCTGAAGGCATCGTCGAGGGCGATGAACTCGAGATCGACGACCTCGTCGAACGGATTCACGAGTATCTCACCGACGTCAAAACGACCCAGATCCGACTCGGGCTCCATACGATGTCCGAGCCGCCAGAAGGCGAGCGCCTCGTGGAGTATCTCGTCGCGCTGACCCGCCTCGAGAATCCCGGCGCGCCGAGCCTGCGCGAGAGCGTGGCGGGCGCGCTGGGCGTCGACTACGAAACGATGCTCGAGTCGCCGGGCGAGTACGACGACGCGCTCGGCATGACCTACGCCGAGGCTGCTGACGTGGTCTACGAGACCAGCGTCGACCTGATCGAGACACTGGCGGCGAACGAGTTCGACGTCCCCGTCTCGGAACGAGAGATGGGGGCCGATGACGTCTCGTCCGAGCGCCGCGAGGACGAGGCTCGTCAAACGAAGTCTGACGGTGAGGTCAACATCAACCTCCTGATCGTCGACCTCGAGACGATCGGCGACGCGCGGGCGAAGCCGGGGGCCCACGACGACCTCCGGAAGGCCCTCGCGTACATCTGCGAGGAGGCCCAGCCCCGCGTGCAGGGGGCCGAAGACGAGATCCCGCGAACTGCGGACGCGTTATCAGGCGAGTACGTCCCGCCGGGTGGATCGGGCGCGCCGACCCGTGGTGGCGTCGACTTACTGCCCACGGCCCGAAACTTCTACACGCTCGATCCGCGCAAGGTGCCAGCGAAGGCCGCCTGGCAGGTCGGAAGCGAGGTCGCCGAGGGCGTCCTCGAGCGCCACTACAACGAAAACGACGAATATCCCGAGGAAATCGGCGTCGTGGCGTGGGGGACCCCCACAGTACGCACCCGCGGCGAGACGATCGCACAGGTGCTCGCGATGATGGGTGTCGAACCCCAGTGGACTGACGCCGGTCGCATCGACGACGTCGAGCCGATCCCACTCGAGGAACTCGATCGACCCAGAATCGACGTCACCACGCGCGTCTCCGGGCTGTTCCGGGATGCGTTCCCTGCCGCGGCGGGTGTCATCCACGACGCCGTCGATGCCGTAGTCGACCTCGACGAACCCCACGAGATGAACTACGTGAAGAAACACGTCGAGGAAGAGCAGGCCGACCTCGAGGACGACGGACTGGACGAGAAAGAGGCTCGAAAAGCGGCGAAACACCGCGTGTTCACGACGAAACCCGGCGGCTACGGAGCCGGCACGAACAAGGCCGTTGATGAGGGCAACTGGGACGACCGCTCGGATCTCGCGAGCGTCTACGTCCAGTGGGGCGGCTATGCGATGGGGTCGCGCGGTCGGGTATCGGACGCCCACGACGCCTTCGAACGGCGACTCTCGAGCGTCGACGCCACCGTAAAGATCGAGGACACGATGGAACAGGACGAGTTCGACTCCTCGGACTGGTACGCCTTCCACGGCGGGTTCATTTCCGCGGTGTCGGAGATATCGGGTGAGGAGCCCGCCTCCTACGTCGGCGACTCCTCGGACCCGGACAACGTCTCGGTCTACACGAACGAGGAGAAAGTCCGCAAAGCGATGCGCGCTCGCGTGCTCAACCCCGACTGGCTCGAGTCGATGGAGGAACACGGCTACAAGGGTGCGGGAGACCTCTCGACGACGGTCGACGTGACGCTGGGCTGGGACGCGACCACCGGCGTCGTCTCGGATACACTGTGGGAGGAAGTCGCCGCGAAGTTCGCTTTCGACGAGGACCGACAAGAGTGGATGCGCGAGGTCAATCCGTGGGCGCTCGAGTCCATCACAGACACGCTGCTCGAGGCCATCGAACGCGATCTCTGGGACGCCGACGACGAGACGGTCGACCGGCTGCGCGATCTGAACCTCGAGGTCGAGGGAGATCTCGAGGTGCGGACGACCAACCCGACGATGAAGGTGACCAACGATGACTGAGCACGAGTTCGAGGACGAGTACGCCGATCTGGGCGCGACCACGCAGAAGGCGATGGATATCGCGGAGACAAGCATGGACATCGTCCGGCAGTTCGTGCCCGACGAGACGCTGGCCGACCGGATTCGACAGAAGTCTGTCCACTCGATGGGCGACATCGAGTTCCAGCATCTGATCGAGTTTACCGGCGGCGACGACCTCGGCGACGACAAGGACGCACCAGTTCGCGCCGGCGCGCGGGCCATCCTCGAGGAGGCGACCATCGTCACCGATATCACGATGTCGAAAGCCGGGATCACCGGCCGCGGCCACAACTGCGAGAAGCGCAAGGCGATCGGCAACGGGGCCGAACTGGCAAAGGAAACGGGGATGACCCGAACCGCAGCCTCGGTGCTCGAACTCGACAAACAGGGCGTCTACGACGGTTCGATCGCCGTGATCGGCAACGCCCCGACGGCCGCGTTCGCGCTCGCGGACTGCATCGAGAACGGCACGCGCCCCGCGGTGATCGTTGCGACCCCCGTCGGCTTCGTCAAGGCCGAGGAGAGCCGCCAACGGATTCGCGAGGTCAGCGAGGAATACGACGTGCCGGCGATCACCAACGTCGGCCGTCGCGGCGGCAGCGGCCTCGCGGCCGCGCTGACGAACGAGCTGATCCACGTTGCGAAAGACGTCCGGACGGACGACCTCGAGTTGGATATCGACGCCGAAACGCGAGCGGCTCGATCCGGCGGCCACCCGACGGAGGGCGAGTGATGAGCGACGAGTACGATCTCGAGTCGGGGCCGGATCCGGCGACGTTCGCCGCGGCAACGCCGGAGCCGGACATCGAGGACGCGACGGATGAGCCGGTCTACGCCGTCGGCGTTGGGCCGGGCAATCAGGAGTATCTCACGCCGCGAGGCGAACGCGCGATCCGCGAGGCCGACGTCGTCGTCGGCTTCACCACGGTCGTCGAGTTCGTCGAGGACCTCACCGACGCCAACTTGCTGACCTGTGGCTACAAAGACGAAGCCGAGGCGCTCGAGGAGTTCGCCGACCGGGTCGCCGCCGGCGAGTCGGGCACTGCGGTCGCGATGGGCGATCCCAACCACTCAGGGTATCAGTTCGTCGGGAAGGTTCAGGACGCCGTGGAACGCGCTTCCACGAGCCCTGACTCGCAGGCTCGTCAGGATGCGGTGAACGGTTCGGATCCAGAGACGCCGATACGCGTCGTCCCCGGCATCTCTTCGATCCAGTTGGCCGCCAGCCGCGCCCGAACGCCGATGGAGGACACCGAGTTCGTCACGCTGCACAAAAGCGGCGACCTCGAGGCGGACATGGACCGACTCGCAACCGCCGTGACGGCGGACGAACGCCATCTTCTCGTGCTTCCGCGACCCTACGATCGGATGCCCGGCGATATCGCCCAGTTCCTGCTCGAAGAGGGGGCCGAGCCGGATCTCGAGGCGCTGGTACTCGAGAAGCTAACCCACGAAGACGAGCAAATTCACCGCTTTACGCTCGCAGCGCTATCCGAGCACGCTGGCGGCAGTGGGAAAGAAGACACACCGTTTTCCGATCTGATCGTTCTCGCGGTGCGACAGCCGGTCTAACTATCGCTGGCCGTCTTCGCTGTGCTCACGTAGCACCATCGAGACCGTGTTCGAGACCTGCTCGAGCGCGATCGCGTTCGTCTTCCGGAGGTCGCCGTTTTGGGCTTCCTTGAGGTGTCGAAGCGCCTCTCGAAGGTGGTGGTCGGTCAGGGACGTGGGTTCGTCGGTCATGGAAATCGGGGACCGGTCGTACCCGATTCGATCGGTTAAACTCGTCGGTGAAGTGTCACTCAGTCGTCACTCGAGTCCATCCCGAACCGCCGCTCGGCGAACGCGTCTGATCCGCACGTTCGTTTCGGTTGTCCGACACCGCTCACCGACGGATTCAAGTCGATTTGTCCGAACGAAAGTACAATGATGAACGGATTCGTCCTCGGCGGCGTCAGCTCCGGCGTCGGGAAGACGGTCGCGACGCTCGCAATTATTCAGGCGCTCGAGGACGCCGGCTACGCGGTCCAGCCCGCCAAAGCGGGCCCGGATTTCATCGATCCGAGCCACCACGAGGCGATCGCTGGCCGTCCCTCCCGGACGCTCGATCTGTGGCTCTGTGGTGAGGACGGTCTCCGGCGCAACTACGCCCGCAGCGAGGGCGACGTCGACGGGTCACACCCGTCTGCCCGGGGGACGTCGTCCCCCGATATCTGCGTCGTCGAGGGTGTGATGGGACTGTACGACGGCGACGGCTCGAGCACGGCGATGGTCGCCGAAGCCCTCGACCTCCCGGTCGTGCTGGTCGTCGACGCGAAAGCCGGGATGGAAAGCGTCGCGGCGACGGCGCTCGGCTTCCAGCGCTACGCCGAGACGATCGGCCGCGATATCGAGGTCGCCGGCATCGTCGCCCAGCGCGCCCACGGCGGCCGCCACGAGCAGGGGATCCGCGACGCGCTGCCCGAGGACCTCGAGTACTTCGGGCGAATCCCGCCGAACGACGACCTCGAGATTCCGGACCGACACCTCGGCCTCGAGATGGGTGAAGAGGCTGCACTGCCGCGCGAGGCGTTGCGGGAGGCCGCCGACTCGCTCGCGGCAGAGCGGCTGGCTGCGGTGGCGAGCGAGGCGGTCGCCCCCGAAACCTCGGTCGAGGACGAACCCGAATCGGTCGACGCCACGGTCGCCGTCGCCGACGATGCTGCTTTCTGTTTCCGGTATCCAGCCACGCTCGAGCGGTTTCGCGAACGGGCCGATCTGGTCACGTTCTCGCCAGTCGCGGGCGATCCGGTCCCCGACTGTGACGGCGTCTATCTGCCGGGCGGGTACCCCGAACTCCACGCCGCAGCCCTCGAGTCGGCCGGCACGCTCGCCGAACTCGGAACACTGGCAAGTGAGGGACTGCCCGTCCTCGGGGAGTGTGGCGGCCTGATGGCTATGAGTCAGTCGCTGACGACGGCTGAGGGCGAGACGTGCGAGATGGCCGGTATCCTCCCGGCGGACGTAACCATGCACGACCGCTATCAGGCGCTCGATCACGTCGAACTCGAGGCCACCGAAGGGACGCTCACCGCAAACGCCGGCGATCGGATTCGGGGCCACGAGTTCCACTACTCGAGTGCCGACGTCGACGCCGACGCCCGGTTTGCCTTCGAGACGGTGCGCGGCGACGGGATCGACGGCGGCTACGATGGGCTGACTGAGTACAACTCGCTCGGCACCTACGTCCACGTCCACCCCGAAAGCGGGGCGTTCGATCGGTTCCTCGAGACGCTCGATGGATCCCGATAGCCACGACTACCAACCTTGCTGGCCCGGAATCTATTACAGTTCACTAACAACTAGGAGTATGGCAACCGCGACGCCGACGAGCGTCATCTTACCGACGCAGGGCTGGAGCGACGCCTGCGAGGAGATCGCCGCCCAACTCGGATCGGCCGACGAACTGCTCGTCGTCTGTGACGACACAGTACCCGCCATCGTCGACCGCATCGACGAGTTCGGTGACAGCGTTCGGCTGGTGGTCGCGGGCGACCCTGAGGGCTGTTCGGGCAAGGCCAACGCGATCGCCGCTGGGATGGAGGCGGCCGAACACGACCGGTTCGTCTGGACCGACGATGACTTTCACCATCCGCCGGACTGGCTCGCACGGCTGCGTGTGGACTACGACCGCCACGGGCCGACGTCGGAGTTGCCCGTCTTCGTCGGGCAGGACCCACTCGCCGCGGCGCTCGAGCCACTCTACGCACTCAGCGGGACACTCGCCGTCTTCCTCGCGGACATTCCGTGGGCCGGCTCCCTCGTCTTCGAGCGCGACGACCTCGACGACGAGGCGGCGTTTCTCGAGGCCCTTCGGCGAACGGTGAGCGACGACGGACTGCTTATGGAACACGTCGATTTCACGACCGTCAAGCGAACCCGATACGTCGAGACCGGTGGGTCGATCCGCAAGACACTCGAGACGCAGGTCCGATTTACACAGATTGTCTACCGGTACGATCCCACGGGAACTGCCGCTCAAGCGGCCTTCGGGACCGGATTGGCTGCTGGCTGTCTGCTGTTTCCGTTCCCTGCACTGGCGCTCGTGACGCTTTCGATGGCCAGCGTGTATGCCGCCTTCGGCATTCGACGCTGGACGTTTCTCTCCACGTACCCGGTGGTGATCGCGGCGATCCCACTGCTGGTGTATGGGTTGGCCCGTCGATCGTTCATCTGGGGTGGCCGACGCTATCGGTGGCACGACAAATTCGACGTGACGGTCGAACCCGAGTAGGCCGACGCCGAGAGCAGGCGTCCTTGCAGCCCCCGTCACTCGAGTCAGTCACGACTGTGGCGGACGCTGGAACCTGTTCCGGCTGAGAATAGATCGGACAGCGAGACATCCAACGCCATATTCACAAGTGAGCTTGTTCTATCACACTCTTAGTTTGGCAATCCAGATTGATCTATAACAAACAAAATTGTTTTAGGGGCGGCCGCTGTTCCACCGGATGATGCCACCTATCGCGCTGCCACACGACGCGAAGGCCGGGCCGACCAAGCCGGAGGTCCGAGCCGTCGTCCACTCGAAACTCGCACTCGAGACCGACGACCACTTCGTGGAGGTCGGCTCCTGTACGGGAGCCATTACGATCGAAGCCGCACAGCGAGCCGGGCGAGTGACCGCCCTCGAGCGGAAACCCGAACGCCTCGAGACGACCGAGCGGAATCTGGCCGCCAACGAGGACGCGATTCGAGCGGATGTCGAACTGCAGAACACGGAAGCGCCGGAGGGAGTACCCGCCGACGCTGACGCGCTCTTTCTGGGCGGCAGTCGAAATTTCGAGGCCGTCCTCGACCACGCCGTCGACACCGAGGTCGATCGAATCGTCATGAACGTCTCGCGACTCGAGGTCGCCGGCAGGGCGACAGAAGCCTTCCGCGAGCGCGGGATTCTCGAGGAGGTCGTCCAGTTTCAGGTGAGCCACGGCTACGAACTCGCCGGCGCGACGAGTTTTGACTCGGACAACCCGGTCTACATGCTGGTCGGGAGCGCGACAGCGAGCGGCGGGGCTGACGATGGAGGGAGCCAGCGATGACGCTCTACGGCGTCGGCCTCGGCCCCGGCGAAGCCGACCTCGTGACCGTTCGCGGACAGAACGTTCTCGAGACGTGTGACGTCGTCTACTCACCGGGTCGCCTCTCGCGGTCCGTCGCACTCGAGCACGTCGACGAGTCGAAGATCGGGGACCTTGATTTCCCGATGACGAAAGACGAGGAAAAGCTGCGGTCGGCGTGGAAGGAGGCTGCCGCCGAGATCGCCCCGAACGCACGCGACGGTGACGTCGCCTTCGTCACGCTCGGCGACCCGAACGTCTACTCGACGTTCGGCCACCTCCGGCGGACGATCGATGCGTTCCACCCCGACGTCGAGTTGGAGATCGTCCCCGGCGTGAGTGCCGTGACGGCGTTTGCGACCGCGATGGGCGTCGAGATCGAAGCCGGCGCAGGCCTCTCGCTTCGCGAGGCCGCAAACGGGGCGAGTCCAACGGGGCCGGATCGGCTGATCCTGTTCAAAGTCACCGACGCGCCGGCGACCCACGAGGGCCTCCTCGAGGCCGGCTACGAGGTAACCTACGGCCGCCGGCTGTTCATGGAACAGGGCGAGACGCTGGTGACCGATGATCCGTCAGAGATCGACGAGCGCGACTATTATACGCTCGCCTACGCCGAGAAGGCGGACCTCGAGGTCGAACAGGCGACGGCAGCGTTCGAGACCGATGCTGCGGACTCCTCGAGCGACGAGGAGTCGACGAGCGGCGAGCCGGTCGCGGACGGGGGAACGCTTGTCGATCTCGAGCTGGCCGAAGGCTGTGCGCACGGCGATTGTGGAGGCCACTAAGATGACGAACACGAATACGACCGACGAGACAGACAGCGCCGTCCCAGCGGAGGGCGGCAAACCGCAGGAGGCGATCGACGCACAGGGCGAGCGCCGTCGCGAGGAACTGGACGACCGAATCTTCGAGCACAGCGCTGGCGATGAGCAGGAGGGCGTTCCCTTCGTCGGGGCCGGGCCCGGTAACCCGCGACTGCTGACCGTGGCCGGAAAGGAACTGCTCGAGGCAGCCGACCTCGTCGTCCACGCCGGGTCGCTGGTCAACAGCGAACTGCTGGACGAGTATTGCGCCCACGCCGACCTCGTGAACTCCGTGGGGAAAGACCTCGAGGAACTGATCCCGCTGATGCGGGATGCCTACGAGGACGGCGAGAACGTCGTCCGCCTGCACAGCGGCGACCCCGCCATCTACGGGGCCGCCTTAGAGCAGATGGACGCGCTCGAGCACGAGGGCGTGCCGACCTACTTCGTGCCGGGTGTCACGTCGGCCTTTGCCGCGAGCGCGACGCTGCGGACCCAACTGACGCTCAACGAGGTCTCGAACCACGTCGCGTTCACCCGACCGCAGGGCAAGACCCTGACCGAGGAGGAAGACCACATCTCCGAGTTCGTCGAGATGGGCGACGTGACGACCTGTATCTATCTCGGGACCCACGCGGTTCGCGATACGATGGAGCGACTGCTCGAAGACGACCACGACCCCGAGACGCCGGTTGCGGTGATTTACCACGCGTCGTGGCCGGACGAGGACGTCATCATCGGCGATATCGGGACGATCGCGGACAAAGTCGAGGAAGCGGGCTACCGCGCCTCGGCGCTGGTCGTCATCGGCGATGCGGTGACCGGTGCGGGCTACGAGCGCTCGTTCCTCTACGGCGACTGGGCGAATCGCGGTTCTTCGTCGGAGAATACGAGTGAGTCGGAGGCGAGTGATGATTGAACGACAGCATAGAGAGCGCGAACACGGTGAAAGGGGCTGCCGCGCTCGACCGGTTGCGCCTCGCTGTGCGCTTCCTTCGCTCGCGGCCTCGCTCAGTCCAGTGCTTACGTCGGCTCACCGGACCGAGCCCGCCAGCCCCTTTCAGTCCCGCCCCCGCGGTGGACAGGACAATTTCGATTCGACGGAGGTTACACAATGAGTTCAGACACTGAAAACACGGATACAACGAACGAATCGAACTCCGGCGGCGGCCACTGTTCGACGCCGGATTCGGACGGCGAAATCGCCGAGGAGATCGCGATCGTCTCCTTCGGGCGCAAGATGGACACCGCCGAGGAGATCAAAGCCGAGATCGGCGATCGCTACGAGACGATCGAGATCCTCGAGTATCACGGCGACGTCTTCGAGGAGCACTGGGGCGAGTACGACTGCTTTATTGGTCTGATGGCTTCCGGAATTGCAATGCGCAAGACCGCGCATCTGTTAGACGATAAGTGGGACGATCCCGCGATCTGTGTCGTCGACGAGGAACTGACGTGGGCCATCCCGATCACGGGCGGCCACCACGGCGCGAATCAGGTCGCACAGGATCTGGCGACGATGGGTGCCGTGCCGGCCATGACCACCGCAAGCGAGGCCGCCGGCAAGCAGGGCGTTGAGTCCAAGGCGAAGGCGATGGACGCCCACGTCGTCAACGGCGACTCGACGGTCAAGACGAATCTCGCCGTCCTCGACGACAACCTCGACCCCGTCGCCCGACTCGAGGGCCCGAAGGCAGTCCTCGTCGGCGACGACGTCACCGTCCTCAAGCGCAACAAGGACGATGGCGTTGTCATCGGCACCGGGAGCGTCTCCGGCGCGAGCACGGAGTCGTTCCTCGCCGCGTGGGAACAAGCCATAGAGCAGACCGACTACGACCTCGATGACGTCGAGTTCGTCGCGACGGCGACTCGCAAGGAAGACGAACCGGGGCTGCTCGAGGCGGCCCAAGAACTCGACCTCGGCGTCGTTGCGTTCGACAAGGAGACGCTGCTCGACCACGAGGGGCCGACGCCCTCGAAATCGAAGGAGTTGATCGGCTGGCCCGGCGTCTCGGAGGCCTCCGCGATCGCTGGCGGGGCCGAACAGGAACTGATCCTCGAGAAGATCGGCTACGAGAACGAGGTTACGGTGGCGATCGGGCGATGAGTTCCGACGCTGATGCGACACCCGACGCTGGTGGCACCCCCGAGGACTACGGTACCCTCTACGTCGTCGGTATCGGTCCCGGCCTGCCTGAGCACATGACCATGCGGGCCAAGGAGGTCATCGAATCGGCGGACGTGGTCATCGCCTCGAGTCTCTATCAAAAATTCCTGCGCGAGGATGGAACGCTCCCGCAAGACTTCGGCGACGACGGGATCGCGGTTCGAGACGACGGGTTCGAACAGGAAATCGTCCGCTCGACGATGGGACGGCAGATCGAACTCGCTCGCGCGGCGTTCGACTACGTCCGCGAGGGGAAAGACGTCGCCCACGTTTCGGGCGGTGACCCCTCGGTCTACGGCAAATCGGATCTCATCTTCAAGATGGCCGACGAGGAGGGCGCGACGGACGTGCCGATCGAGATCGTCCCCGGCCTCACGGCGGCACTCGGCGGCGCGGCGAACGTCGGCGCGCCACTGTGTAACGACTTCTGTACGATCTCGCTGTCGGACAAGTGGCGCGGCTGGGACGAGATCGAGGAGAAACTGCGCGCAGCGGCGATTTCGGATTTCGTGATCGTCCTCTACAACTGCTGGCGAAACTACGAGAAGGCCGTCGAAATCGTCCGCGAGGAGCGGACCGACGACGCCTACGTGGCCATCGTCAACGACGCTGGCCGGGAAGACGCCGGCCGAAACGGCGAGAGCGAGTTCATTACGACGCTCGGCGAGGCTGTCGACCACGACGACAAGGTCTCCGGAATGGGAACCTCGCTGATCATCGGCAACCACGAGACCGACACCTGGCGTAACGACGACCGAACGTATCTCGTCACCCCGCGCGGCGGGCGTGACGTCGACGATTTCTGAGACAATCATACCATGAGTACAGATACTGATGCAGACGCTGACGAATCGACTTCCAAATGTGGCGCCTCGACGACCGAAACGGAAACCTCGAGTGGCTCCAAATGCGGTGGCTCGTCGAGCGAGACCACCGACGACTCGAGCAGATCCAAATGCGGGGCCTCGAGTTCCGATTCGGACGATGACTCGAACGAGCAGGAAGTTGGCGCGACGATAGACGACTTCGACGCCGAACCCGGACAACTGATCGCCGTCGGACTCGGCCCCGGCCATCCGGAGGGGATGACCGAACGAGCCAAGAACGCCCTGCTCGAGGCCGACCACATCGTCGGCTACACGACCTACATCGAGCTGATTCCCGACGAGATCACCGAGCAGGCCGACGACATCTACGACACGCCGATGTGTGGCGAGGTCTCGCGGACCGAAGAGTCGATCGACCGCACGCTCGCGGGCAACGACGTGGCGATCGTCGGCAGCGGCGACCCCAACGTCTACGCGCTCGCGGGGCTGGCCCTCGAGATCCTCGAGTCCAAGGGCGCGACGGCCTCGATGGTCGACTTCGAGGTCGTGCCCGGCGTGCCGGCGGCCCAGTCCTGTGCGGCTCGATTGGGCGCACCGCTGGTGAACGACACCGTCTCGGTCTCGTTGTCGGACCATCTGGTGCCGATGCCAGAGATCGAGTCGCGACTGCACGCGGTCGCGAGCGAGAACTTCACCATCACGATCTACAACCCCTGGAGTCGCAAGCGCCGCGAGAACTTCGAGAAATGCTGTGAGATCCTGCTGACCCACCGCGACGAAGACACGCCGGTCGGCATCGTCCACGGCGCTGGACGGGACGACGAGCAGGTGATGATCACCGACCTCGGCGAACTCAAGGAGCTCGGTGAGAACGAGATCATCGACATGACGACGACGATCGTCGTCGGCACCGAGGACACCTACGTCTGGGATGACCGGATGGTCACGCCGCGTGGCTACGAGACGAAGTACGACTACTGATCATGCCACGCTACGAAGTCACCATCGAAAAGGACGCTTGCGACGGCATCTTCGCCTGCCTGACTCGCGATCCGCGATTTATCGAAGGCGCGGACGGCCTCGCAACGGTCGATCCGGACGCCGATCCGGTCTACGACTGCGAGGGTGAGGTCACCGACACCGTCGAACGGGTCGTCGCAACGTTCGACGACGATCGCATCGAGGAAGCCCACCAAGCCGCGGCGGCCTGCCCGACGGACGCCATTGTCGTCCGAGAGGTGGGCGAATGAGCGACGCCGAATCGGTGATCGAGGGCGACACCCTCGAGGTCGCGGTCCCATCGGATCCGCTCGCGGGCCACCCCGCGACGGCGTACTTCTGGGGCCACGTCGCTGGGAGTGGGCGCGTGGTTCGAAGCGAAGCGAGCATCACGGACAGCGAACGACGACGCTGTGAGCGTCTCGAGGTCGTCACCACCGACGAGCACGCCGCGCAGGTGCTCGCCGCAATCGTAGGCGGCAACGTCGACCACGAGACGACCAGTCGCGAGTACGCCCACGACACGTCGATCACGCGCACCGAAGACGAGTACACGCTCTCGATCGACGAGGACAGCGAGGAGCTGTTGGGTCGCACCAGCGCACTCTCGCTGCCCGTCGACGGCCGCGGAAACTACCGCTTCGGCGCGTTCTCGAGTCACGATCGCGAACTCCTTCGGGGTCTGCTCGAGGGCTGTGGGACGATCTGTTTCAAGTCCTCGAGTGGCACTGTCGGCATTTCGTTCGTCCACGACGACCGCACGCTGCTCGAGGCGACCCAAGAACTACTTGCCGACTGCCCGATCGACACAGCCGTCAGCGAGCTTTCGGCGACGTCCTCGGGGGGCTACTGGTTCGGCGTCGACGACGCTGCTGTCCCCGAGTTTGGAACGTGGCTCTACGAAGGCTGCGAGGCAACTGGCCTATTCGCACCGAGCCGCCGCCGGAAACTCGAGCGAAGCATCGCACAGGCAGACAGCTACGGCGAGTAGCCAGTTCAACACCGTATCGACTCCGCTGACTACCCGACGACACCGACAATGAGCACATCCGACGATTCCACATCCACGTCCGCGTTCGACGACGAAGCCATCCTACTGGTGGGCCACGGCTCCCGCCGGGAAAAGTCGAACGAACAGGTCCGCGAACTGGCTGCCGACCTCGAGTCACGACTGGGAATTCCGGTCGATGCAGCGTTTCTCGAGCTTGCGGAGCCGGCGATCGACGACGCTATCGCAGGACTCGCAGCCGTCACGTCGCGGGTAACCGTCGTCCACTGCTCGCTGTTCGCCGCGAGCCACGTCAAAAACGACGTCCCGCTGGCGATCGAGCAGGCCCGAGCGACCCACGACGTCGAAATCAGAAACGGCGCGCATCTGGGCATCCATCCGGCGATTCTGGACCTGCTCGACGACCGCGCCGGTGCGGTCGAATCGGAGCTGGGCGTCGACCGCACGGAGGACGACGTTGCCGTCGTCGTCTGTGGTCGCGGCTCGAGCGATCCGGACGCCAACGGTGACGTTCACAAACTCGCTCGCCTGCTGTTCGAGGGCCGGGACTTCGACCGCGTCGAGGCGACGTTCATCGGCGTCACGGAACCGACGCTCGAGGACACCCTCCACGGCCTCTCGAAACACCGCCCCGACGCGGTCGTCGTCCTCCCGTACATGCTCGGCGACGGCGTCCTCACCCAGCGCGTGCGCGACTGGACCGCGGAGTTCGACGCGGACTACCCCTACGTCGACGCACTGGCTGGCGACCCGCTCGGCACGGACTCGCGGCTGCTGGACGTCTTCGCCGACCGCTGGCAGGAGGCCAGGTCGGGCAGCGTCGAGATGTCCTGTGACACGTGCAAGTACAAGATCGATCTCGAGGGCTACGAGGAAGACGTCGGCGGCGCACGAGCGATGTTGCGTGCGCTCGCCCATCAGGAGGCCCACGCCGACCGGGAGGATATCGACGACGAACCCCACAGCCACGACGCGCCCGCAAAGCACGTCGCGGTCTGTACCAACCAGACCTGCGCGAAGATGGGCTCGCCGGCGGTCCTCGAGCGCCTTCGGCAGGAAGCGCGCGACTCCGACCACTGCGACGCCCGCATCACGCGGTCGTCGTGTCTGGGCCGCTGCGGCGACGGGCCGATGGTCGCCGTCTACCCCGACGGCGTCTGGTACGGCGACGTCGCGGCCGACGACGCCGAACGACTCGTCGCAGATCACCTCGACCGGGATCGCATCGTGAGCGATCTCGTCGATCAGACCCTCTAAGGGACGAATAGGCACACAGACGAAACCTAATACAGCCATCATTACAGAACACAACCATGAGCTGCCACGAAATCGAAGCACTACGACTCGGACTGATGAACGTCCTCGGCGTCGGGGACCGACACGCCCGCGAGCACGCGGAGAAAGAACTCGAAGGCCACCTCGAGGGGCCCATCGAAGGGCTCGTCGAGGCCGATACCCTCTCCGAACTCCAGCGCCACCTCGACGCCGCACTGGTCGATCTCGAAGCGGAAGTCGGCGAGATGGACAGCGACGGTCCCGAATACGGGTACACTCGAGGGCGGCTGCTCGAGGTCCGCAATGCGGAGCGGGCGATCCAGCGACTGGCCGTCCAGAGCGAGAGCATCGTCGACGGACTCGGTGAGGCCCACGATACCCTCCACGAGACGTTCCCGGTCGAGGAGTGAGCATGGCAGGCACTGCAGACCTCGACCCCGACTCCGAGCGCGAGCTATCGCTTCGACGACTCCCGCTCGGCGACATCGACCCGGCCCGCAGCCGACACATGTGGACCCGCTCTGCGGTCGCAACGAATGGCGACCTCGTCGTGACCGGAGAGTGGGACGGGACCGTGACTGCCCGTGATGTCGACTCCCTCGAGCCCCGCTGGACGGCCGCGCATCCGGATCACGCGGTCGGAATCGCAACGCTCGAGAGCGACGAACCAGCCGGCAGCGCTGGTGCAGTCGTCGTCGCCGGCCGCGGCGAATCGGGGGCGATCGCGGTCTACGACGCCGAGACAGGCGAGCAACGCTGGCGATATGAGACGGCCGCGGACGTCGGCGAGGCGACCACAGACACGATCTTCTACCTTCCCTACGTCGTCGCGCTCGAGACCGACGGCGAGTTGCTGTACGCCGCCGTGCGACGCTACGAACGCGACGGCGAGCGCCGCCAGTGGCACAGCGCCGTCTACGCGTTCGATCCCGACGGCTCGGTTCGCTGGAGCTACGAGACCGACGCCTCACCGATCGCGCTGGATCTCGACGCTGACGGCGACCGTTTGTCCGTCGGCTACAATCGCTGCATGGGCGACCACGACAACGGCCTCGTCGTCCTCGAGACGGACACGGGCGACCTCGAGTGGACCTGGGACCCCGGCACCGAGGGCGACCGACGCGTCGGCGATATCTCGTTCGACGGCGAGACGATCGCGGTCTCGAGTCACGGCGACAAGTGCGGCTACCTGCTCGGCCCCGCCGGGGCCGAACGCTGGCACGTCGATCTGGCGGTCGAAACTGAGATCGACGGTGAGACGCTGTACGCCTACCCGAACCACGTCTACGCGAACGACGGCCGCACAGCGTTCGTCACCGGGAACACCTACGCCCTCGAGCGCCGCGAGACCGAGGGTCGTCATCCGAACGAGCATCGGATCGCGACGTTCGATGCCGACGGTGACCTCTTGTGGAACGAACAGGTGCGCGGGTTCGTCCACGGGCTCGCCACCGACGGCGACACGCTCGTCGCGCCGTGTGCCCAGAACTTCCGCGTTCGCGACCCCGAAACCCACGCCGTTCGCCGGTTCGACCTCGAGTCCGGTCCGACCGGCGTCGACTCGCTCGCGGGAATCGCGACCGCCGCTGCCGTCGACGGCGAGACCATCGCCGCGATCGAAGAGCCCGTCGAATACCACGACGAGGGCGACCAGCGCGGCGAGTACGCACTGCGCGTCGGGTCGCTCGAGTAACGTCTTTTCCGAGCTCGTTCGCGGTTCGATCCGCGGCTCGGCCACGTCTCGAGTCCAGCGTACTCGTCGCTTGTCGATCCCGACTGCGCGGTCGCACACGCAAGGCCAATTCCCACAACGCCTACGCCCGTGTGTTTTCGGTATAATGACACCGGGACTAGAAAATGACGGATCTGAGGAGTGTTCGGATCCAGTGGCGGTCTGGGTCCGCTCGAGGAACCGCCACGTCGACGGGCAAGTAAGATCGACTGACTGCAGGGTGATGACGGACGGCGGTCAGGCCGAGATGACGGAGGAAGGCGACGAGAGCAAAGCGTCAGATGACTCCGAATCAATGTCCGAAGACGAAGCGGAGTCGCAGTCGGCTGCCGACGACGAATCCGAGTCGGGATCTTCAGCCGAAGCCGATGAAGCCGACGAAGCGACCGAGTCCGGCGAGACCCTCGAGGAGCAGCCGCCGGAGTCGGACTCCGAGGACGAAGACGAAGCCGCCAGCGAGGACGAAACAGACGAGGCCGAGGACGAAGCCGAAACTGAAGCGGCTGTCGAAGGCGACGAGGAAGACGCGGCGGAACTGAAAGACACTGAGACGGAAGCGGACGCCGACGATGAGGCGACGGAGTCAGAAGACGAATACCACGTCGAAGACGCCGAGGACGTCTATCAGGACGACGATGCATCCGGCGTCCTCCATCTCGATCTCGATGGTCTGTTCCTCGATCTACTCGGCCTCGAAGTAAACCTGAACCCGGTAACGCTCGACATCTCGGCCCGGCCGGGTGAGAACAACCTGCTCGGGAACCTGTTGTCCGCGGTGACGGGACTTCTCGATGGTGCTGGCGGGCTGTCGGACGCGGTGTCGTCACTCCTTGGTAAGCCGAAGGAGCTGCTCAGCAGCCTGCTCGAGAAACCGAAAGCGTTCCTCGGTCGACTGGCGAACAAGCCACGGGAACTGCTCAGCAGCCTCTTCAACCTCGGCGGTGATGAAGCGGAAGCCGACACGGCGGAGACCCCTGATGAGGAGGCCGACACGGAAGAGACCCCTGACGAGGACGCGGACGCCGAAACGCCCGAGGCGGACGAAGACACGAGCGACGAGTCCGAGAGTCGGATCGCCGCCGCTGGTAGCTGGTTGAAAGAGAAGCTACTCGGGCTCATCCCCGGCTTCCCGATCGAAGACCTCGTGGCGACGATCGTCAGTCAGGTGATCGAGCAATTGATCGAGCAACTCGAGCCGGAGCGCGAAGAGACTCAATCGGACGCTCAGTCCGACACAGCGTCACAGGCGGAGGCGTAATCATGAGTGAGCAATCGAAATCAGTGACTCAGCGGATCGACTATGGGAAGATCGCCGAGAACGTCGACGTCGACGAACTCGTCGAGGGAACCCAGTGGGAAGACGAGATCGACGACGAAAAGCCCCTCGGCGAAGCGCTCGGCGGCCAGATCGGCGCACTCGTCGGCCGAAAGGTCGGCGAATCCCTCGGCCGGACGATCGGTGAGCTGGTCGTCGAGGAACTGCTCGGTCCCGACGAAGAGCCTGCAGACGACACCGTGGAGGAAGACGAAGGCGAATCTGCGGCGGATGACGAGGACGAATCAACGGAGGAAGACGAATCGGATGCAGATCCGGACGCGGAAGACGCCGAAGCCACCGGCGACGACACAGAACGTGAGGGAGAAAGCGACACGAGCGAAGACGTCGACGACGCCGAATCCGAAGCCGAGGATGCTGAGGCCGCGGACGAAAACGAAGCGACGGACGAGGAAGAATAACCATGCTATCGTCTCAACTGCTCGATGACGCGGATGGCTCGCCTCAAGGTGAGTTCGATGAGTGACGCCGGACTGAAACAGCTGGTCGCCCGGGAGGTGAGCAATCAGGTCGAGGTGACCGATCTCCTCGGAGACGGCTCCATCGAAGACGGCATCGACGGCGGCGAGCTCGGTGCCGCAGTCGGTCGCGAGTTCGGCGCTCAGATGGGACGGAAACTGGGGTCGTCGATCGGCCGTGCGGTCCACGAGACGATGGCGGAGGGGATCGAAGCGGACAAAGACCGGAACGAACTGCAGTCGGATCTCACGACGGCGGTCCGTGACGCCATCCGCGAGACGGTTGCGGACAACGACGCGGCGGAATCGGTTCAGTCGCTGGCCCAGCGTGCAACCGAGGGAAATGGCCTCGAGGGACTTCTCGAGAGCGATACCAGCGGAGACGAATCGGCGGCCAAGGCGGATAATGCCGACGCAGAGAGCGACGACGCCGACGAAGAAAGCGAGGATACCGGTGCTCGAGAGGCGGTCGAGTCAGTCGCCACAGACGTGAGCGAGGCCAGTGGGCTCGACGAGGTCTTGACAGACGACGATGCGGACGAATCTGGAGATGACGAGACGATGGAGAACAGCGAAGCCGAAACGGAAAGCGACGACGAATCGGACGCCGAGGCGGAGACGGCGGACGAAAGCGACGAGGCGACCGATTCCGAATCGGATGGCGAAGACGATTCCGATACGTCAGTCAAGGATATCGAAGGGCTCCGAAAAGAGACCCTCACGGACTTCCTCGGGGTGATGTCCTACGACGATCTGCAGTCCATCGCAAAGGACGTCGACGTGAAGGCAAACCTCAGTCGCGAAGAGATGACCGACGAGATCGTCGCGGCAGTGACAGACGACGAGTCAGAAGCCGAATCGGCGGACGAGGCGGACGCGGAAGCCGAGTAATCGATCGAGACCGCCGCCTCGAGGTGCGGCTTTAGAGTCGAGACACGACAGATGAGTCAAAAACTCCGCGAACGAGTAAACGAGGTACTGCGCGAGGCCGATACGTCCAGCGGCTCGCTCGTCGCGACGACCGACTCGGACGGGGACGCCGAGACGGCACAGACGGACTTGCTCGAGACCGCAGCGAAGGCGAACGACCTGCTCGAGTCGGCCGACCCGGACGACCTGCTCGAGGCAGTCGGTCTGGACACGCTCCCGGACGGGACCGAACCGGATTCGATTCCCGAGGCGATCTCCCAGGGTGAGCCGGCGCACGTCGAGGCGTTACAGCGACTGATAGCCCTCTCGAAACTCGCCGACCGGGGCGATGACGAGACGCTCGAGGGAGCCGTCGGCGAGTTACGGGAGTCGATCGACGACGGGGCGGAGGACGACGACTCCGAACCGGAGACTGACACTGGATCGGACACACCTGACGAGGACACGGACGAGTCCGAAAGCGACGACGATGGCGCTCGAGAGACGATCGAGTCGGCCGCTGAGACAGTCAGCGAGGCCACTGGCCTCGACGGTGTTCTCGGGAGTGACGAGGACGAAGCACCGGCCGGCGACGAATCCGATGCTGACGGGGCAGAGACGCCCGGCGATCTCGGCGACCAGCTCCGGTCGGCGATGGAGTCCTCGTTCGACGGGATCAGCGACGACCTCGAGCACCTCCAGGACCGACTCGAGGAAGCGCGTGCCAGCACCGCCAGCGACGAAGACGAAAGTGTCATCGAGAATGACACGACTGAGACCGAGAGCGATACTGAAGACGACGGATTGCTCGACGTCGACCTCGGATCGGATCGGAACCGCGGCACATCCGGTGGCAGCGGAACGCGCTACTCGACGATGGCGCCACCGCCGTCGGAGCGCGCTGATATGAGAGGGCCGGTTCGCCACTCGACGATGCCCGACAAGGACTGATCGACTGCTCGAGGTAGTCGGTGGCCGTCCAAATCGCCGGGAGCTATAGTAGCCACTGAACGTCAGTGCACACCCGATCGCACGACAGCTGTACGATCGGTGTGTAAACCGTTTCAGTCGTTACTATAGGCAAGAGACCGCTGAAGTCTTTTCGCCACGGCTCGCCATTCGGACGACGCTCCTGCCAGCAGGCGCTGATGGATGGCAGCATGTCGCCCGCGACGAGGACGTGCGACGTCAGAAACGTCGCAGGATCGGGTCTCGAGAGTCTCCCGACGACACGTCGGTTGGCGCTGGCGGTAAGACGGGCGCGATCGCTGGCGACTACTCGTCGTTTCTGTCGTCGATGAACAGTCGCACGCCCATCACCGGCAAGAACAGGAAAAACGCCAGCAACACCATGCTCAGGAGAATCGTACTGATATACTGTGTGGAAAGCGTTGGCGTAAGGATCAGCGATGCGATGAGGACCCCGCCAACGAGCGAGACACCGATGAGGACAAGGAGATCCGTGCGCTTGACCGGGACTTCCTCAGTCATACGTGGACGTACGAACCCAGCCATATAGTGCTACGAGGTTTCGATCCGTCGGCGGGGGAATCGATCGGCGACGGGAACAAGGACAGGACTTACTGGGAGTACGCTGTACGAGGGCGCATGTACGAGTCGATTCTGGTCGCGACTGACGGGAGCGAGACGGCGCGCGAGGCCATCTCGCACGCGGTCGAACTCGCCAACCGGTTCGACGCGAGGCTGTACGGAATCGCCGTCCTCGAGCGCCGAACCGAGTACGACAATGCGATCGTCGATCCCGACGAAGTCAGGCGACGGCAACGCGAGCAAGCGAGCGAGGCCCTCGAGGTCGTCACCGAGGCGGCCGCCGCCGCCGACGTGGCGGTCGAAACGACGATTCGGTCCGGCGTACCATATGAGGAGATCATCGCGTACGCGGACGAACAGGACGCGAGTGCGATCGTGATCGGCGCCCGCGGCCGCTCGTCGTTTCGACGGGCGCTCCTCGGCAGCACCGTCGACCGCGTCGTCAGGTCCACGACCCGGCCAGTACTCGTCATCGACGAATCCGAGTGAGGCGATCGGGTCCGGTTGTTGGAGACCGAACATTTACCTCGGCTGTCGTATGAGATAGAGGTATGACGCTAC
The DNA here is from genome assembly GCF_009392895.1 of Natronorubrum aibiense. Classification (GTDB taxonomy): domain Archaea; phylum Halobacteriota; class Halobacteria; order Halobacteriales; family Natrialbaceae; genus Natronorubrum; species Natronorubrum aibiense. The sequence goes on along the minus strand of NZ_CP045488.1, from coordinate 2,211,371 downwards.
TCGTCCCGTTCGACGGTTCGGAGTTGGCTCGAAACGCCCTCGAGAAAGCCGCCACGTTCGGTGAGTTGCTCGACGAAGAGGTCGTCGCCCTGACGGTCATTCCGGACGACGCCGAATACGCTCGAGAGCGAGGCTGGATCACCGACGGCGAGCCGTTCGACCCCGAAACGATCGAAGCGGGGATGAAAACGCGGGCTGCCGACGTCGCGCCGGAAGCGACCGTCCGCACCGAGCGCGTAAATTCGGACGAACCGACATCGACCTCGACGACGAACGTCGTTCGCGAGATCCGGCGAATCGCCGGCGAGATCGATGCATCGGTCGTGTTCATCGGTTCGGAGAACGCTGGCTCGGTGATCGCTCCACAGTCGAGCGTCGGCAGCCCGGTCGCAAACGATCAGCGCTACGACGTGTACGTCGTTCGTGAACCCGGCGCAGACATCGACTCCGAAGACATCTCGGATATCGACTCGACGATCGACTAACCACGCTCGTCGTGGTCGTCACGGACCGACAGCCCCAGAGACGAACTGCAACTGCCGACAGAGACGGTCGGTGGTGGATCGGTATCGCTGCTACTTTTGTTCCTACGCACGCGCTCGAGAGCGCAACGTATCAGAACAAACGGACACGACGAACCCGATAAAAAAGCCGCGGAGGAACGTTTATTCCACTGACTGCCTTGGGTTCAAATGAATATGGTCGATCGGAACGGGTGGGGACGCGACCGTCCTGTCCTCACCGGATCGCCCCGAAGCCCTCCAGCGTCGTTCGTCGAACAGGCGAACGTCTCGGATCCGGGGATTTACGACGAGTTCGAGGAGAACTGGCCCGAGTGCTGGGAGCGTGCCGCCGACTTGCTCTCGTGGGACCAGTCGTACGAGACCGTCCTCCGCGACGAGAACGCCCCGTTCTATCAGTGGTTTCCCGACGGGAAACTGAACGCCGCCGCGAACTGCGTCGATCGGCACCTCGAGTCGGGTCGCAAGACCCACGCCGCAATCCGGTGGGAGGGCAAACACGGCGAGCGAGTAACGTACACCTATCGGGACCTCTACGTCGCGATCAACGAGTTCGCCGCGGCCCTGCGGGAACTCGGCGTCGAAGAAGACGACGTCGTAACGATCTATCTGCCGATGATTCCCGAGTTGCCAATCGCGATGCTGTCGTGTGCTCGGATCGGTGCCCCGCACAACGTCGTCTTTGCGGGGCTATCTGCTGATGCGCTGGCGACCCGGATGGACGCCGCCGATAGCGAATTTCTGGTCACCTGTGATGGCTACTACCGACGCGGGGACGCGTTCAACCAGAAGAGTAAGGCCGACAACGCCCTGCTCAAACTCGAGCAAGACGTCCGGACGGTCGTCGTCGATCGACTCGGCGACGACCTACCACACGTCCTCGGCGACGACGAGTACGATTACCACGAACTTCGGGAGTTGTTCGCTGGTGAAACCGTCGATCCAGTGCCCAGAGACGCCGAAGACATGCTGTTTCTGATGTACACGTCTGGCACGACCGGTGAGCCGAAAGGCGTCGTCCACACGACGGGTGGGTATCTCGCACACGCCGCCTGGACGAGCCACGCCGTCCTCGACGTCAAGCCTGAGGATACCTACTGGTGTGCGGCCGACATCGGCTGGATTACGGGCCACTCGTACATCATCTACGGCCCGCTCGCGCTCGGAACGACGACGGTGATGTACGAGGGCACGCCCGACTATCCCGACCGGGACCGGCTGTGGGAGATCGTCGACCGGAACGCGGTCGATATCTTCTATACGGCACCGACGGCCATCCGCGCGTTCATGAAATGGGGGCCAGAGTATCCCGACCGCCACGAGCTCTCCTCGTTGCGGTTGCTCGGGACGGTCGGCGAACCGATCAGTCCCCGGCCGTGGAACTGGTACTACGATCACATCGGCAACGGGGAGTGTCCGGTCGTCGACACCTGGTGGCAGACCGAGACGGGTGCCGTAACGGTCTCGACGCTTCCGGGCGTCGACGAGATGAAACCCGGCGCGGCTGGACCGAGCCTCCCCGGCATGGATGTCCGCGTGATCGACGAGGACGGCACCGAGGTCGACCCCGGCGACTCCGGCTATCTCACCATTGCTCGCCCGTGGCCGGGAATGGTCCGGACGCTGTACGACGGCGACGAACGCTTCCGAACGGAGTACTGGGATCGCTTTTCAGACCCCGAAAACGATGACTGGCGCTACTTCAGCGGCGACGCGGCCCGGATCGACGAGGACGGCTACATCACCGTCCTCGGCCGCGTCGACGATGTCATCAACGTCTCCGGTCGTCGACTGAGTACGATGGAGATCGAGAGCGCGATCACCGGCGTCGAAGGCGTCGCCGAGGCCGCTGTCGTCGGCCGCTCGAGCGAGACGACGGGGACGGACGTTTATGCCTACGTTAGCACCGAAGGTGGCTACGACGACACGGACGTGCGCGAGGCGATCGTCGACAGCATCGAAACGGCGATCGGGCCGATCGCGCGGCCGACGGAGATCCTCTTTACACCCGAACTCCCCAAGACGCGCTCGGGGAAGATCATGCGCCGCCTGCTCGAGGACGTCGCGAACGGCGAAGAACTCGGCGATACGAGCGCGCTGCGCAATCCGGAGATCGTCGGCGAAATTCAAGCGGAGATCGGCGAGGAGTGAACGCGACAGTACTGGTTTCGGAGAATCAATTGAAGCGAAATGGAGAACGAGATTCAGACTGGCGATAATACAGGATATCGTCGCAAACAGTGCGACCGCCGACACAATTATATTCGTGTCGTTAGAAACAGCGAACCATGAGTCTCGAGGTGACTGACTCGGCGGTGCTCTCGCGTGAGCGCTACGAGTCGCTCCTCGACGCCGCCGAAACGTACCGCGAGGCGCTCGTCGTTCGCCTCTGTGGTGACGTCGGGCTTCGCCCGACGGAACTCACCGAACTGACCATCGAGAGCATCGAACAGGTCCGGATCGATCCGCCGCGATACCTGATCCGTGTGCCTGCCGTCGACGACGGAGACGGCCGAACGTCGTATCTGCCGACCCACGTCGAACGTGAGCTGCGGCGATACGCCCGGAGCAACGACCTCTCTCCCGACGATCGAATCTTCCCTGTCACGGCACGACGCCTCCAGATGCTGGTTTCGGACGTCGCCGAGCGAGCCAGCGACATCTACGAGCAGCCGGCGCTGGCCGACCTCTCGACGAGCGACCTGCGCCAGTATTTCGCCCACACCGCGCTCGTCGACCACGCGGTCAACCCTCGAGTCGTCAAGACCGTCGGCGGCTGGGGGAGTTTCGAGGCACTCGAGCCGTATCTCCCCGAGCCGACGGACGCGGAGATCGTCGACGCCTTCGACGCCGTCGAACGGCCGTCCGGACCGGCACACAGTCGCTCGCGGACGCAGGCCGGCTCGATGGTCAGCGACGACAGTGTGATCCGACTGCTGTTGGCCGCGAGCGATCGATACGCGCTGATCCGCCTCGACGCAGAGGGCTACGTCGAACGCTGGAATCGAAGTGCAGCGTCGATGTTCGGCTATCGGGCCGGCGAAATCGTCGGCACGCACGTCTCGACGTTCTATACGGACACGGCCGTCGACGACGGCACGCCCGAACGGGCGCTGTCGGCGGCCTTGGAGGAATCCGGCTACGAAAACGAGGGCTGGCGCGTGCACAAAGATGGCTCGCAGTTCCGGGCGACCGAAGTTATCTCGCCGATGCGAGACGACCGCGGCCGTCACCGCGGGTTTGCCGTCTTCGTCCGCGACGTCTCGAGAGCCCACGAGGAACTCGAGGGAGTCCGGTCGCGACGCGACGAACTCGAGGGCCGGTACGCGGTCGCGAGAGCCCACCGCGCCGTCGCCCGGTCGCTGCTCGAATCGACCGACCACGAGGAGATCGAGACGCGAACCTGTACGGCACTGACCGGCGGCCGAGCCTACGAGTACGCCTGGATCGACCGGGCGACTATCACGGAGCGGCGGACGGACTGGCGTGCCTCGAGCGGGATCGAACCCGCGGACGTCGACCGGCTCGTGCCCGAGGAGTGGCACGACGACGGCGCGACCACGGACGACGGCGAAGCCACGGTGTCGGTCGTCACCGACGTCGACCTCGACATCGAGAACGGCGAGGGCGGGACGAACCGTGACGACTCGGGGTCGCTCGCGCGCGTGCCACTGTGCTACGGCGATACGACCTACGGCACGCTGACGGTCGCAACCGACAGACTGCAGGCGTTCGACGCCGACGAACGCCAGTGGCTCGAGACGATCGGGAAGCAGATCGGCTATGCGATCGCCGCGATCCGGCGACGGAACCTCTTACTCTCCGATCGCGTCGTCGAACTCGAGTTCGCCTGTCGAGACGATGATTCGTTTTTTGTCGACGCCTCACAGCAACTGGGCTGTCGGTTCGAACTCGACTCGCTCGTGCCGATTTCCGAGTCGACACAACTGTATTACGTGCGATTGCAGAACGCCTCGCCGGCCGATGTCTTCGACCTCGCGGCGGACGACCCCGGCATCGACGACTGTCGGCTGGTCGAGACCGACAAGGACGGCTGGCGCGTCGAGTTCGTCGTCGAGGGCTCCTCGCCGACGCTGACGCTCACCGAGTACGGCGTCACCGTCATCGACGCGATCACCGAAGGCGGCGTGACGACGATTACGGCCGAATCGGCGGCCGACGCCGACCTGCGGACGATTCTCGCCGGCCTGCGCTCCGGGTTCCCGAACTCGGAACTGGTCGGCAAACGCGAGGCCGAACGCACCGTCCAGACCGCCCGCGAGTTCCGCGAGGGCCTCGAGGACCGCCTGACGGACCGACAGGAGGCGTCGCTGCGGGCGGCGTACTTCGGCGGTTACTACGACTGGCCCCGAGAGAGTACTGCCGAGGAGATCGCCGATGCGATGGGCGTCTCCTCGCCGACGCTACACAATCACCTCCGGAAGGGCCAACACGAACTCCTGCGGACGTTCTTCGACGATCCGGCCAGCGAAAACATCGACTCGTCCGCCAGCGAGTGACGGTGGCGGGGATACTAAGCCTCTAGACGACGGTGAGTGATCACCGTCAGTTCTAGCCGTGACTGGTCGTGACAGGCGGCGGTGACTGCGTCGCGCGACCGATTTATCGGGGAGTCAGCCGCATATAACCAGATGTCCCTTCCTAATACAGTCAATATCCACTATATTTTCGCCCCGTTCGCCGCCCGATTTTGCACAACTAGATGCCGGCTTTACTATGGTAGTAGCATATTGAATTGTTGTATCATGTCACAGGAGGATGGCAGCCTCGAGGCTCGACTCGAGGAGCAAGACACGTTTGAACCGCCCGAGTCGTTCGTCGAACAGGCGAACGTCTCGGATCCGGGGATCTATGAGGAGTTCGAAGAAAACTGGCCGGAATGTTGGGAACGCGCTGCGGAGTTCCTCGACTGGGATGAGGAGTACGACGACGTCTTAGACGAATCGGATGCCCCCAGCTACCAGTGGTTCACGAACGGGAAGATCAACGCCTCGTACAACTGTCTCGACCGCCACGTCGAGGACGGGGCGAAAAACCGAGCCGCAATCAAGTGGGAGGGCGAACTCGGCGAGACGCGAACGTACACGTACGGTGACCTGCTGAACGAGGTCAACGAGTTCGCGGCGACGCTGCGTGACCTCGGCGTTGAGGAAGACGACGTCGTCACGCTGTATATGCCGATGGTGCCGGAGCTCCCGATCGCGATGCTCGCGTGTGCCCGTCTCGGTGCCCCACACAGCGTCGTCTTCGCCGGCTTCTCGGCCGACGCGCTGGCGACCCGGATGAACGACGCCGACAGCGAGTACCTGATTACCTGTGACGGCTACTACCGTCGCGGGGACGCACTCGACCACATTTCGAAGACCAACGAGGGACTCGAAGACGTCGACCACGAGACGACGACCGTCGTCGTCGACCGACTCGGCGACGACCTCGAACACTCCCTCTCGGAGAACCAGCACGACTACGACGAGCTCATCGACGAGCACGCTGGCGAAACCGTCGAACCGGTCGCTCGGGACTCCGAGGACATGCTGTTCCTGATGTATACGTCGGGAACGACGGGCAAACCGAAAGGCGTCAAACACACGACGGGTGGCTACCTCGCTTACTCCGCGTGGACGTCCCACTCGGTGCTCGACCTAAAACCCGAAGACACCTACTGGTGCTCGGCCGACATCGGCTGGATTACGGGTCACTCCTACATCCTCTACGGGCCACTCGCGCTCGGAACGACCACCGTGATGTACGAGGGTACGCCGGATTACCCAGAGAAGGACCGCTTCTGGGACATCATCGAGCGAAACCGAGTCGACGTCTTCTATACTGCGCCGACGGCCATCCGTGCGTTCATGAAGTGGGGCAAAGAGTACCCAGAGCAACACGACCTGTCATCGCTGCGTCTGCTCGGCACTGTGGGGGAGCCGATCAATCCACGCGCGTGGAAATGGTACTACGACCACATCGGCGGCGGCGAGTGCCCGATCGTCGACACCTGGTGGCAGACCGAAACCGGCGGCCACATGATTACGACGCTGCCCGGCGTCGGTGAGATGAAACCCGGCTCCGCCGGTCCCGGCCTGCCCGGCATCGACGCCAAGATCGTCGACGAAACCGGCGAGGAAGTCGAGGCCGGACAGGCGGGTTATCTGACGGTCCAGAAACCGTGGCCCGGCATGCTGCGCACGCTCTACCGGAACGACGAGCGCTTCGTCGAGGAGTACTGGACGGAGTACTCCGACCCCGAGAACGACGAGTGGGTCTACTTCCCCGAAGACGGCGCGAAGATCGACGAAGACGGCTACATCACCGTTCTCGGCCGCGTCGACGACGTTATCAACGTCTCCGGTCATCGACTGGGGACGATGGAGATCGAGTCGGCCGTCGTCGGTGTCGAGGGCATCGCCGAAGCCGCCGTCGTCGGCGGCGACCACGAGGTCAAAGGCGAGGCCGTCTACGTCTACGCGATCCCCGAAGACGGCTACGAAGCCGGCGAGGAACTCGAGGAGAAAGCCGTCGAGGCGATCCTCGACTCGATCGGTCCGATCGCCAAACCCGAGGAAGTGATCTTTACGCCCGAGCTGCCGAAGACGCGCTCCGGGAAGATCATGCGCCGACTGCTCGAGGACATCGCGAGCGGCAACGAACTCGGCACGACGTCGACGCTGCGCAACCCAGAAGTCGTCGACGATATCGCAGCACAGGTCAACGAAAGCTAACTCGGGGGCACTTTCTTTCAAATAACACCCACGGACGACACGAACACAGGCCAAATCTCATGACAGAGAATATCACCCATAATTTCGGACGCACCGTCAGCGCGGACGGCAGCGTGCCGAGCAAACCGAACCACGAAAGAAGAGGCAACTACCAATGACAGCAGATACGAACCACGATTCAGAACACGACACCCGCGAAGTGGCGACCGACGGCGGAATGAGCGACGTGGAACGAGAGAAGCAGGTCGATTACCTCGACGTCGAAATCAACTTGTTGAAGCCGGCAACCCCGTTCATGCGGGACCACCTGCGAGTTATTTGGCTCGGCTTCGCCATCTGGGCGCTGACGACGTTCGGCCCGATCACGTTGACTCGCATCGCACCCGACGTGATGACGACGCAGATGCCGGTGATCGGATTCCCGCTTCACTACTTCCTGCTCGCCATCGTCGGCCCCGGCGCAGCGCTGATCCTTTCGGTGTGGTACGCGCGCAAACGCGACCAGATCGACGACAAGTACGGGATCGAACAGCCGACGGCCGCACCGGAGCCGACCGAAACGACGTCCGACGATGCGACCGCCGCTGACGGAGGTGTCAGCGAATGATCGACGCGATGGTTGCGATGCCGCTGCAGTCGGATATGCTCCCACAGGGTCTCGACATCTCGTTTAAGGCCCTTCCGGCGCTCATCGTCGTGGGGATGATGTTGACGTTCATGGTGGCCGGCTTCATGTACAAGGTCGCCGACACGGACAACATGTGGGTCGCCGGTCGGTCGATCGGGAACATCGAGAACGGGATGGCGATCGGTGCCAACTGGATGTCGGCCGCGACGTACCTCGGTGTGGCGGCGACAGTCGCACTATCCGGCGTTTACGGACTGGCATACGTCGTCGGCTGGACGACAGGGTACTTCATTCTGCTGATCTTCATGGCCGCACAGATGCGCCGGTTCGGAAAGTACACCGCACCGGACTTCGTCGGGGATCGATTTAACTCCGACACCGCACGTGCCCTCGCAGCAATCACGACGTTCCTCATCGGGTTCGTCTACACGCTCGGACAGGCCCGCGGGATGGGTCTCGTCGGCATGTACATCCTCGGCGACTGGTCAGCGATCACCGGCGGCGCACTGAGCGCCTACCAGACGATGATGATCATCTTCATGGTCATCACGATCGGCTACCTGTCGCTGTCGGGGATGCTCGGGGCGACGAAGAACATGGTTTTGCAGTACATCATCCTCATCGTCGCGTTCCTGCTCGGATTGGTCGCCACTGGCTGGACAACCGGCTACACGACGGTGCTTCCGCAACTCGAGTACGGGATGATGATCGACAGCCTCTCGTCCGAGTTCTCGGACCCCTTCGTTGGCGGGAGCTACTACCTGTGGGTTGCGACCTGTTTCAGCCTCGTCTTCGGGACGTGTGGCCTCCCACACGTGCTGGTCCGGTTCTACACGGTCCAGAACGAACGGATCGCCCGCTGGTCGTGCACCTGGGGGCTGTTCTTCATCTCCCTCCTGTACCTGAGCGCACCCGCCTTCGCGGCGATCGGTGTGAGTCTCTACAGCGACCAGATCGGCGCCGTCTACGGCGATCCCGGCATGAGCGGTGCAGCAGCCGACGTCCTCGTCGTGACGGCAGCTCAACTCGCTGACTTGCCGCAGTGGTTCGTCGGCTTTGTCGCAGCAGGCGGTATCGCCGCAGCGATCGCAACGACGGCCGGACTGTTCATCGCCGCATCGTCGGCGATCTCCCACGACATCTACGCGAACATCATCAACGAGGATGCCACGCAGCGCCAGCAGGTCCTCGTCGGTCGCCTGAGCATCGTCGCTATCGGCGTGCTCTCGATCATCTTCGCGCTGGACCCCCAGCAGCCGATCGCGGCACTGGTCGGGTTCGCGTTCTCGCTGGCTGCGATCGTGCTGTTCCCGATGTTCTTCCTCGGCCTCTGGTGGGAGAACACGAACCGTCCGGGTGCACTCTCCGGCATGGTGACCGGCATCATCGTCTGGTTCATCCCGATGTTCAACGAAGGGAACTTCGGTCTCGTCAACGGCGGCGAGGGGCTCGGCATCGAGGTCATCTCGACGTGGATGCCAGCTATCGGCTCTGGACTCATCGGCGTGCCGATCGTCTTCGCCGTCACCATCATCGTCTCTCTCATCACTGACGAACCGCCACTGGAAACCAAGCAGATGGTTCGACAGTGCCACAGTCCCGAGCCGATGCCGAAAGACAAGACCGCGGCGGACGTCGTCGCCGAACGGAACGGAAACGCACCTGCGGATGACTAATCAATGTACGAACGCATACTCGTCCCCACGGACGGCAGCAAAGTCGCACAGTTCGCGGTCGATACAGCAGTCGACCTCGCAGAGAAATACGACGCCGAAATCCACGCGCTGTACATCGCCGACACCGATGCAGTCGCTTACGGGCTTGGCACCGAACAGGTCGACCGCATTCAGCAAGGCGACTTCGCCGGCATGACGGAACTCCGTGAGGACGCCGAGGCGGCGACCGGCTATGTCACGGAAAATGCGGAGGCGCACGGACTCTCCGCGATCGAACACCACGCCGGCGGCCAGCCACACCGCGTGATCGCCCACTACGCAGAGGATCACGACATCGATCTGATCGTGATGGGCAGCCACGGCCGTTCGGGTGTCCGGCGCGCACTACTCGGGAGCGTCACCGAACGCGTCCTGCGCTCGACGCACACGCCCGTGTTGGTCGTCGACTACGAAGAAGACGACTGAGCCGCGAACGCACAAGACTGACGTATTCCGGGTTCTTTTCTTAACATATGAAACGAACGTTGCTGATAGATACTGGAGGACCGACACGATGAGCTTCGCTGATCGCTTTCGAGAACACGTCGAAGAGAACCGACACGGAATGGTCTACGACCTGATGTTCGCCGTCGTCTGGGTCACACTCGTGAGCGTGCTCTTCGATTACGTCTTTCCCGAGTCGCCCACGTGGGCCTTCTATATGTTCATGGCCGCCGGCATCCCGGCGTATTTCGGCTTTTTTTTCTCGCTCGAGATCGCCAAACAGCAGTAACGGCGATCGGCCGCTCTTTTCGCTCGAGTCGACTGCACTGCCGACGTAGCTGATCGTACTGCCGGTTGCTGGGTCGATGAGTGGATAGAAGCAGTGTCTTCGGCGCGTTCAGTTCTCTGTTTGGCTCGCGATCGCTTGCTGTCGCAGTCGGAAACAAAAGAGACTAGCGAGCCCGAATGAGACCGGGATCGCGATGTCGGTCAGCGAACCGGACAGCGCCGGCGTGACGGTCATTCCGGCCATGATCGCGAACAGGAACGCCAGCAGTCCGGTTATCGGAACGGCGAAGCCGTCCGAAAACACCGGTGCCTTCTCATTGCTCATGTGTGTCATTCGTAACGTGTGAACAAATATCTGCGCATCCGCGATCGCTCGAGGGTCGCCGAATCCGAATCCACATATGCACGACAGGGAAATACCCAGTCATGAACGGAACAGCCGAAGTCACCGTCCTCCGGCTCGGTCATCGGCCCGGACGGGACGAGCGGATGACGACCCACGTCGGGTTGACTGCGCGGGCGTTAGGTGCTGATCGCGTCTGTTTTCCCGACAATGCCGGCCAGTCGAAAGCGACCGTCTCGGACATCACCAACCGGTTCGGTGGCCCCTTCGACGTCGAATTGACCGACTCACCGCAGGCGATGCTTCGCAACTGGGCGGGGAAGGTCGTCCACCTCACGATGTACGGCGAGCGCGTCCAAGACGTCGAAGCCGAGATTCGAGCCGCCCATCAGGACGATGGCGAACCACTGCTCGTCGTCGTCGGTGCCGAAAAGGTCCCGTTCGACGTCTACGAGCAGGCCAACTGGAACGTCGGTGTCACCAACCAGCCCCACTCCGAGGTCGCCGGCCTCGCAGTCTTTTTGGACCGGCTATTCGAGGGCCAAGAACTCGAGCGCGAGTGGGAAGACGCGGACCGGCAGGTGATCCCGATGGCAACCGGTAAGCGCGTCGAGTCGATCGACGAAGAGTAGTCAGCCGGATCGCCGACAGTATAGGTTTTTCTGCGACCGGGGAGACAACCCAGTATGGGCTCTGCGATGTCGCTTCCACGGACACCGATCGAGTGGTACATGCTCGGACCAGTCCTCATCGTTCTCAATATCATCGTGTTGCTCGCGACTGGCCACACGCTTCCGGCGGCGATCGCCATGGGTGCCTTCTACGGGCTCGCGATGGCGCTCGTCCTCGTTATCGCCGCGACCGTCTGGAACACGCTTCGTGAAACGAAAGAGAGCGCCGACGCGGAATCCGCCGAGTGAGTGATCGGACGGTTCGTTCAGATCGTTCGATACCGTCTAACACCGTCCTCGAGCACGAACGTCACTGCTCCCTGCCGCTCGAGCGTCCCCAGTGCGGCCATTGTATCCATCACGGGAGCGGTGTAGCGAACGCTGCCAAGCCGTCGTTCGGCCACCGCGAGCGGCGTGGCGGGTTCGATCGCAGCTAGTGCGTCTCGGGTCTCCGAGATCAGCGTCTCGATCCGCTCGCGCGTGTGTTCGACGACTCGACGTGGTTCCTCGAAGACGGGCCCGTGACCGGGAAATCCGTGCGTCGCCGTCGTCTCTTCCAGTCGATCCATCGCCGTCGCGTACCGCTCGAGACCGTCGTAGGCACCCCACTCGAGTCCGACGTCGAACGCGCCGGCGCGGAACGGTTCGATGAGCGCGTCGCCGGTAAACAGCACCCTCGTTTCCTCGAGAGCGGCTTCGAAGCACAGATGACTCGTCTCGTGGCCCGGTGTTGCGATGGCAGTGAACTCGCGGCCGCCGACCGGCCACGTTGCACCCCGTTCGATCGGGACCGTCGAACCGGGCTCGAGCAATCGCCGAGCCCGCTGGAACGACTCCACGTGATCGTCGACCACGTTCTCGAGCGCCGAGCCGTGGTAGCCGGCCGAAACGGCCGTATCGCGGACGGTCGACCGAACAGTCGCCGGATCGCGTGCGAGTCGCTCGAGCGCGACCGCTGGTGCATAAACCGTCGCGCCGCCGGCACGGAGTGTCGGGACCTGTCCGATGTGATCGCTGTGGGGGTGGGTTACGAGTACGTGGTCGATCTCGTCGGGTGCGTAGCCGATTCGCTCGAGGCCGGCCTCGAGGGCCCGTTGTCCGTCGTCGTCCGGCGCGCCGGCGTCGATCAGGATCGGTTCGGGCCCATCTATGACGTACGCGGCGACGTGTTTCGGCGGCCAGGGCACGTCGAACTCGAAGCGATGGACCGTCGACGGTTCACACTCGCCCGGGGAGTCCGCTCCGGTGTCGGTGGTCATCGTCTCGAGAACGGCCGCCCAGCCACCTGTACGTTCCCCCGACGCGGGGCAGTTGACAAGACTTAATGGCCAGACGGCGTTACACGTAGGTAATGGCTTTTGAGGACCTGCTCGAGGATCCGGTCATCCAGAAGTATTTACACGAGCTGGTCGGTCCCACGGGAATGCCCGTCGCGGCAGCGCCGCCGGACGGGGAAGTGACCGACGAGGAGCTCGCCGAGGATCTGGACCTCGAGTTGAACGACGTACGCCGGGCGCTGTTTATTCTGTACGAAAACGACCTCGCAACCTACCGACGGCTGCGAGACGAGGACTCGGGGTGGCTGACCTATCTCTGGACCTTCGAGTACGACAACATCCCGGAGAACTTAGAAGAGGAGATGTACCGACTCCACGACGCGCTCGAAGAGCGCCGGGAGTACGAGCGCAACCACGAGTTCTATCTCTGTGAGATCTGTTCCATCCGCTTCGAGTTCGGCGAGGCGATGGACTTCGGGTTCGAATGTCCCGAATGTGGCTCGCCGCTCGAATCGATGGACAACGACCGACTCGTCAGATCGATGGACGATCGCCTCGACGCGCTCGAGGACGAACTCAACATCGACGCGGACGCCTAATGGTCGTACTCGCAACCAAGATTTACGTCGAGGGCGACGCTCGCCAGCGCTCGCTCGACTCGCTTCGCTCGCTTGTCACCAACGAGATCGGCGACCTCGACGTCGAGTTCGAGATTGGAATCCGGCACGACGATTTCCCCTCCGTCACGATCGAGGGCGACGACGCCACCGTCGCGCGAAACGTCCTCGGCGAGGAGTTCGGCGAAATCGTCCCCGACCTCGAGGCCGGCGAAACGTACGTCGGGACCCTCGAGTCGTGGGACAACGACGGCTTCGTCCTCGACGCCGGGCAGGGCGACGGCGTGCGGATTCCGGCCGACCAACTCGGACTCGGTCAGGGGACACCTGCCCAGATCCGCGAACGGTACGGATTGGTCCAGCACATGCCACTCGAGTTCGTCTACGGCGACGACAAGCCATCGCGACTCGCCGAGGAAGCACAGGACCGTCTCTACGAGTGGACCCGCGGGAACGGGCGGCTCAACGTTAACAGCGCCACCCGCGCGGAGGTTCGAGCGACGCTCAACCGTGCCGGGCACGCCAACGACTACGTCACCGTCGAGCGACTCGGCCTCTTAGAACAGAGCGTCATCTGCACCGAAGACACCGATCCACCGGGACTGCTCGCGAGCGTTGGCGAGTATCTCCCGGCGGAACTTCGCTGCGTTGTTCCGTAAGATGAATCGACGGCTCGTTTTTGCGGTGTTCGTGGTCGGCTTGCTCGTCGTCGGAGCCGGCTGTTCGGCGTTCTCCGGCGGCATTCCCGACGAAGAACTCGACCGCGAGCAGGAGTACGACGACCTTCGGGAGCGCGATACGGACGTCGCGATCGACATCGAAGACGGCAGTCTGACGAGCAACGGCGAGTACCGTGCCGTCTACGACTTAGAGGACACCGAGGAACTCTCGCTGTATCGATCGAACATCTACAGCGATCAGGCACTCGATATCCACAGCGTCCGATACTGGTATCCCAACGGAACCGAGGTGACGGGGTCGGAACTGGACATCGAACAGGGCGATACGAGTACCGACGTCCGAGTGCCCGACGGCAACGGCACGCTCGCGTTCTCGGGTGAGGCCGGGCGTAAAACGTTCACACTCCCAGCGTATGTCGAGGGATCGTACGAGGTAACGATCCCCGACGGCCATCGGACGTCGAACTTCCTGTTCGGCGACGTCACGCCGAGTGGCTACGAGCGAGAGATCGTCGACGATCAAGAGCGACTAACGTGGGAGGAAGTCGACAGTCCGATCTCGCTGCGATACTACCTAACCCGCGATATCCCGCTCTTTATGGGACTCGTGACGATCGTCGTCCTGGCCGGCGGTACCGGTGCCGTCTACTACTACCGGCAGGTCAAGCGACTCCGAGAACAGCGTGAGGAGCTAGGGTTAGACGTCGAACTCGACGACGATTCCGACGACGGGCCGCCGCCGGGGCTGCGGTAGTCCGACTGCCACCCGGACTGCACCGAACCGAAACGGATTGTATCAACCTGTCGTGGGCCCGCTGCTCGTGTTCCTCGAGTGCCGATTCGTGCTCAGCCGTGGATCGTCCGCTCGTCGAGCCAGATAACGTCGTCGCCGTCGATTTCGAGCCGACCCTTGACGTGTGCCAGCCGCGAACTCGTCTGGGTTGGCTCGAGGCGAGCAGCGTCGATCGTTCGCGTCGTATCGACGTCGTCGACGAGCCAGCCGTAGTAGGCACCGTCGGTATCGGCGGTAGTAAAGACGAGTAGCTTTGGGTCATCGATTCTCGCGGTCGTCCGCGAGGCGGCGGTAAACGCCCGCGGGAGGTCGACGACGCGGACGCGTTCACCGGCGACCGAAACCGAGCCCGCGTTCCACGGGTCGTCGGCCATCGCAATGGATTGCTCGTCCGTCACGCCGAGGACGGAGGCGACGGCGTCGGCTCTGACGCAGTACCGTTCGGTCTCGAGGTCGAACGTGAGAACGGTCACGGTCTCGGTACTGTCGGTGGTGTCGCGGTGTCCGGCCGAGTCCATGCTGATGTGTACTTCGGTCGAGTGCGAATAATGTTTCCGGATGTTCTACCGCTATAGCAACTTGATAGATGCGTGTAAGAACGGCGTTCGGTGGTCCGGAACGGGTCCAAGCGGGAGTCAACGTTTTTATTCATGGCACTTGATACACGAGCAGGAACATGGCCCCGGATCTCTCAGAAAAGCTTCTCGGCATCGATATCGACGGTACCGACGGCCAGCGGCGACAGGATACGGATGAGACGGACGAAGAGCGAGAAGAACGCGAACGGTTCGTGTTTTTCGAGAGCGGTACCCACCGACTCGCGGTGTCGGTCGACACCGTTCGGACGCTTGCGGAGTGCCCCGACGAACTGACGCGAGTCCCGCGGACACCACCCGCCATCGAAGGGATGGTCGACCTTCGCGGTGAGGTCACTGCGGTGATCGATCCCAGTGTTCACTTTCCGAGCGACGACGGCGACCGCGGCCGAACTCGAGAACGCCTCTTGGTACTCGATCGCCCGGCGGACCAACAGTCCGCAGCGGTTCGGGTCGACGACGTCATCGGCGTCGAGGCGATTCCCGTAAGCGATGTGCTCGACGAGTCGATGATCGACGAGCGGCCGTTCTCCGGCGACGCCCTCACACACCCGCTCGTCGATGCGTTGATCGAACAGACCCACGAATCCGAGGCCGACGACGGAGGGAGTACTACGAACCGCTCGGACGCGGACGCCGACGCCGACCGCACGATCGGACGCGAAACTGCGGCCAGCACCGGTGATTCCGGGCTCCTGTCGTCGACGCGCGGGACGTTCAGCGACCGGTCCGACGACGACGCCGGAACGCCGTTTACCGTCGACGCTGCCGATACGGCCACACCAGCGGCCGACGACGCACAACCACGCCGCGAACTCATCATCGAGGTGACGCCGGTACTTGACGTCGACCGGCTCTTGCAGGCATCCGGCCATCGAGAATAACCGGTTACGGAATCGCCCGCCGAGCACCCGGAAACCCAATGCCGACGCTAACCGGGGTCACACTCCCGTACTCGAGGCTTATCATTCTTGATAATAGAGAGACAGCATTTATGGTAGTCGTATTGTTATCAGCGGGTGGTGTACTACTGAATGTCGACAGGGGTGCTCATCGTGGACGACTCTCATTTTATGCGGAATTTACTGCGCCAAATTTTGGAACAGGACTACCGCATCGTCGGAGAGGCGTCCAACGGCGCCGAAGCAGTCAAACTGTACAAAGAACACGACCCCGATATCGTCATGATGGACATCGTGATGCCGAAAGCAAACGGCATCAAAGCGACCGCGGCGATCAAGAAGATCGATCCGGGCGCGCAGGTCATCATGTGTACGAGTGTCGGACAGCGTGAGAAAATGAAACTCGCAGTGAAGGCTGGTGCGGACGGATACGTAACGAAACCGTTCGAAGAACACAGCGTCAGAAAGGCCCTTTCGGACGTCGTTGCGGCATGACGCGAGTACTCGTTGTCGACGACTCTCAGTTTATGCGAACAGTCATCGGCAACGCACTCACTGCGGCCGGCTACGATGTCGAGACGGCGAGCAACGGCACGGAAGCGATCGAACGCGCAGCGGCGTCTGATCCGGACGTCATCACGATGGACGTCGAAATGCCCGAGTGCAACGGGATCGACGCCGTCGAACGGATCATGGCGACGAACCCGACGCTGATCCTCATGCTCAGCGTTCACACCGACCGCGGGGCGGAAGCGACGCTCGACGCCCTCGAGCGAGGGGCGGTCGATTTTCTGCACAAACCCGACGGGTCGGACTCGCGAACGGTGACCCACCTCACCACCGAGGTCGTCGAGAAGGTCGACGAACTCGCAGCTGCCAACGCCTCATCGGTCGCACTCGCCCGCGCCGCCGCGTCCGCATACGCGACGCGTTCGGCGTCGGCTCGTGTCGCCGATACGAGCGCGGCGAGTCGAGCGGTCGCTGGCGGCGAGGCTGAGGCGGGGACCGGCGCCGATACCGAGCCGTCGACCGGAAGCGAACGGGCACACAGCCCACCGGCGGGTCCCGACCTCGAGACGGCTGCCACCGCTGGTCCGAGGGCCGAATCAACGGAGTCCGTCACCGACGTCACTCGATCGCTGGGTGGCTTCGAGGACGACCTCGCGGCGCACCCGACGATCGTCATCGGTGCGTCGACCGGCGGGCCGAAGATCGTCGAAGGGCTGTTCGACCGCTTGCCGATCGACCTCAACGCGAAAGTTCTCGTCGTCCAGCACATGCCCGCGGAGTTTACCGAACGCTTCGCCGAGCGCCTCGACGCACGCAGCGAGTACGACGTTCGTGAGGCAGCCGACGGCGACCTGCTTCGTCCCGGCGAGGCAGCGGTCGCCCCGGGCGACGCGCATCTCGAGGTGGCAAGCAACGTCAACGGACGGCTTCGAGTACGTCTCGACGAGGGCGAGCGGATCCATGGCGTCCGGCCGGCAATCGACGTGACGATGCGGACGGCTGCCCAGACGGTTTCGGACCGACTCTGTGGCGTTGTCCTGACCGGTATGGGTAGTGACGGTGCGGCCGGGATTGAAGCGATCAAGGCTGCCGGCGGGCACACCATCGCCCAGGACGAGGCGACGAGTCCGGTCTTTGGCATCCCCTGTCAGGCAATCGAAACGGGCTATGTCGACGCCGTCGTGCCCGTGACGGCTCTCGTCGAGGCGATCGTCGACGCGTTCAGTACGGATGGTGAGATCGATGACTGATTATCTGACCGACTTCGTCCAAGAGAGCGAAGAACGAATTACGGAGTTGAACAACGCGTTGCTCACCTTCGAGCGCGAGCCGACCAACGACGAGGCCATGGAGAGTATCTTCCGTGTCGCGCATACGCTCAAGAGCAACTGCGGGGCAATGGGCCTCGAGTCCGCGAGCGATCTCGCACACGCGATCGAAGACCTGCTCGATGCCGTCCGGCGGGACGACCTCGAGGTGACACCCGAACTGATGGACGTAATCTTCGAGGGCGTCGACGAACTCGAGACGCTGATCGACGAGGTTGCGGCCACCGGCGAGGTCCAGACCGATCCGTCGGCGACGATCGAGGCACTCCGCGCACACCTCGACGGCCAGTCCGAGGCGACGGGCGTCACGACACCATCGACCGAGGAGATCGACGCCATCCTCGAGCGAATCGATCCCCCCGCAGACGACGAACACGAGCTGTATCTGGCCCGACTCGCGCTTACGGAGCGTGACGGCGTCAACACCAGCGTGCTCGTCGTCGATGCACTGATCGATGCGTTCGAACTGCTCGGCACCGAGCCACCCCGACGCGACATCGAGGCCGGGAACGACGACGGCCGCGTCGATGCCGTCTTCGCCAGCGCGGTCGGTGAAGCCGCGATTACGTCCGGCCTCGAGCCGGTCGACGAAGTAGCGGACTTCGAACTCGTCACCGTAACGGATCGATTCGACGCGCTCGAGGAGCCCTCGGAGCCGACGCAAGCGGACGGTTCGCAATCGGCCGAGCCCGGTGACGATCTCTCCGCTGACGAGGCCAAAGCACTCGAGGTCGACGAACTGCTCGACGAGTTCGACGAGTTCGACGACTTAGACGAGATGGTCGAGGACGTCGACGACGACGATCTCGACGTGTTCGACGATATGGGCGAAGCTGGCTCGTTCGACGATCTGCTCGGCGACGATGACCTATTCGACGACGAGCAAGACGTGCCGACGGCCGACGCGGCGTCGACTGTCGTCGACGAATGGGACGAACCGAGCGATCCGGACACTGCTCCGTCGTCGGCTGCGGCCGATGACGACGTCGACGACGCCAGCGCCGTGTTCGACGAACTCAAATCCGAAGTCGAGATGGTCGGCTTCGACGAACTGCAGGACGAACTCGACGAGCTCGAGTTCGACGAGTTCGACAGCGACGACGAAGTCGAGATGGACGAACTCATCGGTGAGGACGTCGACATCGACGACGACACGTTCCTCGACGAGACCGAGCCAGCCGACGACGTCGCTGCAAACGAGGTCGTCGACGACAGCTTCGGTGAGGCCGACGATGACGAAAACGACCCCGACGACGCCGCACTCGAGTCAGACGACCTCGAGTCGGAGCGGGCTGCGGAGTCGACGGCCGATGTCGAGCCGGTATCGACATCAGCCGAACCCGAAGCGGCTGCGGACGACACACCGCCAGCGGACGAACTGGACGCCACCAGTTCGCCAGCGGACGAGTCGGCGACAGCCGCAGACGAGTCAGCACTCGAGTCCGAGACGGCCGTCGACGCCACGTCGGCTGTCGACGCCGACCTCGAGGCACGGACACCAAGCGAGACGGACGACGGTCTCGAGGGCGATGACGTCGATGCGGTGGCCGACGAGGCCGACACAGCAGACTTGACTGACGGCTCCGACGAAGCGGAGTCACTCGAGGACGAAACCAATGATCCGTTCGCTGACGACGACGTCGAGAACTACACCGCGTTCACCGAGTCGGACGACGCGTTCGACGAGAGTGTGGGCGACTTCTCGACGTTCGACGAGGAGTTCGATGACGGTTTCGACGACACGTTCGGGAAGGACGTCGACGACGGATTTGATGACGCGTTCGCCGATGACGTCTTCGGCGACGACGACTTCGACGACGCATTCGGCGACGACTTCGATCCCGACGACACCGGTGAAACGGAGCCGACCACGTTTTCGCAGTCTTCCACGGAATCGTTCGGTGACGATTCAGCCGAAGCGAAAGACGAGGCTGACGACGACGTCGTCAGACGGATCGATGAACCGACGTTCGAGATTCCGGAGATTACGGTTCCGGAAACAGCCGATCGGTCCGATGCCGACGAGCAATCCGATGAGAGTCAGTCGATCAGGGTCGACGTCGACCAGATCGATTCGTTGCTCACGCTCGTCGAGGGGCTGGTCACGACACGCGTCCGACTCCGAGACGCCGTGACCGACGGCGGTGACACGGCCGCACTCGAGGCCGAACTCGACGATCTCTCGGATCTGACCACGGAACTGCAGGAGACGGTGATGGACGTCCGACTCGTGCCACTCGAGACGGTGACGAACCGGCTTCCGCGCGTGGTTCGTGACATCGCTCGAGAGCAGGACAAAGCGGTCGAGTTCGAAATAACCGGTGAGGACGTCGAACTCGATCGCAGTATTCTCGATCGAATCGGCGATCCGCTGACTCACCTGATCCGCAACGCCGTCGATCACGGCATCGAACTGCCCGAAGAGCGCGAGGCAGCCGGAAAACCCGAAACTGGAACCGTCGAAGTTCACGCCGAGCGCTCGCGTGACAGCGTGACGATTACGGTCGAAGACGACGGGAGCGGGCTCGATCCGGACCGGCTTCGATCGGAGGCCGTCGACGCCGGCGTCCTCTCCGAATCAGAGGCCGCCGCGTTGTCGGACGATGACGCTGCAGATCTCATCTTCCATTCCGGACTCTCGACGACCGACGAGATCACGGACGTCAGCGGCCGCGGCGTCGGGATGGACGTCGTCAAGCGAACGATCGAGGACCTCGAGGGGACCGTCTCGATCGACAGCGATCCCGGCGAGGGAACGCGTGTGACGATGACGCTTCCAGTGACGGTGGCAATCGACGACGTGCTCTTCCTCGAAAGCGGCGGCGAGGAGTTCGGTGTCCCGACGAAAGCCGTCCTGGACATCGAACCCGCCGACAGACTGGAACAGGTCGACGGCCACGCCGCCTTGCCCGAAGACGACGACGCGTATTCGGTGATCCAACTCGACGACGCACTCGAGACGCCTCGAGCTGGGGACAACGGCGACGGGATGCTCGTCCGTATTCGAGACGACATCCGGCCGGTCGTGTTACACTGTGACCGCGTCCACGGGCAACAGGAGGTCGTCGTCAAGCCGTTCGAGGGGTTCATGGGCGGTATTCCGGGGCTCAGCGGTGCGACGGTACGGGGGCGGGGAGAAGTAGTCAACATCTTAGATGTGACGACACTATGACAATAAATCAACACCCACACCCACGGAGGAATTCATGACGCTAATGGTCGATATTCGAAAGCTGAGCTTTATCAACGAAATGGCAAAAGTCGGGACGAACGGCGTCGCCGACAACATGAGCAAACTGACGGGCGAAAACGCCCAGATGGAGGTCACGAAGACGAACTTCATCGACGTCGACGATATCGAGTCACAACTCGATTCCGGAAAGCGAGTCGGCGTTCGCGTCCGACTGCTCGATCCGCCCCACGGACACATTCTCATCCTCTTTCCGGAGGCGAGCGCGAAGAAAATCACGGCAATCATGCTGCGTGACGTCGTCGACGACATCTCCGACGTTTCTGGCAAGATGGCCAGAAGCGCCGTCGAAGAGATGGGCAACATGATGGCGAGTGGCTTCATCGACGGCTGGGCCGACGTGCTCGGTCGCGCCATCGATATCGCAGCCCCTCAACTCGTCTACGCACAGACGGGTGAGGTCGTCACCCGAACGGCAAACCTCGGCAACGACGACCTCGCGCTGTTTTTCGACTCGGATCTGACCGTGCCGAGCTATCAGATCGAGGCCGAGATCTATGCGTTCCCCGAGTTAGCGGAGTTCGTCGAAATGGTCAACAACATGGAAACGCCGACAACATGAAACTCGACGTCAACGCACTCGGTACGTTCTACCAGATGGCTCGAGAGGGGGCTGGCCTCGCCGCGGGTCGACTGACTCACATGACCGGCGTCGAGACGCAAGTCGGCGTCACGAAGCTCAACTTCATGCGCGGCCAAGAGATCCGTCGCGATTTCGAAGATGCGACGGAGAAAGTCGGCGTCCGAGTCAAACTGACCGGTGCTATCGAGGGGTACTCGATGATCGTCTTCGAGCGAGAGAGCGCGTTTCGAATCATCGAAACGCTGCTCGCGGAGTCGAATTCCGATGCTATCGACGTCGCCGACAGCGAGTTCGACGAGATGACCAAAAGCGCCGCAACCGAAGCCGGCCACATCATGAACAGCGGGTTCGTCGACGGGTGGGCCGACGTTCTGGAAGCGGTTATCGACGTCTCGACGCCCGAATTCGTCGAAGGCCAGTCTGCCGAACTCTTTTTCGACGGCATCGACGAGACGCCCGACGACGACGACCTCGCCTTGCTCTTTCAAAGTCGAATCGAAACTGTCGGCACCGAAATCGGCTTCAGTCACTACCTCTTTCCCAAACGGAAGTCGATGTCGTCGCTGCTCGATCGCCTGCGAACCAGCGGCGGCATCGAGTACGACAAACTCGACGGCTTCGACCGCATGGCCGAACAAGGCGCCGAAGAGATCGCCAACACGGCGACGACGCTGACCGGCATCGACACCAGCGTCGAGATTCGCCGGCTCAACTTCGTCTCACTCGAGACGATCCCTGAACAGTTGCCCGACGAAACGCTGGTTGGTGTCGCATTCGAGTTCGACGGGTTGCCGAGTGGCTATCTCCTCTTTCTGTTCGACGAGGAGTCGGCCCACGAAATCGTCGATGCAATGGTCCCGATGGACGTCGAGGAGGACGGCTTCGGCGAGATGGGGACGAGTGCGATTACCGAACTCGGCAACATCATGGCCAGCGGCTTCCTCGACGGCTGGGCGAATGTCTTGGATACGACCATCGACCACTCCCCACCGGAGTTCATCCACGATATCGGTGCCGCGGCCGTCGATCCGGTGATCATCCAACTCGGAGAGAACCAAGAGTTTACGTTCGTCTTCGACACCGTCGTCACGGCCGATGGCCGGGAGTTCGACTGTGAAGTGTACGCGATCCCGGACGAAGACGACTTGGAGCGTGCGCTGAATGACCTCGACGTCGATCGAATCGAGGACGCGCCGACGACGGCCGAATTTCAGGAACTCGATAACACATGAAGACGTACGGAAGCGAGCCAGGTGCACCGACACCGGTGCAGGTCGGAATCTCCGAACTGGTCGTCAGCGACGGCGACGACACGCTCAAATCCTACGGGCTGGGCTCGTGTCTCGCGATCGCACTGTACGACCCGGACAGCGACATCGGCGGTCTCGCACACGTCATGTTACCGGACGGTGACGCTGCCGAAAACAGCGATCGGAAACCCGGCAAGTACGCCGACACCGCGATCCGAGCGCTGCTCCGACGGATGGTCGAACAAGGAGCCAGCTACATCGCCGTCGAAGCGAAAATCGCCGGCGGCAGCGATATGTTCGAGTTCGAGAGCTTCGGCGAAGGCGTCGGCCAGCGAAACATCGCCGCAGCCAGAGACGAACTCGAGAAACTCGGCGTTCCGCTCGTCGCCGAAGACGTCGGCGGAGAGCACGGTCGAACCGTCGAGTTCACGCCCGGAACGGGGACACTGGTCGTCAAGACTGCCAACGAAGATGCCGATAACGGAGTGCTAGAGCTGTGAGCGACGACTTCGAGGAGCTGTTGACGTACGTCGAAGACGAACTGGCGTTCGCGACCAGTCACTACAACGACAGCTATCTCGACCGGCGGATCTCCTCGCGGATGCGTCGGACCCAGAGCAACACGTACGCGGACTACCTCGAGACGCTTCGAGACGATCCCGTCGAAGGAGACGCACTCCTCGATGCGCTGAGCATCAACGTCACCGGTTTCTTTCGCAATCCCAACGTCTGGGCGGGGATCCGTGAGGTACTGGCGTCGCTTACCGACGCCAACGACACTGTTCGCGTCTGGAGCGCTGCGTGTGCGGACGGCCGCGAACCGTACTCGGTATCGATGCTCGCCCACGACACGCCGGCAATCGACGAGTCCGCCGTCCGCATTCTCGGGACCGACATCAGCGAACCGGCGCTCGAGACGGCCAGAAACGGCGTCTACGAGGCGTCTCGAACTGTCGACATCGACGAGCAACTCGACTTTCTCGACGACTACAGCGCGTACGTCGACCGGGATGGCCGCACTTTTCGGATTAACGACGGTATCAAACACAACGTCACCTTCGAACGCCACGACCTGATCAACGACGAGCCCAAAACGGGGTTCGATCTCGTGATCTGTCGAAATCTGTTCATCTACATCGACAACGAGTACAAACAGTCGATGCTCCGAACGATCGCCCGATCGATCCGCCAGGACGGGACGCTCGTCATTGGCAAGGCCGAGACGATTCCCCCCAACCTCAAATCCGCGTTTACGGTCCGTGATGCCAGACTCCGGATCTATCACCGCGAACCGACGGAGGCCAGCGGGCTGACCCGCGAACGGTCGGAATCGACCTCACACCTGTGAGGCGACACGCCGGCGTTTCTCCGGGCGATTGCGGCGGCTGAAACACACACGGGAGCTTACATACCGGTTCGGCGAACACGCACTAGTATGAGTACCCCCGATCTGCGTGCCTTCATCAGTCGCAGCCGAGCGCTCGTCGACTCGACACCGCCGACGACAGGCCGGGAAACGCGTGCCTGGCTCGTCGATCCGTTTCTCGAGACGCTCGGCTGGGACATCCACTCCGACACGTGTATGACCGAGATGACTGTCGATGGGACCGCTCTCGAGTACGTCTGCTCGGTCGACGGGATTCCAGCCCTGTTCGTCGCTACCGAACCGTTCGACGCGTCGCTCGAGAAAGCTCGCGCCGTCTCCCTGCTCGAGACGATGGCCTGGACGGGCGTCGACCGTGCGATCTACACTAACGGCCGAACGTTTCTCTTTCTCGCCGGCACGACCGACGTCGAACAACTGGCCTGCCGTCGGTCGTCACTGCCCGATCATGAGGCCGCGCTCGCACACTACTCGCACGAGCGACTCAGTCGACATCTCGAGCACCACGCTCGGACGGATATCGCCCGTCAGCTCGCCGTCGAGCGCACGGCACTCGCCGACTCGATCGTTGCGGAACTCGTGGCGACAACCGAAGGGGGCGATGCCTACAGATCGGAGTTCGAATCCGCCGCCGACCGATTTCTCGAGCAGCTGGTCGCTTCGTTTGCCGAGACAGGTTCCGGTCGGTCAGGCGGTGCACTCGAGGCACCGACCGAATCGAACGTCTCAATCCAGTTCTCCGAGACTGAAATTTCAGACGGTGATAGCCCAGCGGTCGACCGACAGCCGGAGCCGATGGGCGACTCGAATACGAGTCACGAAGATATCGACGAAAATTCGGCCACCGAGTCAACCAAGACGTTACAGCCCTCCGAAACGGACGCCAGTGACCGAACCGACTCAGCGACACCGACGACTAGCGGTGACGATCACGCGAACGAGCCAGACGATTCGGACGCCACCGACGACGGCGAGTACGTCGTCCGATTTTTCAACGATCGGACCTCGATCGGTGCAATCGGCCATTCGAGTTCGGCCCAGGCGCTCGTCGGCGTCGCGGAGTATCTCTTCGACCGTGGCCTCTCCGGCGTGTCCGTCCCCTGGCAGCCCGACGAGGCGGCCGACGGCCGTGCCGTCCTGAACGATGCACCGACACACGCCGACGGGACGCCGATGACCGCGCCTCAGCAGCTTTCGAACGGACTCTACCTCGAGACGGCTGGCGATGTCGACACGCGGGCCGCACGCGTCGAGGCACTGGTGGCTCGAGCGGGCTTGCGGGCGATGTTGACCGGCGACTGGGAGCAATCGTAGCGCCGTCAGTACTCGAGGTCGACTTCGACGATGGTGACGACGACTCGGTCGGCAGGACACGTTCGTCTGAGATCGTCTCCGTTGTCGTTGTCCGTCCAGCCACGATCAGTGTCGAGAGTCGAGTTCCACGCGTCGTTGTATGCGGTATCGTCGTCGTCGATGGTGATGGACACGCTATCGACATCGTCGGTGTAAACCGCACTACTGCGGTTTTCGACGGACATCGTGACGCCCAGTCCGCTGCTGCTCTGGACCGACCGGTCGTCTGCCGAAATCGTAACGAGCGAGATTACCGCTGCCTCGCGATCATCGCTACACGTTATGTGGGGCTGTTTACGAACGAGACTCCAGTCTTCGGAGTCATCGCCACGGACGAGGCCACCACCCTCGTATGCGATCCGATCACCATCCGACGTATAAGCGAACTCGCCTAAATCGAGCGTTTCGCCGGTGTAGTACTGCAAGAACTCCGCGTCATCCCTGTCAGAAATTGACCTGTTCTCATCATCTTTCTCGATCAAAATGTCGAGATTGGTTCCACTGTCACTCGATCTGACAGCCCCACCCCGCAACGAGAGTTCACCGTAGCGTTGGTTGACGCCGTTGTACCGGATGATGTCGTTGAAATTGGATGCGAGGGCATCCATCGCCCGCTCGGCGTTGACGAGTTGTTCGGTTTCCTGATAGTCGTCCATCGCCTGAAACCCGGTCGAGTACAGGATACCGACGGAGCCGAGGATAATCGCGAAGACGAGGACGAAGGCGACGACTTCGGAGACTGCCCGGTCGGTCGTGGCCGGTGTGTCTCGTCGCATCAGTTCACCGCCTCCAGTTCGATGCCGTCATCCTCGTCCTCGTATTTGATCTCGATCGTCCCGCCTCGAACGGACTGCAGTTCTTTGATCCGTTCTCCGTCGACTGCGACGGGTACGTAGACGACGACGTCGACGTCTTGGGCCGTGAGCCGTAGACAGGCAGTTGAATCGGATTCCTCGAGCAGCGAGGCGTCCTCCTCGCTACAGTCGTCGCGCAACTCGACGGTGTATCTCGAGTTTGCGACCGACCGCGGCTGCTCCGCCGTGATCGTCACCGTGTCATCGCTGTCGGCTACGATCCGATCGACATTGTCGATGTCGCCGGCCAACCGTTCGCCGATGGTCTCGAGTGACGTCTGCGTCGACCGTTCGGTCTCCGTGTCCAGCATCGTACTCCCGGACATCAACAGCATGGCGATGAGGATCGTCGTAATCCCAATCGTCAGGACGTGCGTGAGCGCGATCGACATCCCGCGGTCCGTCCCGCTGTGGGTCCGTCGGATCATGATGGACACGCCTCCGGGTTGACGTCGACCGTTCGTTCGTACCTGAGGTCGTTGGTGTCGTACGTAATCGTGACTGTCAGATCACCATCCAGTATGACGTTATCCCCATCGAGGGTGAACTCAGCATCGTCGTCGATAGCCACCACTGCTGGCCTCGAGTGGGCTGTCGCGTTCCGATATCGTTCGTCGAACGTTTCGACGTTTGTTTCCCAGTAGTCGTCTACCGCCTCAGTACCACTCTCTGTCAGATCGCCATTATTTTCCAAGTCCTCTCCTTCTAAATCGGTTATCGATACATCATCCTCTACCTCGGCGGCCAAACACGCAACTCCCTGTTTGACCTCAAGTTCGGTCGCTTCGGCGGTGGTCGCGCTCTGATCTGTCTCGGCCGACGAGAGCGTCTCGGTGTAGACGACGCCGTTGAAGACGACGACGACGCCGAGAATGATGAACGCAAGTGCGATTGCACCGATGAGGATCACCTGTCCTCTATCGGAACGGCCGTCGTCGCGATCACGCCGTCGGTTTCGAAGACGATCAATCACCATACTGACACGCGCACCTCCACCACGTTGTAGATCTCGGAGTCATCATCACCGTCATCCTCAGTTCCTCTAGCAATCGGATAGTTGTCACTTCCACCGACGTCGCTGTCACTCTCCAGTAGATCGTCATCTTCAAACAACGTCACCATGTAACTCGCCGTCACGGCTTCTGATTCGCCCTGATAGACGAGATACTCGCTTTCGTGCACCCCTCGGCTTTCGTTCCAGTAGACGAGTTCGACGTTGTAACTCAGTCCGCGTTCGGTGAACCGATCGGCAAGAATCTCTCCGAGAACGAACTCCTCGTAGAGTTCCGTCTGACTCGAGGCGTTGTAGTACCCCGGTACATCGTCGCTTTCACTCGCATTGTGGAACTCCCCGTTATCTCCTTCAGTGTCGTTCCAGTAGCGAACCATCTCGGAGAGATTCTTTTTTCCATCGTGGTCTGCCGTCGCAGCGACCACCAGCGCATCCTGTGTCTCCTGTTGCACCTGTGATTTGACCGTTCGGTCCGTCAACCCGCCGGTCGTCGGCGTAATGACGACCGACTGCAACGCCAACAGCAGCGCCATCAGGACGACCATCGCACTGATGAACCCCTCGAGGGTGTAGGCCTGTCCTCGATCAGTCGAACTACTGTCTCTCATTCTATCACCAGATCCTCACAACGAGCCGGCACGCTGTTTCACAGCCGTCTGGGTTGTCCTCGAGCGTCACGATTCGAGCCGAACTGGCGGCTGACTGGTCGGTATACTCGTCACCGATAACCAGATCGTCGACGGTCTCACTCTCGTCGAGATATTCGATACGTACGTTCACTCGATCGCCCGCTGTCCGAAGGCCGACGGTATCGCCGATTTTCTCGGAATTATCGATCTCTTCGAAGTCGTCGCTATCGATCGAATTCGGTTCGTCGGCGTCCTCCGACAGGTGGTCGACCAGTCGATCCGCGATCCGGTCTGCCTGTGCCGTCTGTCCACCGCTGACCGACGAGTCGAACGGCGTCAGGATCGTCGGCAGAAACGAGAACACGAAGGCGACGGCCAGAATGAACACACCGATCCCGATCGCGAAATCCTGCGTGGTCTGGCCACGATCACGAAGCGAGAGCGAGACCGTCCGTTGACGGCGACCTCGAGTGCGCTTCGATCCGTTCTGCGTTCGTTTTCGGCTCATTTCAGGCCACCAGCGTCCAGCCGACGAGTGCGATCGTTGCCAGTGCAACGGCATACTTCAGCCCACTCAGCAGGTCGGCGTCCCGGATGTAGCCACAGATGAACCCGGAGATGATCGCCTGCATCGTCACGGCGTGGAAGAACAACACGGCCAGCATATCGACCTGAATGTTCTCGCTCAGGTCGGCCTGTGCGAGCTCACCACCGCCACCCGAATCGCTGCTGGTCGACTCGAGGCCGGCCATGGTGTCGATGAACTGGGTCTTGAGGATCGCGATCACCGCGAGCACGGTCATGAACGTCATGATGATAATCACGACCTGCATCCGCGTGCGGGATTTGCGCTCGCGTTCGATATCGTCGTGGTTCTCGCTGGCGCGGGCGGCGGTCCGGAGGACGTCCGAAATCTGGTTCGACGCCTCCTGGGCTTCGGTAATCAGTCGGGTCGTCCGAGCGAGTCGCGGGATGTGGTATTTGTTGTTAAATTCGATGAACGCCTGTTTCAGGCCCGTTCCGTAGTTGACTTTCGTGTGCATCATCTCGAACTCGCGGGCCAGTTTGCCGCTCGTCGTCTCCGAAACCGCCTTGAGCGACTCGAGCAGCGTCAGCCCGGTGTCGTTCGAACTCGAGAGTTTCCGAAGGTCTTCGGAGAGTTGACTGACGACGGCGTTTCTGTGACGGACGTTCCACTCGCGGAAGATTGCGAGCGGAATTGCCATCACGTACAGCGGCACGTAGACGTAGATGAACGTCCCCCAGACGGCGTTGCCGAGCAGCTGGTCCCACGACGTCGGTGCCGCGCCGCTGACCATCGCCGTGGCGACGATCACGAGCGAGGCGGGCAGCGTCAACGCGAGCGTAAACAGGGGGTTGTCTCGGAAGAAAATGTGTGGCCGCTGGAGGACCTCTTTCGTCTCGTAGGTTCCTTCGCGGTTTTTGATACGGTCGAAGACGCTGTACTCGCCCGTGAACTGCTCGACGAGCCCGAGGTTCAACAGGCCCTGATCTCGCTGGGTTTCGATGCGCTGTTCCGTCTTCCCCATCGAGAGATAACCGTCGCCCGGCTCGTCGTGTTTGACCGTCGAAACCAGGACGAGAAACGCGATGCCGATTAGTGGAATCAGCCCGTAAACGGTCATATACAGCATCTGATTCGTCACGTCCGCCTGCGGGATCATCTGCATGACGACCATGATGATGATCAACAGCAGCGGAAACAGCGACAGCGTCATGTACATTTCGCCGAACAGTTCGAGCGTCTCGAGGGTGAGTTCCTGTTCCTGTTTGGCCGTTCGCAGGTGTTTTTCCTTTTTGTCCTCGAGGAAACTTTCCATGTCGCCGCCGCTGTTGACGATCGAGAGCATGTCGGTCAGGAACTGCGAGAGTTCGTCGCTCGGCGTCTCGAGGGCCTGCTTTCTGATCGCGGTTCGGTAGTCGATATCGAAGTATTCGGTCTCTTTGACGATGCTCTGAAACTCCATCGCCACCTCGCCGTAGGTGTCGTCGGCCTGGGCCATCGCCTCGATGATCTCGAGTTGGTTCAGGCCGCCGACAGACAGCGCGTACATGAACGACACCGAATCGGTCAGGAGCATGTTGATCTCGCGCTTGCGAGTCGACGCACGCGAGTAGGGGATCGCGACCAGTGAGCCGAAGCCGATCCCGAAGCCGATCGAGCCGAAGACGAGGCCGGTGACGAAGATAAGTGCCGGCACTCGAAGCGTTTCGATGAGCGTGAGAACCGTCTCGCTGCTGACGGGGAAGCCGATGATTACGTCGACCTGAATGAGCCCGGTCGCGAACAGCCCGTAGCCGAGCAGGAGGCCGAGCAGCCAGAGTGCCAGCCCGCTGATGAAGCCGATGCCGAGGGCTCGAGAGAGGTAGAGTTCGACCGTATCGGTCATTCGAGCCTGTGCGAGTTTCGTCTCGACGTCGCCGACGAACTCGCTATCCTCGCTGAACAGCCGGTCGTACAGGGGGTAGAACGTCTCACCTAAAACGTCCGAGCCACTCGAGAGGCTGCCGGCTCCGCCGCTGTTGTCGGTTCGCAAGCTCATGCGTCGGTCTCCTCGTCACGATCGTCGTTCGCCTCGTCACCGTCTGCCTCATCGCTTCGTCTGAAAATCGACTCGTCCGTCTCGGCCGGTGTGTTACTGTCGTCGAACAACGAGCCGTCGTCCGTCGTCTCCGCCTCGTCGTCGGAGAAGATCGAGACGTCGTCACTGGCGAAAATCGAGTCGGTGCTATCGGTGTTAGCTTCGGATGCGGTCTCGCCGTCGGCTTCCACATCTGAGTCGCGCTCGGCTTCCGTGTCGATGTTCGTTTCCGACTCGTCCGTGGCGTCTGCGTCGGGGTCCGGAATATCGATCGTTACCTCCAGGTCTGCCGGTGGCGACTCGACTGCGTCATCGGTTGCCGTGTCGTCGTCCAACTCGTCCGCATCGGATGTCCGCTCGTCCGCCTCGGTCGGCTCGAGTTGGTCGCTGAAATCACCGACCGCATCGTCGGCCGACTCGGGATCGAAAATCGACTCGAACTCATCGTCTTGGAACATCGACTCGGGGTCGTTGTCGGTAGTGTCCGCGCGCGACGCAGCCTCCGGTGGCGCGCCCTCGCCAGTTTCGAGTGTGTCGACGGTCTCGTCGATGTCATCGAACAGCCCGCCGAGCTCGTCTGGGGTGTCGGTGGCGTCTGCAGGGCCGGGCGTCGAAGCGGTATCGTCGTCCAGATCGGTCGGTTCCGTCGAGTCGACGGTCGGCGTTTCGGAGGTCGTCTCCACGGTGGCCGGGTGCTCGTCTGCGTCTGCATCCGACTGCGACGAGTCGGTCTCCGACCTCGCTGCAGGGAGGGCCCCCTCCGCCACTGGCTCGTCCGTGGTGGCCTCGCCGCCAGCCGTGGGCCCGTCTTGATCCACGGGGCTCGAGTTGTCACCGGCGTCGTCGGGCGTCGCAGTGTCGGCCGTAGCCTCGGCGCTTGACTCGAGGTCCGCGCCAGCGTCGCTGATGTCGAAGCCGGAGTCATCGCTGAGCCACGCGGGTTCGTCGGTGTCGCCGCCAGAATCAGCGCCGAACGCGGTCGAACTGTTCCCGAGTTCCCACGTCTCTTCGTCGATGGTGCCGTCGACCTCGCCGGCGAACTCGAACTCGTCGGTATCGGCGCGGTCGACCTCGACCGTTTCTTCCACTTCGACCCCGCCAAGTGCGCTGGCGAGACCGCTCGGAACCTTCCCGCGGTACTCCTCGAACAGCGACTCCTCGGCTCGCTCTAAGAGATCCATCGAGAGGTTGTAGGTCTCGTCGGTCGCCTCGGGTCGGGGCACGAGTTCCTCTTTTTCCTGATCCACGTCGATCAGGACGCTTTCCATCTCGCGTAAGTCCTCGAGGCTGTCCTCGAGGTAGCCGTTCGCGATGAGCGTCAGGATCGTGTCCGGATCGTTGATAAACGCCTGGACGGTCGCGGCGACCTCCGCGTACGTGTTGAGCCCGTTTTTGATGAGGTAGGCGATGATGACCTCGCGTTTGAACAGTTCCTCCTCGAGTTTCTCTTTGCTCCAGCCGCGGTCGAACTGGATCTCCTCTAAGGTGTTCGAGTCCCCCATCTTGAGGAACTCGTCGGTTTCGGCCTGCCACTGGTAGACGTCCTGAACGTTGATCTCGTCGTGTTCGGCCTCGTAGTGGTTGATTTCGGTTAGTGACTTGTTCCGACGCACCTTCCGCCCCTGTACCCGGGTCTGGGTCTGGATCGAGACCAGATCCAACGCCGTAAACATC
Organism: Natronorubrum aibiense; assembly: GCF_009392895.1. Classification (GTDB taxonomy): domain Archaea; phylum Halobacteriota; class Halobacteria; order Halobacteriales; family Natrialbaceae; genus Natronorubrum; species Natronorubrum aibiense. The sequence continues at coordinate 2,178,726 of NZ_CP045488.1, read as the reverse complement.
GTCTTCGAGACGTTGATCGGGTCCGTCGTGAAGCGTTTGAGAACTTCGTCGACGGAGTCGGCGTGGAACGTCGTGTAGGTGGTGTGCCCCGTCGACATGACCTGAAACAGCGTTCGACCTTCTTCACCACGGATCTCACCCATCACGATGTAGTCGGGTCGCTGCCGTAGTGCGGCCTCGAGCAAGTCGAACTCGTCGACGTCACCCTGCTCGTCGTCGGCAAAAGACGGGCGCGTGACGCTCGCGATCCAGTTTCGCTGTGGGAGTTCGACCTCGCGGGTGTCCTCGATGGAGACGATCTTCGCGCTGCTCGGGATAAACAGTGAGACAGCGTTCAGCGAGGTCGTCTTCCCGGATGCCGTCCCGCCGGCGAAGATCAGGCTCTTGTGGTTCTCGATAGCGAGCCAGAGAAACGCCATCTCATCGAGGCTGAACGTATTCCAGTTGATGAGGTCGATCGGGGTGAACGGAACGTCCTTGAACTGCCGGATAGTGTAGTTGGTCCCGTGGTCGGAAACCTCCTGCCCCAATGTCAACTGCGCACGCGATCCGTCGGGGAGTGTCGCGTCGACCTGCGGGAGACGTTTACTGATCCCCTTGCCCGAGCGCTGTGCAAGTTTGACGACGAAGTCGTCGAGTTCGTCCTTGCCGTGGTAGATGTTCGAGATGATCTGTTCGTACTCCGAGTGGTAGACGAAGACGGGCGAGTTGTAGCCGTCGACGGAAATGTCCTCGACGTTGATGTCGTGTTTGATACCGTCGATACGCTCGTAGCCGATGAAATTACGCTTGAGCAAGTACAGCAGTTTCTCGACTTGATACTCCGAGAGCGTGTCCGGATCGTCCTCGAGAATCGCCGGTTCGGGCCGTACCGAGATTCCCTCGAGCGGGTCGGGGCCGGATTCCACCTCGTCGTCCTCGTCGTCGTCATCGAGCAACGTCTGTAGCGTCTCGAGGAGGCTCTTTTGGGTCCCGCCTGACGCCTGTTCGAAGAGATCGTACCGTTTCAGCAAGCGCCGGGTTTCCTCTTCGATCACGGTTCGGCGACCGTCCTCGGTCGCTTTCTCTTTGATCCCGTCCTCGGAGTACTTGATCGCCGTCCTGAGTTTGCCCGAGAGGAACTCCTGAAGTTCCTGCTCGATCTCGTTTCGGTACGGCTCGATCATGTAGTACTTCTTCTCGTTTTCCTTCTCGGAGTGGAAGATGACCACACAGGCGTAGGGTTTGTTCACCCAGTAGCGCTCGACTTCCCGAAAGTGGGTCTTCTTGTCCATCGGGACCGCCTTCTCGAGGTCGTAGCGGTTGGTGACGGTCGTGTTGCCCGTGGCCGTCGAGAAGAAGTCGTCTTCGTCGATATCCGCCTGGACGTTGACGGTTCGTTCCTCGACGAGTTCGTCCAACACCATCGCGGCCTCGTCGCCGGCGAACAGTCGCTGTTCGATGGTGTCCGGATCGAAACCGAGCGCGTCTTCCTTGTCGTGGCGGATGATCTCGCCGTTTGCATCGCGCGGGCGGGAGCCGTCGTCCTCGTAGTAGTACTCCCATTTGTAGTGTTCCCACGTCCAGACGTCTTTCGTGACGGGTGTCGTCTCCGGATCGACGTACTCGAGAAAGATTTTCCACAGCGTTTCGGCGTTCGGTTTCGCCGGGTCAGCGATGACCGACTCGAGCGTGTCCGGATGTCTGCCGAGATACGCTTCGGGATCGAAGTCGACTCGGGCCCAGTCGTCACCACGCGGGACCGTCGGTTCGACCGGTTCGTCGGTATCGAGTCCGAGTTGATCGTCGGCTGCAGGTTCGGGATCATCGGGATAGAGCGTAGAAACTTCGTCGCCGTAGCCGTGGTCCGCCATGAAGTCTGCCCACGTGTACTCACCGACGCGGACGCCCGAATCCGTGTCCGACTCGTGGGATGTTCGGTCTTCCGACACCGATTCAGATGCCTCGCCCTCAGAAAATTTCCCGGCATCTGATTGATCGCCCTCGTCAATAGCCATTGAAATCAACCTATCTTTCCCCCTTCAAAAAAGTCACGTGCATATTACCACATCTGATAACCTCGGCAAGGAGCCCTACACGTTCTGATACGAAGGCACGGTCGAACGTCGATCGTCGCCACCCGAATCTCCAACTGTTCGATGGTACTGCGGAATGGCAGACTAGATTAATTAATAGTACACTGGTACGAAGTCGCTCTGGTGGCTAATCGAGACACAACCCTCACCGATCAAAGCGTAGTGACACTGAATTTCCCAATAGTGATTACGATACTATATGTATTTTAAATAAACATAATTTATTTATATTCACCATACAGAGTTGGATCCGTGATTGTTTGTGGTTAGCAATAACATGGGGAATGGTCACAAGAACAACGATTCGCGAGCGGCAGCGAACTCGGTAGGTGTCGATCGACGAACGTTTCTGAAAACGACCGCCGCTGGAGCAGGACTCGCGACGGTTGCAGGCTGTCTCGGCGGCGGCAGTGATGAGGGGGTCACGCTCGGTGCACTTTACATCACCTCCGGATTCGCATCGCTGTACGGTGAAGAAGCGGAACGAGGATACGAACTCGCCGCCGACGAAATCAACGATGACGGCGGGATCGACGGTGAGGAGGTCACGATTATCTCTCGGGACACCGAAGCCGACGCCACCACGGCGGGCCGTCAGTTACGGAGTCTGATCGAAGAAGAAAACGTCGACGGGCTCTTCGGGTTAGACAGCAGTGGCGTCGCACAGGCGCTGGCACCACAGGTCGCCCAGTTCCAGATGCCGTTTATGGCCACGCACGCAGCGACGCCGTTTCTGACGTCGCCGGAGGGTGAACACGAGGACTCGGTCGGTAACGACTACGTCTTCCGAAACGCCAACAACCTCGCACAGGACATCTACGGCGCCGCTCGAACGGCCGAAGAACTCGACGCGACGGAGTGGGCCACGATCGGTCCGGACTACGCGTTCGGATACCAGACCTGGGACTACTTCCAGGCGTTCTGTGAGGGACTCGACGTCGACGCGGAGTTTACAGCGGAACAGTTCCCGGGACTCGAGACGGGTGATTACTCGCCGTACATCAGTTCGATCATGGACGCGGACCCGGACGGCGTCATCACGCCGCTGTGGGGGGCCGACCTGACGACGTTCCTCGGGCAGGCCGAGAACGCTGGCTGGTTCGACCAGATCGACTACACGCTCTTCAGCGTCGGTATGGGGACGGATCTCCCTGCCGATGGCTCGCCGCTGGTCGAAGGGGAACACGCCTCGACGCGGTACGATCCGTTCGTCCCGGACAGCGACGAGAACAACTCGTTCCGCGAGCGCTACACCGACGAGTACGACACCCTCCCGACGTACAATGCCGAGGGTGCCTACCGGGCGGTTTACATGTACAAAGAGGCGATCGAATCGGCCGGAAGCACTGGGTCGGACGACTTGGTGGATGCGTTCACCGGCATGGAGCACTCTGGTCCGGTCGGTGACTACCAGTTTAACGAGGAGACGAATCAGGCGACTGTGCCATCGATCTGGGGGACGGTTAGCTACGACGACGAGTGGGAGAGCAACGTCCTCGATCCGGTCGAGGTCTACGAGGCCACACCGGACGTGATAAACGACGCGCTCGGCGACTCCGACCTTCCCTCGGGGGTCTAACGAACTCGTCGCCGCTGATATATAACCTGATACTTATACAAGAATGATAAATACGATTGCGTTTATAGGATTGTCGGACGTTATTAATGGACTCAGTCTCGGGAGTCGCCTGTTCCTGATCGCCGTCGGCCTGAGCTTGATCTTCGGCGTGCTGGGCGTCCTGAACTTCGCACACGGGGCGTTCTACATGATCGGAGCCTACGTCGCGCTGGCAGTGACGAACAACCTCGTCGATAACTTCTGGCTCGCGGTCCTCCTCGGTGCGACGGCCGTCGGCATCATCGGCGTCCTCATCGAAGTCGGGACGATCCGGCCACTGTACGGGCGACTCGACGGTGATCTCGACCAGTTGATCGTCACCTTCGGCTTCGTTCTCATCACTCACGAGGCAATACGGCTCATCTGGGGCTCGAAGTCGTACTCGCTCGACCCGCCGGCAGTGCTCGACTTCCCCGTCTCGATCGGCGGCAGTTCGTTCACCGCCTACCGACTATTCGTCATCGGTGCCGCATTCGTCGTCATGGTCGGGCTGTGGGTGTTCATCACGAAGACGTACTTTGGTTCGCTCGTCCGCGGGACATCGTCGGACCGGGAGATGGCATCGATCCTCGGGGTCGACGTGCCGCGGCTGTACACCGGCGTCTTCTTCCTGGGGAGCTTCCTCGCCGGACTCGGCGGAGCACTGGCTGCACCGCTGCAGTCGATCAGTCCGGGACTCGGTGAACAGGTCATCATCGACGCGTTCATCATCGTCGTCATCGGCGGCCTCGGCTCGCTCTCCGGGGCGTTCGTGGGCGCGATGTTCGTCGGCACGCTGCAAGCGATTGGACCGAAGTTTATGGCGGCCGGACACGTCGCGATTCCGTTTCTCGCGATGGTCCTCGTGTTGCTGTTCCGTCCGGAAGGGCTGTTCGGAGGGTTCGGCGAATGAGTACGCAAGACAACGATCTCGGGACACGGATCGGCACGTTCGGCCGGGAGGCCGTCCAGAACGGCTGGACCAGAGAACGATTCACCCTGCTGGGGTTGGTCGGGCTGGTCCTGATCGGACTCGGCCCTACCTTCCAGGTGTACCTGTTCACCGAGTTCATGATCATCGCGCTGTTCGCGCTCGCCTTCAACCTCCTGTACGGCTACACCGGCCTGCTCTCGTTCGGCCACGCGCTGTTCTTCGCCGGCGGCTCGTACGGGCTCGCGATCGTCATGCGCGACCTCCAGCCGACCATCGCGGATGCGGTCGGCAGCGGTATCGCCCCGCTCGTGACCTTCGCCGTCGGCAGCTTCGTCGGCGTCCTGCTGGTCGTGCTGATCGCGATTCCGGTCGGCTGGCTCTCCGTTCGACTCGAGGAGATTTACTTCGCGCTGATCACGCTCGCGTTCGGGATGCTCGGCTACTCGCTGATCCTCCAGAACCCCGCCGGACTCACGAACGGCACCGACGGGGTGCTCGTCTTGCTCGGGTTCGTCGAACTCGGCGGGATGGAGTTCAGACTCGGCGATCGGCGGGTCTACTACTATCTGACGTTGACGATCGTCCTCGCGTCGACGTACGCCATTTGGCGGATCGTCAACTCACCGTTCGGGACGATCTGTAAGTCGATCCGCGAGAGTCCCGATCGAGCCGCCGCACTCGGCGTCAACGTTCGGCACCACCGGTGGATGACGTTCATCCTCTCGGCGTTTTTCGTTGGCGTCGCCGGCGTTCTGATCGCGGGACTGGCGAGCGTCGCGTCGCCGTACCACTCCCACTGGTCACAGAGTGCGACCGCCGTCGTGGCAACCGTCATCGGCGGCGCGACGTTCTTCGGCGGGCCAATCATCGGCGCGTTAATCTACCTCTACGTCCGCTGGGGGATCAGCCGCTTCCCGGCGCTCGAGGCCTACTGGGAGTTCTTCTTCGGGGTCATGCTCATCGTCACCGTGCTCTACTTCAAGCAGGGTGCCGTCGGCGGGCTCGTCATGCTCCACGCGTGGCTCCTCGAGGTCCAGACAGTGTACGAACGCGACGGCGCTGGCGCTGCAGCGTCGTTCGTCAGTGAATCGGTAGGCGATCGCCTCACGTCGATCGGACGAAGCGATGCTGCTGATGGAGGGAATGACCAATGACGACAGTTCTCGAAACCGAAAATCTCCGCCGACAGTTCGGCGACCTCGTCGCCGTCAACGACGTCTCGCTCGAACTCGAGGAAGACGAAATCACCAGTATCATCGGCCCGAACGGGGCCGGAAAGACGACCTTCTACAACCTGCTGACGGGGGTGCTCGAACCGACTTCGGGCGCGATCCGACTCCGGAAGGACGGTGCCCTGCAGGACATTACGGACGCACTACCCCACGTCGTGGCCCAGAGCGGCCTCTCGCGGTCGTACCAGATCACCAACATCTTCGAACGGTTGACCATCCGCGAGAACGTCCAGGTCGCCCGAATCGCTCACGAAGGGCGGACGCTCGATATCCGTTCGCGTGCGGCCAACGACGAGCAACTCAACGCCGACGTCGACGAGCTGCTCGAACTCACGAACCTCGCCGACATGGCGGAAGTGACGTGTGACGAGTTGAGCCACGGCGAAAAGCGCAACGTCGAGATCGCCCTCGCGCTCGCGATCGAGCCGACGGTGTTCTTACTCGACGAGCCGACGGCCGGGATGAACCCAACCGAGACGAAAGAGATCGTCTCGCTGATCAACGAACTGAACGCAGACATCGACGCCACGTTCGTCGTCACCGAACACGACATGGGCGTCGTCACCGACATCTCCGACCGGATCGTCGTTCTCGCCGACGGGGCAGTCCTCGCGGACGGCGACCCGAAGACTGTCCTCTCGGACGAACGCGTGACGGAAGCCTACCTGGGCAGTGAGGCAGTATGACAGTACTCGAACTCGACGCTATCGACACGTACTACGGGAATAGCCACGTCCTCCACGACGTCTCACTCGAGCTCGCGGAGGGCGAAGTCGTCGCCTTACTCGGCCGAAACGGGGCCGGGAAGACGACGACGATGCGATCGATTATGGGCGTAACGCCGCCGCGGCGCGGTTCGATCGTCTACCGCGGCGAGAACATCGTCGGGAAATCGCCCGACAAATTAAACGAGCGCGGCATCAATCTGGTGCCCGAAGACCGCCGGGTGTTCCCGACCCTATCGGTTCACGAGAACCTCGTGCTTGCACACAAACTCGCCGCCGACCCGAAACCGATCGAGGAGATGTACGAACTGTTCCCGATCCTCGACGACCTGCGGACGAGCGACGCCCAGAATTTGAGTGGGGGCGAACAGCAGATGCTCGCGGTCGCACGCGCGCTCGTGCAACGGCCCTCGTTGCTCTTGCTCGACGAACCAACCGAAGGGCTCGCCCCAGTCATCGTCGACGACTTACAGGAGATGCTTCAGGCGGTCGTCGACGAGGACGTGACTGTCCTGCTCTCCGAGCAGAACGTCAACTTCGCGTTCGAGTTGGCGACGCGTGGCTACGTCATCGACACCGGATCGATCGTCTTCGAAGGATCAGTCGAGGAGATCCAAGCGCGTGAGGACCTCCTCGAGAAGTACCTCGCCGTCTCACCGGAGGAGGTCGCCTAACATGACCGACCTGACGCTGCGGCCGTTTTTCTGGCGGCCGACGAATCTCTACCCCGAAACGCGGGTCGTCTCGCGGACTCACGACGGGATCTCCGACTACACGTACGACGCGTTCGGCGACCGCGTGCGATCGCTGGTCGCCGCGCTCACCGGCCGCGGGTTCGGTCCCGGCGATCGGATCGGCACGGTCGGCTGGAACCATCATCGACACTTCGAGACCTACTTCGCGGCCCCGTTATCGAGCGCGCAGTTGCACACGATCAACGCCGTGCTCGGCGACGAGGACATCGTCCACATCGTCGAGGACGCCGACGACGACATCCTGTTCGTCGATCCGGGGGACCCGTTCGAGACGATCGAACGACTCTGGGACGACCTCCCAGTCGACGAGGTCGTCGTCATGGCCGACTCCGTCCCCGACACTGAGATCGACGCGATCGCCTACGAGGATCTGCTCGACGCGCACGATCCGATCGCAGACGAGCAGCTGCCGCCGCTCGAGGAAGACCTTCCTGCCGGCATGTGTTACACGTCCGGGACGACCGGGCGACCGAAAGGCGTCGAGTACACCCAGAAGATGATCTACGCTCACGCGATGATGGTGATGACGCCCGCGGGGCTGAACATCAGCGAGCGCGACGTCGTGATGCCCGTCGTGCCGATGTTCCACGTCAACTCCTGGGAGTTCCCCTACGCGGCGACGATGGCCGGCGCGACCCAGGTCTATCCCGGCCCGTCTCCGACGTCTTCCGACCTGCTCGAACTGATCGAACGCGAGGGCGTCACGCTGACCGCCGGCGTCCCGACGGTCTGGATCAACCTACTCGAGCACATCGACGAACACGGCGGCGACCTCTCCTCCCTCGAGCGAATCGTCGTCGGCGGCAGCGCGGCCCCCGAAGACGTTATGCGCCGGTACGCAGACGAGTTCGATGTCACGATGGAACACGCATGGGGGATGACCGAGACGATGAGCATCGGCTCCGTCTCCCGGCCGAAATCGCAGATGGACGACTGGGACCGCGGCCGGAAGTACGACAAGCGCAAGAAGCAGGGATTGCTCTCGCCGGGCCTCGAGATGCGCGTCGTGAACGATGCCGGCGAGGAAGTTCCGTGGGATGGGCAGGCCGCCGGCGAGCTCTGGGTTCGCGGGCCCACCGTCGTCTCGGAGTACTACAACCGACCCGACGCGACCGCAGACGATTTCGAAAAGTCGTGGCTCAAAACCGGCGATATCGTCACCGTCGACGAGGACGGCTACCTCGAGGTCGTCGACCGCGCCAAAGACGTCATCAAAAGCGGCGGCGAGTGGATATCCTCGATCGAACTCGAGAACGCGCTGATGGCCCACGAGGCGGTCGTCGAGGCAGCCGTCATCGGCGTGCCCCACGAGAAATGGCAGGAACGGCCGCTGGCCTGCGTCGTACTTGGAGATGGACGCGACACCGACGAGGAGACGTTACAGACCCATCTCGCCGACGAACTCGACCAACCCGACTGGTGGCTCCCCGACGAGATCAGGACGGTCGAATCGATCCCGAAGACGGCGACCGGGAAGTTCGACAAGAAAGGATTACGCGATCGGATCGACGTGGTGATAGACGATGAGTGATCTCTTCGACCTCTCCGGACGTGTCGCACTGGTAACCGGCGGCGGACGTGGCATCGGCCGCGCCATCGCCGTCGAACTCGCAAACGCCGGGGCCGCAGTGGTCCCGTCGGCCCGCTCGACCGACGAGATCGAAGCCGTGGCGGACGAGATTGAAGCCAACGGCGGCGACGCGCTCGCCGTTTCGGCTGACGTCACCGACCCGGATGCCGTCACGAGCGCCATCGACCGAGCCGAGGCCGAGTTCGGCAACGTCGACGTCGTCGTCAACAACGCCGGCTTCAACCCAGCAGACGCCCTCGGTCGGCCGGAGGACGTCTCGACCGAGAGCTTTGATCGGGTCCTCGACGTCAACCTCAATGGAGCGTACGAGGTGACGACGGCGGCGGCCGACTCGCTGCTCGAGAGCGACGGCGGCTCGGTCATTAACGTCGCTAGCGTCGGCGGATTGGTCGGCTTGCCGCGCCAGCACCCCTACGTCGCCTCGAAACACGGGCTCGTCGGCCTCACGAAGAGCATGTCGATGGACTGGGCACCCGACGTGCGCGTCAACGCGATCGCGCCGGGCTACGTCGCGACGGAACTCACGACCGGCCTGCAGGAAAACGAGGAACTTCGCCAGTCGATCATCGATCGCACGCCACTCGAGCGCTTCGCCGAGCCCGAAGAGATCGCCGGACCGGCGGTCTTCCTCGCGAGCGACGCTGCGAGCTACGTTACCGGATCGGTGCTCGCCGTCGACGGCGGCTGGACGTCGCGGTAGTCGAACTGACGACCGCGTCCGATCCGACTGATTCGATTGATTCGTTTTTTCGAGCCGATCTTCGTTCGATCTGCAGCCGACTAGATCTCGTACTCGCCGTCGACGATCGCCGTCGCCTGCTCGAGCAGCCGCGGAACGCCGTCCTCCATCTTCGGATACAGTGGGTCGTCGCTGTTGCCCTCGAGATGGCGTCGGAAGAACATCTCGCCGAGCGCGCCCATCTTGTAGGTCGCGAGCACGGTGTAAAAGCGAGGATTATCGAACGGACGGCCGGTCTGGGCCTCGTAGCGCTCGATCAGCTCGCTGCGTGTGAGATAGCCCTCGCGTGCCGTAAGCGTCGGATACAGCCCCTGAACGGGTGGCTCGGGATCGTCCTCGTCGTGCCAGAACGAGAGCATCCAGCCAAGGTCCGTAAACGGATCGCCGAGCGTGGCCAGTTCCCAGTCGAAGACGGCGATCACTTCCGGCCTGGCGTCGGCGGCCGCATCGTCACCCGCCGTGACCCCTTCGTCCGCGGGGGCGAACATCACGTTGTCCAGTTTATAATCGCCCTGCACGAGCGTTTCTGGGTGGTCTTCGGGGACGTTCGCCTGCAGCCACTCCGTGATCCGCTCGAGCATTGGGAGGTCGCGATGGTCGGCGGTCGTCTCTCGTGCCCACTCGAACTGCTCGCCCCAGCGGTCGACCTGTCGCTGCGTGAACCCCTCCGGATAGCCGAACTCGCCGAGCCCAACGGCTTCGTAGTCGACGTCGTGAATCGCCGCGAGGGTATCGACCAGTTCGGTACTGAGCTGTCTGCGGGCGTCCGGGCGCGCGAGCCACGATGGCTCCTCGGTACGGATGACGTCGCCCTCGAGTTTCTCCATCACGTAGAAATCACTGCCCATGACCTCGTGGTCGTCGCACGCGAGGACGGTTGTCGGAACCGGCACGGCCGTCTCCTGTAACGCGTCGACGACGTGGTGTTCCCGAAGGACGTCGTGGGCCGTGTCGGCGGTCTTCCCCGGCGGCGGTCGCCTGACGACCAGTTCCTGGCCGCCCCACGTCACGAACAGCGTCTCGTTCGAGTGACCGGCGTCGACGCGTTCGACCTCGAGTCGATCGGCCGGACCGAGTGCATCCGTAAGATACGACCGGAGCTGATCTCGGTCGACCAACCGATCGAGATACGTCTCATCGCTCATCGAACCACCCGCAGACAGTGGGAACAGTCATCATTGAACAAACACTGCACTCATGTTGCGGGCAAACGAGGTTAAACACTTCGGGAAACCGGAACGGGGCCACGTCTCGAGGGGGCCGACGACGGCGAGCAGTTCGACGGCATCGATACCGCTCGAGGACGGGGGCGTGGTTTGTCGAGTCTCGAGGCCTGCTCACCGTCGCGGCTGCTCCTCGGAGAGCAACATCTGTTCGATGAGTGAGGCAACACCTCGACGGACTCGCTGGGAGAAGGCGCTATCGCTGAGGTCCAGTCGCTCGGCGAGTTCGGTCTGGGTGATCCCCCGTGGGACCTCGAAGTAGCCGTTACGGTAGGCAGTCAGGAGCGCATCGCGTTGTTTGGTCGATAGCGACTCCGGTTTCGGAAGGTGTGCCGGATCGTACAGGTGACGCAACGTCACGGGGATTCCGTCCTCGGTGAGGAGAATGTTGCACCGAGACAGGTTCTCGTGAGTGGTGAATCGAAGCCGAAAGTTCCAACTCTCCGCCGTTCCCGAGGCCTCGAGCACCCGCGCTCTGGACTCACGGAGCGCCCGGACGACGCCGTCGAGATCGTTCGCCCACTCGACCTCGAACAGCGTCCCGCCGGCTGTATTTGTGATCATGGTAACGACGTCGATCTCTGGGGAGTCACGGAGGGCGGTTTCGGCTGCTCGCCGGTCGCCCTCGACGACCCACAGCAGCAGGGCGACCTGTTCGTACAACGGGACGACACGCTGGAGTTCGACCTCTACGTTCGGGACGTCCTGCAGGGCGCGTCCCAAGACGAACGCGTCCGCAGGAACGGTGATGTCGGCGATAACGGTCATTTGGTCACTTGATAGGCTGGTCGGCCCTCGACGCTCGAGTCCGTGCCAGTCCCATACACGTTCGACTTCGAAGGCTAAGATGTCTGGGGGTGTCTCGACGGTTCGACGTCGATGCTCGACCACCCACATATTGTGTAGTGGTGACACGCCACTATCTTCGACCCCCGGTCGATACTATTGAAGGCAAACGGCGTTGCGACGATTGACATTAGTAGTAGCTGGTGAAGCCGATGAGCGACAGTTCCCACCCGTCTGGCGGGCACAGCACGCACGACCACCATCACGAACACGACCACGAGGTCGAGGGACCCGGGTACGCGACGCCGCAGGCGGCTATCGAGGAATCCGAACGGGAGACGCGCGCCTACGTCGTCGGCCTCTACACGGGTAGCGACGTCGACGAACCGGATTTCCTCGCCGTCGTTGACCTCGATCCCGACTCCGAGACGTACTGCGAAATCGTCGATCAACTCTCGATGCCCACGAAAGGCGACGAACTCCATCACTTCGGCTGGAACGCCTGCTCGTCGTCCTGCCACGTCGGCGACCTCGAGCGACGGTACCTGGTCGTTCCCGGGAACCGTTCCTCGCGGATCCACATCGTCGATACGCTCGCCGACGACGGCCCCGAGATCGTCGACGTCATCGAGCCCGAGGCCATCCACGAGTACGATCTCTCGTCGCCACACACTGTTCACTGTCCGGCCGGCGGCGGCGTGATGATCAGCATGCTCGGGAACGCCGACGGCGACCTCCCCGGCGGCTTCCTCCTCCTCGACGAAAACCTCGAGCTCGAAGGTCGCTGGGACGAACCCGGTGAGATCGAGATGAACTACGACTTCTGGTACCAGCCACGCCAGAACGTGATGATCTCCTCGGAGTGGGCCGCGCCGAAGACCTACCAGCCCGGGTTCGACCTCGAGGACGTCGAGGCCGGGAAGTACGGCCAGCGGTTACACTTCTGGAACTGGACGGACCGGACGGTCGAGCAGACGATCGATCTCGGCGAAGAGGGAATGGTTCCCCTCGAGGTGCGCTTCTGTCACAATCCGGAGTCAACCCACGGCTACGTCAACGCGGCGCTCTCGTCGAACATCTTCCACTTCTTCGAGGAGGATGGCGAGTGGCGCGCGGAGAAGGTCATCGACTTCGAGGGACGGGACCTCGAGGGCTGGGATATGCCGGTCCCCGCGCTTCCGACGGACATCCTGATCTCGATGAACGACCGCTATCTGTTCGGCGCAAACTGGCTCCACGGCGAGGTCTGGATGTACGACATCTCGGATCCGGCGAATCCGCGACACGCCGACTCCATCTCGATCGGCGGCTACTTCGGTGAGAAACAGGCGGTCAACGGCCGTGAGTTGGTTGCTGGGCCCCAAATGGTGCAGTTGAGCCTCGACGGACGCCGCCTCTACTGGACGACGTCGCTGTACTCGAGTTGGGACGATATGTTCTTCCCCGAGGAGGCCGAGCGCGGCTCGGTGATGCTCAAAGCCGACGTCGATCAGGAACAGGGCACGCTCGAACTCGACGAGGACTTCCTGGTCGACTTCGGCGACCTGCCAGCGGGTCCCGCTCGCGCCCACGAGATTCGCTGGCCCGGTGGCGACTGCACCAGCGACGTGTGGCAGTGATCCCGACCGTTCCGGTGATCCTGCAGTGGCGCTCGGGTCGTCACGAGACGATCACGGCGTCGCCCGACGAGTCGATCCTCGAGGCCGCCGATGTCGCTGACGTTGGGCTCCCGTTTGGCTGTCGGACCGGCGTCTGCGGGACCTGTACTGCACGGTGTCTCGAGGGCGAGATTACCCACCGCCGAAAGCCGCGCGCGCTCAAGCCTCGTCACCTCGCGGACGACTACGTCCTGCCGTGTATCGCCACGCCGGCGTCCGACTGCACGCTCGAGGTCGGGGCCGACGTCCGTGCAGATCTGTTCGAGAACCCGTGGCGATGACGACCCAGACACGTCGATCCGCCGTCGGTGGCCGCCGTTTGCGGCTCGCGATAGCGGCAGCGCTCACGCTCGTCGCTGTGGGATCGACGACAGTCCAGGCCCACGAGGTGGCGGCCGACCAGCCCAGCAACGGCGATCCCCTGTCGCTCGCGGTGGTCGTCGTCGCCGTGGTCTCGGTGGGCATCCTCGGTGGTCTGGCAGTGATTCTCACGGGAACGTCGCTGCGTGCGCGACACCACACGCTGTTCGATCGGTGTCTCGGCGGCTTGCTCGTCATCCTCGGCGTGACACTCGGGCTGTCAGCGGTGGCCGAGTACCCCACGGTCGCCGTCGCCGGGCTCGTTGGCGGCGGGTTCCTCACGCGATCGCTCACGACCCACGCCGAGCACAACCACCACGCAGAACTGGCGTTGGGCACCCTCGTCACCCACCGGACGATCGAAGGGGTCGCACTGGTTGCGCTCTACCAGAGCGGTTCGACCATCGGGCTGGCCGGTGCACTCGTCGTCGCCGGGCACGCAACCCTCGAGACCGCCGTCGTGGGTGGGTTGTACTCGGAACGAGGGCGGCCGATCGCTGCGCTCACTATCGGCGTATTGCAGGCCGGATTCGTCGGCGGTGCCGTCGCCGGTGCGCTCCTGGCGATCGTCCTCCCGCTTCACCTCTCCGTCGCCGTCGTCGCCATCGGCGCTGGCGCACTACTCGTCGTCGGAAACATCACGTTCTCCGGCCAGCACACCCCAGCGTAAGGACTGCCTCGAGTCGGTTAGGTTTCAGTGTCCGCTTTCGACAAACGCAAGGAGAAAGCGAGTGCGGCGAGATTCGAACTACGCCCGAGAACCTCTTCGCTGGCGCTCGCAGAGCCTCGATCTAGTTCGAACCCGCCATGCCGGTTCGCTCGCCACTACATGGCTCGCTGCACGGGCGTGACGGGATTCGAACCCGCGATCAGAAGGTTAGGAACCTTCTGCCCTCTCCGCTAGGCCACACGCCCCCTCGAGAAAAAATCCGTTAGTTGGTTTCCGTCTCGGTTTCCGTTTCGTCCTCCTGCGTGACGGGTTCCGTGTCGACGAAGTCGTCTTCCTCGTCGAGTTCGTCCTCCTCGAAGCCGCCCTCACGCATTTCCTCAAGTTCCGTTTCGACCTTTTCACGCCCCTTCTGGAATTCGCCCATGGCCTCGCCAGTCGACCGAGCCAGCTTCGGGATCTTGTTCGCCCCGAACAGCAGGATGGCGATGAAAAGGATGATCAGTAGTTCCGGCCCCCCGGGTGCGCCGGGGATGAACAGCGGTGCGATTTCGGCTACCATCTCTATGCATTGCTTACCCGCTGGCAATTATAACCTTTTTGGACCACTCAGTAAACCATGTTTCGGCGACAGTCCGTTTGAGCCGGGTTATCGAACTAATTACAACGTCGTACTTTCGGTAATATAATTATCGTTCAAACTGATCGAAGTGACTTACAGCAGTAAATATAAAAGCAATGATATTCAGCGTCATCGGAGTCAGTGAGCGCTCCACTCAGCGTTCGAATACGGGCGTCTCGAGTCGAGTTCGTCGTCGGTCCGGTAGTCGTATTCACAGAGTCGTTCGAGAACGATCAGTTCCGCGAACGAAACTGTCTTTCCCGTTTACCCGTAAGCACCCAGTGATGCCTGAAACTGGAGACGCTGCACCCGATTTCACCGCACCGCTTGCAAACGGCGACGTCGACTCCTTTACGCTCTCGGAGCGCCTCGAGGACGAAGCACCGATCGTCCTCGCGTTCTTCCCCGGCGCGTTCACCGGCGTCTGTACCGACGAGATGTGTACGTTCCAAGACCGTCTGGCCGCGTTCAACGAGCTCGACGCCACCGTCTACGGCGTCAGCCGTGACTCCCCGTTCGCGCTGAACGAGTTCCGCGACCAGAACGGCCTCGAGTTCGGTCTCCTCAGCGATTATAACAAGGAGATTATCGCCGACTACGACATCGAGATGGATTTCGCCGACCTCGGCGTCTACGGTGTCGCCAAGCGCTCGGTATTCGTCGTCAACGGCGACGGCGAGGTCACCTACGCGTGGGTCAGCGACGACCCTGGTGTCGAACCCGACTACGACGACGTCGAGGCCGCCGTCGAGGACACAGCCTAGAGCGGTCCGGGTAGCCACGAGCAACGCTCCCCGAAATCGCGTTTTTACGGCGGTTCTCTCGAGGTACGATCATCGAACAGCTATCGCCGCAGGGCTTTTTTAGTCCGCAGTCGACGTTCGCGTATGAGCGATTCTGCTGGTGACGACTCTGCTCGTCGTGTTTACTCCCCTGACGCCGACCACAACTTCCCCGACGCGAAACTCAACCGCGTCCTCGAGTTCATCACCGAGGACGAAGAGATCGAGACGTATCTCGAGGCCCAAAACGTCAACGCGGTCGATCGGATGCAGTACAACGATCACGGCTCGAAACACATCGAGATCGTCCGCAATCGGGCGCTGTGTCTGTACGACCTGCTCAAAGCCGGCAACGTCGATTTCAACGGCGCACGCCAGCAGGGGCTCGCCGAGGAAGACGAGTCGGTCATCATCGCGCTCGCGGCGACCCTCCACGACGTCGGTCACGTCGTCCATCGCGACCAACACGCTTACTACTCGATCCCGCTGGCTTCGGACATCCTCGATCGCGTTCTGCCCGAGTTCTACGACGTCGCCGAATCGGTCCGCGTGAAAGGCGAAGTCCTTCACGCCATCCTCTGTCACCACCGATCGGAGACCCCGCTAACGACCGAAGCAGGCGTTATCCGTGTCGCCGACGCGCTGGATATGGAGCGTGGCCGCTCGCGAATTCCCTACGAACACGGCGGCCGCGGCATCAACACCCTGTCGAGTCAGGCGATCAGCCGCGTCACGCTGCAGGAAGGCGAGACCAGTCCCGTCATGGTCGAAATCGCCATGACGAACGCCGCCGGCGTCTATCAGGTCGACAACCTGTTGAAAGCGAAACTCAACGGCTCCGGGCTCGAAGATCAGATCCGGATCGTCGCGGTCAATACGAACGAGAACCGCGAACAGCTGGTCGAGCGAATCGAACTCTAGAGCGACGTTCGGCGACCGGGTTTGCTGTGCGCAGAGTTCCTGTCCTTTTCAATTGACCTTACCGACGGGTCCGGCGGGTCGTGCCTGACTCACGACTGCCCGCTTCCGCTCGGTGACTCGCGTTCAGGCGAGTTCGAACCCGGAATCCGTCCGCTCGAGATAACCCCGGGTTCGAAGTGTGCTGGTAATCGAGAGGACGGTTCCGGTATTGAGGTCGAGAGCAGTACAGAGTTCCTCCGTCGTCGCTGTCGGCCACGCGGACAGATAGAGGTAGACGAGTTTCGCTCGCGGCGACTCGAGGTCGGTCGGAATCGATACACTCGAACGTGACTGTCCGTCGTAATGCATACTACTCGTTCAGCTGTTCGACGATATTAAAACTAAGCTTCGTCATCTGTCGAAACACGGGGCTCGAGAGCAGCCACTGGGTGCGGTTTCGTGATCGCGATCGGGTCACAAGAACGGTCGAATAACTCACGTGGGCGCGTCCAAGTCAGTGTATTTTTGTCGTCACCGACCTCCCTCACCGGTATGAATCACGAACTCATCGCGCTCGGCTTGCTGACCGGCACGCTCACCGGTGCGTTCTTCGCGCTGTTCGATGTCCCCATTCCGGCACCACCGGAGCTTCCAGGATTGATGGGAATCGTCGGCATCTATCTGGGATATAAGTTGGTACAGGCGGCAAACGTCAGCGTCGACGTGTTCGATTCGTTCGGATTCTAGACAATCGTTGATCCCATACGTCGGCTGTCGAACCGAGTCCGTTCACTCGAGGTCGGCGGCGAACTCGCGCGCTCGTGCTCTGATGGCGTCAGCGTCCGCGACGAGGACTTCTCCGTCACGCATGAGCACCTCGCCGTCGACCATCGTAAAGCGAACGTCGTCTCCGTGGGCGGCGAAAACCAAATGCGAGAGCACGTCGTGGATCGGCGTCGCGCGGGTGACGTCCGTCTCGAGGCCGATCACGTCGGCTTTCCATCCCTCACGGAGTTTGCCGACACGGTCGAAACCCGCCGCCTGCGCCCCGTTTCTCGTCGCCATCCCGAACACCGTTCTCGCGGGCAGCGCCTGTGGCTCGAGGCGATCGACTTTCTGGAGCAGGCTCGCCTGTCGCATCTCCGTGAACGGGTCGAGCGTGTTGTTACACGGTGGGCCGTCGTTGCCCAGCGCGACGTTGATTCCCCGGTCCAGATAGTCGAGAACCGGCGCGACGCCGCTGGCGAGTTTCATATTCGAGGAGGGGCAGTAGGTCACGTTGGTGCCGGTCTCCGCGAGTACCGCTCGCTCCGACTCGTCGGTCCAGACGCAGTGTGCAAGGACGACGTCTTCGCCGGTCAGCCCGACCTCGTCGAGCCAGTGGATGTTCCGTCGGCCGGTTTCCTCCTCGACGGCCGCGATCTCGCCGCGGTTCTCGCTTGCGTGAGTGTGAATCATCACCCCGTCGTGAGTGTCTGCGAGGTCTCTAGCCCCGCGAAGGGCGACCTCGGTACAGCTCACGGCGAACCGGGGCGTCACGGCGTACTGAATTCGGCCATCGTCGACGCCGTGATACTGGCGAATGAGTCGCTCGCTTTCGGCGAGTGCCGCGTCGGTCTCCTCTAACAGCCCCGGTGGGGCGTCTTTGTCCATGATCACCTTCCCGAGGCGACCGCGAATCCCGAGTTCACGGGCCGCCTTGAACGCCTCCTCGGCGTGGGCGACCGAGAGGTGATCGATGCAGGTCGTCGTCCCGCTTTCGATCAACTCGAGATAGCCGAGTTCGGCGGCTGTGTGCATCGCTTTCGGCGACAGCGACGCCTCCATCGGCAGGACGTGTTCGTAGAGCCAGTCGAGCAGTTCCGTGTCGTCGGCGATACCCCGGCCGAGACTCTGGACGGAGTGGACGTGTGCCCCGACAGTCCCCGGCATAAGCACGTCGTACCGCTCGTGGACGTGGTCCGGATACCGCTCGAGGCAGATTTCTCGATCCCCAACGGCGACGATCACGTCGTCCTCGACGACGACTGCCCCGTCGTGGATCACCGTTTCGGCGTCAGCAACTACCGTCCCCGAAAGTAACATTCCGACCCTGGATACCCTGCCGTCGCTCTTAGGCGTGGTGATCCGAAGCGGTCGAACACAACGAAAAAACGCGATCGCGGCCGTTAGTAGCTGCGAACCTTCGGCTCGTAGGTCTTGTCCTCACCCTCGAGGATGACTGGACGGTAGAAGATCGACGGCTCGCCGTCGTCCCACGAGATGAGCGTGTGTTTGAGCCAGTTCTCGTCGTCACGGATCTGGTTCTCCTGACGCCAATGGGCACCGCGGAACTCGTTGCGAACGAGCGCACCGAGCGCGATCGTCTCGGCGACGTCGATCAGGTTACGCGTTTCGATCGTCTGCTGGAGATCGGTGTTGAACGTTCGCGACGGATCAGCGACGTAGACGTCCTGATACTCCTCGCGACACTCGCGGATGATCTTCAGCGCCTTCTTGATGCCCTCCTCGGTGCGGAAGACGTTGACGTAGTCGGTCATCGCCTTCTGGAGTTTCGAGCGAATTTCGGCGTGCTGGACGCCGTCGTCTTTCTCGATCAGGTAATCGATGTGCTCGCGGGTCTGCTCGACGGTACGCTCTAAGACGCCTTCGGCGTCGGCGGTGACACCACCGTCTGCAGCGACGCCACCGGACGTATCGAGGCCGGACGCACCGGGTTCGACCGGCAGGTCGGCGTCAGTTTCGTCTTCGACGTCGTCGCCGTAGCCGGTCTTGATTCTGGCATCGCCAAGGTCCTTGCCGGCGGCGTGATAGCCCGCGCGTTTGCCGAAGACGATCAGTTCTGGCAGGGCGTTGCCGCCGAGACGGTTGCCACCGTGGACCGAGACACAGGCACACTCGCCGGCCGCATAGAGGCCGTCGATACAGGTCTGACCGTTCTCGTCGGTCTCGATGCCGCCCATCGCGTAGTGCTGGCCGGGCTTGACCGGCATCGGCTCGACGAGACCGTCGACGCCCTCGAAGTCCTCCGCGAGGTGGAGAATGTTCTCGAGGCGGTCCATGATGCGCTCTTCGCCGAGGTGGCGCATGTCGAGGTGGACGTACTCGTCGTTGACACCGCGGCCCTCGTTGACTTCGGTGAGTTCGGCACGCGCGACGACGTCGCGGGAGGCGAGTTCGCCGGAGTTGTTCGCGTAGCCGTACTCGAACATGAACCGCTCGCCCTCGTTGTTGTAGAGGATCCCACCTTCGCCACGGACACCCTCGGAGATGAGGACACCAGTGGATGGAAGCGAGGTTGGGTGGAACTGGATGAACTCCATGTCCTCGAGCGGTGCGCCGGCGCGGTAGGCCATCGCGTGGCCGTCGCCGGTACAGGAGACGGCGTTAGTGGTGTGGTCGAACGCCTGTCCGGGACCACCGGTCGCGAGGACGACGCCCTGATTCGCTTTGAACCCTTCAATCTTGCCAGACTGGACGTCGTAGGCGACGACGCCGTGACACTCGCGGTCGTTGGGGTCGTCTTCGTCGGTCGTTGCGAGGTCCATAACGTACCACTCGTCGTAGACCTGAATACCGCGCTTGACGACCTGCTCGTACATCACGTGCAGCAGGTGGTGGCCGGTTTCGGCTCCAGCGTAGGTCGTTCGTGGGTACGAGAGCCCACCGAACGGTCGCTGGGAGACACGGCCATCTTCTTCACGGGAGAACGGCATCCCCCAGTGCTCGAGTCTGATCGTGTCTTCGGGGGCGTCCTTCGCGAGGGTCTCGACTGCCGGGGCGTCGCCCAGATAGTCGGATCCCTTCATCGTGTCGTAGGCGTGGAGTTCCCAGTCGTCACCCTCCTGCAGGGCGGCGTTGATTCCCCCTTCGGCCGCACCCGTGTGGCTGCGAACTGGGTGGAGTTTCGAGACCAGTGCGACGTCTGCACCTGCCTCGTCCGCTGCGACCGCAGCCCGGAGGCCGGCGCCGCCGGCGCCGACCACGATAACGTCGTGTTCGTACATGGTTTACCAGAACTTCAGGTTCTTCTTGACTGCTTCCCGCTTGAGCTCCTGAATGTGCTCGGTGAGCGGGATGTCTTTCGGACACACTTCGGTACAGGAGAACTGGGTCTGGCACCGCCAGACGCCGTGTTCCTGCTCTAAGATACGGAGTCGGTGTTCTTTAATCTCGTCGCCTTCGCGGTCGTCCATCGCAAAGCGATAGGCTTTGTTGATCGCTGCCGGGCCGAGATACTCGTTGTCGCCGGCCGCGATGTTACACGAGGACATACACGACGCACACCAGATACAGCGCGTCGACATCTTGACTTTCTCGCGGTTTTCACGGGACTGTCGCTGTTCCTCGAGGTCGCTCGCGTCGGGCGTATCCTCGTTCTGGAAGTACGGCTCGACAGCGTGCATCTGGTCGTAGAAGTGGTCCATGTCGACGACCAGGTCCTTGACGACCTCCTGGTGTGGAAGCGGTTCGATACGAACCGGGTGTTCGAGTTCGGAGATCTGCGTCTTACAGCCCAGCCGCTGTTTACCGTTGACGAAGAAGGCGTCAGAGCCACAGACGGCCTGTCGACAGGAGTGTCGGAACGTCAACGAGGAGTCGTAGGTGTCCCGCGCGTACATGACCGCGTCGAGGACGGTCATCCCCTTCTTGAAGGGAACGTGGAAGTCGTCGAAGCGCGGCTCCTGTTTGTCCGCGACTTCGGGGTCGTACCGGAACACTTTGATGTGTACCGTCTCACCGTCGAGTTCGGACTCGTCGGCCGACCGCTCGTCGACCATGCCACTTTCTTTCTCTTTGAGTCGCTCCTGTTGGGGCGACTCTGCGCCTTTCATCTCCGGGTCTTCCGGTGACTCTTGCGTCTCGGGTTTTTGTTGTTGAGTACTCATGTTAGGTCCACCCCGCCATGACGGTTGCAACGTAGGTTCCCTGGGCGATGAGTGCCAGGCTCGCGATAACAAGGACTGCAAGCACGACTTTCTTTTGGGTCCCCTTGAGTCCCTGGTTGACCAGGGCGTTGTAGACACCGTTGACGCCGTGGAACGTTCCGGCGATCAGGAACAACACCATCGTCAGGAAGTAGCCGACGTTCTCCATTCGAGCCTGCGTTCCGGCGAACGTCACGTCCGCAGCGTGGTTGACGAAGTGCAAGAGGAAAAAGTGGAATGCGAGCACCACGACTAAGAAGGCCGCCGTAACCCGCTGGAGGAGCCACGTCGTGCCGCCGGGCGTGAACGAAGAGTATCGTTCTGCCATTAGATCGTCACCCCGTCCATGAAGGTTGGGACGCTCGCGACGGTGATGATTGCCGTCAACACCAGCGAGGCGTAGAAACTCTTGTCCTGTGTGTCGAGGCCGACGCCGAGGTCGACCATCAGTAAGCGGAGTCCGTTCAGGATATGGAAGACTGCCACGGCGAGCAGTCCGACTTCGAGCACTCGAATAATGAAGAGGCTCTCGAGACCCTGAATGGTGTTCGTATACGCTTCGGGGCCGGTAAGCGAGCTACTCAGCACGGCGATGTGGGTGAACAAGTAGCCGATCAGCATCCACCCGGTGAACTTGTGGAAGATCCACGCCCACATGCCGGCCGAGAACTCCTTCCAGCGACCGAAGTCCTCGATGAGACCGCGATTGTAAGACTGACTCATACGCTCATGTGGTCCGTTAGACCGCTGGGGTATAGAAGTTACTTTTATCGCTTCCGTTGCCCCCTTTCGTATAACTGTTGAGTCGGAAACGGAGTAATTTTTTAACGTCTCGGATTCGGCCCGAACCCGCGACCCGACCCGGATTGCTCATCGCGTTTCCACCAGAACCGTCTCGGCGGTCTCAGTCGAGTGTCGATTCGGAGGTTCGCCGGTCCGCTCTCGAGCGATCCGTGGTTCGTTCACGCTCCAGTGCCGTTAGCGTGTCCGGCGAGAGCCCGACGAGGTGACACAGCGGATTCCCCGGATAGACGACCGGATTCTCGAGGACGCCGACGATGAGGCCCGTAAACGGCGCTTCGACGGTGACGATGTCCTCTTCTTCTTTGAACGGATTGGTGATCACACAGATCACTTCACCTTCTTTGACGAGTTCACCCCGTCCGCGTTTCATATCGACGATGCCGCCCGCGTCCGCGCGGATCCAGGTCTTCTCGTTGTCGTCGTCGATAATGGTCCGCCAGCCCGGCCAGTGAACCGACGACTCCGGATGAAGCCCGAACTCGGCGAGGACGCTCGCGACGCCGGTCAACGCACGGTCGATCAACTGCCGTTGGAACCGGTGTGCTTCGCCCATTTCGATGGTGATCGTCGGAATGCCGGCCTGTGTCGCCTCCCGCCGAAGCGTCCCGGACGGCCCCTCGCCGGCGATGATGACGTTCGAACTGAACGCTTTCGCGACGCGGGCGACCTTCGAGTTCTCCATGTTCGCTCG
Source organism: Natronorubrum aibiense (assembly GCF_009392895.1). GTDB lineage: Archaea > Halobacteriota > Halobacteria > Halobacteriales > Natrialbaceae > Natronorubrum > Natronorubrum aibiense. Next base: position 2,155,657 of record NZ_CP045488.1, on the reverse strand, counting down.
AACGTGCAACATATTGGTTCGCCCGCGCGTGGAGGTGTGAAAATCGAGCCCGATGTCACAGGGTTCGATGAAGTTCGTAAAGATCTGGTGGGCCATCCGTCGCGCGCTCGTCGACCCCGCACGGCCGGGGAACGACCGATTCAGGTCCCGGTCGTAGATCGGCAGATAGCGCTCCTGTGCGAGAAAGCCGTGGACGTTCATCACGGGCAAACAGATCAGTGTGCCGTGGAGGTTCGAGTGGTCCCAGTCGTGGGCGACCTCTCGGACGACCTCAATTCCGTTGAGTTCGTCGCCGTGGGCCGCCGCCGAGAGAAAGACGGTCGGACCCGGATGTTCGCCGTTGATCACCGTCACGGGGATCCGAACCGGATCGCCGAGATACGTTTCGCTGATCCCGTACCGAATGTTCGCCGATTCGCCCGGATCGACGCGGCCGCCGTTGTACGTAAACGGTTCGGCGTCGCCGACGTCGCTCGAGTCGGGTGGTTCGTCGATATCGTCGCTCATAGCAGTATCTCCGGTGGGAGCAATGTGAATCTTCTCCTGTTGGTCCGATGAGCCGGCGTCAGTGTTGATTTTACGGAAAAGATCGTCGTTCCATCGAACGAGAGTCGGGGAAAAAGTCTCCCCGTGGGCATATGTTTTGTAGGATGATGTGTTACCCCCACGCATGGAGATTCGTGAAGCGACTACTGCCGACATCGATACCATTCGCTCGATCGCCCATCGCTCGCTCAACTCGACGTACACTGACTTCCTCGGCGGCGAGACGATCGACGAGGCCGTCGAACAGTGGTACGGCGACTCGTTTGACGACGAACTCGAGGACGATCACTCGCTCGTCCTCGTCGTCGAACGCGACGGCGAGATCGTTGGCTTCTCACAGAGTGATCTGGTCGGCCAACGCTACGACACCGGCCGACTGTTGTGGCTCCACATCGATCCCGACCACCGTGGCGGTGGCACGGGTGTCCGCTTGCTCGTCCGAACCCGCGAGCGGCTGCTCGGGGAAGGAGCCGACCACATCCAGTGTCTCGTCCTCGAGGACAACGAGGGTGGCAACGAGTTTTACCAGGATCACGGCTTCGAGCAGGCCGGCCAGCGCGAGGTCGAGATCGGTGACCAGACGTTTACCGAAAACGTCTACGTCGAAAGCGAGATCGGTGAGGAAGGCTGGGGCGCTGTCGACGAACTCGAGGTCGACGGCGAGACGATCTACGTGAGCTACGGCGAGGCGTCCCGCGGTGCGAAAGCACCGTTTTACAGCGCGTACAAGAACGAGGATCGGACGGAGCAGTACGCGTTGCTCTGTGGAAACTGCAACTCGATCGACAATGCCATGGACGCGATGGGGCGTGTCGAATGTAACGTCTGTGGGAACCGACGGAAGGCGACGCGGTGGGACTCGTCGTATCTCTAGGGTCGCACAGACGGGCTCGGTCACGCTAGGTTCGACCACGGTGGCTGGATTTCTGAGCACGGTACGGGGCACTTACCACGGTGGGCCAGCACGCCGATTCGAGGAAAAGCCGACGACGGCCCCGATTCAAACGCTGGGCAGAGATCGACGGCGTAAGCCGAGCGTTCACTCGTGATATCGCGTTCGGATACCTGTTGTCACCGCATTACAATTGGCGATTCACGCTTCACGTCGAGTATCTCGACGCCGCGCGTCGGTCGAGCGGCCGACCACCGCTCGAGTGAGATGTCTTTCACATGAGTAGACAGGATCACATCGTCCACGGGTTCAAGGCAACGCTCGTCGCTCGAGCCGTCTACATGCTCTCGAGCGCGCTGTTAATGTTCTTGCTGGCGCGGTATCTCCTCGATCCGGACAGCTACGGGACGCTGTACTGGGTGATCGGGGTGCTCGCGATGGTTCAGTTGGTCGCGGATCTCGGCCTCGGGAAGTCGGCAGCGCGGTACTTCTCGGAGTACCGGGAGAAAGCGCCGGGACAGATCCCCCACCTGATCAAGACGACGATCTCGGTTAAGATCGTCATCATCACGCTCGTTTCCTACCTTCTCGTGGTGTTTCACGAGGAGCTTGCGATCAGTCTGGGCGAACCGTCGGCCGCGCCGTTTCTCGCAGCAGGTGTCATCTACATCACCGTCTTCTCGTTCAGTACCTTCACACAGATCGCCTTTCAGGGATTCAATAACCTCGGATACAGCGCGATCGTTCAGGCAGTCAGTGGTGCCGCTCGCCTCGCTTTTGCCGTCGGATTCGTCCTCATGGGACTGGGCGCACTCGGGGCCTTTTTCGGCTACGTTGTTGGCTACGCGATCTCGGCCGCGATCGGACTCGCCCTGTTGTATTACAAATTCTACGCCCGCTACGAACCAGCCGAGACGTACGAGGACGGACTCTCACAGCGACTCCTCGAGTACAGCGTGCCGCTGACGGCGACGCGCAGTGCGAACGTAGTCGACAAGCAGATCGACACCGTGCTCGTCGGCGTCTTTCTAACCCCGACCGCGGTTGCGTTCTACACGCTCGGAAAGCAGATCTCGGATTTCGTCCTCGCACCCGCCGAATCGCTCGGCTTTACCATCTCACCGAATTTCGGCGAGCAGAAAGCGACGGGCCAACTCGAGCAGGCACGTCGGATCTACGAGACGTCGCTGACGAATACGATGTTGCTCTACATTCCGGCGACCGTCGGACTCGTCATCGTCGCGGACCCGCTCGTCACGATGGTTTTCGGCGGCGATTATGCGGGCGCAGTCCCCGTCTTGCAGGTCCTCGCCGTCTTCATCATCCTGCAGGCGATTACGAACCTGACCAGCGACAGTCTTGACTATCTCGGCCGCGCTCGAGCGCGGGCCATCGCGAAAGGGGGGACCTCGGCGGCTAACTTCGGGCTCAATCTCGTGCTCATTCCGACGATCGGTGTCGTCGGCGCGGCGATCGCGACGGTCGCCACCCACTCGGTGTACGTCGCGGTGAACCTCTACATCGTCCACTCGGAACTCTCGCTGCGACTTCGTCGACTGGGCAAGACGATGGGACTGATCTGTGGGATCACCGGCGTGATGGCGCTCGCCGTGTTACTCGTGACGCCGCTGGTTTCGAGTCCACTCATGTTGATCGGCGCGATCGCACTCGGCGCGGTGACGTGGGCGATCCTCGCCGTTGTGAGCGGACTCGTCGATCCCCAAGCGGTTCGATCCACAGTGACGTGACTTGCGACGCGATCAGTGGGGAAACACGGTTACCACACTCTGGGATGTGAGTTCGTCGAGGTCGGTCAATGAACGCATCACCGGATCCGACAGTCAGTTAGAGAATACCACGCACATCATAGCCGCCGATTACGCTGCCGTCGGGCGATCGAACGAAGTCATACCTCAGATTTCTGTCGGTTACGATGACAGTATACTTTTTGCCTACGTTGCCCTGTGACTCCGTATGGCTGTTGCAGATCCTGTCACTGTCGGGGTATTGAGTCTTCATACAAGCAAAGAGACAAAGGCGATTTTGAACGCGGTCGAGGCACTGGGTCACGATACGGAATGGCTTCGAAACGAGAACACTGCCGTCAGCGTCACTGACGGTGAGGTCGTCCTCGAGCCGGACGTGGACGTCATCGCGAATCGGATGCTGCTGTCGAACACCGAACAGCCCGCTGAAGAACTCGGGCTTGCAAACACGTTCGCACAGCTGATGCCGATGTTGAACGAGCCGGCGACGGTGTTGACGGCAATGCATAAGCTCTCGACGGCGACGACGCTCGCCGCGAACGATGTCCAGACCCCCAACGTCACCCTCGCGCTCAACAGCGAACAGCTCAACGCCGCACGCGACCGCTACGGCGAGGAAGCAGTCTATAAAACAGCGATCGGCACTCACGGCGGCGGCACCTGGAAAGTCGGCCGCGACGAGCCGATCAACGCGAAAGTCGGCAACCGATACGCATTCTTGCAGGAACTGATCGACCGGGACGGGGCCAAACACCGAGACGTTCGCGTCTACGTCGTCGGTGGCGAGATCATCGGCGCGATGTACCGCTACGCACCCGACAACGACTGGCGAACCAACGTCGCCCTCGGCGGCTCCGTCGAAAACGCGACCGACGACCTCCCCGAAGAGGCTCGAGCGATGGCTCGACAGGCATCCAACGCCATCGGTCTCGACTACGCCGGCGTCGACCTTGTCGAAGGCGACGACGGTTGGTTCGTCCTCGAGGTCAACCCAACGGCGGGATTCAAGGGTCTGTACGAGGCGACTCACGTCAGTCCGGCACCCTACATCGCAAAGCTCGCGATCGAGCGCGCGGGCGGTGAAGTCGACGAAGAGCGCGTCCAGGAACTCTCGAACGTCCTCGATGACTCCCGGCCGACGGCCCAGCCGAGCCGGTCGTCCAAACCGGACGCCGAGCCGGCTGTGATCGGCTACACAGAGGAGATCGTCCTCTCGGGAACCAGCGGCTCGAAATCCGTGATGGCGAAATCCGACACCGGTGCGACGCGGACGAGTATCGACACTGGACTCGCGGCCGACATCGGGGCCGGCCCGATCAAATCCATCACGCGGATCCGCTCCGGCAGTAGCAAGACCGCAAAGAGTCGTCCCGTCGTCGACGTCGTCATCGGCGTCGGCGGGAACCAACACACCGTCACCGCAAGCGTCGAAGACCGCAGCCACATGGACTACCCCGTCATCCTCGGCCGCGACATCCTCGAGAACTACCAGGTCGATGTCAGCCGACGGACGGACAGCGACGCTCACGACACGCCCGAAGAAGAAGAGTAACGACCGTCGACGTCGCCACGTCGATCCGTCGCGACTCGATGGCGGCGAGCTCGAGTCACGAAGGACAGCCACTGGACGTTTCGATACTTTTCAGGAGTTTATTTTTTGTATGCAAAATCTAAACAGACGAAACGAAAAATAAGGTTGCCGCCGACGTACTAACGATCACCGATTCTGTGTGGTAGAGTAGACGGATTCACGATGAACGAGGAACATTCGAAACACAAACTCGATGTCGTAAATGGGTCTACCACCCAGCTCGAGACGACCTGAGAATTGTCGTTAATCAACGCCGGTGAACCCCAGCCAGACGACCACAACACTCGAATCGCCGGACGAGCAGTCCGTTGCTGATGGATGACTGTACCTCCCTCGAGGAGATCGCCCAGTCGGGTTCGGCGACGTACTCACTGGAGAGCAGGTGTCGACAGACGTATTGAATACACAGTATGACTTTATCACTGATAAAAACTCATGGATTCAGAAGATTGCTTTGGTTGGAGCGAAGAGTTCATTTCTGACTTAGAAAATCTTAATATGCGAAAGTAGTAATTGGTCAACGATGACTGGGTCTTCCCAAGACTGGTGGCCGAATCAGTTGAACTTAGAGGTTCTCGATCAGAACGCTCGTCCAGCCGGTCCGCTGGACGAAGAGTTCGACTACGCCGAGGAGTTCGAGAAACTCGATCTCGACGAAGTGAAAGCGGACATCGCCGAGGTGTTGACGACGTCCCAAGACTGGTGGCCTGCTGATTATGGCCATTACGGGCCACTCATTATCCGGATGGCGTGGCACAGCGCGGGTACGTACCGTACCAGCGACGGCCGCGGGGGCGCATCCGGTGGCCGACAGCGCTTTGCCCCGCTCAGCGCCTGGCCCGACAACGTCAACCTCGACAAGGCGCGACGGGTCCTCTGGCCAGTCAAGCAGAAGTACGGCCGCAGCCTTTCGTGGGCCGACCTGCTGGTCCTGTCCGGGAACGTCGCACTCGAGTCGATGGGCTTCGAGACGTACGGCTTCGCCGGCGGGCGCGATGACGACTTCGAGCCCGACAAGGCCGTCGACTGGGGTCCCGAAGAAGAAATGATGGGCGACGAGCGTCACGACGAGGAGGGCAACCTCGAGGGCGACGTCGCTGCTGACCACATGGGCCTCATTTACGTGAACCCTGAAGGGCCGGGCGGCGACCCCGATCCGGAGGAGTCGGCGAAGTACATCCGCCAGTCGTTCAAACGCATGGCGATGAACGACGAGGAAACCGTCGCGCTCATCGCCGGCGGACACGAGTTCGGGAAAGTCCACGGCGCTGCCCCCGACGACAACCTCGGTCCGGACCCGGAAGAGGCACCGATCGACATGCAGGGGCTGGGCTGGGACAACGAGTACGGCACCGGGAAAGGCGACGACACGATCACCAGCGGCCTCGAGGGGCCGTGGACCGAGTCACCGATCGAGTGGAACCACGACTTCCTCGAGAACCTGTTCGAGTACGAGTACGAACTGGACGAGAGCCCCGCCGGCGCCTACCAGTGGACGCCGGTCGACGAGGAGGCACAGGGCGCTGCGCCAGCCGCCCACGATCCCGACGGCAGCCAGACGCCCATGATGCTCACGACGGACCTCGCGCTCAAGGAGGATCCGGACTACCGTGAGATCGCCGAGCGCTTCTACGAGAACCCTGAAGAACTCGAGGAAGCCTTCGCGAAAGCCTGGTACAAGCTGATCCACCGCGACATGGGCCCGACAGAGCGGTTCCTCGGTCCGGAAGTTCCAGACGAGGAGTTCCTGTGGCAAGACCCCATCCCCGACGTCGACCACGAACTGATCGGCGACAAGGAGATCGCCGACCTCAAAACGGAGATTCTCGAGTCGGAGCTGTCCGTCTCCGAGCTGGTCAAGGCCGCCTGGGCGTCGGCGTCGACCTACCGCGACAGCGACAAGCGCGGTGGCGCAAACGGTGCCCGCGTCCGTCTGGAGCCCCAGAAGAACTGGGAAGTCAACGACCCCGAGGAGCTGGCGACGGTGCTTTCGATCCTCGAAGAGATCCAGGAAGACTTCAACAGCTCGCGATCCGACGACGTGCGGGTTTCGCTCGCTGACCTGATCGTTCTCGGTGGCTCCGCCGCCGTCGAACAGGCAGCTGCCGACGCCGGCTACGATGTCGAGGTGCCGTTCGAACCCGGCCGTACCGACGCCACGCAGGACCAGACTGACGTCGAGTCCTTCGAGTGGCTCGAGCCCGACGCTGACGGGTTCCGCAACTACTACACCGAGGGTGACGCGATGGACCGCACGCAGGAGGAGCTGCTGGTCGACAAGGCCGACCTTCTGACGCTGTCGGCTTCCGAGATGACGGCGCTGGTCGGCGGCATGCGCGCACTGAACGCCAACTACCAGAACTCCGATCTCGGTGTCTTCACCGACGAGCCGGAAACGTTGAACAACGACTTCTTCGAGACCGTCCTCGACATGGGCTACGAGTGGGAAGCGGCCTCGGAGGACGAAGCTGTCTTCGAGCTTCGCGACCGCGAAACGGGCGAGGTCGAATTCAAAGGTTCCCGCGTGGACCTCGTCTTCGGCTCGAACTCCCGACTTCGCGCCATCGCGGAGGTCTACGGCGCCGAGGACGGCGAGCAGAAGTTCGTCCAGGACTTCGTTGAGACGTGGAGCAAAGTGATGCAACTCGACCGCTTCGACCTCGAGTAACTCGGAACAGCACCCCGATCTGACCGAACCCGAGTCGGTCGCCGACTCGAGCAACGACGGCCGCTCGCTTTTCGACCACCGTCTTTTTGTCCACTCGAGCCTTCGAGCCACCGAGCATGGCCGACGCCGATCCTGATCCGGAGACCGTCCTCCGAGCCGACCCCGTGATGGCGGGCGTGATCGACCGCCGCGAGCCACATCCACTCGAGTCGAACCCGAACGAGTACGAACGCCTCTGCGTGTCGATCATCAACCAGCAGTTATCGACGGCGAGTGCGGCTGCCGTCCGCGAGCGTGTCTTCGACGTTCTCGGGGGAGACGTTACGCCCGAAGCCGTCCTCGAAGCGTCCAGAGCAGACCTGCTCGAGGCCGGGCTCTCGAGGACGAAAGCCGACTACGTCGAAAACGCCGCCCGTGCATTCCAAGAGCGCGATCTCACGCGGGCCGGCCTCGCCGGGTACACGAACGAAGCGGTCATCGCAGAACTCACCGAGATAACCGGGATCGGTGAGTGGACCGCCCATATGTACCTCATGTTCGTTCTCCAGCGACCGGACGTGTTGCCGCTCGGCGATCTGGCGATTCGACGCGGCATCGAATCGCTGTACAACGATGGGGCAGAACTGACGCGAGCCGAGATGCGAGACGTGGCCGAGCCGTGGCGGCCCTACCGCAGTCTCGCGTCGCGGTACATCTGGGCCGAGTACGAGGCCTGAGACGGTCTGCTGTCACTGTGTCCCGGCGGCACCGCTGGCGGGCGAGTACGCCGCCGGAACTGACGGACAGGAGTCCGTCTGCGTGCTCACTCGAGGTGGTGGTAGTCGAGTGCGTACCCTTCCTCGAGCGCCTCACGGACCGGCTCGCTCGGTTCGGCGACGCCCCGGCGTCGGATCGAGAGCCCGCGCTCGTCGGCCGAGACGATGAGGTTCTGTCGCCAATCCGGGTCCGTCTCCGGGAAATCCGTTCGATAGTGTGCACCGCGGGACTCGGTCCGCTCGAGGGCCGTCCGGAGCAACACCTCGGCGACGGTGAGGCTCATCGAGAGGTCGACGGCGTACTCGAACGATCGGGAGGTGCGGTCGCCGTCGATCTGGAGATCGGCTGTCCGCGCGCGCAGGTCCTCGAGATGGTCCAGCCCCTCACGGAGCCCGTCCTCGTTGCGGAGGATCCCGGCGTGGGTCCACAGCAGGTCGCCGAGTTCCTCGAGCAGCGTCTCGGGCGTGGCGTCGCCGTCGGCGGCGGCTAGCTCCGCGAGAGCGGCAAACTCGCGTTCGGCAAGCGCCCGCTGGCCGTCGGTGATCGTGGGCTCGTGGTCGGCTGCGGTGACCTGTTCGCTGACGTGCTCGCCGACGAGTTTACCGATCGCAACAGTTTCGGCCAGCGAGTTGCCACCGAGGCGGTTCGCCCCGTGGACGCCCGCGACCGCCTCACCGACGGCGTACAGTCCGTCGACGCCGGTCTCCCCTGTCCGGAAGTCGATATCGACGCCGCCCATCGTGTAGTGGGCCGTCGGCCCGACTTCCATCGGTTCCGCCGTGATATCGACGCCGAGTTTCTCGAACCGGTCGACCATCGTCGGCAGTCGCTCGCGAATGTACTTCGAATCGCGGTGGGAGATGTCGAGGTAGACGCCGCCGTGTTCGGTTCCCCGCCCTTCGCGGATCTCCGCTGCAATCGCTCGCGCGACCACGTCTCTGGCGTCGAGTTCCATCTGGTCCGGCGAGTACCGCTCCATGAACCGCTCGCCATCCGCGTTGTAGAGTCGGCCACCCTCTCCGCGGACGGCCTCCGTCACGAGTCGACCGTCCCACTCCTCGCCGTAGCGTTCTCCGACCATGCCGGTGGGGTGGAACTGGACGAACTCGGTGTCGAGCAGTCGGGCTCCCGCCTCGAGCGCCAGCGCCTGTGCGTCGCCGTTGTTCTCGTCGTCTCGCGAGGAGTGGCGCTGGTAGGCCGCCGAGAAGCCACCCGCCGCCAACACGACGTGGTTCGTTCGGAACAACAGCCCCTCGCCGGTCTCCATGTCGAAGCCGACCGCGCCGTCGACGCGCGTGCCGTCCGAGAGCAGCCGGGTGATCATCACGTTCTCGCGGTAGGGGATCTCGAGCGCTTTCGCGCGGTCGATCAGCGTCTCGAGCATGGCCTCGCCGGTTCGATCACCGACGAAACAGGTTCGACGATAGGACTGCGCGCCGAAGTATCGCTGGTTGATCGCCCCGTCGTCGGTTCGGGCGAACGACAGCCCCCATTCGTCGAGTTCGCGGATCCGGTCGGGCATGTGTTTGGTCGTCAGCTCGACGGCCTCCGGGTCGTTCAGATGGTGGCCTTCGTTCAGCGTGTCCGCGGCGTGAATGGGCCAGTCGTCTTCCGGATCGAGCGAGCCGAGCGCGGCGTTGATTCCGCCGGCGGCCCACGTCGTGTGGGCGTCGCCGTAATCGCGTTTACCGACGACGAGCGGCTCGAGACCCGACTCGGCCAGTTCGATGGCGACTCGAGCTCCGGCAGCGCCCGCCCCGATGACGAGCACCGATGTGGTGACGATGTCGGACGTGACCTCGTGGTCGCGGTCGTCAGCCTCGGCTCCGCCTTGTGGCAGTCGGCCGTCGATGCCGCCGGCATCGTCGGCCGCCGGTACACCGTGGTCAGCAGGCGGTATTTGTGTCATCACGAGAAGATATGGTCCGGTCGAGTAAAGCTCTCTCACCAAACTACGCAAGCAGCCGAAAGCGAGGCCGTTCGGACGCTACTCGAGGGGTTAGGTCCGATCAGTTCCGGAGTAGCGATGCGTTCCAGAACGGGTCAGTCAGCCGGGGACCTTGCCAGTCGCACCCGTTGCCGATTCGCTCGCTGGCCTCGTCCCGTGGAAGTCGACGGCCGGGCGGACGGTACCGTACCGACCCGCGTCACCGGTCGATCGCGCCTCGACGTTCGAGGGACTCTCCCTCGAGGTCGTCTGGAAGTTCCGGTTCGACGCTCGCCAGTCGCATTGCGTTGCCGGTCACGCCGAGGCTCATTCCCATGTCGCCGATGACGACCGCGTGGATCACGGTCACGATACCGAACGGCGCGCCGGCGGCGAGGACGGCCTTGACGCCCAGACTCGCCCAGATGTTCTGGCGAATAACGCCAGTTGCCTTGCTTGAGAGGGCAAAGAGATACGGTAGCCGCGTCAGATCGTCGCCCATCAGTGCGACGTCGGCCGTCTCGAGGGCCGTATCCGTGCCCGCAGCCCCCATCGCGATGCCGACATCTGCCGTCGCGAGCGCTGGCGCGTCGTTGATCCCGTCGCCGACCATGGCGACGTGGCCCGTCCCGTCCGCGCCGCCGTGGTCGTCCGCGAGCCGGTCGATCCACTCGAGTTTCTTGTCGGGGAGGAGTTCGGCGTGATACTCCTCGATACCGACGCTGTCGGCGATTGCGCGTGCGGTCCCCTCGTTGTCGCCAGTGAGCATCACGACGCGGACACCCTGTGCTTGCAGTCGCGAGACGGCCCACGCAGCGTCGGGACGCACGCGATCTGCGACGCCGATGACGCCGATCGGGCCGTCCTCGGTACCGACGATCACGACCGTCTTGCCCTCGGCCTCGAGGTCGGGAACGACCTCGCTCAGGACGTCCAGACAGCCCTCACGGTCACACTGGGGCCAGTCGGCGGGTGACTCGAGCGTCGTCCCTCCGTCGGTCGTCCGGTGAACGTGTGCTAAGTCGGCGAGATCATCGAAGAGGTCGGGCTTGCCGACGTAGTGGGTCGTCCCATCCACCTCGGCGCGGACGCCTTTCCCCGTCAAGGCCTCGAAGTTCGACACGTCGTGTTCGTCCGTCTCGGGAACGACGCCCTGTTCGTCGGCGTAGCCGACGATCGCCTGTCCGACCGGATGCTCGCTTCGCCGTTCGACGGCGTGTGCCCGCCGGAGAACAGTCTCCTCGTCGGCTCCTTCGAGCGGGATCACGTCGGTCACGGAGAGATCGCCCGTTGTCAGCGTCCCGGTCTTGTCGACCGCGAGGACGTCGGTTTCGCCGACGGACTCGAGGTGTCGCCCGCCTTTGATCAACACACCGTTTCGCGCGGCGCTGGTGATCCCCGAGACGACGCTAACTGGCGTCGAGATGACGAACGCGCAGGGACAGGCGATGACCAGCAACGTCAGTCCGCGGAGGAACCAGGTATTCCACGACGCCCCGACGAGCAGCGGCGGCCCGACGGCGACGGCAATCGCGAGCACGACGACGATCGGCGTGTAGACGCTCGCAAAGCGGTCGACGAACTGCTCGCGGTCGGTCTTCTCCCGTTCGGCGTCCTCGACCATGCTGACGATCCGTGCGATCGTCGACTCGTCGGCTTCGCTCTCGACGTCGACCTCGAGATAGCCCGACTCGAGGATCGTCCCCGCAAAGACCTCGTCACCCGCGGCCTTATCGGCGGGGACGCTTTCGCCCGTAATCGGTGACTGGTCGATCGCGCTCTCGCCCTCGAGAACGGTTCCGTCAGCCGGAATCTTCTCACCTGGCCGGACCACGACTGTGTCGCCGACCGCGAGGTCATCAGCCGGAATCGTTTCCTCGCTGCCGTCTGCGCGCTTGATCGTCGCCGTCTCCGGCGAGAGATCCATCAGTTCCCGCAGCGAGTCACGAGCCCGATCCATCGAGAACCGCTCGAGCAACTCGGCGATCGAAAACAGCACTGCGAGCATCGCCCCCTCGAAGGGGTGATGAGCCGCCACGCTGGCGACGATCCCGACGCTCATCAGGAAGTCGATGTCGAGACTCCGGTTGCGCGCGGAGTAGTAGCCGTTCCGCAAGATTGGCGTCCCGGAGACTAGTGCGGCGACGATGAACAGGAGGTGTGACAGCGCGTAGGTGCGGCCGGCGACGGTCCCGAGCGTCGGATCGAGCGCCGGGACGACAAATGAGAGTGCCATCCCGACCGTGACGATCGCGGCACCGATCGCGGTCCCGATGGCTCGGCGGCTCTGCCAGATCGGCTGTTCGTCGACAACGGCATCGGTGCCGTCCTGAAGAGGCGTCGCGTCGTAGCCGGCAGCGCCGATCGCGTCGGCGACCGACTCGGGGTCGGTCTCGTCGGTGACCGAGACGGTGACACGGCCCGACGTTGGCCGCGTCTCGATCTCGCCGACGCCGTCGGCGCTCTCGAGTGCGTTCTCCACTTTGCTGGCACACGAGGCACAGTCCATGTCGGGGACCGACAGCGTCAGTTCGGACGCCGAGTCGACGATTTCGTAGCCCGCCGCACGGACCCGCTCGCGGATTTCGGCGTCGCTCGTTTGCGTGGGGTCGTACTCGACGACGAGTCGGCCACTCGTCACCCGCGGCTCGATCCCGTCGATCCCCGCCAACCGCTCGACGCTGTTTGTCACCTTCCCGGCACAGGACGGACAGTCCATCTCGGGCACCCGTAACTCGAGCGTGCGACTCGAGTCGGGCGGCGCCGACGGCGATGACTCACTCATTACGAGTCAGTAATCACTCGTGGACCATACGGGTTATTTGGCGTGCGCCAACTCGGGGCCGGGTTCATCTCGGTCAGTAGCAGCTGAACCCGACTCGCTCACAGCTCAGCCGGTAGTGCCTCGAGCGATTGATCGTCGGCGACGAACGCCGTGGCGAGGCTGGCTTCGGCCCGCCGAAGCCGGTAGGAGAGCGTCGATCGGGGCACGTCCAGTCGCTCGGCGAGTTCAGAGAGATCGATCCGCCGGGGAGTCTCGTAGTAGCCGTACTCGACGGCCGCCTGCAACGCATCCCGTTGTTCGCTCGGGAGCGGTTGGTCGTGGTCGGACTCGATCCCGTTGCGTTCGGGGTCGAGTTCCGTCAGCCGCAGCATCTCCATGCCCGCACACTCGCCGACTTCCTCGCCCAACGCGTCGAAGAACTCGTGTATCGGCGCGTCGCTGCCCAGCACGATTCGCCAGCGGTACCGGCGCCCTTCGCGGTAGGTCTCGAACAACAGCCCCTCGCCGAGATACTCGAGGGCGACGTGGGGGACCGACGTACAGATCTCGGTGCGATCCCAGTAGGTGTAGACTACCAGCGTGTCACTCGAGCGGTCGAGTACCTGTACCTCGCAGTCTGCGCCGCAATCGTCTTTGACGAGACAGTCCGCGAAGAAGTCCGCATTTTTATAGGCGTCCTCGAGCGCCTCGAGTGCCTCCGGTGGCCCCTCGGCGTGGTCGACCCGCCAGAGGCTGTCTTCGGTGACGTGACACGACAGCGACCGGATCGACGCCGCCGGGTGGTCGGCGAGGACGTCGGCGACCGGATTCGCATCCGGCTCGTACTCGAGGGCGAAGACGAACTCTCTCATACTAGTGCACACGTGGTCACTCGGAATAGGGTTCCCGGTCACCGACCGAACGACAGTCCAGTTCGACCGAAAGATCGCTCTGCGAACGCCCTCCCTCCACGATCCGAGCGAGTTCGGCCCGTATCCGCACGCTCTGTTGGTTCGCCATCACTTCGTTATCAGTACGTGATGTCTGACGTGGTGTTCATTGTACCGTGTCAGTACTTTTTTCGTGCTTATGGCGGGAAGATACAACACATCTGACGGACAACAGCAAGGTGGGTTCGACGGGCGGAGAATCAATCGTCGTCGATTCCTCGCTCTCACCGGGACGACGGCCGGCGCACTCACGATCGGGTCGAATCCGGTAACTGCGGATACGGAGTACCAAGAGGTGACGGATGTCTCCGGGTTCCGTTGCGACCATCCGCAGTTCACGTGCGGTCGCGAAGTGACTGCCGCCGACGGGATGGTGTCGACGGTCGACCCGATCGCCGGTGGCGTCGCGGCGCGCGTCCTTCGGGAGGGCGGGAACGCGGTCGACGCCGCGATCGCACTCCAGTACGTCCTGACCGTCACGCAACCCCACGGGTCGGGCATCGGCGGCGGCGGGTTCATGGTCATCTACGACGCCGAGTCGGATTCGGTCGACGTCGTCAACAGCCGCGAGCGCGCGTCCCAAGGGGCGACACCCGACATGTTCCTCGACGATCAGGGGACCGAGCTCGACTTCGACCGGGCGATCCAGACCGGCGAGTCGATGGGTGTGCCCGGCACGGTGAAGGGGCTCGAGACGGCACGCAAACGGTACGGGAGCAAGCCGCGCCAGCGGCTGATCACCCCGGCGATCGACCTCGCCCGCAACGGCTTCACCGTCGACTGGTTCCTCGCAGAACAGATCGCGAACAACACCTGGAAGTTCAACGACGCGGCCCTCGACACCTTCAGCGACGAGCGCGGGACCCTCTACGACGAGGGAGACACGATGACGAACCTCGACCTGGCGGAGACCCTCGAACAGATCAAACGCGACGGTTCGGAGGCCTTCTACGAAGGACCCATCGCCGAGGATCTCGCGGCCGAAATCCAGCGCCACGCCAGAGATCCTGATCGCGCCGTCGACGCGAACGACATCGCGAACTACGACGTCACGCTCGACGAGCCGGTCCGTACAGAGTGGCGCGATGTCGAGCTCGTCGGCCAGCCGCTTCCGAGTTCCGGACCAACGGTTGTGGCGATGGTCCTCCGAATGCTCGAGCACCTCGGTATCGACGAGCACGCTCTCCGATCGCCCGAAATGTACCACCTGATCGCCCAGGCAACGATCGTCGCCTGGGGCGATCGAATGGAGTACATGGGCGATCCCGAATTCATCGACGACCCAACCGACGCGCTGCTCTCGGACGAGTACTTGCAGGAGCGAGCGAATCTGATCGAACTTGGGCGGTCGGTCATGGGCGACACCGAGGGATGCTTTGGCGGCGGTAATCCGGAGCAAATCCACGATAACGGCCAGACGACGCACTTTTCGGTCGTCGATCAGTGGGGCAACGCGGTCTCGTACACGTCGACGATCGAGCAGTTCATGGGGTCGGGCAAGATGGTCCCTGGACGCGGGTTCATGATCAACAACGAACTCACGGACTTCGACTTCGCGCCGGGCGGTGCGAACCAGCCGAACGGCTGGAAGCGCCCGCTGAGCAGTATGAGTCCGACGATGGTCCTTCGGGACGGGCGGCCGGAGTTCACCGCCGGGTCGCCCGGCGGCTGGTCGATTATCTCGACGACGCTGCAGACGATCCTGTACCGGTACGTCTACGGCCTCGACCCGCTAGAGGCGGTCACGGAGCCGAACATCTACACCCACTACTGCGGCGGGATTGGCTGGGACGACGGCGTCCCGCCCGAGGCTCGCGAAACCACTGCCGCCTGGGGCCTGGAATGGGACGAGTCACCCAGCACCCTCGGCAACGTCCAGGTCATCGACATCGGTGAGGACGAACTCACCGGCGCGGCCGATCCGAACCGTAGCGGCCAGGCCGTCGGACTCGATCGGGTCGGCCGCGATCGCGGACGCGACTGAGGTATTCGGCTGTCCACCGGACCGAGGTTTCGGCACGCGTTCGCGGGGATTCACCCGAATTCGAGGGCAGTCCACGACTGACGCCGTGGTAACCTGACCCGAGCGCCGAAGCCGCCGCACACCAACGGATTTCCTCCTTGGAAACGTACGTCGTCCCAATGACGTTTCCACCGGTCGCGGGCCCGCTCCATGAGTTCTGGTCGTTCTACCGCGGCTACACGCACACAGCGATCCACACCGCCGCGACCGCCGCGCTAGCCATCTTCGGCATCCTCGTCTTCGTCGACCCGTGGTTCGCGGCGCTCGCGATCGGGTCGTACGTTCTCCCGCCCGTCATCCTGTACGTGTTCGAGCCCAGTTTCGCACCCAAGAAGGGACCCACGTCGCCGGACGAGTCGGACCTCAGCGAGCCGGAGCGATCGGCCACGCCGCGAGCGCACGCGAACAGCGTCGATCGAAGTCCGCCGAGTGGTGGGAACGGTGATACCGACACTGATTCCGATCGGGTCGGTGGAGACACTGACACCGATTCTGATCGGGACGATGGGGATTCCGATTCGGATACTGACGATGGGGACACTGACTCCGACAGCAACGACGGAGATTCCGACTCCGACAGTGACGGATGACGGAACCCGATCGAGAACGAGGGCGTTGCCGATGGCCGAGAGCGTGCTCGGCGAGATTCGCCGAGCACGCGATCCGGGGGAGGGCAGGCTGTGTCAGTGGATACAGCCGCTAGCGAGCCCGCAGGGCGAGCGAGCGGGCCGACGACTGATGTAAACGAACGACTGTAAGGAGTGAGAGAACGGAAGGAGGAGTGCTTTTCATCGAAGCTGAGCGGGATCGAAGATCCCGCGAGGTCCAAAAGAGCGCGAAGCGCTCTTTTGAAGATTTTGCCGAGTGGGGTCGCAGAGCGACCCCACGCAGAGCAAAAGTTCGTCTCTAGAAGCCCTTGCCGAGCAGTTCGCGCGCGATGATGTTCTTCTGGATCTCGGTCGTCCCCTCGTAGATCTGGGTGATCTTCGAGTCGCGATAGAGTCGCTCGACGGGGAAGTCGTTGACGTAGCCCGCACCGCCGTGGATCTGGACGGCCTCGTTCGCGGCGTCGACGGCAACCCGTGAGGCGTACTCCTTGGCCATCGAGGCGAGTTTGGTGATATTCTCGCCCTGATCGACCTTCCAGGCGGCCTTGTACGTCAGGTTCCGAGCAGCCTCGGTCTCCGTCGCGATGTCAGCGAGTTTGTGCTGGACAGCCTGGAACTCGCTGATCGGCTGGCCGAACTGTTCGCGGTCCTGGGCGTACTCGAGGGCTTCGCGCAGTGCCCCTTTCGCGATACCGACGCCCTGTGCGGCGACGCCGGTCCGAGTGGCGTCGAAGAACTGCATCTGCTGCATGAAGGCGGCGTCGCGGGTGCCGATCAGGTTCTCCTCGGGAACGCGGACGTCGTCGAGGATGAGTTCGGCCGTGTCCGAGGCACGGATGCCCATCTTGCCGGTGATCTTGTCGGCCGAGAAGCCGTCGCGGTCGGACTCGACGACGATCTGGCTGAAGCCGTTGTAGCGTCCCTCGGCGTCGGGGTTGGTCTTACACAGCATGACGAAGAAGTCGCCGACGGTCCCGTTGGTGATCCACATCTTGTTGCCGTTGATCACCCACTCGTCGCCATCTTTCTCTGCGCGCGTGGAAACTGAGGAGACGTCCGAGCCGGTGTCGGGTTCAGAGATTGCCGCCCCCGAAATCTTCTCGCCCATGGCGACGGGCTCTAAGAAGCGCTCTTTCTGGTCTTCGGTCCCGAACTCCTGAATGGCTTCGGTCCCGAACGAACACGCCATGATCGAGAGCGCGATGCCGGGGTCGTAGGAGAACAGTTCCTCGGCGATGAGGACCGTCTCGAGCGTCGAGTAGCCCGCGCCGCCGTACTCGACGGGGATCGAGGAGCCGACCAGTCCCATCTTGGCGGCCTCGTCGACGAGCTCGTGGGGGAACGTCTCCTCTTCGTCGTACTTTTCGGCGTTCGGGACGATTTCGTTCTCGGCGAACCGCCTGACCTCGTCGCGAATCTGTTCCTGTTCTTCGGTGAGACCGAATTCCATGCCAACGAGTTCCGAGGCCAGCGGTAAAGAGCTTTGTAACCGACAGTAAACAAAACTATAGTTTTCTTTAGGAAATAGGGAAACGTTGAAACCCGTGCCGATTGGAACTGTGACCATGGAGCTGGAAGACATCAACACCGTCGCAGTTCTCGGCGCAGGAAATATGGGCCACGGTATCGCGGAGGTCGTCGCGATGGCTGGCTACGACGTCAACCTACGTGATATCAACGACGAGTTCGTCCAGAACGGATACGAACAGATCGAGTGGTCGCTCGACAAGCTCGCCGAGAACGACCAGCTTACCCAGGAGGAAGCCGACGCCACCTTAGCGCGGATCACGCCGCTCGTCGACATGGCAGAGGCCTGTGGCGACGCCGACGTCGTCATCGAGGCCGTCCCCGAAAAGATGGAAATCAAACAGGACGTCTACGAGGAACTCGAGTCGGTCGCCCCCGACGACGCGATCTTCGCGACGAACACCTCGAGTCTCTCGATCACGGATCTCTCCGAGTTCACGGACCGAGCCGACGCCTTCTGTGGGATGCACTTTTTCAACCCGCCGATCCGGATGGATCTCGTCGAGGTTATCTCCGGTGCACACACCGACGACGCCACGCTCGACATCGTCGAGGCCCTTGCGGAGGACATCGGAAAGACCCCGGTCCGCGTCCGCAAGGACGTCCCCGGTTTCATCGTCAACCGCATTCTCGTTCCGCTGATGAACGAAGCCGCGTGGCTCGTCGAAGACGACGTCGCCACCATCGAAGCGGTCGACGCGACGACGAAGTTCGACATCGGGCTTCCGATGGGGAGTTTCGAACTCGCGGACTACGTCGGTATCGACGTCGGCTATCACGTCCTCGAGTACATGCACGAGGTCGCGGGCGACCGCTACGAGCCGTGCCCGCTGATGAACAAAAAGGTCGAAAACGAAGAGTTCGGCCAGAAGTCCGGCAAAGGATTCTACGACTACGAGGACGGAGACGGCGCGGACGTCTCGATGGATGACGACCTGTTCAGCGAGACGGTCAAAGAACGCCTGCTCGCCGTCCTCGCGAACGAAGTCGCCTACCTCGTCGGAGATGACGTCGCCTCACCCGAAGAGATCGACACCGCGGTCAAACTCGGCGGTCGCTGGCCGAAAGGCCCCGCGAAGTTCGCCGACGAGTACGGCGTCGCCGAACTCGCTGACGCACTCGAGGCTGCCTACGAGGAGACCGACCACCCACGCTACGAGCCGTTCGACCACCTCGCCACCGTCGCCGACGAAGGTGGGTTCTACGACGGCGCGGACGAGGAAAACGGCGCAGTGGAGTTCGACACGATCGAACTGACCTATCCCGGCGACAAGGTCGCACAGATCGAACTCAACCGGCCCCAGCAGATGAACTCCATCAGCCTGGAGCTCATCGAGGAACTCGACGCCGCGATCGACCGCCTCGAGGACGACGATAGCGTTCGTGCACTCCTGCTGACGGGTGCCGGCTCGAAGGCGTTCTCCGCAGGCGCGGACTTCATGAGTATCGCCGGCGGCGGAGCGGATCCGTTCGACGCGGTCGAACTTTCCAAGTACGGTCAGGAGACGTTCGGTCGCCTCGAGGAGATCGAAATGCCGGTCGTCGCTGCCATCGACGGCTACTGTCTCGGCGGCGGGATGGAACTTGCAACCTGTGCCGACGTCCGGATCGCGACCTCGCGCTCTGAGTTCGGCCAGCCCGAGTTCAACCTCGGTCTGCTCCCGGGGTGGGGCGGCACCCAGCGCCTCCAGCGCATCGTCGGCATGGGCCGTGCAAAGGAAATCATCTTCACCGCAGACCGGTCCCCGGCCGAGGAGATGGCCGAGTTCGGCTTCGTCAACGAGGTCGTCGAACCCGACGAGTTCGAGTCGGCTGCACAGAACTACGCTGCGAAACTCGCCGGTGGCCCGCCACTCGCGATGCGCTTTACGAAGCGTGCGATGCACAAAGGCTGGGACAACCACGAAGCCGGCCTCGAGGTCGAGTCGATGGGCTTCGGTCACGTCGTCAACTCAGAGGACGTCCACGAGGGTATCAACGCGTTCTTCGGCGACGACGACCCCGAGTTCGAAGGTAAGTAACTCGCCTGCTGCCTTCGACACCCGATCTCGTTTTATCGTACCAACAACGGTGACACGCGCCGTTGAACACTGATTGGCGTCTCGGGGAGAACCGTTCCGGCAACGGCCCGAGACAACCGATCCCGCTAGCAGTGGCGCTCCCACGACCGGTCGCGAGATTTATCATCCGGAGGGACTATTGGTAAGTCGTGGCTTCAATCGATGACGAGGACAAAGGGGACAACCGATGAGTGAGACACTCGAGGTACTCGTCGTAGATGACGAGGCTCGCCTCGCAGATCTGTTTGCCGCATGGCTCGAGACCGAATGGGTCGTCGACACAGCCTACGACGGTGACGAGGCGCTCGAAAAGATGCTCGACTCCGTTGAGGTCGTCTTGCTGGATCGGCGAATGCCAGGCCTGTCCGGCGACGAGGTCCTTTCGCAGATCAGAGACCACGGCTACGACTCGCGGGTCGTGATGGTAACCGCAGTCGACCCGGACTTCGATATCATCGAGATGGGCTTCGACGATTACCTCGTCAAACCGGTTTCGAAGGACGAACTCGTCACGATCGTCGACGACGTGGCCAGCCGATCGGAGTATGAATCGGACATTCGGAAGTACTACGCGCTCGTCTCGAAAAAAGCCCTGCTGGAATCCGAGAAGGTCGAACGCGAACTCGCGAACAACGACGAGTATCGAGAACTCTGTGCGCGTGTCACGGAACTCCGGGATCGTGTCGACGGGACGATCTCAGAAATGAAATCTCACGATGAGTTCGTTGGAGCGTTCGAAGACCTCCAATCAGAGAACTGACCACATCGCCATCGAACTCGAAGCCAACCCTTCTCCTCGCCCCTTCGTTCTCTCGACCGCGGCCCATCCGCGTGCTCGGCAGTGACTGTCTCGAACGCCGAGTATCGGTGTCCCGTCGATACTGACGGCGACGTCTGATTCGGTTTACGGCGCTTGCCCGTAGATCAGGTTGCGCTGAATCTCGTTTGCCCCCTCGTAGATGACGGGAATTCGGGCGTCGCGGAACACGCGGGCGATCCGACGCTCGTCGAGAACGGAGCGACCGCCGTGAAACTGCATCCCCTGTTCGGAAACGGCCGTCGCCGCCTCCGTCGCGTTCGTCTTCGATAGCGCCGCCCAGTAGCCAGCGTGCTCACCGGTTTCGACCTTTTCGCAGGCCCGCCAGGTGAGCGCTCGAGCGCGCTCGAACTCGATGAGCATATCCGAAAGGCCGTGTTGAACTGCCTGAAACTCGTTGATCGTTCGGCCGAACTCCTCGCGGTCGTGGACGAAGGCCCAGGTCTCTTCGATGGCGGCCGCGGCGAGACCCAGGCTGTGGCCGGAGACGATGATTCGACCGTGGTTGAAAAACTCCGCGAGCATCATGAAGCCGGCTCCCTCGTGGCCGATCAGGTTCGATTCGGGAATCCGGCAGTCGTCGAACTCGATGTGGGCTTGCTTCGAGGCGCGCATCGCCATCTTCTCGGGGATGTGTTCGGCCTCGTAGCCGTCGGTGTCGGTGGGGACGATGAACATCGAGTGGTTGCCGTACCGGTTGTCCTCGTCCTCACCCGTCCGGGCGTAGACCGTCACCCAATCGGCTTCGACACCGTTACCGATCCAGTACTTCTCGCCGTTTAAGACGTACTCGTCGCCGTCTTTCTCGGCCGTGGTCTGCATTCCGGCGAGGTCACTTCCCGTCTCCGGTTCCGATACGGCGAGCCCCGAGCGCTGTGTGCCTTCCGCGACCGGTCGGATGTACTCCTCGCATTGCTCGTCGGTGCCGTACTTATAAGTGATCTCACAGCCGAAACTCGCCAGTTGCAGAGTCAGTGCGATCCCGGCATCGGCCCGGTAGAACTCCTCCGTCAGCGCGAGCAACTGCGGGAGGTCGAGCCCGCGGCCACCCCACTCCTCGGGGATGTCCTGTGCGACGAGATTTGCTTTTTGGCCTGCTTCGAGGATCTCTTCGGGGTACGTTCCGGCCTGAAAGTGTTCCTGCGCGTTCGGTTCGATGTGTTCGCGCGCGAACTCACGCGCCTCGGCTTTGATGTCGCGTGCGTGTTCCGGGACGATGCTGTCCTCGAGTAGTTCCATAACCTGTCACACGGTCGCACTGTGGATATAGCCGCGGGGCAACTGTGCAAGCCTCGAGCGACCGCCGACGGAAACCAGGACGGAGCTATAGTAGCCACTGAACGTCAATCAACACCTGATCACACTCGAGTCGTCCAGCGTCGTGGACCCCTCCCACCCCACTGGTTCCGCTGTTAGCGGTGAGACGACTGCATCACCCCCGTAGGAGGGGGTAATTTGTAGATAGTGATGAACGGCTTGCGGATACAGTTTTTAGCAATCGTACTTAATTCTATACTATTTCTCTTGACCGATATGAGCGGGCATCCGGACCGGGATGAACGAGGTCGGTAGCCCCTGAAGCCACTAACAGCGGAACCAGTGGGGTGGGGGTGTAACACACAGTCCCCCGTAACAGCGGAAGTAGTGGGGTCGAGTGTAGTCAGATTAATTGGGGTCGATTGAGTGAACAGCCGAGCCAATTGGGAGAGTCAACGTTCGGAAAACCAGCAAAGGCATGAGAGAAAGGACACACAACAGAATCAAAACTGACGGTCACGCAGCGGTATCTAACAGCTCCGACAGTCCGGCTTTCACGCTCGAGACCGACTGATCCAACTCGTGTTGTTTGTACTTTCCGCCGCCCTTGCCGCGATTGACCTGCGTCGAAGAGATGATGCCGAGTGTCTCGAGTTCGGCGAGATACTCACGCACCGCACGGTCGGAGACGGGATCGTTCCCCTCGCGTTCACACAGCATCTCGTATGGCTCACGGACGTCACGGGTGCGCGCCGGCGTCTGCCCCCGTTCTTCTAAGATCGTCAACGCCCACAGGACGAGTTGGCCGTGCATCGAGTAGTTGCTGATCCCTTCGACCACCTGATCGGTCTGAAGTCGCTCTCTGGCTTCGCGGACGTGGGCTTCCGTCACCAACTCGGCGTTGGTTTCACGGGCGATGTCGCCACTCTCGAGTAAGAGATCGAGTGCCTGTCGTGCGTCACCGGAATCTTTCGCGCCGTAGGCGGCACACATCTCGATGACGCCGTCGTCGAGGACGTCGTCTTCGAACGCGACTGCCTCACGCTGGCGGAGCACTTCACAGAGTTCGGTCGCGTCGTAGGCGCTGAACGAGACTTCCTTCTCGCAGAGACTCGAGCGGACTTTCGAGCTGAGCTGATTTCGGAAATCGAGGTCGTTTGAGATGCCGATTACGCCAAGTCGTGCAGCCGTTACGTCGCCGTTCGAGCGTGCTCGCGGGAGTTTGTAGAGGAGACTGTCGTCACGAATGTGATCGACCTCGTCGAGAACGATGAGGACGGTGCCACCGAGTGCATCGAGTTCGTCGAACAGGAATTGGTAAACCGACGCCTGCGGATAGCCGGTGTTCGAGATCTGATTTGCGGGATCACGGAGTTCGTTGACGAGCGCGACGGCCGTCTGGTAACTGGAGTTGAGACCGTCGCAGTTGATTTCGACCGTATGGAGTTCGAGCCCATCGACCTTCCCGGCGTCGCGCTCGAGCAGTTGGAGGAGAAATCGGGTTGCGGCGGTTTTCCCGACGCCGCTTTTCCCGTACAGAAAGATGTTCGAGGGCGTCTCACCTTCGATGACGGGTTGCAGTGCCGCATGATACTGCCTGAGTTCTTCGTCCCGGCCGACCAGTTCGTCGGGTGTCCACTCCTCTAAGAGTGCTTCACGCTCTTTGAAGATGCTCCCAGTCGGCTTGAAGCTAAAATCCGACATTGTGTAGGATGTCTCGGCGGACGGCTTTATCCTTTGGTTCCGCTGCTTCCGCTGTATCCAATGAATTATATAGTAGCAACCCCACCACTTCCGGTGTTACGTCGAACGCACTCGAGCACAGCCCGTCGCTCGAGCGACTCGATTTCGAGTAGCGGCTGTGTTGACCACCAGCGAGAGGGTATCGGAGGCCGGCACCCGCTCGAGTGCTCAGCCAGCGAATCCCGAGAGCAACCACTCGTCGCCGTCCTCGTCCCCGATACTCGGGGCGCTGACGAGGACGAACGCGCTCTCCTCGTCGCCGTTTCGGATCTGACGTGTCGACTCCGGCGGGAGCCAGAGGGCGTCTCCGGTTTCCATCGCGACCGGTTCGTCGTCGACGACCACCGTTGCTTCGCCTTCGATGAGCACGTAGACCTCCTCGTGATCGTTGTCCGTGTGGTCGTGTGGCTTGCTGTTCCACCCCGGATCACACCGTGCTACCGTCACACCCACCTGCTCGGTCTCGAGTGGATCACTCAGGAAATGCATCGCACTCGAGACCTGCTCGACCTCCTCGTAGTTGACCTTCCGATAGCTCATGCCCGACCCTTGGATGGGCAAACGGTAAAACAATACTGTTCGCTCGAAGTGAGTGATAAATTCGGTGCCCAAATCGAGAAATATCGATCGACAGCTGTTCAGCCAGCTAGACGACCGAACGGGCTCGCTGACGGACGACGAACAGCGCCGTCACGAATCGCTGGCAACCTCTGCTTTAGTTGTCCTGCGAGATCGGATCGAAGCTGTCGACCGGAATCACCGAGTAATCCACCGTCAGCGCGTCCTTGGTCGCTCGGATCTTGCCGACGAACGTCGAGATGTCTTCGAGTTCGCCTTCGAGAACGAACAGTTCCATACAGTAGTGGTCCCCGACGTGGCTGTGAAAGTTCGAGGCGACGAGATCCTCGTGTTCGTGGCGGAGATGCATCATCCGCTCTTCGACGCTGGTCGTCTCGTAGTCGAACAACACCGTGACGATGCCCATTAGCTCACGGTCCTCGAGACGGGTGTCTTCGAACTCGCCGAGCAGATTCCGAGAGGCCTCCCGGACGACTTCGCTCCGGCCGGTGTAGCCGTGTTCGTCCGCGAACTGATCGAGTCGCTTGAGGAGTTCGTCCGGCATCGAGACGCTTACGACTGCCATATAATAACTCGACGGCCATTATCTATTAAGGCTTATCATGGATCCCGGGTCGATCGATCTCGAACCGTGAAAACCGGCATCCGAAAGGGAGTCTGCACTGATCAGAACGATTATCTGACACACCACTATCTGAGACGATCGATGTCACACCGACAACTGAACCGAGGTCCGAATCGATGTAGGGTCGTCGCGTGGTCGGGTGTGTACTGACGGAAAGTGGCGACGGAGACTCGGTAGCTGCGTCTCCCGATCGAGTGCCAAGACCGGGTCGAGGCCAGTGTCGAAACGAAAGTTTACTAGACAGTTTTCTGGCTCCAACGTGACCAGTAGGTATGTACCTCCCCCATCAGACGTGGCCAGATCTCGGTGAGTACGTCGCAAACGAATCGCTCGCGGTTGTCCCGCTCGGATCGACCGAACAGCACGGCCCCCATCTGCCGGAGGGGACCGACTACATGATCGCCGAAGCGCTCGCCCGCGAGGCAACCGAACGGACGGGCCATCTCTGTACGCCACCGATCCCGATTGGAGTCAGTTCCCACCACCGGCAGTTTCACGGAACGATGTGGATCGAGGCGCCGGTGTTTCGAGATTTCGTGGAGAGCTTTTCGCGGAATCTCACCTACCACGGTATCGACCGGATCGTCTACGTCAACGCCCACGGTGGCAACGTCGACCATCTCCGGGAGGTCGGCCGCCGTCTCCACGACGACGCCACGGCCTATGCCATCGAGTGGATGTGGGACGAATCGATCCCCGGCCTGATCGAGGAGGTCTTCGAGACCCCCGGACCCCACGGCGGCCCCAAGGAAACTGCCATGATCATGCACATCGCCGAAACGCTCGTCCGCGAAGACCGCCTCGAGGACGCTCGTGACGGCGGTACCGTCTTCGATTACGACGCCGAACGCGTCCACGGCGCGACCACCTTCTACGATGCAATCGAAAACAGTCAGAACGGCGTTTTCGGCGACCAAACAGATGCGACGCCCGAAATCGGCACCCAGCTGTTCGAGGCCGCTTCGGAACAGCTCGTGAGATTACTCGAGTGGCTCGACGACCAGCCGCTCGAGGACCTCCTGCCGGAACCACACGTCGATCCGCAGCCTGATAGAGGCACATAGGCTCGCTCCCGGAAGCTGCAGGTCCAGTCTAGCTAACCACTCATTACCAAAACAGTCATTCATGTTAAATATATGGCAGTCAATGTGCGCTACTGTCGACCTAATTCATATCACTTGTCGTGATCTACAGTGACGTATCTATCGAATTCGACGGCTTGTAACGTTCTCACCGGGATTCTATCGCATCAGCCGTCGCTCGTGAACCGATCGACTGTGCACGGATGTACTCAATGGATCTGACCCTCGCTATGGATGGGAAGCGGCGGATCAGTCGGGACACGATCATGAAAGGAACTCGGTAGATACGACGGCGTGATGCTCCCCGAACTGGACAGCGCCACAGCGTGATCGATCACTCAAAGCGCGGCATCGACAGCAATTGTCGTTTATCGCTAGCGGGCGAGACAGTCATCACACCGCTTCCTGTTTAGTCTTCTCAGTCTATCTGTTGCTTCCACCATCGTTTCGTTATGATCCACTGGACGTACAATTCGGGATAACGGATACTTCAATCGAGGCGCCGTCTTCGGCTATGATTGGTTGTTTTCACTACATTTTGATAGGCACTCAATTACAAAGCACGGGGCACAACAACGATGTTCACACATGCTACAGCAACAACCCGCCCAACAAGTTCCCGACTGGCTACAAGATCCGGCCGCAGAACTCGTCACGTTCCTCCCGCGATTGATCGGTGCGTTGGTGATCCTCTTCGTCGGCTGGATCGTCGGTCGCATCGCCGCGCGAGCCGTTCGACGGCTCGCCGATGGAATTGAACTCGACAGAATGGTTCTCGAGACCCCGCTCGGCCGCATACTCGGCGGCACGGAACGAGCCGTCTCTAGCGCGTTCGGCTCGCTCGCGAAATGGTTCGTCTACGGCATCGCCATCCTCGCGGCCGCCAACGCGCTCGCGATCCAACTCCTCTCAGAGTGGATCTCGACGGCAGTAGCTTACTTGCCGGCCTTCATCGCCGGCCTGCTTGTCATTGTCATCGGATTCGTTGTCGCCGACTTCATCGGTGACGTTATCGAGCGGACGCGAGCGGCGACCAAAACAGCCTACGCGAGCTGGTTCGCCAACGGCGCACGGATGTTCCTGTACTTTACGGCGATCGTCATCGGCCTCGATACGATGGGGATCGACGTCGGCATCCTCTACGTCTTCGCGCGAGCACTTGCGTGGGGACTCGCCGCAGCGGTCGCCATCGGTGCCGGCATCGCTTTCGGCTGGGGTGGCAAAGACTACGTCGCCGAGAACATCGACCGGTGGATGGGACGTACTGTCACCGTCACACCGGACGAGGAGGCTTCAGGCGGACGAACGACCGGGGGCGACCGTCCAGCCAGCGGTCAGTCCTCTCGTTCCGACCGTGAACCTGGATCCGAACCCGGTCCAAGCGACGACGACTGATTCGATCGACATTCCCCGTCAGTCGGCAGCCGACCGGACCCGCGGCGCGTCGTCGGGTTCCTCCCGAGGAAAGAGCGGTTTGACCGGGACGATGACGAATGATTTGACGAGTCGGTCCTTCGATGGCCGCCATTTCTCGAGTCGCACTAGCGAGTGCGTGTCGGCGTAACAGTCCTCGAGTCGGTCGAGTGCGGCTTCGAACGCGTCTCGGTCGAACTGGTCGGCCGGGACGGGGTCGGTGGTTACCGCGATACCCCCTAACCGTGCGTACACGTCGAGACGGCCCTCAAAGACGTGTTCGAGTTCCTCGATATGGTCGTGAACCTCGCCAAACGGGAGGTGATCGTCGCGCGTCGGAAGAGAGACATATGCCTGATAGCGATCGGGTTGGCCCGTCACGTGTCGCTTCCAGAGTCGTTTCAGGAACTGCACGAATCGTCCTCCGAATTCGGATCGACGTTCGGCCACATTCGTTCTCACGTTCGTCTCGTCGGCACTGGTAATACGTCCTTTGTTGTCGGCCGCAACCAACCGACGACTGCCTCCCTGCCAATCGATCGCGATCGGTTCGCGAGAGTTTTGTACAACGACCGACTACCGTTGTCAAGCCATGACTCGTCCGTTCTCTGTCTCCGCTGTCTTGCGACTCGCCGGCGCTGTTTCGATCATCGCTGTCGGCATCACAATTAATACTGGCTTGGACGCACCGTTTCGATTGCTTCTGGGGCTCGGATTGACAGCCCTTGGAGTCGCCGTGATCGCTCGTTCCGCTCAGAACTACAGCGTCGACCGACTCCGTCTGGCGACCCAGCGCTGGTGGGCGGTCGCGTTCGTCAGCTTTCTCCCGTACGCGCTGGTTGCGGCTCCCGCGAGCGACTCGGCGGCGGCCGTTGGAGAGACGGTTGCCAGCCCCGCCCTCTCACTCGCACTCGAGTCGGTCGCTGCCGCAGTGGTCTGCTGTGCGGTGGCACTAACAGTTCTTTACGGCTTCGCTCAGTACGGGATTCATCCGGGTCGACCCTCCCCCGAAAAGCGCATTCTTGTCGACGCCGACGGGCGGGACGAGTAGCGACGCTCCTCCGACCCTCGGCTGTCGTCGCGTTCGCGAACCGGCACTGGATGCGTTGCGTGCACGCTGGACTTATGCGTCTGAGTGGCTTGATGCAGACAATGAGCGACCGGACAGAACCGTCAAACACGGCGTTCTGGGCAGCCGACGACAGCCAGACGGAGCCGCAGTGGTGCCAGACGCTCGTCGAGACGATGGAGGGCGGCGTCTTTCGACTCGACACCGACGGTCAGTTTGTCGCAGTCGACGACACGCTCCTCGAGCTAACGGGGTACGCCCGCGAGGACCTCCTCGGCAACCCCGTTACGATGCTGCTATCGGGCATCGAGATGACGGGATTCGAACGAGACGTCCGAGACCAGCAGCGAGCCGCCGGCGACGTCGCCACGCTCGAGTACCCACTCCGGACCGCCGACGGAGTGGCCGTGCCCTGTCGGCTCCGAGTGAATCACGTTCGGGCGGATGGACAGCACCGTGGCGCTGTGGGCGTCGTCCGAGCGGTCGACCAGTCGGACAGCGCTCGACCGAGCAGCTCCCTGACGGACACGGCCTTCGAATCAGCTATGCAGACCCTGGATGAGGCCGACGTCGGCGTCTTCGTCCTCGACGAGGAGCACAACGTAGCGTGGATCAACGAAGCGACCGAGCGCTACTTCGGTCTCGACCGGGCTGCCGCTCTCGGTCGCGATAAGCGACGGCTGATCGAGGAGACGATCCGAAATCGGGTCGCTGACCCGGACTCCTTCGCGGACACCGTCGGTGCCACCTACGACGACACCGACTACGTCGAACGCTTCGAGTGTCACGTCACCCCCGGTAACGACCGCGAGGAACGCTGGCTCGAGCACCGGAGCAGGCCGATCGAATCCGGCCCCTACGCCGGCGGCCGAATCGAACTCTACTACGACGTGACTGAACAGCGCCGCCGGGTCTCCCAGTTACGGCGGCTGAACGAAGCCGTTCACGAGTGGATGGGTGCGAACAGCCGCGAGGACGTCGCCAAGCGAGTCTCGCAGGACTTGCTCGATATTCTCGGACTCGAGATCAACGGCGTCTTTCTCTACGACTCGGAGACCGACCGTCTCGAGCCGGTCGCCTGGTCCAATCCCGCAGCGACGCTGTTCGGAGACTTGCCGACGTTCGCGGAAGGTGAGGGAATCGCTTGGCAGGTCTTCGAGAGCGGCGAGCCATCGATCTACAGCGACGTCAGATCCGATCCGGACGTCTACAATCCGGAGACACCGATTCGAAGCGAACTCTGTCTCCCGATCGGTGAGCACGGTATCGTGATCATCGGGTCGGAGACGCGAAATGCGTTCGACGAGGGCGACCGCTCGCTCGCCAAAATCGTCGCCTCGAGCCTCGAGGCGACCTTCGATCGGCTGCATCACGAACACCGTCTCGAGCGCGAGTGCGTCCAGACTGAGGAACTGCTTCGCACGGCTCCGGTTGCGATTTCTGTCACCGACGCCGACGGTGACGTCCTCTTGGTCAACCGTCGTGCACGGGAGGACTACGGGCTATCCGACGACGCGACGCTCGCGACGCTCGCCGCCGCCGATGAGTGGCGGGTCACCGACGCTTCGGCACAGCCACTCGCGCCGGACGATACCCCGGCCGCTCGCGTCCGGGCGACCGGCGACCCGGTTCTCGACGAGGAACTCGTGATCGAGGCCCCTTCGGGTGACCGGACCTGGCTCTCGGTGAACGCTGCGCCGGTCACCGAAAGCGACGGCTCACTTGCGCGCGTGATCGCCATCGCCGAGGATATCACGGCTCGGAAGGAAGCCGAACGCGACCTCGAGCGCCACAAGAGCGAACTCGAGACGGAGTTGAGCGAGATCCTCGGGCGGATTTCGGACGCGTTCTACGCGCTCGACGAGTCGTGGCGGTTCACCCACGTCAACGAGCGCGCCGAGGAACTGCTGGGCTACTCGAGCGACGAACTCGTCGGAGAACGGGTCTGGGACGTATTCCCCGGCGGGACGCGATCCGAGCTCGTCGATCGATACGAGGAGGCGATGGAGACACAGGAGTCAATCTCCTGGGAGCGATACTCACAGTCACTCGACCTGTGGATGGAAATCCACGTGTATCCCTCAGAAACGGGCCTGTCGGTGTATTTCCGAGATATCACGGCCCGAAAGCGACGGGAACGACAACTCGAGCAGTACGAGCGGATTATCGAGACCATCGACGACGGGATCTACGTTATCGACGAAGACGGGCGGTTTACGGCCGTCAACGACGCGTACACTTCGCTCACCGGCTACAATCGAGACGAACTGCTCGGCGCTCATGCGTCGCTCGTCGCCAGCGAGGACGTGATCGGGCACACGAAGCAGGTGCTCACCGACGACAGCGAGTCGTCGACGATCGAGACCACACTCGAGACGAGAGACGGAACGCAGGTCCCGATCGAAGTGACCGTCACGGGAATTTCGATGACCGAAGAGATGGCCGGAAATGCGGGCGGCAGCACCGCGGACGTCGTCGATCACGACCGCAACGCCGCTCAAACTGAGGACGCGGCGACCGGCTACCAGCGAGCAGGGATCGTCCGGGACGTCACCGACCGCCGAAGGCGACAGCGACGACTCGAGGCGAGCGAACAGCGCTATCGAACCCTTGCGGAGAACTTCCCGAACGGCGTGGTCGCCCTCTTCGACGACGAACTCCGCTTTACTGCCGCCGGTGGCCAACTCATCGGCGAGCTCGGGATCGATCCGGGGAACGTGATCGGACAGACGATCTACGAGCGGTATCCGAACGACCTCGCCGCGGAGGTCGATCCACACTTCCGGGCCGCACTGACGGGCGAGGAGCGAACCTTCGAGATGACGTCCCATGGTCGAGATCTGCTCGCGTACACCCTCCCGGTCGAGACCCCCGGCGAGATCACCACGGGGATGTTCGTCGTCCAAGACGTCACTGAGCGCACGGAGTACCAGCGCAAACTCGAGGCGTCAAACGAACGCTTAGAACAGTTCGCCTATGCAGTCTCTCACGACCTGCAAGAGCCCTTACGGATGATCTCGAGTTACCTCCAGTTGATCGAACGTCGCTACGAGGACGTCTTGGACGACGACGGACTGGAGTTTCTCGACTACGCCGTCGACGGTGCCGATCGCATGTCGGCGATGATCGACGGCCTGCTCGAATACTCGCGGGTCGAAACGCGAGGTGACGAACTCGAGCCGGTCGACCTCGAGGCCGTCGTCGAGGACGTTCGAGAGACGCTGGCGTTTCGGATCGACGAACAGAACGCGACCGTGACAACGTCGTCGCTGCCCCGTGTTCGCGGAGACACGGGACAGCTGCGCCAGTTGTTCCAGAACCTCCTCTCGAACGCGCTCGAGTACAGCGGCGACGAGCCACCGCGGGTCCACGTCTCGGCCGAGCGTGATGGCGGCGATTGGGTCGTCTCGGTCAGCGACGAGGGAATCGGCATGGACCCCGACAAGACTGATGAAATATTCGAGGTGTTCCAGCGGTTGCACACATACGAGGAACACCCGGGGACCGGAATCGGGCTGGCGCTGTGTCGGCGAATCGTCGACCGCCACGGCGGCGAGATCTGGGTCGAGACCGAACCCGGCGAGGGGACGACGTTCTCGATGACGCTTCCAGCGGCTGATCGGAGCGCATAACTGTGTGGGCTGTTCACACGAGGATCCAACAGCTATATATCTGATCGCCTATTCGTCCCAGCAAAGCGGTGCACGACGTGATTCCGACTACTACCTGTTCGGATCGGCAGTTGTTCGCCATATCGCTCGTCTGCTTCGCCGTTGCCGGCACGACCGGTGGCGCCGACGCACTCGTCCCGACCGCCGGGGCGACGGCAGTCGCGATCGCTGGCGTCTACTGTGTCGCTCAGTATGCAACTCGAGTCTCGCGACGAACGCTTGCCCATCTCGCACTCGCGCTCTGGGCCGTCTTCATCGCCGTTGCGGGTGTGCACATGCTAGGGCTGGAAACGGTTGGTGCGACCGTTCCGGGTCCCGTTGACCCCGTCGTCAGCGGGCTGCTGGCGGTCACGTGGGCGACGCTGCTCTCGGCCGGCTCGACGACGGCGTTTCTCGGCTTCCGGGAGTATGGAGCCACGTCGAGCGCCGACACGCCCGAAGAACAGATTCTCGAAGGCGAGACGTCCGACTACTCGACTCGATAACTGACCGCGATTCCTTCGCCAAGGGGCACTACGATCGTTTCGAACGCCGGATCAGAGCCGACGCGCTCGAGATAGTCGGCGATCCCTCGAGTATGCTCGTTGACGTCTTCGGGCGTTCCGCCGTCTGCGATCTCGAGTAGTTTCTCGAACTGGATCGGACCGGCGGTGATCGCGTTGTCCGCGACGACGACGCCGCCGACCGGCACCTTCTCGCGGATGGCCTCGAAAGCGTCGACGTACCGGTGTTTCTGGTGGTCGATCAACACGACATCGAACGGGCCGTCGTAGCGCTTGACCGTTGCCAATGCATCTCCCAGTTCGTACCGCGCGCGGTCGTCGTAGCCGCCTGCGGTCAGATAGTCGCGAGCCAACTCGAGTTCGTCTTCGTCGACTTCGGTGAGAACGAGTTCGCCGTCAGCGGGCAACGCCTCGGCCATCCAGTACGCCGAGTAGCCGTAGCCGGAGCCGAACTCGAAGATTCGCTCGGCGTCGCTCATGCGGGCGACGAACCGGAGAAACGCGCCGACCTCGGGGCCGACGTGGGGGAATCCCTCGCTGTCGGCGTAGTCGTCCATCTCGCGAAGCTGTTCGTCGGGATCCGGACCGACCGCCCGAATGAAGCGCCCGATCTCGTCCGAAAGCACGTCAACCATGACTGCGTCTACGGCGGCAATCACATCAAAGCCGTCGTCTCAGACGGTCTCCTGTAGTCACGACTCGCGGATCGCCGGCCTCGTTCTGGCGATTGGCGATCCATAGTTACAACAGTCCGTCTCAGGCGTCAGTGGGGCGCTCGTGTCGGCTCGCGTCGAAGTCACTGGGCTTTTCACGGCTGCCGACGGAGTGTGCGCAAACGGACATGAGTGTCGTTACGACAGCGCTTGCGGGTGTCGTCTTCGGACTCGCCCTCGCTGCACCGCCGGGACCGATGAACGCCATTATCGCCGAGGAAAGCGTCGTCAGCGGCTGGCCGGCCGGCTTTCGGGCCGGCCTCGGTGCGATGGTCGCGGACGTCCTCTTTTTCGTCCTCACACTCGCCGGTGCGATGGCCGTGATCGACCGCTATCCGATCGTCCGGCCAGTACTCTACTTCGCTGGCGGCCTGCTGATGCTGTATTTCGCCGTCGGCGCGATCGAAGAGGCCCGCGCCGCCACGTCGTTTACCGACGGCGGCCGCCACGAGTCGAACGGCTTTCGGAAAACGTTCGCGCTCTCGCTGACCAACCCCTACCAGATCGGGTTCTGGCTCACCGTCGGCGTCGGCTTACTCGAGTCCGGGACGCTCGACGTTCTCGCCCACGTCCCAGGCGCTGGTGCGGCGCTTGCTGGGGAACTGATCGTCCAGACCGGGTCGCCGGCGCTGCTCGCCGGATTCTTCGGTGGCATCGCGATCTGGATCGTCATTTATCCCGCAACGCTGGTCGCAGCGGGTCGACGCGTCGATAACTTCGCGCCCGCCGTCGCTGGCCTCAGCGCCGTCGTGCTGGCGGGGTTCGGGCTCCTCTTTCTCGTCGCGGGAACGGCACGAGTCGTCTGAGACGGTCGGCAGTCGAAAAGGGGCCGCTGTTAGGACGCGCTGTTATCCCATCGCCGCGATCTCGTCTTCGAGCCACTCGCGGAACCACTTCACGCGCTTCAGTCGCTGATGGGCGATGCTCTCTGCAGTCTCGCTCTGGACGCGCGAGGCGGCGTCGTAGCCGCGCTCTAAGACGCGGTCGACCATCTCGCCGGCGTCCATGTGAGTGCGTGCCTCATAGCCCATGCGCAACAGCATGAGCGCCGTGCCGTTCGCACCGACCTTATCGAGTAAGTCGGCTTCGATCAGACACTGCGTCTCGAGGGCGAGATCGGTCAGATCGCCCTGAAACGAGTGGTGTTCGATCGCTCGACACACCTGCTCGATGAACGACTCGGGATACCCGGCTCGGGACTCGAGGTATTCGCGAGCGACGCGAGCGCCAGCTTCGGCGTGGAGTTCCTGATCCGTCTCGAGTTTGGCCACGTCGTGAAAGAGAGCGGCGACGCGCGTGACGTCGACGTCCGCGCCTTCCTTGCGCGCGATCTCTTCGGACAGCGAGACCACGTTGAGGATGTGGTTGTGCCGGTACTCGGCGGAGTGCCAAGGGTACCAGCGCATGCGGCCACCTTCCTCTTCTTTCTCGACGCTAGCCGCGAGATACTCGAAGACGAACCCTTTCATCTCCTCGAACTCAGCATCGGTCACCCTCGTCTCTTTTATTTCGACGCCCACGAGAGATCCCTCCGCAGTAAACGAACGATAGTCATTAGCAGAATGTTCGGTCGTTTCGCTCTTTAGCCTTTGGTTCAGCATAGTTCTGCGCGAACATGATGGGAACACGACACGGCGCGCTGGCGCGTGTCGACGACTGCGCGGCCGATCGACCGATCACCCACGAATTTCCGTTAAAGTCAAACAGGCGGCTCGGGAAGTAGTGGTATGAGCAGCGAACAGGAGCAGGAGTCGATTCGATGTCTCGTCGCGAAAGTAGGGCTCGACGGTCACGACCGTGGCGCACACGTTATCGCCCGTGCGTTCCGTGACGCCGGCTTCGAGGTCATCTACTCCGGCCTGCACAAAGCGCCGGACGAGATCGTTCAGGCGGCCGTCCAGGAAGACGTCGACGTCCTCGGCATCTCGATTCTCTCGGGCGCTCACGACACGCTCGTCCCGAAGATCATGGATGGACTCGAGGAGTACGGCGCGAAAGAAGACACACTCGTCCTCGCCGGCGGCGTCATTCCGGATGAAGACCGCGACGAACTCAAAGAACAGGGCGTCGCGGCCGTCTTCGGTCCCGGGACGTCGATCGAAGAGACGATCGAGTTCGTCCGCGAGAACGCCCCCGAGCGATGAACGCGGACGACGCTGCCTTACTCGAAGGGCTGCTCGAGGGCGAACACCGGGCGCTGGCCAGAGTAATCTCGAAGATCGAGAACCGCTCGCCGGGGTACCGAGAGCTCGTGTCGGCGCTCTATGCCCATACCGGCGACGCCGACGTCGTTGGGATCACCGGCTCACCGGGAGCGGGCAAGTCGACGCTCGTCGACAAACTCGCCGAGACCTACCGAGAACGCGGCGAGACGGTCGGCGTGATCGCAATCGATCCGTCGTCGCCGTTTTCCGGCGGTGCGGTGCTCGGCGACCGTATCCGGATGGCGTCGTCGGTGGGCGACATGGACGTCTTCGTGCGCTCGATGAGTGCCCGCGGCACGCTCGGTGGCCTCTCGACGGCGACCGCAGACGCCGTCAAGGCGATGGACGCCTTCGGCAAGGACAAGATCATCATCGAGACCGTCGGTGCCGGCCAGAACGAGATCGATATCGTCCGGACTGCAGATACCGTCGCCGTGCTCGTCCCGCCGGGCTCGGGCGACGACATCCAGACGCTGAAAGCCGGCATCTTGGAGATCGCCGACGTCTTCGTCGTCAACAAGGCCGACCGGCCGGGTGCCGACCGGACCGTCCAGGAACTCCAAGAAATGATCCACCTCGGCAGCGGCGGTGGCCTCGGGGCTGGCGGAACTGGCCACCACGGCGCCGATGCGATGGGCGACGCCGACGACTGGGGCGACACGGCCGACGAGGAGCAGCGCTGGACCACGCCGATCGTCGAAACCATCGCCACGAACGGCGACGGCGTCGAGACGTTCATCGAGGAACTCGCGAACCACCAGACGTATCTGATCGACTCCGGCACCCACGCCCAGAAGGTTCGACAGCGCTATGCCGAGGAGATCCGAACCCTCCTGCGCGAGGACGTCCACGACATCCTCGAGGACGAACTCGCGGCCGCTGGCGGGATCGACGACCTCGCCGAAGCCGTCCGCAACGGCGAGACCGATCCGTACACGATCGCCGACGAACTGCTGACCCCCGTCGAAGACTGTATCGACGAACTCGAGGCCGGCGTCGAGAACACGTAGCGGATTTCTCGCCGGCAGATTCTGAACCCAAACCGCAGGTTGAAGAACGGTGGCGATCTACTGACAGGTATGAACGTCCGAACAGTGCTCGGTACAGCGGTCGGTGCCGTCGGCACGGCAGTCCTCGGGAACCGGCTGCTGGCGAACCGTGCGACTGACCTCGAAAACCCGATCGTCGGCGTCGAACGGACGTATCGCTGGCGTGGGATCGAGACGGCCTACACAGTCGCCGGCGACCCCAACGACCCGGACATGCTCCTGTGTCACGGGATTCACGCCGCCGCGAGCAGCCAGGAGTTCGCGTCGATCGTCGAGCAGTTGGCCGAACACTACCACGTGATCGCGGTCGATCTCCCCGGCTTCGGTCGCTCCGAGCGGCCGCCGCTGGTCTACTCGTCGATGCTGTACGCCGAGTTCATCCGCGATTTCGCACGCGACGTTACGGACGAGCCGATCGTCGTCGCCTCCTCGCTGACGGGCGCGTTCGCCGTCGACGCCGCCACAGAGAGCGAGTTCGAACAGCTCGTGTTGATCTGTCCAACCGACGAAACCGCCACTGAGCGGCCGTGGCTGCGAACCCTCGTTCGGACGCCTATCGTCGGGACGACGCTCTTTAATCTGCTCGCGAGCAAGCCCTCGATTCGCTACTTTTACGACCGCGACGGCTACTACGACGCGTCTCGAGTCGACGACGAGACGATCGAGTACGCCTGGCACAGCGCCCACCAGCCCGGCGCCCGCTACGCGCCCGCCTCCTTCGCGTCCGGCACGCTCGATCCCGACTTCGACCTCCAGACCGAACTCGCCGCCCTCGAGACGCCGACCACGCTCGTCTGGGGCCGTGATGCCGAACTCGTGCCGCTGCGTGACGGTCGGAACCTCGCCGACGCGGCCGACCTCGAACTCGTCGTGATCGACTACGCGACGCTGTTGCCCCACGCCGAACACCCCGAGAAGTTCGTCGAGTATCTGACCGCGGAGCTATCATCCGTCGGCGCTGACGGCGACCAACCGACAAAAGAGTAGTTCGTTTTAGACCGGACTGAACCCGATCACGCGCTTGCCTGTCGTCTCCGAAACCGTGATCTCGAGAGCGACCTCGAGGCCGGTCTCGATCGCGTCGAGATCGATGCCGACGACCTGTCCCGTAAGCGCCACGGGACCGAAGTCGGCGACGGCCGTCGCGTAGGGTGCGTCGTCTTCGAACGCCGGCGTCGGAACGTGCGTGACGGTGAACGTCTCGATCACGCCCGTCTCGGGCAGCGGAACTTCCTCGAGGTCCGTCGAACCGCAGTCGGGACAGACCCGCCGCGGCGGGAGCGAGCCGTGGCCGTTGGCACACTCGAGGTAGTACGCGTCGCCCTCTTCGGTGGCGTCGAGCCAGTCGTCGAAGCCGGCGTCTTGCACGCCGGTTTCGGGGTCCGTCATTCGACCACCTCCAGCACGTGAACCGTTGCACTGGCAACCGTCCCACCCGCGTTGTGGGCAACGCCGGTCGTCGCCTCTTCGACGGCCGAACTGTTCGGATGTGTTCCAGCGAGCAGTTTCGCGACCTCGGCGATCTGGGAGGCGCCGGTCGCACCCACTGGGTGTCCCTTCGCTTTCAGGCCGCCCGAGAGGTTGATCGGCGTCTCACCGTCGGCCGTCGTTCGACCGTCCCGAGCTGCCGTGATTCCCTCGCCGATCGGCTCGAGATCGAGCGCCTCGAGCGCCAGCACTTCGGCGATGGTAAAGCAGTCGTGGACCTCCGCGAGGTCGACGTCAGTCGCGTCGACGCCGGCGTCGGCGTAGGCCTCCGCGCCGGCCTCGCGGGCGGCAGGTGAGCGTGCGAGGTGCTCGCGGTCGTGGAGGGCCATGCGGTCGCCGCCCTGTCCGGTGCCCGTGATCGCGACGGGTGCCTCGAGGTCGTGTTCGTCGGCGTATTCCTCGCTCGTGAGGACGACGGCCGCAGCGCCGTCGGAGATCGGACAGGCGTCGTACAGGCCGAGCGGACTCGAGACCTGCGGGGCCTCGAGGACGTCTGCGACCTCGATCGCGCGCTGGTACTGAGCTTTGTCGTTAGTCAATGCGTTCTCGTGGTTTTTGACCGCGATGTGGGCCAGATCCTCGTGTTCGCCGCCGAACTCGTCGAAGTACGCTTGCGCCATCAGCGCGTACGCCCCGGGGAACGTCGTTCCGGCGCGGACCTCCCAGAGGTCGTCCGCGGCGATCGCAAGCGACTCCGTCGCGCCCGCCGTGCCGAGGTTGGTCATTCGTTCGGCACCGCCGACGAGGACGACGTCGTCTTCGCCGTTGCGGACGCGCATCACCGCGTCCCGAACCGCGGCCCCGCTCGAGGCACACGCAGACTCGTAGCGAGTCGCCGGTGCCTGGATACCAGCGGCTTCGGCCATCAGTGGCCCTTGATGGCCCTGATGTTCCGACAGTTCGCCCATGAAGTTGCCATAGAGGAGGGCGTCGACATCGTCACGCGGGACGCCACTGTCTTCGAACGCCTTGATACTCGCTTCCGCGAAGAGGTCCCGGCCGGTCCGTTCGGGAGTACTTCCGAACGGCGTTAACCCGACACCTGCGACACGCACGTTACTCATACACACGTCTAACAGGTCATCCCGTTAATACTCCGCGGTTGTGTCCACATCGTAAAAGACACACGTATCGGATACCTCGCGACGACAAACGCCGCCGCGCTTGCACGCGATTATCGCACGTTGACCGAAAACTCGTGTTCGTGGGCGACGGCGGCAAATTCGGCGAGCAGGTCCGCGACGGCGTCGAGATCATCGAGATCTAATACTTCGACGGGCGTGTGCATGTAGCGGTTTGGAACACCGATGTTCGCCGACGGAATCCCGCCGCGGGAGGTGTAAAAGGCGTCGGCGTCCGTCCCGGTTCGGTTCCCCGAGGCCTGTAGCTGCACGTCGATGTCTGCCGCGTCGGCGACGTCTCGGATAGCATCGACGAGGCGCGGATGGTTCGCACTGCCGCGGACGACGACCGGCCCCGCGCCGAGTTCGACACCCGTTTTCCGGGCCGACGGCGTTCCCGGCGCGTCCGTAGCGTGGGTCACGTCGACCGCGACGACCGCGTCGGGATCGAGGTCGAACCCGACCATCTTCGCCCCCTGAAGGCCGACTTCCTCCTGAACCGTCGACACGGCGTAGATCGTCGCCTCGAGGTCGCGTGCTGTCGCCCGGCGGAGCGCTTCCGCCGCGGCCCAGATACCGATTCGGTTATCGAGTCCGCGGGCCGCAATGCGGTCGTTCGCCAGTTCGGACACCGTCTGGTCGAACGTGATCGGATCGCCGCGCTCGACGAGTTCTGCCGCCTCGTCCGCGTCGGCAGCCCCGATGTCGACGTGTTGCTCGTCGATGTCGTCGATCGACTCGTCGTCCGCGTCGCGGAGGTGAATCGCGGCCTGGCCGACGACACCCGGAACCACGCCGTCGGAAGTGTGGACGCGGACGTGCTGGCCCTTCGAAACCGTTCGGTCCGAGCCGCCGATCGCGGTCATTCGAAGCATGCCGTCGTCCTCGATATCTCGCACCATGAAGCCGATTTCGTCGCCGTGGCCCGTCAGCGCGACCGACGGCTCGCCGCCCTCGACGACGGCGACGGCGTTTCCGTACTCGTCAGTTCGCACTTCGTCGACGAACTCCTCGACGTACTCGATCCACAGGCGCTGGCCCGCCGTTTCGAACCCCGAGGGTGTCGCGGTCTCGAGCAACTCATCGAGGAACTGTCGTCGCTGGTTGTCCATACGCGGCGTATTGTTCCTCGCAGTGAAAAATACGGCCACTCCTCGAGCGCTCGTGGCGTCGTGTGCAGCTAGCGCCAGCCGTCCGACCGCCGAGAGGCTACGGCATCTCGTGAACGGTCAACTCGACGGCTCGCTGTTGGCCTTCAATATCCGCGACTAGCCGTTCGACGACGGTCTCGGCTTCGGCCAGCAGCTTAGGTTTGACCTTCCGAACGACCCAATCGAGCGAGACGAACCGCGGCAGCGACAGCACGCTTTTGTCGGCCGAATACGGATCGTAGGCGGCCTCGAAGTAGATCCGACTCGCCGTCTCGACCCCATCGGGAGCCGACTCGGGCTCCGGTTCGACGCGCCACTCGCCGTGGGCGTGGAGGTTGTTGATCAGTTCCCACTCGAGGGAGTGGGGAGCGTCGATGCTGAGCACCTTCGAACGGGCAGTGTAGCTGAGCTTCCACCACGTCAGCCGGAGGTCGTAGACGGAGCCGACGCCACCGTCCCCGTGGACGCGAACCTCTTGTAAGTGGTCCGTGTACCGCGGGTAGTCGGTAAACGACTGGACGTAGGGAAACACCTCCTCGGGCGAGCGATAGGCGAGCGTACTGAGGAGAATTCGATCCACAGGGCCCGTACGACGGCTCGAAAAGTAAGAGTTGCCATCCGGACAGTTCAAGCGACGAACACGACTGGACAGAAACCGAGAGTCGGCACCTTCTATATCGCCCACTCGAAACGCCGGGATATGCGAGACGTCTGTATCGTCGGCGGCGGCGTCGCTGGCCTCGCCGCCTCGATTTTCACGGCGCGTGCGGGACTGGACACGCTGGTCATCGATAGCGGGGGACGAACTCCCCCGAACAGCCGGACACAGTCCAGCGACGGATCGATCCTCGAGCGCAACGCCAGCCTCGAGAACTACCCCGGCTTTCCCGACGGCGTCGACGCCCGCCGGTATCTGGACCTGACGCGCGAACAGGCCCAGACCGCAGGCACGACGATCGAACTCGGGCGCGTCACGCGCGTCGAGCCGGTTGACGAGTCCGATCTCGAGGCCGGATTCGTCCTCGAGACCGAGGGCGGCGAGCCACTCGATGCGCGGCGCGTGATCGCGGCCTCGTGGGCCGACAGCGAGTATCTCGTCCCGCTCGACGTCGGGCGCATCCAGCGCGGGAGCAAACACTTCGTCTCGGTCGACGACGCCGGCCGGACGGCCGTCGACGGCATCTACGCCGCGGGCCGACTCGCGAACGAGCCCCATCAGGCCATCGTCGCGGCCGGCCACGGCGCGAAAGTCGCGCTCGCCGTGATCCACGACTCCGACGCGAACTTCTATTACGACTGGGTCGCCTCCGAGGGCTACTTCACCGGCCGCGGGCGCGAGGTGCCGCCGGGCTGTGAGGAGATCAGCGACGAGGAACGGCGAAAGCGCGACGAACGGGCTCGAGAACGGATGCTCGAGGCGTTTGCCGAGCCGCTCGACGAACGGCCGACGATGCATCCGAGCGTCGAGCAGGACTAAGTCAGCCAGACGACGCAACCGTATCCTTTTGCTGACTGCGTGCGTCGATTCGACCGATGGAGGTCGCCATCCTCACCGTCGGCGACGAAGTACTTGCCGGGGACATCGCGAACACGAACGCACAGTGGCTCGCGGCTCGGCTGACCGACAGCGGCGCGACCGTCGACCGAATCCTGACGATCCCGGACGACCGCGACCGCATCGCGACGACGATCGACGAGTGGACGACCGACGTCGACGCCGTGATCGTGACCGGCGGCCTCGGCGGCACCCACGACGACGTCACCGCCGACGCGCTTGCAGATGTGTTCGACCGCGAGTTGGTCGTCGACGAGGCCGTCAAGCAGGACGTCGTCGAGACCGTCGCGGCGTACCGGGACCTCGATCCCGAGACGGTTACGGCTGCAAAACTCGACTTCGACGTCGAGGCCTGGGCGGCGCTGCCCGCTGGGAGCCGACCCCTGCTAAATCCGGAGGGGCTCTGTCCCGGCTGCGTGCTCGAGAGCGTCTACGCGTTCCCGGGCGTGCCAGCGGAGATGCAGGCGCTGTTCGAGCAGGTCGCCGCGGAGTTCGATGGTGAGACGATCTCGCAAGTCGCGTACACGCCCCAGCCGGAGGGGACGATGACCGAAGCCATCGACGGCGTTCGCGAGCGGTTCGACGTGACGATCGGTAGTTATCCGGCCACGGAGCGACAAAATCGGTTGAAGGTGACTGGTACCGATCCCGCAACCGTCGACGCGGCCCTCGAGTGGCTGGCTGAGCGGATCAAACTCGTCGAAGACGAGTAGCTATCGCCACGCAGCGCGGCGACGCCTCGCTACGCTTAACACACCCCGAGAGAGACTAGCAGACGAATGCTCGAGGGAGTCAACGTTGCGCTCGGGGTGACGGGCTCGATCGCTGCCGTCAAGACAGTCGAACTGGCCCACGAGTTGCGACGACAGGGTGCCGACGTTCGGGGCGTAATGACCGGCAGTGCACAGGGAATTGTCCACCCCTGGGCCGTCGAGTTCGCAACTGACAACGATGTCGTCACGGAGATCACGGGACGCGTCGAACACGTCGAGCTCTGTGGATACGACGGCTGGGCCGACGTCTTCCTGATCGCGCCCGCGACGGCCAACACCGTCGGCAAGATCGCCGGGGCCG
The DNA here is from genome assembly GCF_009392895.1 of Natronorubrum aibiense. Classification (GTDB taxonomy): domain Archaea; phylum Halobacteriota; class Halobacteria; order Halobacteriales; family Natrialbaceae; genus Natronorubrum; species Natronorubrum aibiense. The sequence goes on along the minus strand of NZ_CP045488.1, from coordinate 2,112,465 downwards.
TCGACGACACCCCCGTTACGACGTGTGCCACGACCGCACTCGGTGCCGACACGCCGGTCGTCATCGCCCCCGCAATGCACGAACCGATGTACGACCACCCCGGCGTCCTCGAGGCCATCGACACCGTCGCCGACTGGGGCGTCGAGTTCGTCGACCCGCGTATCGAGGAGGGGAAAGCCAAAATCGCAAGCGAAGAGGCGATCGTCTGTGACGTCGCTCGAGTCGCCGGCGAGCGATCGCTCGCGGGCAACCAGATCGTCATCACGACCGGCGCGACGAGCGAGGCGATCGATCCCGTGCGCGTGCTGACGAACCGCTCGTCGGGAAAGATGGGCCGCGCCGTCGCGAAGGCCTGCTACGCTCGCGGAGCCGACGTGACGCTGGTCCACGGCGTCGTCGGCCCACAGCCGGTGATGCGAGACGGCGTCCACCCGAACGGCGAGCTCCCATACGCGACGGTGCGCCCCGTCGAGAGCGCCGCCGAGATGCTCGAGGCGACTCGCGAGGCCTGCGAGGACGCGGATACGCTGGTGTCGGCGGCCGCCATCGGCGACTACACCGTCGCGGGAAGCGACGAAAAGATCCGGTCGGGACAGGACCTCACGCTCGACCTCGAGCCGACACCGAAGCTCATCGACGAACTCCGAGCTGACCACCCCAAGCTGCCGATCGTCGGCTTCAAAGCCGAAACGTCGGGCGACGAAGCGGCGATGATCGAGCAGGCACGCCAGACGCTGTCGCGCGCGGAGTTGGCGTTCGTCGTCGCCAACGATGCGAGCGTCATGGGTGCGGATGCGACGAAAGCGCTGTTCGTCCACGAGCGAGACGTGGCTCGCTACGAGGGACCGAAAGCGGAGTTGGGCGGCGAAATCGCCGACTCGATCGCCGCCATCGTCGGCGACGCGTAAGGCAGAATATCCGGACTGATAATCCCGACACGGATGTTATATAGGAGGCGTTCGTCGGACGAATTAACAGGTATGCGACCGGTTTCAATGGGGGATGTCTCTTTCAGAATGGACCCAGCGTTGACTCTCGACGAGGAATCGATCGGCGGGGCGGCGACTGCCGTCCCCCTGAGGTGATCTGCGGTGGCACAACGACACACCACCCGGCCGGACGACAGTGGCACGCTGTCGAAAGGCGAAATCTTCGAAGTGTTGCGAAACCAGCGACGGCGCTACGTTCTCCAGTATCTCAAACAGGACAGCCGTCCCGTCGAACTCGGCGACCTCGCCCAGCAGGTCGCCGCGTGGGAGTACGAAACGACGCCCGAACGCGTCACACCGGAACAACGAAAACGCGTCTACACGACGCTCCAGCAGACCCATCTCCCGAAGATGGATCAGTCCGGAATCCTCCTGTTCGACTCCGACAACGGTGTCATCGAGGCCACGGAGCGAACGCAGGACCTCAGTATCTATCTCGAGATCGTTCCCGGCCACGAGTTCGCCTGGCGGGAACTCTATCTTTCGCTCGGCGCGATTAGCTGTGCGCTGGTCGCCGCCCTGTGGCTCGAGATCTATCCGCTGACGATGTTCTCGAATCTGACCTGGACAGGGATCATCGCTGTGACGGTGACGACGACGGCCGCTGTACACATCTACCACGAACGCAACATGCGACTCGGCCACGGCGACCAGCCGCCGGAACTCAGCTACGGCAGCGACGACTGAACGGACGTCCCGATCCGAGGTGTCTCTCAGCGCCGCCTCGCGTCTTGACCGGACCGACCAACCGCTGCGCCCCTCGGGCAACCATCACAACGGCGCTCGAGGGTGTGACCGTGAGGATGTCTCGCTTCCGATGGATCGTCAACTTTTACTCCACTACCGACCGACCCACGACATGGATCAGTTGAAGCGGTCACTTCTCGAGGCGCCGATCATCGAGAAAAACGGGTATCACTACTTCGTCCACCCGATCAGCGACGGCGTCCCGAAACTCGACCCGGGCCTGCTCCGCGAGATCGTCATCCGAATCATCCGCAAAGCCGAACTCGAAAACGTCGACCGGATCGTGACCCCCGCAGCGATGGGGATTCACATTTCGACCGCGGTCTCGCTGATGACCGACATCCCGCTGACCGTCATCCGAAAGCGCCAGTATGGGCTCGAAGACGAAGTCGCGATCTCCCAGCAGACGGGCTACTCGGAGAACGAGATGTACATCAACGACGTCCGCGAGGGCGAGCGCGTGCTGGTCCTCGACGACGTCCTCTCGACTGGTGGCACGCTCGCCTCGGTCCTCGAGGCGCTCGAGGAGATCGGTGCCGAAGTCATCGACACCGTTGCCGTCATCAAGAAAGTCGGCGGCGAGAACAAGGCTGCGGACGCCGGCTACGACATCAAGACGTTGATCAACGTCGACGTTATCGACGGTGAGGTCGTCATCATCGACGAAGACGGCGACGACTGATACGGACTGCTGTCGTCAAATTACCGACCCCGCCGCTGGAGATCGGCGGTACATCGGTACAGCAGACCGTATGACCTACGAGTCGACTCCTCGTTTCGGCAATGTCGGCATCCAACAGTCCGGACAGCGTAGCCGTTCGATCACTCATCATATATTTTTTCTGATGCGTACATATAGAGTGTCCTCTATCTGAAAATACATTCGGATTGTGACACGTGAGCATACAGAATGCCGATATACAGCCGTTTGACCGCCGAGAAGACCTATTAGTAACAGATAAGTTACTATGTAAATTAGGACAATGCATATTTATATCTTCATTTCACATAACTCACCATGGGTCAAGAATACAGTCACGAGACGGTGACTGTAACTCGCCGACGGATTCTTCAGGGGGTGGCTACAGCAGGGCTTGCGGGAGCTGCTGGCTGTCTGGGAGGTGACGACGACGGCACCGTCAGGTACACGGTAGCCGACAGTACCGACCCCGAGTCGATGAACGTAATCCAGGTTGCAGACGACAATACGAACGCCCGTCTCAGACTGACGATGGACGGTGCGTACGCGATCACTCCCGAACTGAATCTGTTTCCACTGTGGCTCGATCTCGAGGACAGCGGCGACGCGACGGTGTTTGTTGCCACCCTCCGCGATAACCTCGAGTGGGGTGCTGGCTACGGCCAGATGACGGCCGAAGACTGGGTCTACATGATTCAGGAAGTCCACCAAGGGCCGGACAACTGGGCGCTGTCGGCGGCCGCGGGCAACTGGGACGGCATCAGGGTCGAAGCCACCGGCACCCTCGAGTTCCAGATCGAACTCGAGGAGCCAAACGCTGACTGGCCGATGGAGCCGACGCTGTGGGGAGCGTACTGTCTCCCGAAGGGACTCCTCGAGCCGTACGTCGACGATCGGGATGGGGACGGACTCGATCAGGACGAGGAGATACAGGAGCTCGCCTACACGGGCAATCTCGGCCCGTACACGCTCGAGCGGTGGGAACGTGGCTCCGAGTTCGTCGCGACTCGGAACGACAGCTACTACATGCGAGAACTCGACGCCGAGGAGTTTCCGTCGTTCGTCACCGACGAGCAGATCGACGCGTGGCAACAGAGCCCCAACTTCGACGAGTTCTCGTGGCGGTCGATCGACGAGCAGAGTACGCGACTGACTGCCTTCGAGCAGGGTGAGGTCACCGAAACCACCGTTCCGTCGAATCGCGTCGAACGATTCGAAGGCAACCCCGATATCGACGTCACCGAAGTCCCTTTCCCGTATCTGCGAATTCTGGCCTACAACCAGCGGATGAACGGGTGGGCGGAACTCCGGACGAAGGGCGTTCGACAGGCCCTCTCGATGGCGATCGACAAAACCGAAATCGCGGAGGCCATCCACCGCGGCTACGCCGAGACGGCACAGACGTTTCAGCCGGCGTGGTCGGAGTGGTACGACGCCGCTGCTGTCACCGAGTTCGGCGAAGGAGACAGCTACGATCCGGCGACAGCCCGCACCCTGCTCGAGGACAACCTGAGCGCAGACTACGGGTACGATGACGGAACGTTGGTCGGCCCCGACGGCGAACAGGTGACGCTGACGATGGCCTACGCACGCGGGAGCGAGACGGTCAAGACGACGGCGGAGTTCATCGGCGACGAACTCGCGTCGATCGGGATCGACGTCGAGTTCGACGACGTCACGTTCGATCGACTGCTCCAGCAGTACGTCCGAAACGAGTGGCAGGGCGACGACGACCCACCGTGGTCCAGCGGCCCGAACAACGCCGGCCCTCGTGAGAACACTCGAAGCGAGATGGACTGGGATCTGATGTACGGCAACTCGTTTAATACGTATCCGCGGACACCGGCGGCGATCGACGCGTTCTGGACCGAGCGCGCATCGGCGAACTACTTCGGCTACGTTCCCGACGCCGACCTGGCTAGTCGTTTTCACACCGTGCGAACGTCCACGGACCGAAGCAAGCGGGCAGACGCGATGGCGGACATATTCGGAATTCTCAGCGAAGACCAGCCGGTCAACTTCGTCGTCATGACCGACAACATCGTCGGCTACCAACACACTGTCGAGGGTCCCGAAGCGGTGTTCGGTCAAGAGTGGGATCGACACACCTGGAAATTTAAAAAAGCGTAAGTCGGTCAGGTAACGAACACTCGAACCGTGAGTTGCGAGTTCGTCTCGACGATAGCAGGTGAGTTGCCGTGAGCATGGCGGTGTACGTGCTCCGTCGGATAGTTTGGGCGATCGTCGCAGCGCTACTCATCCTGTCGCTGACGTTTCTCCTGTTGTATTTTACGCCGGAGACGCAACTGACAGAACTCCAGTTTCAGGCCGCACAGGCCGGACAGGACCCGAACAGCGTCGGCGACGCGTACGAACGGTATCACGGACTCGATCAGCCGATCTCCGTCCAGTACATCGAGTTCATGACGAACATGGTCTCGCTGAACTGGGGCTGGTCCGAAACCCGATCACAGCCGGTGATAACGGCGATGGCCGAGGCGATCCCGTACTCGATGATGTACGCCGTCCCATCGATTTTCCTCTCGACGATCCTCGGGATCGCTATCGGCCTCTACTCCGCGACACATCAGTACACTCGAGGCGATTACGCGGCGACGGCGTTTGCCTTCTTCGGGCTGAGCATCCCCGATTTCTGGTTTGCGATCGTCTTGCTCGTCGTCTTCGGTGGTACGCTCGGCTGGGTACCGATCCTCTTCGATACCAGCGTCGCGACGGTTTCGTACGCGAACGTCAAGCAGTTGCTCCTGCCGGTGACGGTCCTGACGCTTACCTCCGTGGCGAGTCTGATGCGCTACTCGCGTGCAGAGGCGCTCGAGTACGTCGAAGCGGCGTTCGTCAAGACGGCGACGGCGAAAGGCGTCGGCGAACGACGGCTCCTGTTTCGGCATATCTTTCGCCCGGCGGCGGTGCCACTCGCGACGATTCTGGTGGGCGATCTGGTCGGCATCGTCTTCGTCGCCTCGTATCTGATCGAAGTCGTGTTCGGCATTCCGGGGCTCGGAACGCTCAGTTATCGAGCGATCGTCAATCAGGATACAGCGCTGGTCGTCGGGACGGTCCTCGTGCCAGCGTTTCTGACGATCATCGGAAACCTGGCACAGGATATCGCGTACACGATGCTCGATCCGCGTATCGACTACAGTGATCGGTGATGACAGACGACACACCGCGTTCTCGAGAGACGTTCGAAGACGTCGACTGGGATGAGATCGACGCCAACGGTCGCGCAGTCTCACGCAGTACACTCCTCATCGCGAGCGCGTACGCGCTCGTCGTTGCATGTATCGGCTACGATTTCTTGCTCGCTTCGAAGACGGACGTGCTTCCATCGCTCGGCGCCGTGGGACCACTGGAGTGGCTCTATGTCCTAACGCTGCTGACGATCGCCGTCTTTGCTCTCCTGGCGCTATCGGAACACCGGCGGATGACGGCCTACTACTGGGCCCAGTTCAGGAAGAACACGGCTGCGGTCGTGAGTCTGGGCTATCTGCTCGTCACGTTCGTCATCGGGTCGATCGGGCCGCGGCTACTCGAGAAACCTCGAGTCGATGCCCGCAACGCCTATCAGCCACCCGTGTTCACGTCGGTCGAGTCGTGGCTCCCGGTCGACTGCATCGGGCCCGTCGTGAACGACCGCTGTCACGGCACCTGGCAGCATCCACTCGGGACCACTCACGAAGGGAAAGACGTCTTGGTCTCCGTTATTTACGGCATGGAAGTGAGCATGCAGGTCGGCCTCATCGCCGCGTTCATCACGGTGACCATCGCGACAGTCGTCGGCATCAGCGCCGCCTACTTCGGCGGCTGGGTCGATACGGTGTTGATGCGGTACGTGGATCTCCAGATCACGTTTCCGACGTTTTTCCTCTATCTCGTGGTCGTCTACCTGTACGGCGGGAGTCTCTTCAGCATGATCGTGATCTTTGGACTGCTGGGTTGGGGAAACATCGCTCGAATCGTTCGCAGCGAAGCCCTCCAGCGACGCGACGAGCCGTACGTGCTGGCGGCGAAAAACGCCGGCGCGAGTAGCGCCTGGACGATGCGTCGCCACCTCCTGCCGAACGTCTCGAACAGCGTCATCACCGCGACCACGCTGTTGATCCCGAGTCTGATCCTCTTCGAGGCGAGTCTCTCGTTTCTCGGACTCGGCGACCCCACCACCCCGTCGTGGGGTGCGCTCATCGCAGCCGGCCGTGACGACCTTCAGTACGCGTGGTGGATTTCGACGATTCCGGGCGTGTTCCTCTTTGGGACGGTCCTCGCGTTCAACTTCATCGGTGACGCGCTCCGAGACGCGCTCGATCCGCGATCGATGGGTGGTGCTCGATGAGCCAAACTGACCCACTGCTCGCTGTCGAGAGCTTGCAGACGGCGTTTCACACCGACGACGGCACTGTCACCGCAGTCGATGGGATCGACTTCACCGTTCGACGCGGCGAAACGGTCTGTCTCGTCGGCGAGAGTGGCAGCGGCAAGACGGTGGCCTGCGAGTCGATCACCCAACTGTTCAAGCGCCCACCAGGAGAGATCACCGGCGGATCGGTCGTCTTCGACGGCATCGAGCTGACCGACTGTACCGAGGACGAACTCGCCGATATTCGCGGCGAGAACATCAGTCACGTCTTCCAGAACCCACAGAACGCGCTCAATCCGGTGTACACGATCGGCTGGCAACTCCGCGAGGCGATCGACCTCCACCGGGATCTCTCCCGCACGGCCGCTCGCGCCGAAGCGGTCGACCTGCTCGAGCGCGTCGGCATCCCCGATGCGAGCGAGCGACTCGAGGCGTACCCTCACGAGCTAAGCGGCGGGATGAAACAACGCGTGCTCATCGCAATGGCGCTGGCCTGCGAGCCCGACCTGCTCATCGCCGACGAACCGACGACGGCGCTCGACGTGACGACGCAAGCCCAGCTCCTCGAGCTCCTAAGGGAACTCCAAACGGAGTTCGGACTCGCGATGCTGTTCGTCACGCACGACCTGGGCGTCGTCGCGGAGATTGCCGACCGCGTCGTCGTGCTGTACGCTGGCAAGGTGATGGAGCGTGGCACCGTCTACGACGTCTTCGATACGCCGTGCCATCCGTACACGCGGGCGCTGCTCGAGTGTCTCCCCGGCCGCGGCTCGCTCGGGGGAATTCCCGGTTCACTCCCGAATCCGACCGCGCCGCCGTCGGGCTGTCGATTTCACGACCGCTGTCCGTACGCGGTCGACGACTGTTCGACCGGCGACCAGCCGGCGTTCGAGTCGGTCGTCGGCGAGGACCACGCGGTGTCGTGTCTCCACTACCAAACGGCGACCAAGCCGACGGTCCTCGAGACCGCCTCAGAAAGCCGGTCGCGCGCTCCCGAACGGACAGACGGAGGTGACGAGCGTGACTGACGGACGTCCCGAGGACGACCAGCCGCTGCTGTCGGTTCGCAATCTGACGAAACACTATCCGCTCACCGACGGACTGCTGGGTACAGAGACTGGTCGTGTCCGCGCTGTCGACGGCATCGATTTCGACGTTTATCCGGGCGAGACGGTCGGTCTCGTCGGTGAGAGCGGCTGTGGAAAGTCGACTGCGGCCCGAGCGCTGCTCGGACTCGAGGAGCCAACTGCCGGCACGGTCGTCTTCGATGGCGAGGACGTGACGGCCTTCGACGACGCGGCGTGCAAGCGGTTTCGGCGTCGCGCACAGTTGCTCTTTCAGGATCCCGACTCGAGTCTCGATCCGCGGATGAGTGTTGGCGATGCGATCGCCGAACCGCTGCTCGTACAGGGATTGACGGCGGCGACGCGTCGCCGCGAAATCGTCGCGGACCTCCTCGAGCGCGTCGGGCTGTCGGCTGCGGACGCCGAGCGCTATCCGCACGAACTCAGCGGCGGACAGAAACAACGCGTCGGACTCGCCCGCGCGCTCTCGGTGAACCCGGACCTGCTCGTCGCCGACGAACCGACCGCCGCACTCGACGTCTCGGTGCAATCCGAGATTTTGGCGCTGTTAGCCGACTTGCAGGCATCGGTCGGCTTGAGCATCGTCCTCATCAGCCACGATCTGGGCGTCGTTCGGCAACTCTGTGACCGAATCGCCGTCATGTATCTTGGCGAGATCGTCGAACGCGGCCCCACCGAGGACGTGTTCACTGACCCCCAGCATCCCTACACGCGAGCGTTGCTGGCGTCGATTCCGACGACTGATCCGCGAGACCGCGGCACGGCTGTTTCACTTACGGGTGACGTTCCGAGTCCGTCGAACCCGCCGAGTGGCTGTCGATTCCACACCCGCTGTCCCGAGGTCATCCAGCCGGACGGTTACGACATCGAGCAACGCATCTGGCGGCGTATCATGGACCTGCGCCAGCACCTTGCGAACGAGACTGTCGACGGCGAGGCGAGGGCATCGACTACAACACTTCGCGAGACGTTTTCCCTCCCCGCCCAACTCGAGGACGATCGCGCCGACGCGGTCCTCGAAACGGCGCTCGAGCAGATCGCCGCGGGCGATCCGGACCGCGCTGCCGCCCTCCTCGCGACCGAGTTCGCCACCCCCTGTGAACGGCGCGCGCCGTCGCTCGAGGTGACAGAGGCGGGGCAAGACGCGGCCTGTCTTCGACACGACTGAACCGTTTGACCACTGTGTGCTGCGCTCGTTTTCTTCGCCGAGTCTCTAAGAGTTGCGCTACACCGGCACTCGAACGAAGTGAGAGTGCCGTCTGGGTCACCACCGCCTGTGCTATACATGACGCTCACGGAGTTGTGAACGCCAAAATATAGCGGGAGGTAGATTTGAACTACCGGTCTGCGGGTTATGAGCCCGCCGGAATCTCCTGGCTATCCCATCCCGCTATCCCATCATAACGGAGTGCACTAATTAAGGGTTGTGATTCGGTCGCCGTATGGGGGTTTGTACCGTTAGGCTCGATCCGGTCACCGACACTGCGACCACAGGTCATTGCCAGACCACAGGTACCACGTGTACGCTCGAGTATCGATTCCGGTTCCTGAACGTGTCGTAACCGTCGTAGTCGCACACGTTGACGCACGGGGAAGGAAACCGAGTGTCTCGGCGACAGACTGCTCGAGGTCACCGTCGAGATCGGCGAGGACGCGTTCGTCGACGACCGCGAGCGTATGGACTGTCGCCGCAGACTGCTCGACGGTTCGATCGCGTAGTCCACTACGTCGTCGATCCGCTCCCCACCGTCGGTCGGAACGAGAATCCCGGCGTGCATCGTTCACTATGTGACGTTTGAGTAATATGAAAACAGGGCGTCCACCGTTGCTTCGGTAGTGCGCCACGACCACTGTTGAGGCGCGTCGCGTGTCTCCACGCTCGTCTCGAGACGCGAGCCGTCCGGATGACTATCCGTATCAGACTGCCAGATCGCCTTTCGGCCGGACGACATCGACGGCGTCGGCGTCGACCCGGTCCACATCGAGGAAGTGAGGCGTGTAGTTTCGTCGCTCGTAATCGCCGAACTCGTCTTCGGTGCCGACGGTACACCACAGCTGGACCGTCTCGGGGCCGTGCCACTCTCCGTTTCGGTTGATGCCGAAACAGATCAGCTCCTCGCCGTCGTAGTTGATGATGGCCCCTTTTCGGATTCCTGGGTCGCCGTGGATGATGAGCTGCTTCATGCCGTTGGATTCTCGCGAGAACGGATTAAGCGCTTCGGAGTCTGAGCCGACCCAGACGTGCGAAGTCGACGCTCAGCCGGTTTCGGTCGGTTGCCCTCGCGCCTTCCAGAGGTGGCGAATCGCCCCAACGGTAAAGGCGAGCGCACCGAGGATCATCGGCGTATCACCGAGCGTTCGCGCCCACAGCAGCGTCTGCACGTGGTCTTGGTCGTAGAACTCGAGGCTCCGGGCGGCGGCGTAGCCGTCCTGATACGACGTCTGTAACTGCACGAATCCGATCGGGAGCAGCGAGGCGACGGTCATGATCACGAGTCCGACGTTCGTCAGCCAGAACGCGCCGCGGAACCACGTCGGGTTCCACGCCGCTTCGGGCGTAACGACCCGCAGGATGTAGGTTCCGAGCCCGAGCGCGAGCAGACCGAACGCGCCGAACGTCGCCGTGTGGGCGTGGGCGACGGTCAGGTAGGTGCCGTGTTCGTAGTAGTTGATCAACGGCAGATTGATGAAGAACCCGAGTACGCCGCCGCCGACGAAGTTCCAGATGCTACTGCCAAGGATAAACAGCAAGGGCAGCGTGTAGGGAAACTCCTCACCGCGGGCTTTCAACGAACGGTACTCGCCGAGGCTCCGATAGAGGACGAACACCAGCGGAATGAACTCGAGCGTCGAGAACGTCGTGCCGATCGGCACCCAGATGTCGGGGAGGCCGACCCACCAGTAGTGGTGGGAGACGCCGACGATTCCCGCCGCCATGATCGCGAACACCTCGAAGAGAATCGCCGTCTCCGCGTCGGCTTTTTCGATGAGGTCCATCGAGACCAGCGCGGCGGCGATAACGGCGGTGACGAAGAACTCGAAGACACCCTCGACCCACATGTGGACGACCCACCAGCGCCAGAACTCCGTCACGGCGATGTTCGTCTCGGGCGTGTAGAGCATGCTCGCTGCGAACAGCAACGCGATGGAGCCGCCGGCGTAGGTCATGAAGTGTCCCAGCCCCGTCGGCGGCTCCTCGAGCTGTCGGACGGCACGGAGCACCAATCCCGTCCAGGTGGCGAAGCCGGCGAGCAGTCCGAGCTTCCAGACTCGGCCGACCTCGAGGTACTCGAGGCCCTCGGAGCCGAGCCACCACCAGAGGTCGCCGTCCGAATCACCGGATCCGGGCGAGCCGAACGCGCCGCGAGTTCCGAGCCAGACGCCCGCGAACGCTCCGACCGTGATAGTCACGAGGGCACCAAGCAGTGCGGTCGCGCCCTCGGCCTGCCACGGCGGATCCCGCTCACTGAACAGTCCCGGCAGGAAGAGCCCGCCGGCGAGCCACAGCGTCGTGATCCAGAGGATACCGAGGTTGACGTGCCACGTCCGTCCGACCGAGAACGGCAGTACGGAGACGATGTCGATGCCGAGCGCGTCACCGATGCCGTAGAAGCCGGTCCGCTCGACGTAGTAGTGAGCCAGCAAGGCCCCGGCAAGCGTCTGAACGACGAACAGCGCGCCGGCGACGGGGACGTACCGCGCCGCAGCGTACTGGGCCGGTGTGACCGTCACCGAATCGGGCGAGGGTACGTCGACGAGATCCGTCGTCGGCTCAGCGACGTCGAAGGCGTGGTAGGCCCAGACACCGATCCCGCCGCCGGCGATGAGCAGGACGACGCTGATCGTACTCCAGACGACGACCTGTCCAGTCGGTCGGTTCCCGGTCCCGGGCACGTACGGCCAGTCGTTCGTGTAGGAGTGGTCCGATCCGGGGCGGTTCGTGTGGGCCATCCACGCCGTCCAGCAGGCGAAGTCGGCGATCCGTTCGGCCTGTTCCGGGGAGTCGACGTACCCTTGTGGGATTCCGCGCTCGGGCGATCCCCCGTAGTACCGGTCGACGTACGCCGCTCGAAGACGACGGTGGGCGTAGACTTCTGCCGCCGAGTACTCGGCGATCGAGCCCTCGGGCGCGTCGGCGTCGAGCTCCCGTTCGACACGTCGCTCGACGGTCGCCCGGTCGGCGTCATCGAGCGCGTCGACCGACTCGACACCGTGCTCTCGAGTGTAGTACGCGCGCATGTACTCGGCTTTCAACTCGAGGGCGTCAGCCGTGAGGTCGACCCCGAAGTACGAGCCGTTGCCCAGAATCGACCCGTGGTTCATGAGGCCGTTGGCCTGAAACGCCTGCTTCCCGAGGCGGACTTGCTCGTCGGTCACGACGACGTCGCCGTCCGGACCGCGAATCTCGTCGGGAATCGGTGGGGCCTTCTTCCGGGAGATCCAGGCCCCGAGAGTCATCGCTACGAGGTTGGCGACGAACAGGCTCACGAGCGCCAGTGACTTGGTCGACGTCGACCGAAGCACCTCGAGGCCCCGGTCGCTTTCGACGCCGGTCCGTATCAACACCGGGAGCAGGTTGTCGAAGAGGCGGTCGATCGACACGGCGTCGGGACCGCCTCGAGAGAGGTTCGACACCGCGCTCGCGACCGCGGGATCGAGGCCGCCGTCGTCGGCGCGGAGCATCGTCGCCGCGACTCCCATCGCGGCGGCCGACCGGAGCCCTCCTGTGCGACCGCCGGCCGTAGTCGGCGTCGGGGTCGCCCGCATCGGATCGGTCGACGCTGCGTCCGCTGGCGTCGGTCCGTTTCCATTTGCCGTCGCCCCCAGTTCGGACTCGAGCGCGGTGGCGATTGATGGGATATCCTCCATGAGGACGCGTTCGACATCGTGTGCGACCGAAATCGCATCGCGCTCGAGGACGTCCTCGAGTACGTCGTCGATGGAGCGATCGGCCGTCCCGCGAAGGTGGGCCTGCAGTTGCGTACACGCGTCGGCGAACGGATCGTCCGATCCCGTATCTGACGCGCGTTCCGTATTCAGTCCCGAGTCCCGCATGGACAGGATTCGTTCGAGCACGTCGTCGCCGTCCATATCGAACTCGGTGGCCGCCAATCGGTGGCGGATCGCCTCGAGCGTGCGGTCGTCCAGCCTCGTTTCGTCGAGCCCGTACCGCCACAGGAAGCGCTCGAGCGCACGGTCGAGCGGATCGGCCCCGTCGGAGCCGAGGTCGCCGGCCGCATCGAGAGACGACTCGTCGAGCAACTCCTTGTGGTTCCGCCTGATCGATCGCTCGAGCAGGTCGTCGACGACTCGTTCGACGGCGTCGGTCGCCCGCTTTTGAGCCGTCTCACGGACCCGTGTCGACGCAGTGGTTCGAACCCGCCTCGAGAGATCACCGACGGTTTCGGCACCCGTCTCGAGATGAGTTCTCATGGAGTCGGTCGGCGGACGGTCACGATCACGGAAGACGTCGGTGTTCGGTACGATAGCCGAGAGTTCCATCGTCGTGTTCCACACCTCGTATCGTGCTACCAAACACCGATATACGTGGTAATAGTACACGCGTCAGTCGCCTGCATCTTATCCGGCCTACGACCGTGATCGCTCGACGACGAACCAAACGGGTTTTAAACAGCGCTGTCTTAGCCCACGCCAAGTGAGATAACCATGCAGATGCCACGCCGATTCAATACGTACTGCCCGCACTGTAACGAACACCACGAACACGAAGTCGAGAAGGCCCGATCCGGCCGTTCCTCCGGGATGAAATGGGACGCTCGCCGAACGCGGCGCAACAGCGCGACTATCGGTAACTCCGGTCGCTTCTCGAAAGTGCCGGGTGGCGAAAAGCCAACGAAGAAGACCAACCTCAAGTACCGGTGCAGCGAGTGTGGCAAAGCCCATCTCCGCGAAGGATGGCGCGCCGGCCGACTCGAGTTCCAGGAGTGATTACAATGGCAGGAAATTTCTACAGCGTCCGATGCAGTGACTGCGAGAACGAACAGACCGTCTTCGGTAAAGCCTCCACGGAGGTCGCCTGTGCCGTCTGTGGCACGACGCTTGCGCGACCGACTGGCGGCAAAGCCGAGATCGACCACGAGATCGTAGAAACAGTCGAGTCACGATGAAATACAGCGGGTGGCCCGATCCCGGCGAACTCGTCGTCGGTAAGATCGACGAAATCGAGGACTTCGGTGTCTTCGTCGATCTCGAGGAGTACCAGGACAAGCGCGGCCTGATCCACATCTCCGAGGTCGCCAGCGGCTGGATCAAGAACGTCCGCGATCACGTTCGCGAGGGACAGATCGTCGTCTGCAAGGTCCTCGATGTCGACGAGTCCCACGAGCAGATCGATCTCTCGCTGAAAGACGTCAACGACCACCAGCGCTCGGACAAGATCCAGGAGTGGAAAAACGAGCAGAAGGCCGACAACTGGATGGGCCTCGCGCTCGGCGAGGACGTCGACGACGAGACGTACACCGCGATCGCCAACGAACTGATCGGTGCGCACGGAAGCCTCTACGACGGGTTCAAACAGGCCGCAATCCACGGCGAGGAAGCCCTCGAGGGGACCGACCTCTCGAGCGAGGAGATCGACTCGCTCGTCGAGACGGCCCGCGAGAACGTCTCGGTGCCGTACGTCAACGTCACCGGCTACGTCGACCTGGAGAACCCATCGCCAAGCGGTGTCGACGGCATCCGCGAGGCGCTCGAAGCGGCCGAAGGCAACGGCGAGGTGCCAGAAGAAGTCGATCTCGAGGTCAGCTATGTCGGTGCTCCCGAGTACCGCATCAAAGTGAAAGCGCCCAACTACAAAACCGCCGAATCCCAACTCGAGGAAAGCGCCCGCCGCGCGGTCGCAGCCATCGAGGGCCACGGCGGCGAGGGCGAGTACCACCGCGAGCGACGGACGGACGACGAGTAACGCATGAAGTCGGATATCCGGGTGTGTTCGGCGTGGCGCGCGGCGCACGACTGCCCGGTGTATACCCTTTCTGAGACGTGTCCGGAGTGCGGTGAGCCGGCGGAAAACAGCGCCCCGGCCCCGTTCGATCCGAACGATCCCCACGGCGAGTACCGACGCGCTCTTAAACGTCGCCATCGCTGATATGGTATGGACGAACTCGAGATCGACGCAGTCGCCGAGGTCGACCTAGACGACCCCGTACTCGTCGAGGGGTTGCCTGGTGTCGGACACGTTGGAAGCCTCGCCGTCGAGCACCTGCTCGAGGAACTCGAGGGAGAGAGTACGCTCGTTCGTCGACTCTACTCCACGGAGTTTCCCCCACAGGTCAGCGTCGAAGACGGTGTCTCTGAGCTTACCTGTGCGGAGCTGTACGCCGTCTCCGTTCCCGACGGCCGTGATCTCCTGCTTCTGACTGGTGATCATCAGGCACAGACCAACGAGGGCCACTACGTGCTGACCGACGCCTTCCTCGACATCGCCGAGGAGTTCGGTGCGAATGACGTGTACGCACTCGGTGGCATCCCGACCGGCGAACTCATCGACGAGTACGCCGTCGTCGGTGCCGTCAGCGACGAATCGCTGCTCGAGGAACTCGAGGATGTCGGCGTCGAGTTCCGTGACGACGAGCCAGCGGGCGGCATCGTCGGTGTCTCCGGCCTGCTGCTCGGGCTGGGCGAACGCCGCGGATTCGACGCCGTCTGTCTGATGGGCGAGACCAGCGGCTACCTGGTCGATCCCAAAAGCGCACGCGCGGTCCTCGAAGTCCTCGAGGACATGCTCGGGTTCGAACTCGACTACGAGTCGCTGGACGAGCGCGCCGACGAGATGGAAGACGTCATGGGGAAGATCCAGGAGATGGAACAACAACAGCAGATGGACGTCCCGACGGACGACGACCTGCGGTATATCGGTTAGTCCGTTCTCGCCGGTCTCGTTTCGAACAAGTACGACTATGGGATCAGCGGAGCCAGCGACCAGCTTGCGGGACAGTCACTGCTCGAGACGAACGATTCTCGACTGTCGAACGTGATCGAGCGGGCATAATGACGGATATCCGAACAGCTCTTACGAACGACAGCCGTCGAGAAGTGCGTCGTAGCTGTCCGATGTAGAACGCGAGACGCAGTTCGAACAGCGAACGGACCCATCGATTCGCGTGAACAATCGTTCCCCACAATCAGGACACCGCCCATCAGGATACCGAACCATACAGTAGTGAGACAAGAATGGTGGTATATACTTTGTGACTCAACACTGAGATTACTCGGCGAGGGGGCCACGACGCGATGACGGCGGTCCTTCCTTGAGAGCGGGCAATCGCCAGACGGAGCGACGGTGGTAGCAAAAGATTTATATAGAAGTGCTGACGACATAGTTAGTGAGGTTTCAACCATGGCACAACAGCGACGCATGGGCGGACAGCCTATGTTCATCATGAGCGAGGATAGTCAGCGAACGCAGGGTCGCGACGCCCAGTCGTCGAACATTATGGCCGGCAAGGCCGTCGCCGAGGCTGTACGGACGACACTCGGGCCTCGCGGGATGGACAAGATGCTCGTCGATTCCGGCGGCGAGGTCGTCATCACCAACGACGGGGCGACCATTCTGAACGAGATGGATATCGAACACCCCGCAGCCCAGATGATCGTCGAAGTCTCCGAATCCCAGGAAGAAGAGGTCGGAGACGGAACGACGACGGCAGCCGTGATCGCCGGCAACCTGCTCGGCGAGGCCGAAGACCTCATCGAACAGGATGTCCATGCGACGACGATCGTCGAGGGTTATCACGAAGCGTCCGAAATCGCCCTCGAGGCGATCGCCGAACAGGTCGACGAGGCCGAGGTCGACGACGAGGTCCTGAAACAGGTCGCCCAGTCGAGCATGACTGGTAAAGGAACCGGCGGTCTCACCGCCGAATCGCTGGCCGAGACAGTTGTCGAAGCGATTCGCCACGTCGAAACTGACGACGGCGTCGCCCGCGACAACGTCGCTGTCCACACCCAGATCGGCGCGTCCTCGAACGCGACGGAACTCGTCCCCGGTATCGTCCTCGACGAGGAGCCAGCCCACAGCAGCATGCCTCGCGAGGTCGAAGACGCATCGATCGCCGTCCTCGACGTCGAACTCGGCGTCCGCACGGGCGAGATCGACGCCGAGTACGCCATCGACTCGATCGACCAGCTCAACCAGGCGATCGACGCCGAAGAGAGCGAAGTTCGCGGCTACGCCGAACAGCTCGCCGAGAGCGGTGCTGACGTCGTCTTCACGACCGACGACGTCGACGACCGCGTCTCCTCCTATCTCGCCGGGGAAGGCATCCTCGTCTTCGAGAACATCGGCAACAGCGACGCTCGAGACATCGTCTCCGCGACGGGCGCTCGCCGCGTCGGTGCCCTCGAGGACCTCGAGGAAGACGACTTCGGTGCAGCCGACCGCATTCGCGCCGAGAACTTCGGCGACGACGACCTCGCGTTCGTCGAGGGCGGCGCAGCAGCCGAGACCGTCACCGTCTTCGTCCGCGGTGGCACCGAACACGTCGTCGACGAACTCGAGCGCGCCATCGGTGACGCACTCGACGTCGTCGCGACGGCACTCGCCTCCGGCGAGGTCGTCCCCGGTGCAGGTGCAACCGAGATTGCGATCGCGGATAAGATCCGCGAGGAAGCCGCCGGCATCGAGGGCCGCAAGCAGCTCGCTGTGACGGCCTTCGCCGATGCGATCGACATCGTGCCCCGAACGCTCGCCGCCAACACCGGCCAGGACCCGATCGACGCACTCGTGGACCTTCGTGCCGCCCACGAGTCCGAGGGCCGTGCCGGCCTGATCACCACCGGTGAGGACGTCACGATCGACGATCCCTTCGAACACGGCGTCGTCGACCCTGCCGACGTCAAACGCGAAGCCGTCGAAAGCGCGACCGAAGCTGCGACGATGATCGTCCGCATCGACGACGTCATCGCCGCCGAATAACGCCGCCGTTCGGTACCGTCATCCGCTTTTTTGGAGACTGCGATCGAGACGAGACGGATCCGGGCCAATACTGTTAAGTGTTAACGTATTGTATTCACGAAAGTATCATGTCAAAAACAACTCGAGATCGATATGCGCCGGTCGCGGACGCTGCTGAGTGGCCCGTCTCCTACGATGCGGACCGCGGGACGTATCACACACGGTGTGCCGTCACCGATTACGAGCCCGCAAGCACAGCAGTCGTGATGGCCGTCGCCGTAATCGTCGGCGTCAGCCCCGACGATCTCGAGTCGCTGTCGACGCGTGTCGATCCCGACGCGTTGAACACGCTCGTCGTCGACTGGTACGAATCGGAGTCACGGGCCGGGGACGGCTCGATCACGTTTCCGTTCGACGAGTGTACCGTGACGGTTCGCGCCGATGGCCAGATCGTCATCGAGCCGGATTGCAGCGTCGACACCCCGCCTCGTTCGTAGCCGCCTCCTCCTGTTCAGTCGCCGTCGCCCACCTCGAGGACGACCTCGTCGCCCGCCTCGAGGTCGAACGCTGCATCGCCGCGGCCCTGATTGACGTCGAGTTCGACGTAGCCGTGACTCCCGACGGTCGCGAGTCGCTCGCCGACGGCAACGGCGGCGAACGTCTCGCCAACGGGAACGGATTCGCCGTTTGCCACCACTCGGTCACGATCCGTGAGAAAGCCACCGGGGACGTTCGTGATGACGTTCCCGAAGTCGTCGACGACCAGCACCTCACCGCTCGCGCACTCGTTTTCGAGCGTCGCCTCGGGCAGTTCGAGCTCGACAGGAGAATCCGCGATCGGCGTGAGCCACTCGAGGTCGGCAAGCGCGTCGAGGTCGGTCTCGTGGACGCCCGCCGCTGCGGGGGCGAAGACGTCCCGACCGTGGAACGTGTTGCTCGCCGGCCCGTCGCCGTCGGTTCCTGAAATCGCTCTCGCGTTTGCGTCGGTTGCGGTGTGTCCGGTCGGTTCGACTGCCTCGAGGCGCGATTTGTCGATTGCGTACGCTTCGAGTGCGTCGTCGCCGGCGAGTCGTCGTGCGACAGGACACAGAACGCCGTTATCAGGACCGACGAAGACGTGTTCGCCTGCCTGAACGACCAGCGCGCGACGGTCGGTGCCGACGCCAGGGTCGATCACGACGAGATGGGTCGCCGGCGGAAAGTACGGGAGCACTTCGCGGAGCCAGAACGCGCCCGCGCGAACGTCTTGCCGTGGAACATCGTGGGCGACGTCGATCAGTCTGGCAGTCGTCCGCTGACAGAGCACACCTTTCATCGCCGCGGGATACGGCGTGCCGAAATCCGACGTGAGCGTAATCATGTGCGGGGGTACGATCCAGCCGCTGAAAGTGGTATCTGACTCGAGTGCGAGACGACGGGTTTAGCTGTTGTCGGAGTCCGAGCCACTGATCATTTGAATGCGTTCGATACCGTCGATTTCGTCGACGACTTCGACGACGGCTTCGGGAACCAGCGCCTCCCAGTCGTCACCGTTGATCATCCGCTCGCGGACCTCGGTCCCTTCCAGGACGTCGCGGTTGAACATCGGCGACTGACGGATCTCGATGTTGGCTTCTCGGAAGAGTTGGATAACGAGTGGGTTGTTCGAGTAGGCGACTTCGAAGTCAGGGCTCATGCTCTGGACGTGACTCACCCAGACGGAGTTTCGTTCTAAGTCCTCGATCGGGACCGCATACGTCACGAGATCGTACTCGACGAGCGACTTCGTGATCATCATGATGCGCTCGCCGGCCGTAAACGGGTTCCGAACGGAGTGTGAATCGTCAGCACTCCCGATCCCGAGGACGAGTTCGTCGACGTCCTCGGCGATCTGCTCGACCATACTGAGGTGGCCGTTGTGAAACGGCTGAAAGCGGCCAATGTAAAACCCCCGACTCATGCCGTGAACTGTTCGTGCGGTGTGTATAAGCGTGGCGAGTTCACGCTCCGAGCGCATCGTCACGTGTTCGACTCGCGGGTGCGACTGCACGTCTCGTTTCGACATATATTTTTACGTGAATAGAATTGGATAAAAATGATGGCTGACTTCGCCAATCCCCTCCTGTGAGCGCTGTGGGGCCCGGTTTCAGCCACTGTCACGATCCTCCGCATGGAGAAAGTATATCAGTGCCAATCCCTTCGAACCAGATACTGAACAGAGTTCTATGAGCAACGATACGAACGTTGACGACCCTCCCGAAGACGCGACTGGCGCTGCGCCTGAGGAGGAGCAGGCTCAGCCTCAGGACCAGGAGCCAGCGCGTCAGGGAGATCGGTCGCCGCTCGAGGAGGGCGGTGGCCAAGGTGACGACGTCGGCAACGGTGACGAGTTCGACGGTCCGATCGACGAGCCCGAGCCGACCGAGGAGGACGACGATATCGAAACCGTCGAAGACCTCGGGAGTACGGTCGAAGTCGATCCAGGTGTCGAGATAGACGACGACATCGCCGAAGACGACCTGCTTGGTGGTCTCAAGATCGACTCGACGGAAGACATCGAGGTCCCGGATCGACTCGTCGATCAGGTCATCGGTCAGGACGAAGCACGAGACATCATCATCAAGGCGGCCAAGCAGCGCCGCCACGTGATGATGATCGGCTCGCCGGGGACCGGGAAGTCGATGCTGGCGAAGGCGATGAGCCAGCTGCTTCCGAAAGAAGACCTCCAAGACGTCCTGGTGTATCACAACCCGGACGACGGCAACGCGCCGAAAGTCCGGACCGTGCCCGCAGGCAAGGGCGAACAGATCATCGACGCCCACAAGGAGGAAGCCCGCAAGCGCAACCAGATGCGCTCGATCCTGATGTGGGTCATCATCGCGATCATCATCGGCTACGCGATCCTCAGCCCCGCCAGCATTCTGCTCGGCATCCTCGCGGCGGGGATCGTCTGGCTGATCTTCCGCTACACGTCCCGTGGCACCGACGCGATGGTGCCGAACATGATCGTCAACAACGGCAACCAGCGCACCGCGCCGTTCGAGGACGCGACCGGTGCCCACGCCGGCGCGCTGCTGGGCGACGTTCGTCACGACCCGTTCCAGTCGGGTGGGATGGAGACGCCGAGCCACGACCGCGTCGAGCCCGGCTCGATCCACAAATCCAACAAGGGCGTGCTGTTCGTCGACGAGATCAACACGCTCGACGTCCGTACTCAGCAGAAGCTGATGACCGCGATCCAGGAAGGCGAGTTCGCTATCACGGGCCAGTCCGAGCGCTCTTCGGGTGCGATGGTCCAGACCGAACCCGTCCCCTGTGACTTCATCATGATCGCTGCAGGGAACTTGGACGCCATGGAGAACATGCACCCCGCGCTCCGTAACCGTGTCAAAGGGTACGGGTACGAGGTGTACATGGAGGACACCATCGAGGACACGCCCGAAATGCGGCGCAAGTACGCCCGTTTCGTCGCCCAGGAGGTCGAACGAGACGGCCGCCTGCCACACTTCACCGACGAGGCCGTCGAGGAACTCATCCTCGAGGCCAAACGTCGTTCGGGCCGCAAGAACCACTTGACGCTGCACTTCCGCAGCCTCGGTGGACTGGTCCGCGTCGCGGGTGACATCGCCCGTGCCGAGGACCGCGACCGCACGACCCGCGAGGACGTTCTGCAGGCCAAACAGCGCTCCCGGTCGATCGAGCAACAGCTCGCCGACGACTACATCGAGCGCCGCAAAGACTACGAACTGCAGGTCACCGAAGACGGCGTCGAGGGCCGTGTCAACGGCCTCGCTGTCATGGGTGAAGACTCCGGGATCATGCTGCCCGTGATGGCCGAGATCGCCCCCGCACAGGGGCCCGGGCAGGTCATCGCGACCGGCCAGCTCAAGGAGATGGCCGAGGAGTCGGTCCAGAACGTCTCGGCGATCATCAAGAAGTTCTCCGACGTGAACCTCTCGGAGAAGGACATCCACATCCAGTTCGTCCAGGCTGGCGAAGGTGGCGTCGACGGCGACTCCGCCTCGATTACGGTGGCAACGGCCGTCATCTCCGCGCTCGAGGACATCCCGGTCGACCAGTCGATCGCCATGACCGGCTCGCTGTCCGTCCGCGGCGACGTGCTTCCGGTCGGTGGGGTCACCCACAAGATCGAAGCCGCCGCCAAAGCCGGCTGTGAGACGGTCATCATCCCCAAGGCCAACGAGCAGGACGTGATGATCGAAGACGAGTACGAGGAGATGATCGACATCGTGCCGTGTTCGAACATCAGCGAAGTCCTCGAGGTGGCCCTCATCGGCCAGCCCGAGAAGGACTCGCTGCTCGACCGCCTCAAGTCGATCACCGGCACGGCGTTCGATCAGAGTCAGGGTGCCGTCGGCTCTGCAAGCGGGTCGAACCCGAGTCCGCAGTAACGATCGATGACCGACTGGACGACGTTCGCCGGGATTACGGGCGTCGTCCTCGTGCTTTTGTTAGGGCTGTCGCAACTGACCCAGTCCGCGTTTTCCGATTCGTCCGACGATGCAGACAGCCGTCTCTCCGAGCAGAGTTCGGCGTCCGATCCAGCATCAGAACTGACGCACACGCCAGCGGCTGCGTCCGAGTCAGCGACCGACGTCGACGACTCGAGTAGCGCTATCGGGCCCGAACTCGAGGCTGAAACTGCTGTCGACGCCGATGCCAACCTCGCGCTTGATAAGGACGCACCGGGAACGGCATCGGAGAAACCGCCGAGCGTCGGCGACACTCCTCGCCGGTCAGCCGACGTCGACCCCAGATCGCTGTCGGCAGGAGAGTTGTTAGCGAACGTCGCACTCTCGCAGGGCGTGTTCGCGCTGCTGTTGCTCGGCGCGGTGGTTTACACCGCCGTTCCCGCCGACGCGCTGGGGATCGAGTTCTCCGTTGACTACCTCGAGCACGGACTTGTGCTGGGGACAGCGTTCGGACTCGTCCTCTACGTCGCAAACGAACTCAGCGCCGCGACGGCGACTCGCTTCGGCTTCGAACACGACGAACAGCTTCGAGAGCTGCTGACACCGGAGTCGACACGGGGCTGGCTGGCCCTGCTGATCGTCGTGCTCCCCATTATCGCCGTATTCGAAGAACTGCTCTTCCGGGCGGCGCTGATCGGTGCGCTCTCGGTCGGCTTCGGGATCTCGCCGTGGCTGCTCGCCGTGATTTCGTCGGTTGCCTTCGCCCTCGGACACGGGATGCAAGGGTCGATCGGGATCGTCGTTACGGGGGCGCTCGGCTTCGTCCTCGCGGGACTCTTCATCGCTACCGGGAGTTTCCTCGTGGTCGTCGTCGCCCACTACCTGATCAACGCCCTCGAGTTCATCGTTCACGAGCGTTTCGGCCTCGAGTGGGCGCGAACCCTCGAAAGCTAAGCCGGGGGAGCCGTTCAGTAGCGATATGAGCGCACTCGATGACACCCCGGAGCGGATCTACCGACTGATCTTTCTGGGGGTCGTCTTCTACTTCGCCGTACTCGCGTACGCACAGTTCACGGCCGACCCACTGGCAGCGTTTGCCGCCGAGTTCGTCTTCGGCGTGATCGCGGTCGGCGTGGGGACGGTGCTGTACCTGCAGGCTGGGCACGAACGTGGTCTCTCTGCGATCGTGGGCGCAGCAGCCTGCCTCGTCGTGGGTGGGCTCCTCCAGTTTGCGTTCCTGGTTACTGCTGCACCAGCGATCGGACAACTGTCGTCGATCGTCGTGTTCGTCGGGATCGGACTGTATATCTATGCCGTCTGGTACGCCGAATGAACGTCGGAAAACGAACGAGGAGCGCGGGTACTGCGAACCTACAGCCCCTCGAGCGAGCGCAGTTTCTGTTCGATAGCTGGGGGCGCAGCGCTCGGACCGTCGCGAACGCGGTGGTCCGGAATGAGGATCGGCGTCGGATTCTCGTCTAAGGCGGTTCGAACGAGGATGATATCGTCCTCGTCGTCCGGGTCCAGTTCGGGCGTCATCCGGGCGAGCGCCCTGACATCGACTTGTTCGCCGTAGGGGATCTCCCGAACGTGTTCTAAGACGGCGCGCTGGTCGGTCGGAACGGTCAGGGCAACCTGCACGTCGTCGAACTCGACCTCCTCGAGCCCGTCGAGATATTCGAAGATTCGGTCGAGTACGGGATGGTCGGTCTCGGCGTCGTCCGCGGGCGTCGTGGGAAACGAGACACTCAGGACGCGCCCGCTGGCGGCACCGAGCTGGATGTATCGATCGAGATACGACGATTCCCGCGCGTAGATTCCGGCGTCCGTGACGTCCTCCATGCGCGTGCCTTAGAGACAGGGGCATGAATATTCGCCGGTCGTGGCTGGCTATCGCCACGCGGGCTGGCAAAGCCAGCGGACGTGTATGGCGCAAGGCTTTTGTACATATGAGTACGTTGATGTACAACAATGAACTCCGAGACGGAGCTCGCCCCCGCGGTCGCCTCGATTCTCGACGCGGCTCGGGAGCGAGGTGGTGACGACGAGACGGTGTCCGTGGCTGCGCGATCGCTCTCCGACGCGCTGGCACAAGCCGAATCCGACGGTCGCGTCCCAGTAATCGCCGAAGTGAAGCCGACGAGTCCAACTGCTGACGGGACCCGCGACGACGACCCTGTCGAACTGGCACGAGCAATGATCGACGGCGGTGCGACGGCGATTTCGGTGCTCACCGAACCGAGCCACTTCGGTGGGTCGCCGGAGGCGCTGACGCGCGTCCGCGAGGCCGTCGACGTTCCCGTTCTTCGAAAGGACTTCGTCGTCCGAGAAGACCAGCTCGACGTCGTCGAAGCCGACCTCCTCTTACTCATCGTTCGTTTCGTCGACGATCTCGAGGGGCTCATCGCCGCCGCCCGCGAGCGTGGATTCCAGCCACTCGTCGAAGTCCACGACCGCACGGAACTCGAGACGGCTCTCGAGGCGGGTGCGAAACTCATCGGCGTGAACAACCGGGATCTGGCGCGACTCGAGGTGGACCTCGAAACCTTCGAGTCGGTGGCGGCCCACGTGCCGGACGACGTGACGTTGATCGCCGAGAGCGGAATCGGGTCACCGGCGGACGTCCGGCGGATGCGCGAGGCGGGTGCCGACGCCCTACTGGTCGGCAGCGCCATCATGGATCACGCCGGCGGCGACAGCGACGTAACCGAGAACACGCGACGACTCGTGAACGCAAGCGACGGAGACGATCAGACATGAGTAACCAGCCACACCAGCACGGAGCAGATCGATGAGTACGAGCGATCACGACCACCGACGCGACCGCGACAGCGAGGCCACGTTCGGCGAGTACGGCGGCCAGTACGTCCCCGAAGCCCTGATGCCGGCTGTCCAGGAACTCGAGGACGCCTACGAACGCTACGTCCTCGAAAACGAGGACGGCTTCATGGACGAGTTCCGCGAGCGAATGCGCGATTTCGGCGGCCGACCGACACCGCTGCAGCGTGCGGAGCGGCTGAGCGAGCGCTACGACCGAGAGATCTACCTCAAGCGCGAGGATCTGGTCCACGGTGGCGCACACAAACTGAACAACGCGCTCGGTCAGGTCCTGCTCGCGAAGTACATGGGCAAAGAGCGGATCATCGCCGAAACCGGCGCGGGCCAACACGGCACCGCGACCGCGATGGCGGCGGCGCATCTCGACATGCCCTGTGAGATCTACATGGGTCGGACGGACATCAACCGCCAGCGACCGAACGTCTACCGGATGCGGATGAACGGCACGGAGGTAAACCCCGTTACGGCCGGCAGCGGCACGCTGAAAGAGGCGATCAACGAGACGATGCGTGACTGGGCAACGACCGTCGAGACCACTCACTACGTGATCGGCTCCGTCGTCGGTCCACATCCGTTCCCGAAACTGGTGCGGGACTTTCAGGCCGTTATCGGACAGGAAGCTCGCGAGCAGATTCGAGAGCGGGCGGGACGACTCCCCGACAGCGTCGTCGCCTGCGCTGGCGGCGGCTCGAACACGATGGGGACGTTTCATGCCTTCGTCCCCGACGACGAGGTCGACCTCTACGCCGTCGAGGCCGGCGGCTCGAGTCTCGAGATCGACGAGGAAAACGCGCTGGCACCGAACTCCGCGACGCTCTCGACGGGGACCGACGGCGTGCTCCACGGCGCGATGACCAAACTCCTCCAGAGCGAGGACGGCCAGATTATGGAATCCCACAGCGTCAGCGCCGGCCTCGATTACGCCGGCGTCGGCCCCGAACTCTCCCATCTCGTCGACATCGGGCGCGTGACGCCCGCAAGCGTCGACGACGAGGCCGCGCTCAACGGCTTCCACCGCCTCTCGAATCTCGAGGGGATCATCCCCGCCCTCGAGTCGAGTCACGCACTCGGCTATCTCGAGGAGCAACACGAAGAACTCGGCGACCTCGTCGTCGTCAACGTCTCCGGCCGCGGCGACAAGGACTTAGAAACGGTGCTCGAGGAGACCGAGAACCGTGATCTCGAGGCGGCTCCGGACGTGGAGGTGTTTGGCCAGTGAGCGACATCGAAGCGGCCATCCGCGAGCACCACCCCGCGCTCATCACCTATCTCACCGCGGGCGATCCATCGCTCGAGGACACCAAAGCGTACGTCGAAGCCCTCGACCGCGGCGGCGCGGACCTGATCGAACTCGGCCTGCCCTTTTCCGAACCGATCGCAGAAGGCCCCACGATTCAGGCGGCGATCAACCGCGCGCTCGACGCCGGGACGACGCCGGCCGGCTTCTTCGAGCTCGTTGACGACCTCGAGACCGAGGCTCCGCTGCTGGTGATGACGTACTATAACATGATTTTGCAGTATGGAGACGAACCCGACGTGCGTCCGTTCGTCGAACGCGCGGCCGAGGCCGGCCTCTCGGGGATCATCGTTCCCGACCTGCCCGCAGAGGAGTCGGACCCGCTGCGTGCGGCCTGTGACGACCACGGCCTTGACCTCGTCTTCATCGTCGCGCCGACGACCGAGGGCGAACGGCTCGAGCGGATCATGTCGCAGGCGTCGGGCTTCGTCTACGTGCAGGCCCGACTCGGCACGACGGGCGCGCGCGCGGACGTCTCGAACGCGACCCACGACAGCCTGACCCGGCTCGAGGAGTACGACGTCTCGGAACCGTGTTCCGACGGCGTTCCGAAGGCGGTCGGCTTCGGCGTCAGCGAGGGCGACCACGCGGCCGAGATCATCGAAGCCGGCGCGGATGGCGTCATCGTCGGCAGCGCGCTCATCGATATCGTCGCCGAAAGCGACGACCCAGTGGCCGACCTCGAGGCCAAAGCCGAGGAACTCAAACGCGGTGCGATCCGCGGTGCCGACGGTGGCACTGACGCGGACCCGATCGACGCCCCGGAACCAGAACAGCCATAACTGCAAGCTTGCTACACTCCCGCAATGACTACGACAGGAATCGACGCACGACTCGATCGAATCGGCACAGACGGCACGTACGTAATCGTCCCGATGGACCACGGCATCACGATCGGTGCCTGCCAGGGGCTGAAAGACATCGAATCGACGATCGACGGGGTCACCAGCGGCGGTGCCGACGCAGTCCTCACGCAGAAAGGAATCGCACCCCGCGTCCACGACAACAAAAACGACAAAGGGTACATCGTCCACCTCAACGGCTCGACGACGATCGGCCCCGACGAGAACGACAAGCGAATGACCGGCACGGTCGAGGAGGCCGTTCGCGTCGGCGCTGACGCCGTCTCCTTCCACATCAACGTCGGCTCGGACCACGAGCCCGACCAGATCGCCCAGCTTTCGGAGGTCACGGCGACCGCGAAACAGTTCGGGATGCCCGTCCTCGCGATGGCCTACGCCCGCGGCCCGGGCGTCGACCCCGAAGATCCCGAAGCGCTCGGCCACGCGGTGCGACTCGCCGAGGAACTCGGTGCGGACATCGTCAAAACGGGCTACAGCGGCGACGCCGAGAGCTTCCAGCACGTCGTCGAATCGACTCGCCTCCCGGTCGTCATCGCCGGCGGCTCCAAAGGGACTGACCGCGAGACGATCGAGATGGTCCGCGGCGTGATGGACGCCGGCGGTGCCGGCGTCTCGATGGGTCGGTCGATCTTCCAGCACGACGATCCCGAAGCGATCGCCCGCGCCGTCGCTGGCGTCGTCCACGACGATCTTTCGACCGAGGAAGCGCTTACGGAAGCCGGCCTCGCGCTCGAGGCCTGAATCGACTCGACTCCTGCTTACTGCTTCTCGCTGCCAGTGATCTCGAGCGGATCGCTCGCGATAAGCGCCTCGATGACTGCCGAGCCGACACGGGCGGCGTTGTCGATCGCCAGTTCGAGACTCGCCGGGTTGCCGTCGAAACTCTCCTCGACGGATTGGCCGGGTGCCGGCCGGTCGTAGTTGGCGACGGCACGCACGCTGAGATAGCGCTCACGGCGGCCGAAGCGCTTGAGGGCGGTCGCCGTCGCGGCGTCTTCCATCTGCGTCGTCACGTACGGTGCGACGCCGTACTCGCCACAGAGCCACTCGACTTCCCGCGCGTACTTGGGGCCGTGCCAGAACTCGTCGCCGCAGACGGTTGTCCCGCGCTCGATCGACGGTCCGGCGTCCGTCGCCGCCGGGTACTGGGTCTGGTAGTCGCGTGCGGCGTCGTCCTCGCGGAGATCGACGCCCTCCGCGGCGGTGACCGCACGGTCGACGAGAGTCGACTCGAGGTGATGCACGTAGTCGCGGGGTCGATACGCCAGCAGATCGATCGGCGTGCTCTTGGAGGCGGTCCCGGGCACGGTTTCGGTGTCGCTTGCGCCCTGTCGATCCCAGCGGTGTTTTCGATCACAGTCGACGACCGCATCCGCGATCGCGACGGAACCGAGTGCCGTCGTTTCCGGCGAGGAGCCGGCGATACCGCTCGAGACGACGTACGCCGAGTCGAGATCGACGCCCGAACTCCCGAGCAACGCGGTGACCGTCGTCGCCGCGTCGCTTTTGCCGATGCCAGTAGTCGTGATGGCGAATCCCGAGGCAGTCAGATACAGCGGCGTCTCCGCCCCTGGAACCGCGAGCGCGTCGACGATTTCGTATCGCTCGAGCCACGGCGCTCGCTCGTCCAGCGGCGGCTCGAACGCGGCGGTGAGGACCAGTCCGGTGGGGCAAACGGGGGCGTTCGGATCGGGCTCACGCGGCGTCGGGAGCGGCTCGTCGATGTCCATAGCGAGGATCGGGAACGGCTGGGCAAAGTATTCCCTGCTTTCACGGGATCGATCGGAAGCATTTCTATCGCCGGCACCGTCCGCCCGTCCGTGACCGGCGACGACACCGATCTCACGATCGACGACGAACTCCTCGCTCGAGCCCGAATTCACGCCCGCGAGGTGCTCGCCGACCACGCCCTCGAGATCGATCGCGACGCGCTCGAGTGGGAAGTCACGACGCGCGCTCGTCGGCGGGCGGGCGCGTGTCGATGGGACGTAGACCGCGAGGTGGCGACGATCGTGCTCACGCGACAGGCCTACGAACGCTACGACTGGCCGGCATTCGCGGGCGTCGTCAGACACGAACTCGTCCACGTCTGGGAGTTCCAGCACTTTGGCGAGTCGGGCCACGGCCCGCGGTTTCGCGAGCAGGCGGCGATACTCGACGCGCCGCGTCACTGCCGACGATTTTCAGCGCCACGGTACGTCCTCCGATGTCTCGAGGGCGAGTGTGACTGGCACGCGAGGCGGCATCGGGCCTCGAGACCGGTGAAAGCGCCGGCACAGTACCGCTGTGGGGAGTGTGGCGGTCGCTACGAGGTCGAACACGGGGAGAGCGGCCGAACGTGGACGACCGCGAGCGGCTTCGGCGGCGCGAAGTCGGCACTCGGTGAGGAGTGGTGAGCGCGCCGGTTTCGGCGCGTCGTTACCGACTGGAGTCTGTAGCTGGTGAGATAGCCACGGAATACTTATTCGACTCCCGGCACCTGGTTCGGGTATGGGCATACTCGACTTGATGCTTGGCCAATCGAGTTCCGGCGAACAGGGCGTCGAAGGCCACTCGTATAAACTGCCGAAAGACACCCACGACTTCGTCTATCCGATCGCCGCGCGACGGACAGAGCTTGAGGCGTTCGTCGAGTTGCTCGAGGCCGACGCGGACGCGCCGTCGATCGAGGACAACGCCGACGAACTGCAGGACGCCTTCGACGAGGTCCTCGGCGAGAGCGAGATCGACGCCGCGAGGCTGGCAGAAAAGCAGCAACAACCGCGCCGCAAGACCGAACGGATACTCGAGCGCTGGACCGACCAGGTGACCGAGGATATCGGCGTCGTCTACGCGCGACCGGGAACGTATCCGACGCTGGCCACGTTCGTCAAGCGCTGTACCCAACGCGACGAGCACGACGACGACCCCTTTACCCTTCCCGAGGCGTTCGGCGAGGGTACCGCGTTACTCAAGCGACTCGAGGAAGCGTCGAACGGCCAGTATCGGGCCGTCGTCCACACGGATCTCCTTCCAGACCAGTAGCTTGCGCTTGCAGCCCGTTACACGATCGTCTCGAACGCCTCGAGCGACGTGAGTTCGTACGTCGGTTGGTGGGGCGTGCCATCGAGGGTGTCGTGTCCGGTGTCGACCCACGCCGAATCGATCCCGACGGCGTTCGCGCCCGCGACGTCCGCGTGCAGCGAATCGCCGACGTGGACCGCCGCGTCGGCGGCGACGTCGAGTTCCGAAAGCGCCCGCTCGAACGGGACCGTACTCGGCTTCGGTTCGATACCGGCGCTCGGGTCGGTGAAGATGCGGACGTCGAAAGCATCCGCGATGTCGAGTGCGTCGAGTTTCTTCGTCTGTGTCGGTCGGCCACCGTTCGTAATCAGGCCGACCGGCCCGAACTCACGAGCGTGCTCGAGGGCAGCCTTCGCGCCGGGACGGAATCGGACGGCGGTGGGGTCTTGGACCTCGAGATACCGCTCTGCAAGCGACGAAGAGACGGCGGGGTCGACGTCGGCGCGGCTGGCGGCTTCGGCGAACAGGTTTCGATAGAACTCCCGATCCGTCTGAGCCGTCGGCAGCGACGGCACGACCGCTCGCAGCTCCGCCGGCGTACAGAACGGGTCGACGTCGGCCCGGTCGAACGCCGACTCGAGCAGCGTCGTGGCGTCCTGTGTGGGCTCACAGAGCGTTCGGTCGAGATCGAAATAAATTGCCTCGTACGCAGTCATTATCCCAAAAGAGGGGCGCAGGCGTTCTCAACGTTTCGCCGATTTCGACGGCTACTGTCGCCGAAGACGATCGAGTCACCGTCGAGTGACCGGCACTCGGCGCTGGTCCCGACTGCGTCGCGGTGAGGTCTGTGGCATTCGCCACGTTCAAGCCAGTGCCCTTCGTCGGTCGATTTATGACGCGATCTGTCTGGGTAAAAGCCGACGACGCCGTCGGTGACTGGGACGACCGCCGCGCGCGGATCACCGCCGCGCTCGAGGCGGGTGCAGACTGGGTACTGGTCGACGAAGCAGACGTTGCCCGCGTGCGCGAACTCGGCGACATCAACGTCGCGGCGTTTCGCACCGACGGCGACGTGACGCTGGTCGACGACGTCGACGCGGACGATGACGACGTCGAAGAGGCAGAACCGACCGAGCGACCCGACGCTGTCATCGTCGGCAAAGACGGCGAGGGTGATGCGACGATCGACCTCCCCGAGGATCTCTCCGGGTCGGCGGACCTCTCGACGCTCCGTCGTGACGGCGACCTAGAGCGCGGCGCGTACGTCCGCATCCTCGCCAAGGAGTACGAACATTTCGCCGAAACCGCCGCCGAGGAAGCCGACTACACCATCGTTATCGGCGACGACTGGACGATCATCCCACTCGAGAACCTGATCGCCCGCATCGGCGAGGAGACCGACCTCGTCGCGGGCGTCACCAGCGCCGAGGAGGCCAAGACGGCCTTCGAAACGCTCGAGATCGGTTCCGACTCCGTCCTGCTCGACTCAGACGACCCCGACGAGATCCGCAAGACCGTCGAGGTCCGCGACGAGGCCGAACGCGAGTCGCTGGATCTCGAATACGCCGAAGTGCTCGATGTCGAGCAGATCGGCAGCGCAGACCGGGTCTGTGTCGATACGGGCAACCTGCTCGAACACGACGAAGGAATGCTCGTCGGCTCGATGGCGCGCGGCCTCGTGTTCGTCCACGCCGAGACAGCCGACTCGCCGTACGTCGCCTCGCGACCGTTCCGGGTCAACGCGGGCGCGGTCCACGCCTACGTCCGTACGCCCGACGGCGGCACGAAGTATCTCTCGGAACTCCAGAGCGGCGACGAGGTGCAGATTGTCGATCTCAACGGCAACACCCGCGAAGCGATTGTCGGCCGCGTCAAAATCGAGAAACGGCCGATGTTCCGGGTCGCCCTAGAGACCGCCGACGGCGACCGCGTCGAGACACTGTTGCAGAACGCAGAGACGATAAAAGTCGCCACGCCCGACGGCCGAAAAGCCGTGACCGCCCTCGAGGCCGGTGACGAAATCAAACTCTACTACGAGGATACCGCGCGTCACTTCGGCGAGGCCGTCGAAGAGAGCATCATCGAGAAGTAAGGGCGACTGCGTGGCAGTTCGGTCGGCTCCGTCCGGGCTGTCGGAAACGCCGTATTTTCACGTTCATCAACTCGACAACAGTGTCGACGAAGAACCCACCGATGAGAGCACCGTCTGTTCACGGCTGTGGCGTTTCGTCTCGAGCCTGCGCGTCGGCGTCCGACTCGACCGGCTCTAAGCGGGTCGTACACCAGTGACAGAACTCGAGGTCGTCGTCGAGTTCCTTCCCACACTGGGGACAGGACGGCCCGTCGCTCGAACGGTTGCCCGTCGGCGGGAAGCCGGCCGCCCGGAACGTGGCGTCGATCGTCGCGAACAGGACGAGAAACGAGAGGACGAACTGCGAGATCGTATCGGTCTCCGCGGAGAGGACTTCCATTGCGTCGGTCATCGTGGTGGCATCGGCGACCAACTCGATCGGGAAAAAGTACAGCATCGCCGAAAAATACAGTCCAGCAAACACTATCGCACGGAGCCAATCCCGGATCAGGGCGTGGCCCGCACCGGGCATAATAACCGAGAGAACAGCGGCAGCGAGCGCACGGAGCCATGTCATCGTACGTGGTGCTAGGGGACCCGTCCCCTTAACATTCCGATTTCTCTTTTCGTCTCATTTGGCGATCAATCAAACAGCGATTACCTTCGGCGACTCGCGCTCTCGAGTCGGTTCGAAAGAATCGAGGGGCGGCGTCGGTGCTGTCGAGATCGGTGGCTAGCAGAAGTTCTGGGTCGCGTACACCCGGTCGTCGTCGGTCACGGCGATCCCGATCCCCTCGGTGTTCCAGTGGTCGGCGAGGATGTTCTCGCGGTGTCCGTCGGAGTTCATCCACTGCTCGACGAGGCCGTCGGCCAGTTCGCGTTCGGTCGTGTGCTCGACGACGTCGCCCGAGTCCGTTCGGACCGGCTGGTCGACGTACGTGTAGGCGATGTTCTCGCCACCGGTGTAGTACGCGCCACCGTCCGTGTACGCCCGACACTCGTAGCCGTGTTCGGCGTAGCGGTCCGCGAAGGTGTTGCCCTCCGGGTCCTCGTGACTAAAGTACCCGCGCTCGGCCATGTCCTCGCTGTGCCCGCGTGCGATCTCTTGGAGGACTTCGTCGAACTCGAGCGCCTCGAGTCCGCGAGCGGTTCGCTCTTCGTTGATGCCTTCGTGTATATATTGTTCGACGAGTGCCCGATCGAGCGTGCCGTCGCCCGCGATGTCGGCGTCTTCGTCAGTCGTGCCATCGTCGGACACAGTGTCGTCGGTATCTTCGGCATCGCCATCGACCACGGTGCTCTCGTCTGCCTCGTCACCGTCGTCGGACGCACTCGATTCCGTGGTGTCGTCGCCAGCGGAATCGTCATCGTCGATCTCGCTTTCGTCCGAGCCGGCGGTATCGTCACTCGAGTCGGTATCGTCGGTTTCGCCCTCGGAGTCGGACTCGCTCGGCTCGTCAGACTCGTCGGCACCGTCGGTTTCGCCGTCCGTCTCGTCGGTGTCCTCGATGCCGTCCGTTTCGTTTTCATCGTCGACTGAGTCGGACGACTCATCACCGGCGTTCTCGTCGTCCGATTCCTCAGGTGCGTTCTCGTCTGTGTCATCGACGACATCCGATTCATCGTCGTCGCTCGCCACTTCGTCGGTTGCCGTCTCGTCATTGCCGTCCGCGTCACCATTGTCGCGCTCGAGGGAATCGTCGCTCGAGTCACCACGGTCCGTCCACGCATCGTCGTCAGGAACTGCGGGGCGGTCCGTCTGCTCCGGCTGATCGAACGCACTGGAGAAGACGTTCGTGAGCAATCGCTCGACGAACGACAGTCGCTCGGGTACCGATGACCGATCGTCGATCGAACCCGCGCCGTTGTCGCTCGGTGTCAGCCAGTTCGACACATCTATCGGTCGATCGTCGGTGTCGACGTCCATCGATGTCGCGTTCGGTCCGGGGGCAGCGGCTCCGATCCCCGCCGTACTCGCGACGAGGGCGACGATCATCGCTAACGTTACCACCGATCGTGAAAGTCTTTGCATCGGTATAGTCACGGCTGCGTGACTGATCCGTACCAACGAATGCGTTCATATGTGCAGCTATTTTACGTACGTTGCGACGCTCAACTGAGGTCCGCGACCAGCCTCGAGAGGGTCTCGAGATCGTACTGCCCCGGAGCGGTCGCGTTGTCGGGATCGACGGGCGCGTAGCCGATTCGTGAACCGTACACCGGCGCTACTGCACGCGTATGGCTCCCCAGTTCGCCCATCGCCATCGTCGCGACGGGGTCGCCGTGGGCGGTCAACTGTTCCGTCGCTGCGAGCACGGCGAGGGTGTCCTTGTGGGACTCGGCGGTAACAGCGATTTTGGCGACGTCAGCGTGCTTGTGCGCTTCCGTCAGCGTCGAGACCAGCTCGCCGCGAGTCGGCGTTCCCTCGAAATCGTGGGCCGACGCGACGACGGCGACGTCGCGCTCGCGAGCCGTCTCGAGGAGGTCGTCGGCGTCACCAGCCAAAACCGCCTCGAGTTCGATATCGATCGCCTCGACGGCGTCGACGGCGGTTGCCTCGGCGAGAACCTCGAGTCGGCGGTCGTCGTCACCGCTCCACTCGCCACCTTCCCACTCGGCGCGGTTGGTCGCGAGGATCGGCAGTTGGCCGTCCCCGTCGTAGGCCTCGAGGGCAGTCAGTGGCTCGTCAGCGAGATCCATACGGTACTCGATCGCGTCGGCGTGTTCGCGAGCGGCCGGTTCCTCGGAGAGATCAGCGGTCGATGCGGCGAGGACGAACGAATCGAAGTCCATGTGGGCACACTCGCTCGGATCGACAAAAAGGCGTCTGCTCGAGGACTTTCCGGTGGTACAGAACGACCCGTCTACTCACAGTCCTGCGATCGTGTCCGCGTCAGACCGCTACTTCCGGAGACGCTTGTGTCTCGAGCGTTTCACTGATACCCTCGAGGAGGAGGAAGATCGCCCGTCGATGTTGGGCTTTCGAGAGATGGACGTGTACCGGCCGAACCGGCTGTGTATCGTACGCCTCGAAAGCGTCTGCCGTCTGTTGGTTCTCCTCGACGGTCGCACGTATTTCCTGCAGCAGCGCATGGAGCTGTACGTACTCCTGGGATCGCATGGTACAGCATGGCACAACCGTCTCCCACTTAGAGCCCTTTTCACGATTTCGGAGTAACACTGTTGCGCTGATGTATTAAACGAGTGAAAAAATATCGGTCGATCCTGACAAGGGGCGGTGAGTCGACCCTGTCGATCAGGCCAGTCCGAGCGTCTCCTCGGCTTCGAGGAGTTCGTGATACCGGTTTCGAATCGTCACTTCGGAGATGTCGGCGACGTCGCTGACGGCAGCCTGCGTGGTCTTTTCGTTCGTCAGCAGTGCGGCGGCGTAAACGGCGGCGGCAGCGAGGCCGACCGGCGATTTACCGCTGTGGACGCCCTTCTCCTTGGCGTTCTGGAGCAGCCCACGTGCGCGGTGCTCGGCCTCGTCGGAGAGATCGAGTCCGGAGGCAAACCGTGGCACGTAGCTTTCGGGGTCGGCCGGCTGGACCTCGAGGCCGAGTTCCCGAACGACGTAGCGGTAGGTGCGGGCGATCTCGTTTTTCTCGACGCGGGAGACGTCGGCGATCTCGTCGAGACTGCGGGGAACGCCTGCCTGTCGGGCGGCGGCGTAGACACAGGCCGTGGAGACACCTTCGATGGAGCGGCCGGGCAGCAGGTCCTCGTCGAGTGCGCGTCGGTAGATGACGGAAGCGGTTTCGCGGACGTTCGTCGGCAGGCCAAGCGCAGAAGCCATCCGGTCGATCTCACCGAGAGCCTGTTTCAGGTTCCGCTCTTTGGAGTCACGCGTGCGGAATCGCTCGTTCCACTTCCGAAGGCGTTGCATCTTCTCGCGCTGGCGGGAGCCAAGGGAGTTGCCGTAGGCGTCTTTGTTCCGCCAGTCGATGTTCGTCGAGAGCCCCTTGTCGTGCATCGTGTTCGTCGTGGGCGCGCCCACGCGGGACTTCTCGTTTTTCTCGGCAGCGTCGAACGCACGCCACTCGGGGCCGCGGTCGACGGAATCCTCCTCGACGACGAGGCCACAGTCTTCACAGACCGTCTCGCCGTGTTCGTCGTCGACGACGAGGTTGCCCGTACACTCGGGGCAAACCAGGTCGTTCTGTTCGGTCTCGGTCGTTTCCTCGTTCGTTTTTGATCCGGTACGCCGTACTCTGGTGTTCGATGTGGTGTTGGTCATACGATGGCAAGTGCTGACCGGCCGAACTGGCTGCAAAAGCCCGGACGGATTCGTTACCTACCTCGTTCTGACACTCGATGGTTAAGGGTTTCGAAATCGAAGCCCGACACCTCTCGAGAACGGGTAATTCGCGGGAACTAGCATTAACGATCAAAACATTAAAGCCTAGAAGCACCGCCGGATCGGAGTTTCCAAATTCGACCCGTTCGAACCCACCGTATGGACGTCGCAGTCGGAAGCACGAATCCGGTCAAGATCGACGCAGTCGAACGGACGCTCGAGCGATTCGACCCGACGGTGACCGCGGTCGCCGTCGACTCGGGTGTGCCCGAACAGCCGTGGTCGATCGACGAGACCGTAACGGGCGCCGATACCCGCGCCCGGCGAGCGCTCGAAGCGACCGGTGCTGACTACGGCGTCGGGCTCGAGGGTGGTGTCGCTCGCCTCGAGGGTGTCCCCGGACTGTCGCTAATCATGTGGGCCGCCGTCACCGACGGCGAGCGGCTCGAACGTGGTGGGGGACCTACACTGCCGCTTCCCGACGACGTTGCGACTCGGCTCGAGGCCGGGGCCGAACTGGGGCCGGTGATGGACGACCGGCTCGGAACCGATGGAATAGCCAAAGACGAGGGTGCTGCCGGCGTGCTCACAGCCGGACTGACGAGCCGGGCGCAGGCACTCGGGGAAGCGGTTGCCTGTGCGTTCGGGCCGTTCGTCGCCGACAGCGACCGTAGCCGTCCGAGCAGGTGATATTCAGTGTCGGTCGTAACCGACGGCTCGAATCGAAACGACCCGTGAGACGGTCACGTTCTGCCGACAGTCATCGAGTACTATATATTAACCGGCTGTACCAACGAAAGCTTTCTGCCCGGTTATTGTCTCCTTACTCGCTCGCAAAATCGCAGGACGGGAGCGGGTTAACCGCGCGTACCAAACCCCCTAAGGGTGCTCCTGCTGTACCCAGACGTATGAGCACTGCAATGGCCACCGACCTCACGAGCAAACAACGCCGGATCCTCCAGTATCTCCGAGATAACGCCGGAACGAAGACCTACTTCAAATCTCGGCTCATCGGACAGGAGTTGGGAATGACGGCGAAAGAGGTCGGCTCGAACATTACGGCGCTCCAGAACGGCAATCTCGACGTTGAAATCGAAAAGTGGGGCTACTCCTCGAGTACGACGTGGAAGGTCGATATATAACGACCACCCGTTCGACACCTGTTCTCCGGCCGATGCACGCCGCTCACCGTTTTACTGGTTATATTACACACAGCGATTGCGCTTTTCACC
This sequence comes from Natronorubrum aibiense, assembly GCF_009392895.1. Lineage (GTDB taxonomy): Archaea > Halobacteriota > Halobacteria > Halobacteriales > Natrialbaceae > Natronorubrum > Natronorubrum aibiense. The sequence goes on along the minus strand of NZ_CP045488.1, from coordinate 2,074,640 downwards.
CACCCGATCGAATGATCGTTCACTAAACGACACTAGGGACGTCGATCAGTCTGGTGTGGACGACTATCCGTCAGTGCTGGCACATCCACGACCATCCGGCGAACCACCGAGAACTCGGGACAGCAGCCGGTCTGCTGCCGTGAACCGCGGCTTCCGATATTGAGCGAGCGTCTTTTCGTTCGTCACGCGGGAACTGTCCACGATACTGACTCGAACTCGGCTGTCACGTGCCACGATGTGTTGTCGTATGGCCGGCCAGCGGGAGGGCAGCCACGCCGTAAGACGATGTTATCGCTGGTAACACACGTCTAGCCGTGATAGTCGATGAACTGATCCGCGTTCTGGGCGAGCCGTCGGGCCGACTCACCGAAGGAGTCGGCGTGGCGGACGATCAAGATCAGAACCGTCTCGGGCCGTTCGACGGCGTAGCCGTCCTCACGGGAGAGCAATCCGGCGTCCTCGAGTTCGCCGGCGTACTTGCTCACCGTGGGGGCAGAAACGTCGAGAGCCGTCGCGAGGTCGCCGGCCGTCGTCTCCGGATTGAGGAGGAGTTCGATCAACATCCCGCGCGGAGTCTCCCGGCGGAGGTAGCCCAGCGTCTGCTTTTCGAACGCGTCGAATCGATCCGCCGGGACGAAGCGCTTGTAATCGCCGTCACGGTAGCGTTCGATTGCCCCGAGTTCCTCGAGTCGGCGTAGGTGGTGTTGGGTTTCGCCGGTTCCGAGTTGCAGGTCGTCCCGGATCTTCGAGAAATGGGCGCCAGGCGTCGTCGAGAGATACCCAACGATCGCATCACGGGCGTCGCTTTCACCGGTATCAGCCGCCGCCGGTTCAGAGAGAGCTGCAAGCGGCGACGCGGCGCCGAGCGCCGCAAAGCGACGCAGGATCGCTCGTTTCCCTTCGTCGACCCCATCAGGATTCGTCATGCTATGCGTATCTCCTGAAATGAGACGAGTGGTAAAACAGGTTTCGCTCCGTCTTATGCACCGAAAACTGAATTTCTCGAACGCGATAAGATCTGTCGTTACGTGTTCTGATCGGCGTCGGCGCCACCGGCGAACTCCTGATCCATCTCCTCGATGACCTCGTCCGGATCGGAGATCGTCGCCGCGTCCTTGCCCTCTTTGATCGCCTGGGCTTCCTGTTCCATCGCCTCGAGATCCATCTCGGCTTCTTCGTCGATTTCGCCGATGATCTCGGCGATGTCGTCCAGCCCAATCAGTTCGCGCGTCTCCTCGTCGAACTCGAGGCTGTCGAGTTGCTGGCCGTCTTCTTTGACGTCGCTGCCGGTCAGGTGTTTGCCGTAGCGACCGACCATCGAGGACAGCTCCTGCGGGAGGACGAACGTGGTCGACTCGCTCTGGCCGATCTCCGACAGCGTCTCCATCCCCTTGTCGATGACGGCGCGTTCGCCCATCGACTCGGCCGATCTCGCGCGCAACACGGTCGAAATCGCGTCACCCTGTGCCTCGAGGATCTGGCTCTGTTTTTCACCCTGTGCGCGGATGATCTCGCTTTGTTTGTCACCTTCTGCCTTCTCGACGGCACTGCGGCGTTCACCCTGTGCCTCGAGGATCATGGCGCGGCGTTTGCGCTCCGCGGAGGTCTGTTGTTCCATCGCGCGCTGGACGTCTTTCGATGGGTTGACTTCACGGACCTCGACGCTCTCGACGCGGATCCCCCACTCGTCGGTGGGTTCGTCGAGTTCCTGACGGATGCGGGCGTTGATCTCTTGGCGCTTGTTCAACGTGTCGTCGAGTTCCATATCACCCAGCACGGCACGCAGGGTCGTCTGGGCGAGGTTCGAAACGGCTCGCTTGTAGTCGTCGACCTGCAGGAACGCCTTCTTGGCGTCCATCACTTTGATGTAGACGACGGCGTCGGCCGTGACCGGCGAGTTGTCCCGCGTGATCGCTTCCTGCCGAGGGACGTCGAGCGTTTGCGTTCGCATATCGAACCGGTAGGTGTTCGATACGAACGGTGGGACGAAGTTGATCCCCGGCTCTAAGAGTTTGCGGTACTCGCCGAAGACGGTCAGCGCACGCTTCTCGTAGGCGTCGACGATCTCGACCGCACTGAGCAGTGCAGCGATCACGACGAGGAGGACAAGGGCACCGACGAACAGCAGTGCACCGCCGGTACCGGTTTGTAATGGGAGTAGGTCCAGGACCATATGCCGGTCTTACGGTGGTGGGGGGAAAAGCGTTCTCTTATTTTCTCGACAGGTTCGACTGATTTCGACCGCCTCAGTTCGATTTCTCCGTTTCGGGCTCGGTTCCGGTGTCCGTCTTCGACTGGCCACCCGCCTGCTCGTCGACTCGAGACTCGGAATCCGAGGCCCCCTCTGCGAGCGCGCGGTCGATCTCGTCCTCGCCGATCGCCCCGAGGGATTCGACAGTGAGCACGTTGCCCCCACCGGGATCGAGCACGATGATCTCCTCACCTTCTTCGATCGTCCCGCTCGTCGATCGAGCGCTGTAGTAGGGTGCGAACCCGCCTTGCTCGAGTTTGACCTCGCCGTCTCGAGCGGTGACGGTCTCGGTGACGTAGCCTATCGACCCGGCCAGCGAACTCGAGTCGGTCGTCTGGGCAGTCCCCTTGCCACCGTAGAAATCGAACTCGTGGTAGACGTACGCCGCGGCGAGGCCGATGACGAGCGTCAGCGCTGCCAACACGAACGGACTCAACGGAGACGGGAAAAGCACACCGATCATCCCCGCACCGACCAGTGCGACACCGATGACGATGAGGTGAGCGCCGGGCGAGAGTGCCTCGAGCCCCATCAGCACGAGACCGGCGACCAGGAGGACGAGGGGCAGATTCTCGACGAGAAGTGCGAGCATATCTCGAGCTAAGTTCGCACCCGGATTAAAGGTTGCCGAGGGATTTCAGCGGGACGTCCGCCGAAGACCCGGTCGAGATCTCACAGCGGAATCGACACGACCTGGAAGACGACGAGGAGCATCGCGAGTGCACCGAAAATCACGAAAAGGACGTTCTCGAGTTCGGGATCGCCGGGTTCGACCGGCGTCGAGCTGGGCTCTGGACCGTACGGATCGTCGTCGGCAGCGTCCGATTCGACTGAGTCGTCAGCTGTATCGGAGAGGTCGAGTGGGACGCGGTACGCGTCGCCGGCGTCGTCGCGGTCGGTCCTCGGGCGCGTCTCGTCGGCCCCGATCCGACGCTCGCGGTCCGTCCCGTCGATTCGGTCGTCAGACCCACGGTCGCCCCAGTGATTTCCAGTGTCATCCCGTACCGTGTTCGGGTCGTGGACGTCCGGTCCGTCTGGCGACGACTCTCGTCTGTTATCGTCGGCACCGTCGGCTTCGGACGTATCGTCTGGCATGTCCTGTTGTAGTTGGTCCGGCATCAAAAACCCGCGGTCCGAGCGCTCGACTCGAGGCTTCGACCTCAGGTTCGGTCGGTTCGGTCGCTGATATCACCGCCGTAGACGATACCGCGTTCGGCATCGAGCGTCACGACGGTTCCATCTGCCGGTTCAGTCAGGTCGGTGCCGCTGATCATCGGAATATCCATTTCTCGGGCGACCAGTGCCGGGTAGCCAGTCAGACCCCGCTGGGCGTCGATGATCCCGCCGATCGTCGTCGGGTCGCCCTCGAACTCCTCGTCGAAGTCGGCTGGCAGCGAGAGGATCGCTCCCTCAGGCACGTCCGAGAGATCGCCGTCGGTGAGTCGCACGAGTGGGCCGGTCGCTCGACCCTCGACGACGACGCGGCCAGTCGTCAGCGCCTCCGCCGCGACGTGAACTTTCATCATGTTCGTCGTATTCGCGCCCTCGAGTTCGGTCATCATCCCACAGAGGACGACGACGGTGTCACCGCTCTCGGCAACGCCGGCATCGAGCGCCGCCTGAACGGCTTTCTCGACGACGGCGTCAGCACCCTGATCCGAGACGCGTGCGTACAGCGGCGTGACGCCCCACGACAGCGCCAGTTGGCGGCGAACACCGTGGCTCTGCGTCGAGGCGACGACCGGAACGCCGGGCCGGTACTTGGCCGTTTTCAGTGCCGTGTAGCCGGACTCCGTCGCGGCCACGACGGCGTCCGCGCCGATGTCACGCGCGAGGAATCGCGCCGACCGAGCCAGTGCGTCAGTCCGCGCTTCGCCGGCGGCGGGTACACGTTGCTCGAGCAACTCGGCGTACTCGTCGGAGTTCTCGACCTGCCGGATGATGCTGTCCATCGCGTCGACGACCGCGGCCGGGTGGTCACCGATGGCCGTTTCAGCCGACAACATGACAGCGTCGGTACCGTCGAGGACGGCATTTGCGACGTCCGACGCCTCCGCTCGCGTTGGCCGGCGGGCGTGAACCATCGAGTCGAGCATCTCCGTCGCGGTGATTACCGGCGAACCCGTGTTGCGACACTGGCGGATGATCCGTTTCTGGATCATCGGGACGTCTTCCATCGGACACTCGACGCCCAGATCGCCGCGGGCGACCATGATCCCGTATGAGGCGTCGATGATCTCCTCGAGGTTGTCGACTGCGCCCGCACGCTCGATCTTCGCGATGATCGGAATCTCAGCGCCCAGTTCCTCTAAAACCTCGCTGACCTCGTAGACGTCGTCGGCGTCTCGGACGAAACTCGCTGCGACGAAGTCAACCCCCTTCTCGGCGGCCAACTCGAGGTCCTTGCGATCGCTTTCGGTTACGATGTCCAGATCGAGATCGACACCGGGGACGTTGACGCCTTTGCGGCCGGCCAGTTCGCCGCCGGTGTCGACCCGCGCTCGAACCGCCTCACCGTCGCGTTCGACGACCGTCGTCTCGATCAATCCGTCGTCGAGCAGGATTCGGTCGCCCGGCTCGACCTCGTCGATCGGCAGCGAGAGGCCCACGGTGTCCGGCGACGCCTCGTCGCCTTCGACGAACTGGATCTCAGACCCCGTCTCGAGTGAGACCGTCTCCCCCTCGGGAAGCGGCGCAGTTCGGACTTCCGGCCCCTGCATGTCGAGCATTACCGCGACGGGCTCGGCCCGATTCTCGTCGACAGTTCGAACGCGATCGATCAGATCGGCTCGGTCCTCGCGACTACCGTGACTCGCGTTGAGCCGAGCGACGGACATCCCCGCGTCGGCGAGCTCGCCGATCGTCTCCCGATCGCTCGAGGCGGGCCCGAGCGTGCAGACGATTTTTGCGTTTCTCATAGCTCGACGTAGCGCGAGCACGGTCAAAAAGATAGGTGATTAACTCATATCCGAGTTTCTTTCTATGCAGTATACTGCCACGTCAATCGTTTTCCGCGGGACCGGCGGATAAACAGGACATGACTACTTACGCATCGCTCGTCGACGTCGACGACCGAACCGTCCAGAATGCCCAAGAACTGTCGTCGATCTGGGGTGAGATCAGAACGGAGTTCGAAGATCACGAGGCCGAGATCATCGACTCGTATGCGATTTTAGGTGAGCATGATTTCCTCGTCGTCTTCGACGCAGCCGACCAGGAGTCGGCGTTCAAATCAGCGCTGACGCTCCGTCGCCACGGGCTGTCGGCACAGACGATGTCGCTCGTTGACACTGACGACTTCGCGCATCTGGTTGACGATATCTGATTGCCGCGCACAGACTCTCACACGATGACTCGAGTCAGTTCGCCGGTTGTTCTAGCAGACGGGTGACGCGCTCACCGCTGACGACTTCGGGGATAATGACGTCGTCGGCACCGGCTTCTCTCGCAACCGACTCGTACATCTCCTCACCGACGCGAACGAGGATATCGGGAGACGACGTGGCCGTCCCGCTGACGATCGTAATCTGGATGTTGACGTTCGAGTCGTCGATCGCAGCGACAAGCTTCGTCGCCCGTTCGACGCCCGCCGCTTGCAACACCTGCTCGCGTCTGGCGTCGCCTCTCACCAGCAGGTGCCCATCCTCTCGGACGCGCTCTGCGTGGTTCTCGTCGATTTCGATGACGACCACCGTCCGGTCCGCCTCGGCGAGCCGGTTAGCGATCGTCCGCCCAAACATCCCGTAGCCACAAACAATGACGTGATCGTCGGTGTTTTCGATTCGTCGGTGCATTGTTACTCGTGAAAGTTCCGTTCGAATCCGTCCCCCGAACGCCTCGGTAACGACCGTCTCGCCGATCCACACCCCCGTCAGAACGAGTCCGACCGTCACGAGAACGGCGTAGGCCTTGGCCGCCCGTTCGGGGCCCGTGTGGTCCTCGAAGTGGAGATCGATACTCGTCAGATCCACCAGCCAGAACGTCGCCTCCACGAAGCCGACGTTCCCGAGCATCGAGAGTCCGATGACGCCCACGATAACGGTCGCGACGAAGACGCCGATCGGGGCCAGCGTTCGACGCAAGATCGGCCGGCCCGAAAGCAGTGGTGTGTTATCGAGGGACACACACGGTGGTCGATGTCGCTATACAAATAGCTGTTCAATAACGCTTTTTCTGCCGTTTGAACGGGATCGCTACTGAATTGTGTCCGATACTGTTCAAAACGACAGCGAACGCGATTGATCGGGTAGTTCGGTAGTGACTGTACAGCAGCTGAACAGCGAGATTCTTACTGCACCTTCTCGCCGACGACGGCGTCCCCGTGGGTCGTCAACAGGTCAGCCTGATCGCCCGCAGCGAGAATCATGCCGTTCGATTCGACACCGAACAGCTCCGCCGGCTCCATGTTCGCAAGCAAAATACACTTCTCGCCGGGCAGTTCCTCGAGGTCGTGCAGTTGCTTGATCCCCGCGACGACCTGTCGCGTCTCGAAGCCGATGTCGACCTCGAGGCGTGCGAGGTCGTCTGCGCCTTCGATTCCTTCGGCCTCCTCGATGCGGCCGACGCGGATGTCGAGGTCCTGAAAGTCCTCGAACCCGATCCGGTCCTCGAGCAACGGCTCGAGGTCGTCTGTGTCTGCCATACTCTCGGCTTCGTCCCCATCGGTGTCGTCGCTTTCGGTTTCGTCTTCGTCACTGTCGTCCGATGCGACTTCGACGCGGGCCTCGAGTTTTTCCGTGAGTTCTTCGACGCGCTCGTCTTCGATCTTCGCGAAGAGTTCGCCGGGTTCCTCGAAGGTTCGGGGTGGGGCCTCGAGGGCGGCCTCAAGGTGAGCATCGGCGATTTCGCCGTCCTCTCCCAGCTGTTCCCACAGCTGTTGGGCCTTCTCGGGAGCGATTGGCTCGAGGAGGACGCCGACGGCCTTGGCGATCTGGACGCAGTCGCGGATGACCTGTGCGGCCTGCTCGGGGTCGTCGTCGGTGAGCTTCCAGGGCTCGTTGCGCTGGATGTACTCGTTGCCGAACTGTGCGAGTCCCGTCGCGGCCTGCCCGACGCCGCGAAGCGAGTAGTCGTTGACGCTCTCGCGAACCTCGCCGATAGCCCCCTCGATACGTTCACGGACCTCCTCGGAGACGTCTGCCTCGGGCGTTCCCTCGTAGTTGCGGTAGGCAAACAACAGCGAGCGGTACCAGAAGTTGCCGACGGTGCCGACGAGTTCGCCGTTGACCTTCTCCTGGAACGCCTCCCACGAGAAGTCGACGTCCTGCTGGAGGCCGCCCGTCGTCATCAGGTAGTACCGGAGGAGATCGGGGTGGAAGCCTTCCTCGAGGTACTCTTTGGCCCAGATCGCCCGGTTGCGGCTGGTCGAGAGCCCCTTGCCGTTGATCGTGATGAAGCCGGTTGCGGCGATCCCGCGTGGCGCGTTGTAGCCTGCGCCCTCGAGCATCGCCGGCCAGAAGATCGCGTGGTGCTGGATGATGTCCCGGCCGATGAAGTGGACGATATCCCCGTCTGCCCGCCAGACGTCTGCCCAGTCATATTCGTCTGCCCCCACGCGCTCGGTGTACTGTTTGGTCGAGGAGATGTACTCGATCGGGGCGTCGACCCAGACGTAGAGTACGAGGTCGCTCTCCTCGTCGCCGTCACCGTCAGGATAATTAATTCCCCAGTCCATATCCCGCGTGATACACCAGTCCTGCAGGCCGTCTTCGATCCACTGGCGGGGCTGGTTGCGCGCGTTCGAGGTCCCCTCGAGATCGTCTAGGAACTCGGTGAGGTAGTCTGCGAACTCCGAGACCTCGAAGAACTTGTGGGTACGCTCGCGATACTCCGCGGGGTTGCCCGTGATCGTACTCGTCGGATTCTCGACCTCGCCCGGCTCGAGGTGGCGCTGACAGCCCTCGTCACACTCGTCGCCGCGAGCCTTCTCGCCGCAGTACGGACAGGTTCCCTCGACGTAGCGGTCGGGAAGGTACTGGTCGGCCTCGGGATCGTAGGCGACCTGAATCTCCTTCTCGTAGATATAGCCTTCCTCGTCCAGCGTGCGGACGATCTCCTGGGTCGTCTCGACGTTGGTCTCGTCGTGGGTGTGGCCGTAGTTGTCGAACTCGACGTTGAACTGCGGGAACGTCTCCTCGTACTGGTGGTGCCACTTGAGTGCGAACTCGGCTGGATCGACGCCTTCTTTCTCGGCGTTGACGGCGACCGGCGTCCCGTGCATGTCCGAGCCACAGACGTAGGCGGATGTCTGTCCCAGTGTCTCGAGCGTTCGGGAGAACGCGTCTGCACCGATATAGCCTCGCAGATGACCGATGTGCAGGTCGCCGTTGGCGTAGGGCAACCCACACGTCACGACCGCGGGTCGATCCGTCGGAAACTCGTCGTTGCTCATACCCATGCTGAGTCGGCGGCGGGCGTAAAACCCGCCGGTTTTCGATCGACGGCACTGGTGTGACTCTTGCTACCACAACTCTCGAAGGAACTTTCCCGAGCATCGAGTGGCGGTTCGAGTCCGCCGCTCGAGACAGTCAGGGCGGGCCGTCAGTCCGCGCCGTCACCACGGTCAGCCAGCCAGATGTCGGGCAACAACCCCAGTCGACTGCCGAAGAAAAGGCCGACTCCCACGAGCAAACAGCCGAAAAAAGCGAGCAGGAACGCGGATCCGCTTGGGCTGACGACGAGCGCGACGGCCGCACCGACCCACGCCAGCCAGGCCAGCGCCTCCCAGGGCCGACCGGCGTGCAGTCGCCAACTCGAGAGCGAGAGCGCAAAGCCGCCAAGTGCGGCCGCCACCACGATTCCCTCGAGCACCGTCGACGCCGCGACCAGTCCCACGAACCCGGTGAACGCGACGATATCGAATCGATCCATCGCCATCCGTCAGTCGTCGCTCGTCACCGGAACGCTCGCACGCATCTCGAGGCGATCCAGATCGGCGATGAACGAGGCGAGCATCTCACGGGTAACGTGGGGCATACAGACGACCCGGAGTTCGCCGGTCGCGGTTCGAGAGATGCGCCATCCTTTCGCGCGCAACGCATCGAACGTCGATTGGGGCACGTCGGCCGCCACGAGTGGCAGCGTCGGCTCGACGACGTCGTAGCCGCGTTTCTCGAGGGCATCGGCGAGCCACTCGGCGTTTCGCTGGGACCGAACGTACTGATTGCGGTACCCCTCGGGCCACAGTGTCTCCATCGCCGCAACCGCACTCGCGACGCCAGCGCCCGAGCGAGTGCCGGTCAGCGTCGCCTGCGACGTCGACTCGAGATACGGCGTGTCGACGGCGAGTACGTCGAGTACGTCGTCCGAGCGAGCGAGCAGCCCGCCGGCGGGGACGGCCGCCTGCCCCATCTTGTGGGGATCGATCGTCATCGTATCGACCGCGGCGTGGCCGAAGTGCCACTCGTCGTCGGTAAACGGCAGGACGAATCCGCCCCAGGCGGCGTCGACGTGGAACATGGCATCGACCGATTCGGCGATCTCGCCGAGTTCCGGGATCGGATCGACGCGGCCGTACTCGGTCGTTCCCGCGACGCCGACCACCAGCGCCGTCTGTTCGTCGACACACGAGCGGACGGCCTCGAGATCGGCCCGATACGTCTCGTCCGTGGGGACGATTCGAAGGTCGACGCCGAGGACGTCGGCGGCCTTTCGAAAGCTGAAATGACCCGACTCCGGAATGATGACGTTCGGCGTCCGTGTCTCGGCCCGCTCGCGGGCAATCCGAACGGCCTGAATGTTCGCCTCAGTCCCGCCGCTTGCGATGTAGCCGGCCGGCTCCTCGAGGCCGGTGAGTTCGCCGAGCATCGCGATGGCTTCGTCCTCGAGCGCCGTCACGGTCGGGTACGTGCCGGGATCGCCGGGATTCGTCGCGAGAAACCGCTCGGCCGCCTCGCGTGCATCCGGGTGGGGCTCCGTACACATCGACGAGAGCACCCGGTCGAACGCCTGCGGCTCGATTTGCATATCACGAACGTAGATTGGTGTCGATTTATGCGTTCTGTTTGTCGAATACGGGGTCGCGGGAAAACGACGTGTCGTGGGTCGATATCGACCCGAACGATGCAGCGAAATCGCGTGTGACCGGCGTTAGCGGACCGAGTCGAGGACCAGTTTCTGCTCGGTCCGTTTGACCTCGTGTTGGACGTCGCGGACGGCGTCGATGTTCGCCGAAATCGAACTGACGCCTTCGTTCACGAGGAACTGCACCATCTCCGGTTTGGAACCGGCCTGGCCACAGATGCTCGTGGCGACGTCGTGTTCGCGGCAGGTTTCGATGACGTCACCGATTAGCCGAAGGACGGATGGGTGAAGCTCGTCGAACCGGTCGGCGACGTTCTCGTTGTTCCGGTCGACCGCGAGCGTATACTGGGTGAGGTCGTTCGTCCCGAAGGAGGCGAAGTCGATGCCCGCCTCGGCCATCTCCTCGACCGACAGCGCGGCGGCCGGCGTCTCGATCATGGCGCCCCACTTGCGTTTTTCGGGATCGATCCCGGCGTCTTTCATGAGCGCTTTCGCGCGGTAGACGTCCTCGGCGTCGTTGACCAGCGGGAGCATGATCTCGACGTTGTCGTAGCCCATCTCGTAGAGCCGGCGGAACGCCTCGAGTTCGTGGGCGAAGACGTCGGGCCGATCGAGCGAGCGGCGGATGCCACGATAGCCGAGCATTGGGTTGTGCTCTTTGGGCTCGTCCGATCCGCCCTCGAGTTGGCGGAACTCGTCGGTCGGTGCGTCGAGCGTTCGCACACGGACTGGACGCGGGTAGAACTCGTCGGCGACGCCACGGATGCCCTCGATGAGCTCTTTGATGTAGGCGTCCTCGCCGTTTTCCTCGATGAACTTCTCCGGCGTCTGGTTCAGCGAGAGAATCATGTGCTCAGTCCGCAGGAGGCCAACGCCGTCGGCGCCCGTCGCGGCCGCACGCTCTGCAGCCTCGGGGATCGAGACGTTTACTTTGACCTCGGTCGCGGTCATCGGCTTGACTGGGGCCTGCGGGCGAACCTCCTCGACAGGTTCGGTTTCCTCTTCGGGTTCGACCGTCTCACCATCGAGCACCGCGCCTTTGTCGCCGTCGAGCGTGACGATCTGTCCGTCTTCTAAGACCGTCGTTGCGTTGGTCGTGCCGACGATGGCCGGCACGCCCAGTTCGCGGGAGACGATCGCGGCGTGGCTGGTCATCCCACCCTCGTCGGTGATGATCCCCGCGGCTCGTTTCATCGCCGGAACCATGTCGGGCATCGTCATCTCGGTGACGATTATGTCGCCCTCGCCGACCTTCTCTAAGTCGTCGAGCTTTCTGACGATTTGGGCTGCCCCGCTGACGGTCCCCGGACTCGAGCCGAGGCCGTCGACGAGGACTTCGCCGGAGGCACTATCGCTCGAAGGTTTGTCGCCACGGGCGGCCTGAGCCTGTGCACTCCCGCTGCCGTCAGTAACGCTTTCGGAGACGTCGATCGTCGCGCCGGTTGCAGCCGCCTCGCCGCTGCTCTCGTCGATCGTCGTGATCGGACGGGACTGGAGCATGAAGACCTCGCCCTCGACGATCGCCCACTCGACGTCCTGGGGTTGGTCGTAGTGGTTCTCGACGCGTTCGCCGAGTTCGACGAGTTGTTCGATCTCGTCCTCGCTGAGGACGCGTTCGGTTCGTTTGTCTTCGGGAACCTCGCGCTCGACGGTCTGTCCAGTCTCCTCGTCTTTTTCGTGCATCACCTTCTTCTCGGCGACGGTGACGTCGACGTCGCCGTCCTCGCGGGAGATGATGTAGTTGTCCGGCGAGACGGCACCGGAGACGACGGCTTCGCCGAGTCCCCACGCGGCCTCGATGATCATCGTTGGATCACCGGTCGAGGGGTGGCTCGTGAACATCACGCCCGACTTCTCGGCGTCGACCATCTGCTGGACGACGACCGCGATGTTGACCACCGAGTGGTCGAAGCCCTGTTCCTGTCGATAGTAGATCGCCCGCTGGGTGAACAGCGAGGCCCAACACTCTCGAACGCGGTTGAGCAGGTTCTCCTCGGTGACGTTGAGGTACGTATCCTGTTGTCCGGCGAACGATGCGTCGGGGAGGTCCTCGGCCGTCGCCGAGGATCGAACGGCGACGAACGCCTCGCCGTCGCCGATCTCGGCGTAGGATTCGAGGATTTCCTCGCGCAGCTCGTCGGGGAACGGTGTCTCGAGAATGAGTTCCTGTGCACGATCGGCCGCCTCGGCGAGCGCACTCGAGTCGTCGACATCGACGTCGACGGCGTCGAACAGTTCGTCGTCGATTTCGGCCTCTTCGATAAACGATCGATAGGTCCCGGCAGTTACTACGAATCCTGGTGGCACGGGCAGCCCAGCACCCGTGAGTTCGCCCAGGGAGGCGCCTTTGCCGCCGACTTTCTCCAAGTCGCCGGCACTGATCTCGTCCAGCCAGAGTACAGCCATCTCTATATCGGTGGACAAGCGAGCCGATAAAGAAGGTTGCGAACAGCCGCCACGATTAGGAACTCAAAAATGAATGAGGATCTATAGTAGGGTAGAAATACGCCGGTAGCGTCGACATACAGCGTGATTGTCGTGCGAAAAGATGGCTGTTCACGCACGTCACGAATCTGCACTGCAGTAGTTGGCACGACAGCCGGCTCCGAGTCCGTGCTCGAGTCGACGCCGATCCGGCGTCAGATTGGGCCAACTCAGACGTTTCGGGCGATCGTCAGATAGCCCGTGTGGCCGACCGGCGCGGTCGACGGCCGGGAGCCGCGGTCGTCGAACTGCATCTCCCGCTGGATCGTCTCGCGCGTCCGGACGTTCGATAAGCCGGCCTCTCGAGCCGCGTGGACGACTTCGCGGGTCGACTCGATGAAGGGGCTGTAAACCGCGACGAAACCGCCGTCGACCAACAGGTCGGGGGCGTGTTCGACGACCGACGGTGCATCGCCCGTATCGAGCGTCAGCACGTCGAACGACTCGTCCTCGAGTTCCTCGAGTTCCTCAGTCAGATCGCCCGTGCGGACGTCGACGGCGTCGGCGACGCCACCGAGCGCCATGTTCTCGCGGGCGACCTCGGCGAACTCCGGATTGCGTTCGTAGGTCACAACCGAGGCCCCAGCGCGGGCCATCGACGCCGAGAGCACGCCCGTGCCGGTCCCGGTGTCGAGCACACGGTCGCCGCGGGAAATCCCCGTTTCACCGATCACGAGGCCGACGTCGCGGGGCACCATCGGCGCACCCGTGCGCTCGAAGTGGTGAAACAGATCGGGGCCGCGCAGCCGGCGCACCTGAAATTCGTCACCCAGATGCGTCTCGATCGTCTCGCCCGGCTGGACGTCCTCGGGAACCTCGAGCACGCCGAGGTCGGTTCCCTGCTCGCCGCCGGGCTGGACGAGATACTCGCGGTCGCCCCGGACGAGCAAGACCGGAACGCGCCCGTCGCCGTCGCTCCCGCGGGTCGTCTCGGAAGCTGAATCGTCACTCACGCGCTCGTCACTCGAGGGAGCCGACTGCTGCGGCCAGATCGCCGTCGTTCTCCTCGAGCGCTTCGCGAGCTTCGTCCTCGCTAACGCCGGTTCGAGTCACGACGAGTTCGACGTCCTCGTCCGGGATCGCGCTGCCGGAATCCGCGTCGCCGCCGGCGCTGGCACCGGCTCCGGATTCGACCTGTTCCGGTGAGCCGATGACCTGATAGGTCTCCTGCCCGCGGGCGTCCATCTTCGTGACTTCGGCGTCGTCGAAGACGAGGTCGTACTCGTCGGTTCGGATGATGACCTCTTCGGCCTCGATGTCCTCGACATCGATCCCCATCTGTTTCATCATCTGTTCCATCTTGCGCGGGTTCAGTCCGCCGCCTCCTCCAAACATACCCGACACGTCGCCACCCGCGACCTTTTACTTTGTCGTTCGGCATACGGCCACCGCCCGCACGCGACCGTCGAGAACCGACGTGTTCAACGGGCCAGCGCACCGACCGTCGGCGTATGGGCGACGAATTCGACGCGCTCCTCGAGTTGCTCGAGTTGAAAGACGAACGCCGGACGGGGTGGGTCCTCCGCGGGATCGAATCGCCGGAGTCGGTCGCCGCCCACACGTGGGGGACGGCCACGCTGTGTCTCTTTTACGCTGATCGAGCCGCGGTCGACCGCGACCGAGCCGTTGCGATGGCACTCGTCCACGACCTCGCGGAGGCGCGCACGGGCGATATTCCGACCCGCGCAGCGGATGCCGACGACACCCGGTCCCCCCCGAGCGATGAAAAGGAAGTACTCGAGCGAAACGCCATCACGGAACTGCTCGAGCCGTTCGAGACGGACGAGTGGTTGACGCTCTGGGAGGAGTACGAAGCCCGGGAGACGCCCACCGCGCAGTTCGTCAAAGACATGGATCTGCTCGACAACTGTCTGCAGGCGCTGAAATACGAACGCGAAAGCCGCTACGACGAGACCGAACCAAACGACGCGTTCACCGAGTACGAGAACCTCGACGAGTTCTTCGCGACGGCCGCGCCGCGGCTCGAAACGTCTGTTGGCAACGCTCTGTTCGAACAGATCAAAACGCGATACGAACAGGAGATCGGGCGCGACTGCAAAATTTGACCTGCGAAGTAACCGGCCAACTGGCTCGAGTGAAACCTCAATACGTGACCGCTCTGGAACCCCAGCGGTCAGTACAGGAGAAATACTTTACACACGAGATTATTTGATGATATTATGACAGGAATTGGGGCTGCCGTACTCATCGGGAAGTATTCGGCAGGCGCAACTCTTGGCTGCCTCATTATTGTATATGGAATGAACGAGTTTCTGTCTGCTACAGGTTACTCTTGGTATCGGTTTGCTGCCTATCAAGGCAGCGGGATTGTTATTACGTTCATTGGATGGATGGTTCTACTCACTACGCTCGTCAACTTATACGGTGAATTGAAAGATAAGTAAGCACCTGTAGTGAGTAGTTGTTCCACGCCGGCCAACAGCTGAAAAACCGTATCGCAACAGTGCCTACTAACTGAACCACGCTTCATATTGCCCGAGCAGCCGTCGTGCAGCCGGATACGTAGAGTGAGACTACTCCGCGGGCGCGCCTTCGCGGACCGTCACCGCCATTCCGGTGTCGAAATCCTCGATCGCGTCGGCCCCGAGTTGTGCCGTGCCGACCGCGATCAGCTCGCCGCGCTCGTGAACCACAAGCACCTCGTCGCCGGGTCGAATCTCGTCGCCGACCTCGAGGACGAACTTCGCGAAGACGTTCTTTTCGTCGCGGACGAACGGCTCGCTCTCGTCGTCGACGACGACGCGGTAGGCCGGATGCTCGAGAGCGTCGTGGAGTCGGCGACCGCCCTCGAGGCCGAGGGTAAAGCGGCCGTCGATGCCAAAGGATACGAGCCGACCGCTTTCGGCATGGACCTGCTGGGGGCGTCCCGACGTGGTGCGTTTGATCGTCAACGATTCGGTTGGCGGGAACAGCGCTTCTCCGGCGCCGGCACCGAACTGGTAGTCCGCGATCATTCGCAGATTCGAAAGGCCCGTCTGCCCGTTCTCGTCGACTGACTCGCTCATTGGGCGAGATTGCATGCGGGCCGTCGAAAGCCCTTCGACCTCGCGTCGTGACTGCGCGGTCGAAGACACAGGACAGGGTGAACGTCCAGTTTAACTAACAAAAACGAGATAGAGAACATTATAATACTCGATCGAGTAGTAACTATATCGCATGGACGTCACGCAAATCGTGCTTGGGGTGGTGTTGCTCGTCTTCGGCACCCTGACGCTGGCCGGGCCGGCCACCCTCGTCTCGGGGACGATGATGTACCTCCTGACGGGTGTGACACTCTTTATTACCGGATACGCGCTCCTGATCGGGCTGTCACAGCGCCGGTACTCGAATCAGTCCTGAGCCTCGGGCACCGCGATCAGAGCAGGAACGTTTCGTGGCGGTCGCCGAGGTCGAGAAACGAGTCGGTCGCTTCGATGAGTTCGTCAGCGGTCGAGGACTCGAACGCCATCACTTCGACGCGGACGCCTTCGTGGCGCAGGTGTGAACAAAGTCGCGAGAAGTCGCCGTCGCCGGTACAGAGGACGATCGTATCGACGTGATTGGCGAGTGTGACTGCATCGAGACTCATTCCGACGTCCCAATCCGCCTTCTTGGTGCCGTCGGCGAACGTCTTGATGTCTTTGATCTTGGGCTCGAAGCCGATATCGACGAGCGCCTCGAAGAAACTCTCCTCGTCGGGCGCTTCCGCACGGATCACGTACGCGATCGCGCGGGTGAGCTGGCGATCCTGCACGGCCTTGTCGAGAAGCGCAGAGTAGTCGATATTGCGGCTGTAGATGCTCTGTGCGGTGTGATAGAGGTTCTGAGCGTCGACGAGGACGGCGACGCGCTGACCGGGATGAATTTCCGTCACGTACTAGAGTGCTACGCGCGGACGTAAAAAGTCACGTCGGTCGTTCGATGCTGCGTCGGCCGGTCGCGGTCGTTAGCTGCGGAGTTTCTCGATGCGCTTTTCGGTCGGTGGGTGAGTCGCAAACAGCTGTGCCATGAGGCTCTTGTCGGCGTTGAAGATACATAGCGCGCTCATACTGTCGTCGACGGTGGATTCGCGACCTTCCGCCCCACTCGAGATTTTCTCGAGGGCGCGAGCGAGGGGGTCGCCGCTGCCGATGTACTGTCGGGCGTCGTCGTCGGCGACATACTCGCGGTATCGGGAGATCGCCAGCACGAAGATCATCACGAGCATGTTCGCCAGTGAAGAGGCGACCATCGCGAGGATCCAGGTACCGATGTTTCGCTCGCCGCCCATCAGGACGGCGAAGTAGGCGACGTAGCCGACCATCATCCCGATGGATTGGCCGACGACCATCGTGATGACGTCGCGGTTTTTGATGTGGGCGATCTCGTGGGCGATGACGCCCTCGAGTTCGTCGCGGTCGAGGAGTTGCATGAGCTCCGTCGAGACACAGACGACGCCAGCGCCTTTCCGACCGACGGCAAAGGCGTTGGGGACGCCCATATCCATCACCATCAGCTTTGGCTTCTTGACGCCCATATCGCGGGAGAGCGATTCGGTCATCTGGTGGACGTCACGGTACGGACCGTCCTCGGGCATCTCTTCGGCGCCTCTGAGCGCCATCCACTTGCCGAGTTTGTACTGGAAGGCTGGCAGGATGATGATACCTGCGGGGAGTACCAGGAGCGGGTCGACACCGAACATCAGGGCGAGAACCGTCGCTGCCCCGACGTAGAAGGCGAACAGGATGGTGCCGACGACGACCATCCGGATCTTCAGTCCGAAATCTGTCATAGTCAGATATACGTACTGCTGCGGGATAAATTACGCGAAAGATACTGGTAACCTGTGACACTGTTGTGGGCCAGTAACTGATCGAAGACACAACGGCTAAGTTGGTCGAGTCCGACCAGCCAGTTATGCGTCACGTCGCTCACCGGCCCGATACGCCCGTCGTGAGCGACGCCGTTGCTCGTTTTTCGAAACGTAAACGCGTGTGAAGTGTGCTCGAGGCGGGCGTAGCGCCCCCGTCCCGGGTGCGAGCCGGAGCCAGTCTGATTCGAGCGACGTCGAGTTGGACACCCCACGCGTGAATCATCATAATAAAGTATCCAACGACCGACTCACACAGCAATAGACAACCCATGACATCCGATATCGACTTCACCGGCGTCTTTCCCGCGATGTGTACGCCGTTCACCGACGACGAACGTATCGACTTCGAAACACTGCAGGCCGACGCCCAGCGACTCGAGGCAGCGGGCGTCGACGGGCTCGTCCCCGTCGGCTCGACAGGCGAATCCGCGACGCTGACTCACGACGAACACGTCGACGTCGTCGAAGCAGTCATCGACGCCGTCGACGACGTCCCCGTTATCGCGGGGTCGGGCTCGAACAACACCCGTGAAGCGCTCGAACTCTCCGAGCGCTCCGCCGAGGCCGGCGCTGACGGCCTGCTCCTGATCTCGCCGTACTACAACAAGCCCGAACAGCGCGGGTTCATCGAGCACTATCGAACGATCGCCGACGCGATCGACCTCCCACAGATCGTCTACAACGTCCCCTCGCGGACGGGCCAGAACATCGAGCCCGACACCGCCGTCGAGCTCGCGAGCCACGAGAACATCGCGGGTTACAAGGCCGCAAGCGGCGATCTCGGCCAGATCGGCGAGATTGCAGAGCGAACGGTCGACGAGGACTTCGCCGTCCTCTCGGGCGACGACGCGCTCACCCTGCCAGTCATCTCGGTCGGCGGCACGGGGACCATCAGCGTTGCTGCAAACATCGAACCCGAGCGCACGTGCGCGATGGTCGGTGCGGCCCTCGACGGCGATTACGACCGCGCTCGAGCGATCCACCACGAACTCGGGCCGCTGTTCCGGGAACTGTTCGTCGAAACCAACCCGATCCCGGTCAAGGAAGCGATGGAGATCCGGGGGTACGGCCCGGCCCGGATGCGGTCGCCGCTGACCCGCCTCTCCGAGGAGCATCGCGCCGACCTCGAGGCCATCCTCGCGGATCTCGAGGCCGAGCCGACCGCGGTCGCCGACGGCAGCGGAGAGGACGATCGATGACGGTCCGAGTCGGTGTCACCGGCGCGACGGGCCGGATGGGCCGGGAAGTGATCGCCGCCGTCGACGACCACGCCGACTGTGAGGTCGTCTTCGCCGTCTCCCGAAGCCCCGACGGTGAGACGGTCGACGGCGTTGAAATCGAGTCCGCGGACGACTTCGACTCGCTGCTCGCCGAGTGCGAACCGACGGCCGTCATCGACTTCACTGGTCCCGAGTCGGCCGTCGAGTACGCCACGGCCTGTGCCGCCGCTGACGTCGCGTTCGTCACCGGCACAACCGGCTTCGACGACGACCACCTCGAAGCCCTCGAGGATGCGAGCGAGGAGGTCGCCGTCCTCCACGCGCCGAACTTCGCCCGCGGGGTGCAGGCCCTGCTGAACGTCGTCGGCGAGGCCGTCCAGAACCTGCCGGGGTACGACGTCGAACTCGTCGAAACTCACCACAACGCAAAGCGTGACGCCCCGAGTGGCACGGCAAACCGCCTGCTCGCCGAGATCGAAGCTAACGGCGAGTTCACCGAGCGCACGCACGGTCGCGAGGGCGAACAGCCGCGCGAGACCGGTGAGATTGGCGTCCACGCGCTCCGTGCCGGCGATATCACGGGCGAACACGAAGTGCTCCTCGCGGGCAACCACGAGGAACTGCGGCTCACCCATCGCGCAGAGGACCGCGGCGTCTTCGCGGCCGGAGCCGTCGACGCAGCGGCGTGGATCGCTGGACAAAAGGCAGGTTGGTACGACTTTGCGGACGTGATCGCAGAATGAGCGCACTCGAGAGCGAAATCGACGAGCTGTGGGGACAGTACCAGAACGATGAGGTAAGTGCGGACACCGCAAATGAAGACGCGTACACGACCCTCGATGCCTTCCTCGACTCCCTTGAGGCCGGCGAGATCCGCGCCGCCGAGAAACACGGCGACGCGTGGGAGGCAAACGAGTGGGTCAAGCAGGGCATTCTGCTCAACTTCGGCCTGCGCGCGACCGAGCCCCGCGAGTACGGCGGCGTCACGTACAACGACGTCCTTCCGCTGGCAGACTCGAGCGCCTACGGCGACCGCGGGAGCCGCAACACGCCCGACGGCACCGTCGTCCGCCGCGGTGCCCACATCGGCACGGACTGCATTCTGATGAGTCCGGCGTTCGTCAACATCGGCGCCCACGTCGGCGACGGCACGCTGGTCGACTCCTGTGATACGGTAGGTTCGTGTGCACAGATCGGTGCGAACGTCAAACTCGGCGCGAACACCCTCATCGGCGGCGTGCTCGAGCCGGTCGAGAACGCACCGGTCATCATCGAGGACAACGTCTCGCTGGGCGCTGGCTGTCGCGTCACGAGCGGCTTCGTCGTTGGCGAGAACAGCGTCGTCGGCGAGAACACGCTGCTGACGCCGCGCATCCCGGTGTACGACCTCGTCGAGGAGGAAGTGCTGTACGGCGAACTACCCGCCGATCGACGCGCGTTCACCCGCTTCGTCGAATCCTCGATCAGCGACCACGACCTCTTCGAGGGCGGCGCGTACAAACCCGCTGTCGTCGCGACTGACCTCGAGACGGAAACCCTCGAGGCGACCGAACGCGAAGACGCCCTGCGAGAGTAACCGCAACCGCAGACAGCCGTCACTCCGTCACCGTTCGACGAGAGCCGGGACGACACGAAACCGTTTTTATACCCGAGTGAAAGAGTGGTCCAATGGGAGCGACCGATGATGACCGAGTCTACTACGTCATCAGCGATCTCCACATCGGCGGCGACGAGCAACTCGAGGACGTCGAGTTTCTCGACGAGTTGCTGGAGTTTCTCGAACGGCTCGAGCAGACCGACGAGCCAGCTGAGTTAGTGATCAACGGCGATGCGTTCGGACTCTGGGAGTTCACCACGATTTCTGGAATCGAGAAGTTCGACTCACTCGAGGAGACGTATCCGAAGCTCTTCGAGCAGTTCCGGGCGACCGGGGAGAATATCCCGATTACGATGCTTCCGGGCAATCACGACCACGAGTTGGCCGCCTACGACGAGTACGTCGAGCGCTTTGCCGAGTACAACGTCACGCTCGTCCAGGAACAGTCGATCACGCGGCCGGTCGGCAGCCGGGCGATCCACTTCGAACACGGTCACCAGCAAGACCCGAACAACCGGATCGAGGACTGGGGGAATCCGTACGCCACGCCGCTCGGGTACTTTTACAACACGCTCGTCACCAGTCGGGCGGGACAGCTTTCGGATCGAGGCCGATACAACTGGCTGAAAGACGTCCAGGCAGTGACGCCGACCGAACGGATGCCGGTGTGGCTCCTCTCGAAGTACTTCTACCGCGAGATGAACCCCGTGCTTCGGTACGCGCTGGTGCCGTTTCTGTTGCTGTTTAACATCAGCGTCCTTCTCGTCATCCTGACGAGCCTCGATCTCGCAGGCATCTGGTCGATGCCGATCGACCGAGCGACCGGCTTTCTCAGCCGGTTCGGCACGGCAGGCACGGCGATCTGGTTCCTGCTCGCCGTCAACGTCACGATCACGGGTTTAGTGATGCTCGTCGGAATCCCGCTGTATTTCATCCGACGGGACGTCAGGAAGACCATCAGTCGGTTCGGGATCTTCGAAACCGAACTCACCGTCGACGCCGAGACGCCCTACGCTGAAGCAGCCCGCGAGGTGTTCGAGGAGGACCCGGAGACGGCCGTCTTCTGTTACGGCCACACCCACCGCCCGCGACTACAGGAACTTGAGGGCGGCGTGGCCGTCAACACCGGGACGTGGCTCAAACGCCTCCATCGACGCGACGGGATTACCGGCATCCTCCCGCCGGTGTTCTACCCGTCCTACCAGCTCTGTACGGTCCGTATCGCCGCCGAACCCGAGGCTGGCGGCATCGTCGTCGACTACGAGGCCATCGAGAAACCGAGCCCGAAAGCCGAGGAACTCACCCTCACCGAACGCCTGTTCACCGTCGGCCGAGAGCCCGAACTCGAGTTACCCGAGGGGACGGTCATCGAAGATGAGACGGTAGTGGCAGAACCGAAGCCAGCCGAGTGAGTAGCGCTGAGAACCCGCGCACCTGTAAATCCAAAGCCTTGACTTCTCGCGGTTACGTACAAGCGACAATGACTGCGCTCGAGGGGACACCGTCGGTTCGCCGGCTCACGGCGTGGGATCCGGCAGAACTCGAGTCCCGTGCGTCGGAGTACGGGACGCCGTTGTACGTCCTCGATCTCGATCGAATCAGCGAGAACGCCCAGCGACTCGCGTCGGCCTTTCCCGACGCCGAAATCCTCTATGCCGTCAAAGCGAACGCGCTCAAAGACGTCCTCGAGACGCTCCACGGGGAGGGGATCGGCCTCGAGTGTGCGTCGGCAGGCGAACTCACGCGGGCGCTCGACGCGAGCGACGACGGGGCCGCCGTCCACTACACGGCTGTCAACCCGCCCGCGCACGATCTCGATCAGGTCGTCGAGGCGTGGGAGGCGTACCCGGAGCTGACGATCACCGCCGGCTCCGAGGACACGATCGACCGCCTCGCCGACCGCGGCTACGACGGCCGACTCTGTCTCCGAGTCAACCCCGGTATCGGTGCCGGCCACCACGAAAAAGTCCAGACCGGCGCGGCCGCGAAGTTCGGCGTGCCAGCCGAGCGCGCCGTCGACGTCCTCGCCGATGCTGCCGAGCGCAGCTTCGACGTCGTCGGTATCCACGCTCACGTCGGCTCTGGTGTCTCGAGCGATCAACTCGACGCCCACCGGGAGTTCGTCTCACGGATGGGTGAGATCGCCCGGTCAGTCACGGAGGCAGTCGGCGACCTCGAGTTCGTCGACGTCGGCGGGGGCTTCGGGGTCCCCTACCGCGAGGACGAACAGCCGCTAGACCTCGAGGCAGTCGCCAACGCGACCCGAGAGGCACTCGGCGATGTGAACGCGCAACTGACGATCGAACCCGGGCGCTACCTCGTCGCCGACGCCGGTGTATTGCTGACCGAGATCAACACGGTCAAAGCCGCCCGCGACACGACCGTCGTCGGCGTCGACGCTGGGATGACGACGCTCTTGCGGCCCGCGATGTACGACGCGTACCACCCGATCCGGAACCTGACGGCCGCACGTGAAGCCGACTCGAGCGACGCCGAACGCGGCCGCGAGCAGATCCCACAGACGATCGCCGGTCCGATCTGCGAGAGCGGCGACGTATTCGCGACGGATCGTACCCTCCCGGCGAGCGAACGCGGCGACGTGATCGCGATCGGGAACGCGGGTGCGTACGGATACGAGATGGCCAACCAGTACAACTCCCGACCCCGGCCCGCCTCGGTCGTCACAGAAGACGGCACAGTGCGACTCGCTCGGCGACGCGAAACGATCGACGACGTTACCAGAGTCGAACGCGAGAGGTAAGATATCACGATCATCCTGTCGTCGATACGGCCCACGTATCACCCGCGATGGGCAAGTGAGACCACGCCAGACGAAAACAGACAGCAGCCCCAGAATCGAGCCCCGATTCCGCAGAATACAGCGTAACCGAACGATGACCGTTCCATTCCAAAAGTACCACGGCACCGGCAACGACTTTCTGATCATCCACGCGGCCGAATACGTCCCCGATCGGGCCGCACTCGCTAAACGCGAGTGTGACCGCGACACCGGCGTCGGTGCCGACGGAATCCTCTATCTCGCCCTAGAAGAGGCGTTCAACCCGCCACGCGTCGTGATGACGCTGGTCCAGCCCGACGGCTCGACGGCACCGATGTGTGGCAACGGCGCCCGCTGTGCCGCCGAGTGGGCCATGCAGCGAACCGGTACCGATAGCGTCATGATCGATACACAGGCGGGCACCTTGCGTGCGGATCGCACTGACGACGGCATCACCGTCGAGATGGGGACGCCGACGTTTGCCCCCGAAGACATCCCCGTCGACGCCGACGAACCCGTCTTCGAGGAGTCGATCGAAGGCCTCGAGGTCTCCGTCGTCAACACCGGCGTTCCCCACGCCGTCGCGTTCGTCGACGACGTCGACGACATCGATCTCGAGTCGGTTGCGCCGCCGGTTCGCCACGCCGACGTCTTCCCGAAGGGTACGAACGTCACGATCGCTAGCCTCGACGGCGACGGCGGCTTCCGTCAGCGGACCTTCGAGCGCGGTGTCGAAGGCGAAACCGACTCCTGTGGCACCGGTGCGGTCGCCATCGCCGTCGTCGCACGTCGACTCGGCCTCACTGACGCCGACCCGGTCACCGTCACGCCGCCGGGTGGCGAACTCCGCGTGAGCTTCAACGACCGCGGACGGGCGACGCTCGCCGGTCCCGTCGAACACGAGTTCGACGGCGAAGTTTCGATCGAGTCGCCGGCCGAACAGTGACTGGGGACCGATTCGACGCACCGGTCACCGACAGCGCCAGCGGCGACGGCGAAGGGTCGTTCGACCCGATCGCATTCCTCGAGACCGCCGTCCAGACGGCCTCGAACGAGGACGTCGGCCCGATGCGCGAGTACCTCTGTGAGACGCTTGAAACCCACGGCGTCGAGCCTCGCGTCGACGACGGTGGGAACGTGCTCGCGACTCGCGGCCCAGCCGATGCCGACACCCACGTCGTGTTGAACACCCACATCGACACCGTCTCGCCACACGTCCCCTTCGAACGCGACCGAGAGGGGTCGGAAGCCGGCGGCAACGACGTGATTCGGGGTCGTGGATCGTGTGACGCAAAAGGGCCACTCGCGGCGCTGCTGGCTGCGTTTTTCGCGGTTGAGCCCGCAACCGGCCGCGTTACGCTTGCGATCACTCCCGACGAGGAAGTGCTCTCGACGGGCGCATACGAACTCGTGACGGGCGAGGACTGCCCCACGCGTGACGCCGACGCGGTAATCGTCGGCGAACCCACGAACCTCGACGTCTGCACGGCGGCGAAAGGCCGCTTTCAGGGCACGATCCACCTGACAGGTGCCAATGCCCACGCGGCCGAGCCAGAGACGGGAATCAACGCTGTCGCCGCTCTCGAGTCCGTCCTCGAGGTGATCCGGACGTTCGGCGAGCGCGACGACGCGCCGCCGACCCATCCGCAACTCGGTTCGGCGACGCTGACGCCGACGGTCGTCGAGGGTGGCGAGACGACCAACCAAGTGCCGGCCGACTGCGCGCTGACGGTCGACCGCCGCAGCGTTCCCCCGGAAACGGCCGACGCCTTCCACGAGGCGCTGACCGACCAGTTGCGGACGGCCGTGCCCGACGACGTCGGCGTCGAGTTCCGGTTTACCGACCGACCGACGCCGTTTCTCGAGGCCTGGGATACCGACCCCGACGCGCGGGTCGTCGACCTGCTCACCGACACCGCCGGCGGCGACGTTCGACCGTTTACCGCGGCGACGGAAGCGTCGTACTTCGCGACGGACGCGCCGACGATCGTTTTCGGCCCCGGCGTGCTCGCCGACGACGACGGGGCCGTCGCCCACGCACCCCGGGAGTACGTCCGCGTCGAGGCGGTTCGAGCGGCCGCTGCGGCGCTCGAGACGACGATTGCGGCGTTGCTCGAGTAGTCCTTGATCCCTTTTCGACGCCGGAACCGACCGTCAGATCGCCATCAAGACGATCGCGAGCACGCTGGCCGCGATGGCAGCCACCTTGCGGGGCGTAACGGCCTCTTCGAACGCGAGGATGCCGACAAACGAACTGATCACGATGAACAGCCCGAAGATCGGCACGACGACGCTGACGGGACCGAGCGCGAGCGCACGGTAGTAGCTCAGGAGGCCGACGGCTAGCAGACACCCCATCGCGAGAATGTGCGGGCTGTACCGGTGGCTGAGATAGGGCCGAATCGGCAGCTTTCGGACGATGATCACGGCCCCGACGGTGCCGAGCATCACCGAGTTCGAGAGAAAGACGGCGGTCGTACTCGGGATGTCGATCATAGCGATCGAAAGCAGCGGGGCCACGAGGCTGTAGGTGAGACACGCGACTACCGAGAGCACGAAATACCGTCGCATCAGCGATCACCACTGGCCGCCAGATAGATCGCGAGCACGGCCACCGCGATGCCGGTAGCGCGGGTCCCGGTCAACTCCTCGCCGAGGACGGCGATGCCGACGACGGAGCTGCCGACGATGAACAGCCCGTAGATCGGCACGACAACGCTCACCGGGCCGGCCTCTAGAGCGGAGTAGTACGCCAGAATGCCGACGGCGAGAAAGAGGCCGGCGACGTAGACGTAGCCTGCGGCCGGCGTCGTCGCGTACGCCGGATCAGCGGTCCCCGTCACGAGGAGGACGCCGAATGTGAGCGTCAGAAACACCGCCGTGGAGAGAAACAGGGCGACAGCCGGCGGCACAGCCGTCGTGACGACGCTCGTCAGCGGCGGGATCAGGCCGTAGGCAACGAGCGCAATCGCGAGCCACAGGAGATACTCCATGTATGCCAGTGATACCCGTCGCGAGGCATATATTATCGGGTCGGCTCGACTGCATTGACACACCTCGTAGTGCGGCAGGGAATGCGAATTAGTAGCAGGCTGGCGTACGGTGGGCATGGCATCGATCCCAGCCGAGTTCCAGGATTTGTTCGAGAAGCAAACGTTCGCCCACATCGCGACGCTGTTACCAAACGGTGCGCCGCACGTAACTCCCGTCTGGATCGACTACGACGCCGATGCCGACCGCCTTCTGGTGAACACCGAACGTGACCGTCGAAAAGAAAAGAACGTCCGCAACGATCCGCGCGTCGCCGTCAGCATGACCGACCCGGACAATCCCTACCGAATGCTCTCGGTCACGGGCGAGGTCGACGAACTCACGACCGACGGCGCACGCGAGCACATCGACGAACTGGCTCAGCGGTACGTCGGTGAAGACGAGTACCCGAACCCGATTCAGACCGAACGGGTTCTCGTCTCGATCAGACCCGACCACGTCAGTCACTTCGAAGGCTAACCGGGCGCGCGTAGCGGTCGGGTAGACGGTCGCCCGTTCGAGCCGATCCGCTCTCGTTTGGTCTCGAGTGACCTTCCCCGGCAGCGTAACGACCCGTATGACTGCGAGAGTCACCACTGGGTCGAGATATACAACAGCGCGATCATCCCGAGGATCGCCACCACGAACAGGGCGAGCGTGGCGAGTTCTGGATAGAGGTAGTCGATCATCGCTTCCACCGATCGTTGGGCGTTGTCGGACAAATCGGTGTTGATCCGCCGACTGGCCGGACTCGAGTGACCGATAGAGCAGTCGTCGATCGCCCCGACCGGACGGTTTTTGTCGCTGCTAGGTCACGTATACGACAATCCGTGTTTCCCGCTGCCGTCGGCACCGACGTCGCCCGTGCGACACAACCGCTCGCCACAGCAGCCGCGAACGACGGTTTACTCACCGTTGCCAGCCCCGGCATCGCTCGAGCGGGCGCCGTCGTGGTCGTCTGGGCGTGTCTCACACTCGGTGTCGGCTGGCTGTTGCTCGAGCGATTCACTGCGAGCACGCGCGCGATCCGAGACGACATCGACGACCGTCCGGATCTCGTCTTTCCAGTCGGGTTCATCGTCTTCTTCGGCCTGCTCGTCCTCGTCTCGCTGCCGCTGTTCGCCACGTCAGTGCTCGAGGTCCCAGTGGTCGGCGCGATCGGTACGGTTGTCGCCCTGCCGAGTCTCGCGCTTTGGGGTGTGCTGGCCATCGTCGGGGGCGCATACGGCACCCTGGCCGTCGGCGACTGGCTCGCCGGCCGCGTCGGCTCCGACACTCCGTCGGCGTGGTCGTCGCTCATCCTCGGGACGATCACCGTGGGCTTGAGCCAGTTCGTGCCAGTTCTCGGCGCGGTCGTCGTGATGAGCGTCGCGACCGTGGGTACCGGAGCCGTCGTAAGACGCCGTCTCGACGACGGCAGCGATGATCGATCGGCGACCGACGACGCTGACGAGCCGATGGCCCCGCGAGTGGGAGACTCGTCGATGGACGATCCGCTGGCCGTCGACCGAGGAGCCGACGACGGCCGGAGCCGTGGGCGAGAACGCGACTCGGCGATCACACGTACTCGAGGAAATTCTGCAGATAGACGACGGCGTTGAACGCGCCGTGGACCAGTGCCGGCACGATCAGCGTGTCCGACAGTTCGTAGAGCACGCCGAGATACAGGCCGAGTGCCGTCACCGTCCCGAGACTGACGAGGACGGCAGCGATATCGTCGCCCATGTAGACTGGCAGGTGGACGACGGCGAACACGACAGCAGTGAGCGCGACCGCCAGCGCCGTCGGAAACGCTTCACCGAGGCGCGACTGGATGATACCGCGGTAGAGGAGTTCCTCGCCGGGACCAGTGAGGAGGATTGCGATCGGGATCCCGAGCAGCAACAGGAACGGATACTCGCGTCCCTGTTCGATGCCGGAGTGGGTCGTTCCTTCGCTCCCTGCACCGAACGGATCGAACGCGTCGATCGCCAACTGGTAGCTGACGGCGACGGCGAACGCACCGAACAGCCCGGCGACGATCCACACCAGATCCCAGCGGTCAGGTTTGCGAAGCCGGAGAAACTCGAGGATAAAGGCGCGGTCGAAGCCGCCGCGGCGTACCAGCAGATACGTCAGCGCGAGGCCGCCGGCCCCGACGACGTTGAACGCAACTGACGACGCGATCTGGGTGACCGTCTGTGCCCGGTAGCCGACGACGAGCAGATGACCCTCGACGCCGAGCGTCGCCGCAAAGCCGGTGAGCCAGCCGACGATCCCGAGACCGAAACAGAGCCCGAGCGCGCGAATTCGCGGCGGGATCGCAATCGACGGCCGATGATTCGGGGACATACATCGTGATCGGTTCCGTGACTAAAAATAGATGCGGACTGTCGTACCGACTGATCGATCCCGGGTGTCGAAGTCGGCGGCAGTTTCGCGTCGGAGTGCGTCGCTCGAGCGTGGCTGGGAGTTGTGCCGATTGGAATCGACAATCCTCCAAGAAATGAATATAAACTTTTCTCGAGTTTATATTACGGAGACTAGCATAGACCAAAGAGTTTCGTGTCAATCGATTTGATCGTCTCTCTCGTCTCTCAAACTGCCCGAATAGAAAGTCCCGTGTGATCAGTTGTCATATTTTCTATAAAAAGAATAATGCACTCATTGTGTCTCACAAGGAATGTAGATGCCTGCTGGAACAGACCAAACACTTCGACCGTTTTTGTGGCGTGCAGCCAACCTGTATCCCGACACGGAGATCGTCTCCCGGAATCACGACGGGATGCAGCGATATACCTACAGCGAGTACGATGACCGGACGGCCCAACTCGCGAACGCACTCGAGGAGTACGGGATCGAGGAAGGCGACCGCGTCGGAACGTTCTGTTGGAACCACTCGCGGCACTTCGAGACGTACTTCGCCGTCCCCTCGATGGGGGCACAACTCCACACGATCAATCCGCTGCTCCCCGACGCACACATTCAGTACATCGTCGACAACGCCGACGATCAGCTGATCTTCGTCGACCAGTCGCTCGCGCCGAAACTCGCGGGTGCGGTCGCCGACGCCGACGACGAGTTCGACGGCGTCGAGTTCGTCGTTATGGGCAGCGAGGAATCCGACGACCTCGAGTCGACCGCCTACGAGTCGTTCATCAACGGCCACTCGAGTGACTACGACTGGCCCAACGTCTCCGAGGAACAGCCCGCAGGGATGTGTTACACCTCGGGGACGACGGGGAACCCGAAAGGCGTCGAGTACACCCAACAGATGCTCTGGAGCCACACGATGGCCTCCCAGACGCCACAGGGGATTCCGATGGCCGACGACGACGTCGTCATGCCCGTCGTGCCGATGTTCCACGTCAACGCCTGGGGGATGCCGTTTACAGCGACGGCAGGCGGTGCCAAGCAGGTCTTCCCCGGTCCCTCTCCCGATCCGGAAGACCTCGCGGGCCTGATCGAAAACGAGGGCGTGACGATCAGCGCCGGCGTCCCGACCGTCTGGTTGGGTCTGATGGAGTACTGCTCGGAGAATCAGGTCGACCTCTCGACGCTCGAGACCGTGATCGTCGGCGGGTCGGCGGCCCCGAAGTCGATGATCGAGTGGTTCGACGATCAAGGTGTCGAAGTGCTCCACGCTTGGGGGATGACCGAGATGGCACCGATCGGCTCGGTTTCGCATCTCAAAGCCGACCTGCAGGACGCGGACTACGAGACGCAGGTCAACAAGCGCAGCAAGCAGGGACTGATGGTACCCGGCCTCGAGTTCAAAGTCATCGACGAAAACGGCGAGGAAGTCGACTGGGACGGCGAAGCGTTCGGGGAACTGTGGATGCGCGGCCCGTGGGTGACGACGGAGTACTTCAAACGCCCCGAGGCGAACGAAGCGGAGTTCGAGGACGGCTGGCTCAAAACCGGTGACGTCGTCACCGTCGACGAAGACGGCTACATCGAGATCGTCGACCGCGAGAAGGACGTGATCAAATCCGGCGGCGAGTGGATCTCCTCGGTCGCCCTCGAGAACGCGATCATGGCTCACGACGACGTCTCGGAAGCGGCCGTCGTCGGCGTCCCCCACGAGCGCTGGCAGGAGCGACCGGTCGCGTTCGTCGTCCCGACAGCGGACGCCGACCGCGAGGCACTCGTTGACGAAGTCACCGAGATGCTCGCCGACGAGTATCCCAAGTGGTGGCTGCCGGACGAAATCGAATTCATCAAGAACGTGCCGAAGACGGCAACGGGCAAGTTCTCGAAGAAAGACATCCGCGATGAGTACGCCGACCAGTCGCTCGTCGACGGGCGAGTCCCGGAAGACGCCGCCCCGGATCGCGACTAACGACGCGAGCCGCGACGGGAGTTCGTCTTACTCGAGGTCGTCGACGAGGTCGCTCGCGACGCCGGTGTACCCCGCTGGCGTCAGGGCGTGGAGTTCCTCGCGGACGTCCTCGTCGACCTCGAGGTCGTCGAACATCTCTCGGAAGTCCTCGATCGAGACATCTTTCCCGCGAGTTACGGCCTTGACGCGCTCGTAGGCGTCTTCTTGACCCTCGCGCCGGAGAATCGTCTGGACCGCTTCGCCGATGATCTCGGGAGTCGACTCGAGGTCCTCGCGCATGACCTGCTCGGTCGGGACGACTTTCGAGAGCCCTGCCGACGTTTTGCCGTAGCCGATCAGACAGTGAGCGAACGCGGCGCCGATGTTTCGCTTGACCGTCGAATCGGAGAGGTCACGCTGGAGGCGTGACGTGGTGACGTAGTCCGCGAGGAAGGTCAGATCGGAGTTGGCCTTCGAGAGGTTGCCCTCGCTGTTCTCGAAGTCGATCGGGTTGACCTTGTGGGGCATCGTCGACGACCCCGTTTCGCCCTCGACGGCCTCTTGTCCGAGGTAGCGGTCGGAGACGTAGAGCCACACGTCCAGATCGAGGTCGAGGAGCACGTCGTTTGCGCCACGGAAAGCGTCGAAGACGGCGGCGAGGTCGTCACACGGGTTGACCTGCGTCGTGAGGGATTCGAACTCGAGGCCGAGTCCCGTCACGAACGCCTCGGCGAACGCCGACCAGTCGACGTCGGGGTAGGCGGCGACGTGGGCCGCGTAGGTCCCAGAGGCCCCGCCGAGTTTGCCGCTGAGTTCGTCGGTCGCGCGTCGAATCCGACCCGTCGCACGCCCGAGACGGGCCGCGTAGACGGCCATCTCCTTGCCGAAGGTCGTTGGCGTCGCGGGCTGACCGTGGGTGCGAGCGAGCATCGGGAGGTCGCGGTACTCGCGGGCCATCTCGGTGAGCGTCTCGCGGACGTCGTACAGCGCCGGCAGGAGGACCTCGTCGACGGCGTCCCGAACGAGCAGTCGGTGGGCGAGGTTGTTGACGTCCTCGCTCGTGAGTCCGAAGTGAATCCACGCCGAGGCGTCGCTGTCCTCGGGCAGGCGGTGGCGAACGAAGTACTCGACGGCTTTGACGTCGTGGTTCGTCGCGTCGAAGCCGGCGTGGCCCTCGGTCTCGAGTTTCTTGATCAGTTGGGCGTCCTCCTCAGCGAAGTGTTTGTAGAGCCCGCGGAGATGTTCGCGCTCCTCGAGGTCGAGTTCCAGCGGCGTCGCCTCGAGGTCGGCGAGCGCGATCAGGTACTCGACTTCGACGCGAACGCGGGCTCGCATGAGCGCGGCCTCGCTCGCGTACGGCGAGAGTGGTGCGGTCCGACTGCCGTAGCGGCCGTCGAGCGGTGAGACGGCGTACAGGGCGTCAGTCTCAGTCATTGTGCGAGTCTTTCCAGCACGGTCTAAAAGGGTATCGAAACGACGGGCCATACAGAACCACGAGTATGCATATCTCGAGTGACCAGTGTAGAAATTGGGGCGTTGTGATACACGAACATGTATATATTGGTGATCGAGACCGCAACCACTTTGTCGCTTGCAGGCGGGAGTCCGACCATGACGCGAATCGCCGGGATGGCCGGAAACCGAGGACGCAACCTGTTGAACATCGCCGATCGACGGCCGGGCGGGGCCGAACTCGCCGTAATCCTCACGAACAGCGAGGACGCGCCGGTCCTCGAGGCCGCGGCCGAGCGCGGGATTCCGACCGAAGTCGTTCCGCTCACCGAGGAGATGAGCCGCAGCGAGCACGAGGAAGCCGTGCTCGAGGCGCTTTCCGACTACGAGTTCGACCTCGTCTGTCTCGATGGGTACATGCGCATCCTCTCGGATACGTTCCTTTCCGAGTCGCCGACGACGCTGAACGTCCACCCCTCCTTGTTGCCGTCGTTCCCCGGTATGGACGCCTGGGGCGACGCGCTCGAGGCGGACGTCTCGGTGACGGGCTGTACGGTCCACGTCGTCACCGACGCGACCGACGACGACGGCGCGGTCGTCGACAGCGAGGTCGACGGCGGCCCGATCGTCACGCAGGAGCCGATTCCGGTCTACGAGGGCGACGATGCCGAGCGCCTGAAAGAGCGCGTCCTCTACGAGGGCGAGTTCCGCGCATACCCGCGGGCAGTGAAGTGGTTCGCCGAGGACGCCGTCGATGTCGATCTCGAGGCCGGTGAGGTTACCGTCGACGCCGACGTGGCGAGCACAGAGAGCGACGACCACAACGGCCTGGCCGCACGTCGACTCGTCTCCAACGACCGCGCGGACACGCTCCGCTACGGGGAGAACCCACACCAAGATGCCGCGGTCTACGCCGACTACACCTGCGACGAGGCCAGCGTCGTCCACGCGGATCAGCTCAACGAGGGCGCGAAGGCGCTGTCGTACAACAACTACAACGACGCCGACGGCGCGCTCAACCTGATCAAGGAGTTCGACGAGCCCGCCGCCGCGGTGATCAAACACACCAACCCTGCCGGCTGTGCGACCGCCGACTCACTGGCCGAGGCCTACGAGAAGGCCCTCTCGACGGATCCGATGAGCGCCTTCGGTGGCATCGTCGCCCTGAACCGCGAGTGTGACGCCGACACCGCCGAACAGATCATCGACTCGTTCAAGGAGGTCGTCGTCGCGCCCGGCTACACCGACGACGCCCTCGAGGTCCTCTGCGAGAAGGACAACCTGCGCGTGCTCGACGTTGGCGAGTTGGGTAAGCGAACCGAACGATTCACCGAGAAGCCACTCGTCGGCGGCCGACTCGTGCAGGAACGCGACCTGCAGTCGATTTCGGTCGACGACTTGGAGGTCGTCACCGAACGCGAGCCGACCGACAAAGAACTCGAGTCGATGGTGTTCGCGTGGCAGACACTCAAACACGTCAAGTCGAACGGCATTCTCTTCACGAAAGGCACTGAGACGGTCGGTGTCGGGATGGGACAGGTCTCACGCGTCGACGCGGTGCGACTCGCGGCGATGAAAGCCGACGAGCACGCAGAGGGCAAGGACGCTGAGGGCGCGGTCATGGCCTCGGACGCGTTCTTCCCCTTCCCAGACGGTATCGAGGAGGCCGCGAAGGCGGGTATCGAGGCGGTCGTCCAGCCCGGCGGCTCCGTCAACGACGACGACGTGATCGAGGCCGCAGACGAACACGACATTGCGATGGCGTTTACCGGCCAGCGGAGCTTTAGACACGATTGAACGACGTGAAATCGTGTCTCAGTTCGACGGACGAGCGAAGCGATGTCCGTCGCTGCTTGAGATACGACTGGTCTTGTTGAAACCCTCACCAATTCTACTGATCAATATCTGATCGTAGTGAGTGTGGGCTAACAAATTGGCAAATAGAAAGGCTAATTCGAGGAATATTGCGTTTGCTCTACCAAGAAATGGCGAACAGGGACGACGTCGACAGAGAACTTGCCAGATGTGCCGACTGCGGGGCTGTGTATGCAGCACGACAGTGGCCTACTGGCAAAGTCCAGCCAATCGGAAGCGATCGCTGCGAATGCGGCTCCACTGACTTTATTATCGTCAGTAGCATCGACGACGAATCGTCACCGGGAGGAGCAAGCGCGGAGTAAGCAGCACCGACTACGCGGTGAGCGGTCACGGTCAAAGCTGATTGGCGATTGAATCGTCCCACTTTCGCGCGTTATCTACAGCACGACGCCCGCACCCTATCATCGATTGAGGGGTTCAACAGGACCACACGACTGCCCGTCGACCCGAACATCTGAGGCGGCCGACGCGATCAGCTGTGGCGTCGCTCGAGCGCGAGTCGATGGCGGACGAATCGCGATCCGTGGACGATCGCCACGCTGAGTGCGTAGTAAAACCCAAGCAGGGTAAGGAACACGACGGTCTGATTGACCCCCGGAATCGAAAACAGCACGTCGAGTCCCAGCGGGTCGAACAGCACTGCTCTGACCGCAGCGACGGGTGCGTAGACGAACAGCCGAAACACGACCTCGAGTGCGGAGAACACCGCGGCCGGAAGCGGGATCACCTCCTTAAACGAGAACACGGCGATCATCGCAGGAATCGCAACGAGCACCAGAAAGACGGCGCCAACGGGATGGGTGGACAGCCAGTGCCACGCGGACTCGAGTCGATTCACAGCAGATGTATATCTCGTTGACACCAAAACGATTTCTATTCAGTCGGTCGACAACTAATTCATACCGAAGACGCGGTAGTGACACGTCACGAGCGCACTTACACACGGCAAGGGAAGACGGTGGTGAGCACACTGCCGACCGAACGAACCGCTCTTTCAGCCGTTGCCCGTGACGGCCAGCCATCGATCGTCAGCCGGAGTAGAAAGTTCATATAGCAGGACGAACCAGTAGTAGCTATGTCGACGCGCCTTCGTTCGGCGGTCTCTCGGCGGCGTCTGCTTGCCGGCGTCGGGACGGGTCTCTCGACAGTCGCTGTCTGGGGGCTCGCGCCGCTCGTCACGAGCGGTTCGCCCCCGGACAGCCGACCGAAGGTCATCGGGCATCGGGGCGCGGAGGGGCTTGCACCACCCAATACGCTCGCGTCGATCCAGCGCGCACTCGAGGTCGGTGTCGACGGGATCGAACTCGACGTTCGACGGACCAGCGACGGCGAGTTGCTCCTGTTTCACGACCCCGTTCTCGACTGGAACTCGACCGGACAGGGCTGGATCGAGAGCACGCCTTGGGGCGAGATACAGGGCGCACAGATCGACGGCGAACCGCTCATTACGCTGCCGGACGCACTCGAGGTCATCGCCGAAACCGATGTCTCGCTGTATCTCGAACTGAAGCAGGCGGGGTACACCGATGCGGTGCTTGAAACGGTCGACGAGTACGGCCTGCTCGATCGCCTCACCGTCATCGCCTTCGAGACGGCTGCACTCGATCCGGCACAGCGACGCGGCGTCTCGACCGGCCTCATCGGATCGGCACCGACATCACAGCTGGTCGCCGACGCCGCCAACTACGGGACCGACAGCGCGTTCTGTCACTACGCACCCCATCTGACCGCACAGTTCGTCGACGACGTCAAAGCCGAAGGACAGACGGCTGGCGTCTGGAAACTCGTCGATACGGAAGAGACCGTCCGAGACGCGATCGAAGCCGAGCCGGACGTGTTCGTTACGAACCGTCCCGATTACGCGTTCGAGCACGTAGACCGCGATACGTCGACACAGTAGCGAGTCCCCGTCGGTATCCATCCGACGCTGAGATCGACTGTGTGAGAGTCGTACTAAATCGACGAGGAGTCCACAGTGACGAGATCGTTATGTGCCGTTATTTTGGCCAGCCTAAAATCGAACAGCTTTTTAATTATTAGGCGGGCCTAAAAACATGGACACGGCACGGCACGTCAATCGCGGTCGGCGACAGATACTGGGAGCGGGGATCGCAGTCGGAAGTACAGCTGTCGCCGGCTGTCTGGGCAGTATCGGCGATGACATCGACGAGACCAGCGACGCTGGCTCGTACACCGTCTCGCTGGATCACCTGGGGGAGACGACGTTCGACGCCATTCCCAACTCCGCCTTCGTCACCTTTCCACAGTACGCGGATATGGCGATCGCTCTCGGCCACGGTGAGGCGGTTCAGTCGCTGTTTGCGACCGAAATGGCGGGAACGACGATGGACATGTTCTACGACCATCTCGAGGGGGTCGACTTCGAGTGGGAGACGCTGGACGATCCACTCGCGGACGGACTCACCAAAGAGGAACTCTACGCCTACGACTGCGACGTTCATTTCCTCGATCCCTCGTACGTGTTACTCACCGAGTCCGGCTGGACCGAATCCGAAATCGACGAGATCGGCGAGGCGCTGGGGCCGTGGTACGGAAGTTTTCACAGCGGCGTCCACAGCGATCCCGCAGACGCCTACGCCGAAACCTACGAGTACCGAACGCTTTGGGAACTGTTCGAGACGGTTGCCGAGATCTTTCAGGAGCGGGACCGATACGAGGCGCTTGCGGCAGTGTACGACGACGTGTACGACCGAATCGAGTCGACGCTGCCGCCTGAAGACGAACGACCGACAGTCGCGCGGGTGACACTCGGCGACGGCGAGTTTTTCACCTACCATCTCAACACGCCTGGCTTCTGGCAGGCCGAGACGCGGCCGCTCGGGGCCCACGACGCCCTCGCCGAGTACGACTGGTCGGGCGACTGGGGCACCGTCGACTACGAAACGCTCCTCGAGGTCGATCCGGACGTCATCCTGCATCTCTGGGGGATCACCCCGCGCTACGCCATCGACGACGTCCGCGACCGCCTCGCGGACCATTCCGCGGGGAGTACGTTACGAGCCGTACAAAACGACCGCGTCGTCGCCAGTGGTATGCGGTATCAGGGACCGATCATGAACCTCTTCCAGCTCGAGATGACCGCCAAACAGCTCTATCCCGACCAGTTCGGAGCGTGGCCCGGTCACACCCCCGGCGACTCCTATCCCGAGTTCAGCGCGGACGAGCAGTTGTTCGATCGCCAGCGCGTTGCGACCATCATCACCGGGACGGAGTGATGTCCTCGCTGTGACCGCTCGAGTCGAGTTGCTGACTCGAGCGGCGACGCTATCGGGCTGTAGTCGCGGACAAACGAATCGAAAGACGCCGTCAACAGCTAGTCGTCAGCAGGGACGGCTCGCTGGTCTCGCGAGCCAGCCATCGCGAGCACGTCGTCGAAGAAGTCGAGGGTGTCCTGTGGGCCGGGGTTGGCTTCGGGGTGGTACTGGCGGGTGATGATGTCGTGTTCGACACCATCGAGCCCTTCCGGCGTGTCGTCGTTGACGTTGATCTGGGTGACCTCGAGGTGGTCGCCGGGGTTGTCGACCGTATAACCGTGGTTCTGGGTGGTCATGACGACCTGCCCGGAGTCGAGGTCGAGCACGGGCTGGTTGACGCCGCGGTGGCCGAACGTCATCTTCTCGGTCGTGCCGCCGAGCGCCTCGGCGACGATCTGCTGGCCGAGACAGATGCCGGCAACAGGCATGTCCTCGACGAACGCGTCGACGAGGTCGATCGCTTCCTCGTAGTTCGCGGGATCGCCGGGACCGTTCGAGATAAAGAGGATGTCAGGGTCGACGGCCTCGACGTCCGCCTCGGTCGCGTCGTGTGGGAGGACGTGCACCGTCGCGTCGCGCTCGAGCAGCGAGTCGATGATCGAGCCCTTCGCGCCGCAGTCGACCAGCGCAACCGTGTCGCCGTCGTTGTCCTCACCGTGAACGACCGCATCGTCGACGCTGACCTGTGCGCCGATCTCCGTGTGGTCGCTCATGGCCTTGCACTGTTCGAGCTGCTCGAGTGCGTCTTCCTCGGTGACGTCGTCGCCGACGGCGATCCCGCATTTCATCGCGCCGCCGTCACGGATGTCGGTGACGACTTCGCGGGTGTCGAGATGGTCGACAGCGGGGACGCCCTCGCTTTCGAGCCACTCGGAGACGTCGTCGGTGAGTTCCTTTGCGAGGACGGCGCGCGGGTGGATGCGGTCCGATTCGAACCGTTCCTCGCGAACGCCGTAGTTGCCGATCAGCGGGTACGAGAAGGTCAAGACCTGCTCCTCGTAGGATGGGTCAGTCAGACTTTCCTCGTAGCCAGTGTACGCCGTGGTGAAAACGAGTTCGCCGCGAGCCGTTCCCGGAGCACGACCACGTCCCTCGAGTACATGGCCCCCCTCCAGTGCAACGTAGGCTGCTGTCATTACGATCTACGTATTGGAGCAACCATCATAAGTGTTGTCTTCGAAGCTGAGTTACGAAATTCGTAATCGGTAAGTGCGTGTCGGGCATAGTCACGCATCTCCATGGACGACCTGGACCGACAGATACTCGATATCCTTCGGCGAGACGCCCGGACGCCGTACACCGAGATCGCCGACGAGGTCGGGACGAGCGAGGGGACCGTTCGCAACCGCGTCGAACGGATGATGGACGACGACATCATTGAACGCTTTACCATCTCGACGCGGACGGGAAACGTCAAGGCGATGCTCGAGGTCGGCGTCGCGGTCGACGTCGACACCAAGGCCGTCTCCGAACGGATGGCCGAGTGGGAAGAAGTCGACTTCGTCTGGATGGTCTCGGGCGAGCAGGATATCGTCCTCGTCGTCGACGCCGCGGACACGCGCGGGGTGAATGATCTCATCACGAAGGCTCGCGATCAAGAAGAGGTCGTCAGCACGAAGACGCGTCTTATTCTCGACGAGGAGTTGGGGTAACCGGCGTCGGTCCAGTCTCGATTTCGGTTTCTTCCTCGCCCGGCGGCGTCCCGACTCCCGGCGTCGGTCGCTCGAGTGCGTCGATCACGCGTTTCCGGCTGTGGATCGCCCGATAACCGCGGCGCAGGAGGCGATCGGGCCACGAGCGGGAGACACGTGCGCGCACCCGTCCGTCGCGGATCGCGTCGACGAGCGCCTCGGGTGTGAGTCGGTCGGCTTCGACGACCGTGTACGCCCGGCCCACCTCGAACGGGTAGTGGGCGTCGCTGCCGCCGACCAGCGGGAGGTCACGTTCGGCCGCCAGCTCCTCGACGAGCGATCGCGAACGGGGATGTTTGCCGTTGACTTCCATCGCGTCGAAGGGGACGTCGGCGAGTTCTCGCACGGTGCTGTTTCGAAACGGGTGCGCGACGATCGCGGCGCAGTCGCGGTCGTGTGCCAGCGCGACCGCCTCCTCGGGGGAGAGCGCCCCGGGTTTCGTCGCCGCTGGCGGGTCGGGCCCGACGACGAGGACGTGGCCGTGATCGGTCGTGATCTCGATTCCGGGTAATGTCTCGACGCCCGAGGGCGGATCGAACGCCGTGTAGTAATCGTGATTGGTCGTCACAACCCCATCGAGACCGCGTCGGTCGGCCATCGCGGTGAGCAGACGAACGCCCAGCGGGTCGAACCGATCGCCGAGAGCCCGATGACCGTGGAAAAAACGCGTGTGTGCGTGCAGATCGACGGTGTACACAGGAACGCAGACGCCGGCCAGACCCTTTTGTCCTCGGCCGGCGTGTCCCGGAGTATGCAACCGGAGGGGTCGACCGGCGCTCGAGCGGCCGATCGCGTACTCATCCTGAATCCCGAAAGTGGGAGCCAGAATCACGTCGACGACGTGGTCGAACTCGGCGGCGAACACGGATTCGACATTCGAAAGACCGAGGAGAGCGGCGACGCGAAGCGACTGGCCCGCGACGCCGCCCCCACCGCCGACCTCATCGCCGCAGTCGGCGGCGATGGAACGGTCAACGGCGTGGTCAACGGTATCGCTGCCGCCGACGAACTCGAGACGACGACGCTCGCTGTCGTGCCCACCGGAACGGGCAACAACTTCGCGACGAACATCGGCATTCGGGGGATCGAGCACGCGTTTACGGTACTCGAGGAGGGACGACGCCGGTCGATCGACGTCGGAGCGGCGAACGATCGGCGCTTCGTCAACTCCTGTGTCGGCGGCATCACCGCCGAAGCGAGCCGCAAGACGACCTCCGAGAGCAAGGCGGATCTGGGCGTGCTCGCGTACGTGAAAAACACGCTCGAGACGGTGGGGTCGTTCGATTCACTTCCGCTGCGGGTGGAGACTGCGGCGGGGCCGAACGGGAGACGAACACAGGCCTGGACGGGAAACGCCATATTCGTCCTCATCGGCAACTGCCGACGGTTTACGGGCGCACGAACGGCTCAGGCCAACGTCGAGGACGGCCTGCTCGAGGTGACGATCGTCGAAGACGTCCCGGCCGTGAACTTGCTCGGCGAGGCGGCGTTCAAACGACTGTTCGGCGGCGACAGCTCGTATATCGTTCGTCGGCGAACCCCGTCACTCGCGATCGAGAGCACCCGAGATGCCATCACGTACAGTCTCGACGGCGAAATGCTCGAAACCCAGACACTCCACCTCGAGACGAATCCGCGGACACTCAGGGTCGCTGTCGGCGACGGCTACGAACCAGATCCGGACGACGGCGTCTTGTAGGCACCGTCGTGTGCCAGCACACTCGGTCTGACAGAATCAGTCACAGTCTGTTCACCGGTCTTGGAGTGCGTTCGACTGACGACGGACGCTCAGTTCTCGAGTTCCGTGTGGAGAGCCGATACTGGTTTCAGGAGTCGACGTAATTGGAAGACTATGAGCACGCCACAGGAGGACGTAGAACACGAGAACGCCAGACAGGACGTGATCGCCGTCGACGAAACCGACACCGAACTCAAGTTAGTCAACCGTCTTGACGCTCACACCGGCGACGGTATTCGCCACCGGGCGTTTACGTCGCTCGTCTTCGACGGCGAGGGGAACGTCTTGCTCGCCCAGCGAGCGCCCGGGAAACGCCTCTGGGGGACCTACTGGGACGGCACCGTCGCCTCTCACCCCGTCGCGGGGCAGAGCCAGAAGGAGGCAACTCGACAACGACTCGAAGAGGAGTTGGGGATTACCCCCGACCAGTACGACGACCTGCGGCTGACCGACCGCTTCGAGTACAAACGCTACTTCGAGAACGCGGGCGTCGAACACGAAGTCTGTGCCGTCCTGAAGCTGACGTTGTCGGATCGCAGCCTCGAGCCAAACGAGGAGGAAGTGGCGGGACTGCTGTGGGTGCCGTACGAACGCCTCCACGAGAATCCGGAGTGGTACCGCCAGCTTCGACTCTGCCCGTGGTTCGAAATCGCGATGCGACGCGACGTCCGGGACTGACGGGAATTTCGCTCGCCGCGTATCGATCCATGATAACAAGCAACAAGGCTTATTACATCACCCTTCGTAGCGTTGGTCGAGGGCCGACAGAATCGGTCCGTGTGACGAAATGAGTTCCCCACAACCGGAAAAGACCGAGACGCACGAAGTCACGCTCTCTAGAGACGAGCAATGGGTCACCCACCACCTCCTCGTGAGCTATCTCGACGAGTCGATCGACGAGGGCGAGAACGCCCCCGAGTGGATCGTCGAGTCGATCGAGGCAGTCGAGGACGCCGAGCGAACAGCGGTACTCACCAACGGGCAGGCTCGAAACCTCTTCGAGGCGATGACTTCGTATGTCGACGATGGGGAAGTTCCCGAGCGAGACGCCGTCCACGGATCGACCGTCGCCGACCGCCTCGAGACGCGTCTCGAGGCGACCGAACCGACGAGCCAGTAACGACGGTCGCTGTTTTTTGCCGCTTACGGT
The DNA here is from genome assembly GCF_009392895.1 of Natronorubrum aibiense. Lineage (GTDB taxonomy): Archaea > Halobacteriota > Halobacteria > Halobacteriales > Natrialbaceae > Natronorubrum > Natronorubrum aibiense. Next base: position 2,032,921 of record NZ_CP045488.1, on the reverse strand, counting down.
CGCGTCGTCGCCCAGACGGCCGTCACGGCCAGGAAAAACGCCGGAATCAACGGCAAGATCAACAGCGCAAAGCGGTAGCCGACGCCCGGCGGCCACAGATAAATCGCGGCCGGGGCGACGAGAAAGGCGACGACGATCATTCCGACGACCAGCCAGCCACGCCAGTCGAACTCTCGGTCTGCCGTCTCGGGATGAGCCGGGCCGTCGTTCCAGTCGTCGTTCGGTGACTCCGCTCGCGTTCCCTCATCGTCGAAGGCGGCGGGATCGTGGACGTAGCCGTCGTCGCTCGAGGTCACAGGCTATCGTTTCGAGCCTGTGGTGAAAGCCCTCACGGTTCCGGAGCGAGCCGGTTTACTCGAGTTCGCTGTCGGGGCGGACGACGACCTTGCCGAACCCTTCGCGGTTTTCGATTATCTCGTGGGCGCGTTTGCTCTCGCTCATCGGCAGCTCCTCGCGGATCGCCGGTTCGAAGGTGCCGTCCCAGACGAGTTCCATCACGTCGTCGACCTGACCGGGCGTGGCCATCGTCGAGCCGATGATCTCGAGTTGGTTCCAGAAGATTCGAGGAATGTCCGTCTCGGGGTTGCCGCCGCCGGTGCCGCCGCAGGTGACGAGCCGCCCGCCCTTGGTGAGACTCTTCAGGGAGTCCTGCCACGTGGGTGCGCCGACGTGTTCGACGACGACGTCGACGCCGCGCCCGCCGGTCTCCGAGCGGACCCAGTCCGCGAAGTTCTCCTCTTCGTAGTTACAGACGTGGTCGGCACCGTGTTCCTCGGCGTACTGCAACTTCTCCTCGGTGCTACCGGTCGCGTACACTTCCGCGCCCGCGTAATCTGCGATCTGGAGCGCGGCGTGTCCGACCCCGCCGCTGGCTCCGAGAACGAGTACCGACTCGCCGGCCTCGAGGTCCGCGCGGTCGATCAACATCCGCCAGGCGGTCTGGAAGACCAGACAGCTCGAGCCGGCGACCGCCCAGTCGACGTGTTCGGGAACCGGGATCAGGTTGTCCTCGGAGATTGCAGCGTACTCGGAGTGGATGCCGGTGACGTGCTCGCCGATGATGTGATAGCGCGGATCCAACGTCGGGTCGTCCATTCGGAGATCGCCGACGCCGGCCGAGAGGGCGACGTGGTCGCCTTCTTCGAACCGGGTGACGTCCTCGCCGACTTCCTCGACGACACCGGCTCCGTCACTGCCCGGAATGTGTGGCATCTCGAGATCGATTCCCGGCATTCCTCGACGGGTCCAGATATCCAGATGGTTGAGCGCCGCCGCTTTCACGTCGACCAGCACTTCGTTGCGGTCGATTTCGGGATCGGGATACTCGCCGTACTCGATGACGTCTGTGTCACCGTGTTCCGTGACTTTGACTGCTTTCATACACGCGAGTCAACGCAAACCCGCCTCATAACAGTTGGGCTATGCTGTCGGTGACCACGGTTACCCTCGGTGCGTTTTACATGTCGGCCTGAGAATGGGACCGTATGAACGAGCGGAACGAGCGTGCAGACGACGCGACGACACCGCCGGACGGAGACGACGAGCCGACGGTTGACCCGGATCGTGACGAGAACGACGCACAGCCCGAAGCGGCGGCCGAAACGGAAGCAGACGCCGAAACTGAACCCGAAACGGATACTGAAACCGAACCGGATGTCCGACCGCTCGGCGTCGGCGTCGTCACCGTCGCGACGGATCGGACGATCGAAAAGGACGCCGCCGGCGAGACGATCGTCACGATCCTCAAAAAGGACGATCACGAGATCGCGATACGAGAACACGTCGACGCCGACCTCGACCAGATCCAATCGGTTGTCTCGAGGCTGCTCGACCGCGACGACGTCGATTTGATTGTCACCGGTGGCGCAACCAGCATCGAACCCGACGACGTCACCATCGAGGCCGTCAGTCCGCTGCTCGACAAGGAGCTTGCGGCATTCGGCGACCTCTTTACGACGCTGGCCTACGAAGAAGTCGGCACCCGCGTTATCGCAGCCCGAACGCTTGCGGGCGTTGCCGACGGCATTCCCGTGTTTTGTCTGCCCGGGAACGAACCCGCAATCCGACTCGGTCTCGAGCGAATAGTCATGCCCGAGATCCACCACCTCATCGACCTCGCTCGTGCGACACCCGGTGACGCCGACCTCGAGGAAGAAGCCGAAGCCGGCGACGATCTCGAGACGGAAATGGACAGCGATCTCGAGGAGGGGGCCGCTGCAAACGCAGACACGCAAGCGAACGCGGCCGATACGGAACACGAGACAGCGGCGGACGCGGCTCTCGACGTCACGTCCAACGGCGACGGCGACGACGGTGAGTGAGATGGGAGGATCGGACGACCACAACGGCGACGGCGACGTGCCCACCGCCAAAGAAGCCGTTCGCGAGCGCGTCTGGGACGCCCTCGAAGACAGCGGCGAGGCTCGCTTTCCGTTCCCACCACACGGGCGAATCCCGAACTTCGCTGGCGCGGACGAGGCGGCTGACCGACTGGCCGCCCAACCCGAGTGGCAGGCCGCATCGACGATCAAGGCCAACCCCGACGCCCCGCAGCTACCGGTTCGACGGCGGGCACTGCGGGAGGGAAAAACTGTGTATATGGCTGTGCCGCGACTCGCGGACGAACAGTGCTTTCTCAAACTCGATCCCGACGAACTCGAGGACTACGACGCAGCGACGACGGTGTCGGGGTCATCGAAACACGGCGAGCAGGTCGGGCCGGACGCCGTCGAGGCGATCGATCTGATCGTCTCCGGCAGTGTCGCCGTTACCGACGAGGGCGGTCGTATCGGCAAGGGAGAGGGCTACAGCGACCTCGAATACGCGATCCTCCGTGGGCTCAACCTCGTCGACGCGGGGACGACGGTCGCGACGACGATTCACGAGCGCCAACGGCTCGACGAACCGGTCGTGATCGACGACCACGACGTCACGATGGACCTGATCGTCACACCCGAGCGGACGATTCGTCCCGACAGTCACGAGCAGCCGACCGGAATCGACTGGGAGCTGCTCTCGGACGAGCGACTCGCGGAGATTCCCGTGTTACGGCGGCTACGAGAGCAGTAGCTGGGCGAAAAGCAATTTCAGCGAAACGGCATCAGCCCGAGGCGCGAAACCCTCGCGCCTTGGGGGGTGCCAACCGCAGGGTACGACGCGAGCCGGTGCAGAGAGCTCGCGTCGGTACCGGGAAACGGAACGGTGTGGCAATGGTGGGGAAGGGTGCTGTGGTGGGGTTGCTGGAAGTCACGGGAACAGGCAGTGGATGCCTTGGTGGGGTCTGCCCGTCAACTTCCATCCGACAGTACTGGTGGCTGTTACTTGAACGGGGGCGATGGTATGAGATCCTTGCCCCGAATTCGACCGAATTCAATCCGGGTTTACTCGGCCGAATCGTCGCTCGAGACCGTTTATTACTCTACTACGAACGCTAATTGCGGCTTTCGAAACTGAATCTCGAGTTCCGTCGACTCACCGGTGAGACGGCCTGCTGTCTCGAGTTCCCGGTGCACCGCCGGACGGTCGCGAGTCGCGAGTACACCGTCACTGACAGGACAAGAGTCCGTATGAAACAACCTGAAAATGCGCTCGAGGTTCCGGATCGTTAGTCGACGAGTTCGTCGGCGACGAAGTTGGCGTCCATCAGCTGTGGATCGACGGCCAGATCGAGTTGGCCTTTGATGAACTCCGGAATCGTGTCCCGCGCGTAGACGACGGTCCGCAACTCGTCGTTGAGATCATAGACGATCGGGATCGTCGTCGCCTCACCGACGTCCGTCAGGACGTACAGCTCCGCCTCGAGGATGCCGGCCTCCTCGAGGGTGGGCCGCGAGAGGACGCCCGTGATGCGGGCGACAGTCGCGCCCGCTTCCTCGAGGGCTTCGGCGATGCCGTCTTCGTCCGGGCCGGCGACGATGACGTCCGTGCTCATTCGTACTCGATCGTTGCGGGCGGTTTGTGGGTCACGTCGTAGACGACGCGGGCGACGTTCTCGTGGCCGCCGGTGATTCGAGACTGGATGCGCTGGAGCGTCTCCCAGTCGATCTCCTGTGCGCGCGCGGTCATGCCGTCTCGCGATTCGACGGAGCGAACGGAGACGACCCAGCCGTGGACACGGTTGTCGCCTTTGACCCCCGTCGCCTTGCCGATTACGGCGGCGAGTGCTTGCCATGGCTCGTACTCCTCGAGTTCCTCCTCGACGACGTGGCAGGCGTGGCGGGCGACCTCGAGTTTCTCCTCGGTTACTTCGCCGATGACGCGTACGGCGAGGCCGGGGCCGGGGAACGGCATCCGCTCGGCGACGATCTCGTCGAGTCCGAGGTGGCGGGCGACCTCGCGGACTTCGTCCTTGTAGAGATCACGAACGGGTTCGACGATGCCCTCGAAGTCGACGACGTCCGGCAGGCCACCGACGTTGTGGTGAGACTTGATGCCGCCTTCGCTCTCGATCCGGTCGGGATAGATCGTCCCCTGGACGAGGTAGTCGGCGTCGGCGTCTTTCGCTTCGCGCTCGAACTCGCGGATGAACTGTTCGCCGATAACCTCGCGTTTCTCTTCGGGATCGGTGACGCCAGCGAGGGCCTCGAGGAACCGCTCTTTGGCGTCGACGATCCGCAGCGACTCCATGTAATCGAACGTCTCGCGAATCTGCTCAGTCTCGCCTTTCCGCATCAGGCCGGTGTCGACGTAGACCGGGGTGAGCTGGTCGCCGATGGACTCGTAGGCCAGCGCGGCGGCGACTGAGGAGTCGACACCGCCCGAGAGGGCGATGACGGCGTTTGCGTCGCCGATTTCGTCTTCGATCTCTGCAACTGCGTCCGGAACGAATGTTTCAGTGTCTACCATCAGTGGGTTACCTCGGTTTCGGTGTCGGTGTCAGCGTCTGCGGATTTCTGCTCAGCGTCGGCGCCGGTCGCGCGCTCGAGGACGGCCTCGACGAGGCCGACGAACGGCGGGCTCGGCTGGCCGGGTCGGGACGTGTACTCGGGGTGGAACTGCGTCCCGAGGAAGAAGGGGTGATCCTCGTGCTCTAAGATCTCCATTCGGTTGCCCGCCGTGCCCGAGAACGTCAGCGGTTCGTCGTCGAACTGATCGAAGTACTCGGGGTTGACCTCGTAGCGGTGGCGGTGGCGCTCGGTACAGGACGTATCGTCATAGAGGTCGTAGGCCAGCGTCTCGGGTTCGATGACGGTCGTGTGCTCGCCCAGGCGCATCGTGCCGCCCATGTCTTCGACCTCGTACTGCTCGGGCAGGATGTCGATAACCGGGTGCGGGGTGTCCTCGACCATCTCGGCCGAGTGGGCATCCTCGAGTCCGAGCACGTGGCGGGCGTACTCGACGACGGCCATCTGGAAGCCAAGACAGAGGCCGAGGAACGGCACGTCGTTCTCGCGGGCGTAGCGGACGGCTTCGATCTTGCCCTCGGAGCCGCGCATCCCGAAGCCGCCGGGGACGATGACACCGTCGACGTCCTCGAGTTGGCCGTCGTGGCCGTCGGCCATCTCGTCGGCCGACACCCAGTGGACGTTCACGTCAGCGCCGAGTTCGAAGCCGGCGTGTTTGAGCGACTCGTGGATCGACATATACGCGTCCTCTAAGTCGTACTTGCCGACCAGCGCGACGTCGACCGCCTCGTCTTTCTCAGTCGTGACGATGTCGCGCCACTCGTTGGCTCGCTCACCCGGTGGGAGCGCCTCGTCGTCGAGGTCGAAGTGCTCGAGCACGTACTGATCTAAGCCTTCCTCCTCGACCATCAGCGGGACGTGATAGACGTCCTCGACGTCGGGGTTCGAGAACACCGCCTCGGTGGGGATGTCACAGAACAGCGCGATCTTCTCTTTAGTCTCGGGGTCGAGTCGGTCCTCACACCGGCCGACGATGATGTCGGGCTGGAGGCCGATCGAGCGGACTTCCTTGACGCTGTGCTGGGTCGGCTTGGTCTTCTGTTCGCCGTTTTTCGAGTACGGGACGAGGGTGACGTGCGTAAAGAGGACGTTCTCCTCGGGTTCCTCGTGGGCGAACTGGCGAAGCGCCTCGAGGTAGGGCATCCCCTCGATGTCGCCGACCGTGCCACCGACTTCGATGATACAGACGTCGGTGCCTTCGGCGGCCTCCCGAATGCGGCGTTTGATGTCGTCGGTGATGTGTGGGATGATCTGGACCGTCTTCCCGAGATAGTCGCCCGCACGCTCTTTCTCGATGACGTGCTGGTAGGTTTTCCCGGTGGTGATGTTGTGGTCCGAGGTCATGTCGATATCGAGGAACCGTTCGTAGTTCCCCAGATCGAGGTCGACCTCTCCGCCGTCTTCTAAGACGTAGACCTCGCCGTGCTGGTAGGGATTCATCGTCCCTGCGTCCACGTTGAGGTACGGATCAATCTTGACTGCGGTGACGTCGAACCCGGCGTTTTTCAGGAGTCTGCCGGTGCTTGCGGCTGTAATCCCTTTTCCCAGTCCCGACATCACACCGCCGGTGACGAAGATGAACTTGCTCCCCAGATCGGGGTCATAATGAGTGTCCGATTCCGTCGGCATACCGAGTGTCCGTGTGAACGGTTGAAAACGATTTCGGGACCGGTCCGTCACCGGCAATCGCTGTCATTCTCGCGTGTGACAGGTCCAGAATCTGGATGGCCGGATCGTGTTCCAACTCCCTGCGTCTAAAGCGGGGCACTCGAGGCCGTGTTTCCGAACGGCTAGACCGAACACCAGCGAAAGCCGGGTTGCGTCGACTGTGACGTCTCCTGATTCGGACTACGGCTCCTCGTCCATGGTCGACTTGCCGTGAGACTCGTCTGCCTCGGGGGCTTTCCCCTCGGCTTCCGTCGCCTGTGGATCCTCGTCCTGGACTTCGACGATCTCCGTCTGCGCGAAGTGTTCGATGCCGCCGCCCATCCGGAGCTGGATCGTCTTCCCGGGAAGGTCTGGGTCGTCCTCGTCGGTGGGCTCTTTCGGCACGGACACCGCAGTGACGCCCTCGACCGTGACGGAGCGCCGCTGGATCGGATCACCCTCGTGTTCGACGGTGTCCCACGTCTCGACGCTGAGTTCATCCATCTCCGTGCCGAAGTAGTCCTCCGCGTCCGGATTGACCGTGTCTTCGGTCTGGGACTCGCCGGTCGTCCGGTTGTCGTCGAACTGGACCTCCTCGTGTTTGTACTGCCGAAGGTGTACGAGCATACCGGATTCCACCAGCATCACACACGTAATCGTTTCAGTGGGAGACTCAACCAGTTTATACCTGCCCGGCGTCTCGGCATCGACTTCTCGCAGCACAACGATGCACAGGCATGGACTCGAGGCGCGGCGGCCGTCGTTTCGGGCCGATCACGCGCGGCTGACCCGGACCTATTTGTTGTCACATCTACAACCAGTATGGTACTGTGACGTCTCACGATCCCCGCTCGGTTTCGGCCCCCAGCATTCCCGCCCCTGATCTCGGCTTCAAGGCTGGCTTCGGGTTCTACCTCGGGGTGATCGTCGCCGGTCTCACCGCGATCGCTGGCGTCGTCGTGGACGCAACGACGGCGACGGTCCTCGCCACCGCACCGAGTACGCTGACGGCCGTTCTCCTGTTCGTCTTCATCTTCGGTCATCGGCTGCGTGGCCTCCCCGAACGAATCGGTCAGTCTCGCCGTCGACGGCTCGCGTGTTATCTCCCCGCGGCCGCGTTCGCAGCCGTGGTCGTCCTCCCGGCGGTGTCCACACTCAAGTCCACGACCCGACTCAGCGTGCTCGTGATCGCGAGCAGTCTGCTCAGTGGGGCCGTCGCCGTCGGCGTTTCACGGATGGCCAGAAACCGGTACGTCGCCGCCGTGACACCCGACGAGCCGGTCGTCTCCTGGGCGTGGCACGACCCCCGCTACGGAGCGAACGAGTGGGTATCCCTTGCGATGGCGGTCGGTCTCGTCCTCGCCGGCGTCGGGAGCATCGCAGCCGGCAACTGGATTGGCCTCCTCTGGGCGGGCTACGGGAGCGTCGTGCTCCTCGCGAACCGATTTGACTGGGGTGACGACTGGGTCGATTTCGACGCGAGCGAGCGCTGGAGCGTCCCGGAGATCCACGCCCACGCGGCCGGCGTCGTCCTCGAGCGCACCTGCAAGCGAACGCTCGTGCCGTGGGCTTCGATTACCGGCATCGAACTCACCGACGACGAACTCGTCCTCGAGCGTCGGTGGCTCGACATTCGCTGTGACCGGTCGGCGATCGACGACCCCGAGGCCGTCCTCGAGGGTCTCGAACGCGCACGCGGGCGACGAAGACAGGGGCCGTCGGTCGACGCTCGAGTCGCGCCGGTAGATAAGACGAAGTAGTGGCCGTGTGACGGTGGACGCATGACGGATCTTCGTGTCATCGTTGGTGATCGGGAGTTGACAGCGAGCTGGACCGACGACGCTCCGGAGACGAGAGCCGCACTCGAGGCCGCAGTACCCGTCGCCGGCGACGGGATTCGCTGGGGCGGCGAACTGTACTTCGACCTCGCGCTCGACGTCCCGCTCGAGAACGCCAGCGACGTGGTCCCAGAAGGGGCCATTGCGTACTGGCCGGACGGCGACAAACTGTGTCTGTTCTGGGACGAGACGCCAATGAGTCAGGATGGCGAACCACGCGCTGCCGCGCCCGTCACCGTCGTCGCACGACTCGAGGACGTCTCGGCGCTCGAGACGCTCGAAGGTGGTGCACAGGTGCGAGTCGAGCGGATCGAATAAGTGGCGAAAACTGCGGGCGGTGGTGCGATTACTTGCCCCAGAACGGGTCCCGACTGCGCTGTTTGTCCAGATACATGTTCAGCGCCTCGAGTTCGTCGCCGGGAATCTCACTCGCCAGTTCCTGCTCTAAGATCTTCGCGTGTTTCTCGGGGATCTCGGTCCATAGTTCGTCGTCTTCTTCGATCTGGCGGCCGACGGTCGGGCCGTCGATGGCGACGCTCACGCGGTTGCCGGCGCGAGCCTCGTCGACGTCCTCGCCCTGTTCTTGAATCCCTTTAATCTGGCCGACGCGTTCGGGCTCGTTTCCGTCGAACTTGACGACGTTCGTGTTGTTCTGGATCGTCCCCGAGTTCACCTCGACGCCAACGACCGCGGGATCGTTCTGGCGGAAAGTATGGTCGGGCAGAATGCGGAACCGGGCGGGCCGAACGATGTTGTCGAGGATCGTATCCTGCTGGGCGCGCTCGAGTTCCTCGACGTGTTGCTCGTACTCCTCGATCAGTTGGTAGATGACCTCGTCGGTAAACAGCGTCACGTCCTCGATTTCGGCACGCTGTTCGGCGTCGCTGAGTACGTCGACGTTGAATCCGAGGATCGCCCGCTGTTTCGGGTCCTCGGCCGTCGAGGCAACCGAGATATCACGCGGGGCGACGTCGCCGACCTCCGCGCGGACGATCGGCACCTCGGCCTCGTCTAAGGCGTCGGCCATCGCCTCGAGGCTGCCGAGTGTGTCGGCTTTGACGACGACGCCCTGCTCTTCGGTGTCGACCGCGATGTCGGCGAGTTCGGCCTCGACTTCGGCGATGACCTCCTCGAGGTCGCGATCGCGGACGACCCGGACCGGCGCGCCGGCCATCGCGTCCGCGAGGTCGGGCGCGGCGACCTTGATCCCCGACGCAGCCGACACCTCGTCGACTTTCTCGAACCGACTTTCGGTTCGGATCTCGGCGAGCGGCCGGGGTTGGAGCAGCGCCCGAACCTCGGTGACGATTGGCTTGTTCATCCCGCCGACGACGATCGTGTCGTCGGCTCTAATCGTCCCGTCGTAGAGGACGGTGTCGATGGTCGTCCCGAAGCCTTTCTCCTCTTTGACCTCGAGGACGGTGCCGACGCCCGGGCCGGCGACGTCGATTTCCATCTCCTCTTTCATGTAGCGCTGGGAGAGACCCATCATGACCGTCAGCAGGTCGGGGACGCCCTCGCCGGTCATCGCCGAGACGGGGACGACGCCGATGTTGCGCTGGAAGTTCTGGACGCGCCAATAAAGGTCCGCGGAGAAGCCCTCGTCCGAGAGATTGCCGATGATCTCGTAGAGACTTTCATCGAGCCGCTGGCGGACGCGATCGGACTGGGACTCGTAGGTGTCGTTGATCGGGACGTCCTCCTTCGGGTTCCAGCCGGGGACGGTGTCGATCTTGTTCGCCGCGACGATAAACGGCGTCTGGGATCGTTTGAGGATCTCTAAGGCCTCGAGCGTCTGGGGCTGGAAGCCGTCGTTGACGTCGACGACGAGGATCGCGATATCGGCGAGAGCCCCACCCCGGGAGCGAAGCGTCGTAAAGGAGTGGTGACCCGGCGTATCGATGAATAGCAGGCCGGGCAGGTCGAAATCGTCCGGGTCGACGAGGTCGCCCGCGATAGTGGAGATGATATCCAGCGGGACGGCCGTCGCGCCGATGTGCTGGGTAATCGCTCCTGCTTCACCCTCGATGACCGCAGAGCCGCGTATCTTATCGAGGAGACTGGTCTTACCGTGATCGACGTGTCCAAGGACGGCGACGATCGGTGTTCTGAGAGATGTGGGGTCGCGCGTATCCGTATTCGACATGGTGAACCACCCGAGAAGGTCTTATCTAAAGCGTCCGCAGGACGGTAGTTAAACCCATCGTCATCCGCGTTTGTCGACAGACGCGGAAACCGAGCGAAACTGACTGTCCCGACCGGCGACACGCGACCACGAGCTGTCATACGGTCCCCGTGGTTTTTAATACCGATTAGTAAATACGGGTATGCATGAGCGATATACTCGCTGAAAACCTCTCGGGCAAGTCCGTCATGGGTTCCGACGGCGTCGAGCTCGGACTGCTCTACAACATCACGATGGACATCAAATCGGGTAAACTCCACGACCTCGTCATCGACCCTGACGAGCAACTGCCGACCCGATCAGTCGACTTCGACGTCGACGAGGACGGCCGCTTTCGCGTGCCAGTCAACCGTGTCCAAGCGGTGAAAGATTACATTGTCGTCCAGCGCTAACGGTATGTACGTTCTCGACTCCTCGGCGTTTATTCACGACTTTCACACGACAGAACAGACTGCAACCATCCCACTCGTCCGCGAGGAACTCAAAGACGAGAGCGCCTATCGCTACGACGCGATGGAAGGCTCGGGGATGCACATCCACATTCCGAACGGCGACACCACCGAGAAGGTCGAGCGTGCGGCCAAGGAATCCGGTGACCTCGACGTCCTTTCAGACACCGACATTCGACTTATCGCCGCGAGTTTCGAACTAGACGGAACGCTAGTGACCGACGACTACGCGATGCAAAACGTCGCCGAGAAACTCAACGTCGCCGTCGAAGTGATCGCTCGAGAGGGAATCGAAGAACAACGCCACTGGCAGTACCAGTGTCAGGGCTGTGGCCGCGAGTTCGACGAGCAGAAGGATCGGTGTCCGATCTGTGGCTCGGAGCTTGCGCGAAAGAATCCGTCGTAACCGTCGAAACTGCTTTTTGGCCGTTAGAAGTACATCGGGATGAAGATCGCTGCGTTGTAACAGCCGTGGACCAGCGCTGGCACCAGCAGGTTCTCCGTCCGCTCGTAGAGCGTTCCGAGGATCAACGCGAGGACGAACAACAGCGACAAACTCGCCAGAATCTGCCCCGCGCCCGCCGTGGCGTACGCCGAGACGTGAACGAGCGTGAACACGACGCTCCCGACGACGACGGCACCGGGTCGGGAAAACCGTTCGTAGAGCGATTTCTGGATGACATTGCGATAGAGCAGTTCCTCGAACGGGCCGACGAACAGCACCATCGACGGGATGATGATGAGCAACAGATCGGGGTTTTCGGCGACTCGCTGGGTCGTCGTATGCTCGGAGGCCTCGATACCGACGGCGCTCATCAGCGCCGAGACCCCCATATTCGCCCCGAGTATCACGAGGAGGCCACCGACCACCCAGCCGATCGTCCACAGCGTCGGGGCCTTCAGATCGATAAACGAGAGGTCTCGGCCACGAAACGCGAGATAGCCGACCGCGACACCCCCGAGTCCGACGGCAAAGGAGAGGTACTCGACCACGGTTAGCTGTAACTCAGTCGGCTCGCCCGCGAGCAGGCGCACCGGCAGCGACAGCAAGAGAGCGGCGATCGAGATACCGACCAGGCCGACGAACGCGAGCACCAGTATCTCTCCCGTCAGCCCCAGTCGAGCGATCAGTCCGCGACTCGAGAGACCCGCGCGCTCGGCGACGCCGATGCCGACGCTTCCGGCGGCGACGAAAAAGGCACAAAACAGCAACGAGATCGACCAGTCGAGTCCCGGAACGACGACCGAGCCGAGCACCCCCTGGGTGATCACGTATCCCGAGAGGAACACGACGAGGAGACTCGAGCCGGCGGCGATCGAGCCGGCGACGCGTCGCTCGAGGAGCGCGTGCCGACGCGTGACAAATGCGCCGGTGGTGAGCAGCGCCCCGGCCGCGGCGACCAGTAGCGCCGGATCGTCGGCCCCGGATCGAACTGGAATCAACAGTGCAGCGACGGTGATCGCCGAGAGGACAGTGCCGACGGTCGGAACGAACGCGGACGAGCCCGGATCGCCGTCACCGTCGACGACCTGCGCAGTGTCGCTCATACTGTGAGTGTTCGCGTGCGTGTTCATAGGCCCACCGCAACGCAACCGATCGGCCGACGTTCGACTGCTCGTCCGGCATCCAGTCTCGAGCTATCGCTCGAGTTCCGACTACCGCTCGACGCGAAGCGACGTCTTCTCCGCGACAGCTTCGGCTTCCTCGAACTCGCCGCCACCGAGCAGGCCGCGGGTCGCCTTCTTCGCCCACTCGACCGCCGGTTGCTCGAAGGTGTTGACGGCATAGAGTTCGCCCGCGAGCACGCACGCGGCTTCCAGTCCGTACAGCAGGCCGCCCAGTTCGTACTCATCGACGCGCTCGAGTTCGAGCCGGACGTTCGGGCGGCCGGCCGCCGCGAGGCTGGCCTCGGTCGCCTCGAACTCGGCCTCGAGCAACTCACCCAGCGTCGCATCGCCGAGATAGGCGAGATCGTCGACGTCAGTGGCCGGGATCGATCGGTCTGCGGCCTCACCGGGCGAGACGAACGTGACGAGTTTGTCGCGCGGGCCAGCCCGGTAGAGTTGGAGCTGGGAGTGCTGGTCGGTCACGCCGAGGGCGCGCACCGGGGTCTGACCGAGGTCGTCCTTGCCTAAGCTCTCGGCCCACAGCTGCGCGAACCACTCGGCGGCAGTCTCGAGCGACTCCGCGTAGGGCATCATCGCGTTGATGCCGGCCCCGCGCTGATCGAGTGCGTACGTCGTCGCGCCGTAGGCGTAGGCCGGACACTCGAACAGCGACCCCGACAGGGTCTCGGCTTCGGCGGCCGCGCCCTCGAGGAGAGCCTCGAGGTCGTGGCCACAGACTTCCGCGGCGACCATGCCGACCGCCGACAGCGCCGAGAACCGACCCGGAACGCCGTCGGGGACCTTCAGCGAGGGGAGGTCGTGGCGATCCGAGAGGTCACGAAGCGGGCCGGCGTCGCCGGTCGTGACGATCGTGCGCTCGGTCCAGTCGACGCCCGCCGACTCGAAGGCGTCCCGGACGACGAGGAAGTTCGCAAGCGTCTCCGCGGTCGTCCCCGAACGCGAGACCACGTTAATCGCCGTATTCTCGAGGTCGAGTCGGTCGAGGTGGCTCGAGACCCATTCGGGATCGACGTTGTCGAGGTAGACCGCTTCGGTGTCGCTCTCGTCGGCGAGTGCGTTCGTGATCGTCGCCGCGCCGAGTGCGCTGCCGCCGATGCCGACCGTGATGAGCGCATCGGCGTCGGCGACGGGCTCGACGGCCGCGCGGATCGCGTCCGGGTCAGTTCGCTGGGGCAGGTTCAGCGCTTCGTAGCCGTGTTCGTGATTTTTCATTCCCTGCTCGATGCGGTCGTGGGCGTCCGCGACCTGTTCATCCAGTCGTTCGAGCGACGCTCTTGAGACGCCCGGCGAGGCGACCGATGCCAGCGCGTTACCGATATCGACGTTCATACGCGAGCAGGCAACCGCCGGGGCAAAAGGCGTTCCGTCATGCAGTCGGCCACGGTCGGCTCGAAGTCACCCGCAAACCGGATACTCGAGCCGCAAGAAGGAGTTAGTCGGCCGATTCGTCCTCGTCGACGTCGACTTCGATGACGTCGACATCGTCCGCACGGTCGTTGTCGGCTGCCTGACGTGCACGCTCCTCGAGGGCGAGGGCGGCGATTCCGGCGGTGAACAGGCCGATGCCGGCCGCTCGAGTGGCGCGGACGTACCACGGTTTCGGCTCGAGTTCCGAGACATTCTCGAAACTACGCTTCCAGCAGTTCAGCGACAGCGACAGGCTCCGTTTCGGGGCAAGCGCCGTGAGGAGGCCGTACAGCGCACTCGTGCCGTACCAGAGTTTCAGGAGTTTCGAACAGACCATGCGAACTCGTATGCAGCTCGGCGGCATAAGCGCACGTTCGGTCCCCGCCCAGTGGGAACGATCGCGGAGACGTGCCGACCGAAAGCCGAAACCCGGAAACCGACGAGTGCCTTACGACCACCTATGAGCGAGACAACGGGGACGTTCGTCGTCACCCACGCCGAACCCGACTCGGCCGTCGTCCGTGACGTCGAGACTGCACAGGTACACACGCTCGGATCGAACCCCGGCCTCGAGGTTCACGACGTCCTCGAGGCGACCGTCGCACCGGAACCGCCGCTCGAGGTCACGTGGCAGGTTATCGAGGTCGAAAACCGATGCGCGATCGAACTGGTCGACAGCGATCTCGAGCCGACCCAACACGCGAAAGAGCTGGCGGCCGGCGCCGAAGTCGGCGAGTTGATCCAGGAGGAGCGAGCCGGGACCGGCGAGATACACATCTTCCGCGTTCCAGCAGACGACGTCGAGGCGGCCGCCGCAGACGTCCTCGAGGACGACGAGACGATCGCTCGAGCGGCTCGACTCGAAGCCGTCCGCGTCGAGGTTCGTCGGGCGATCGACGACGGCGTGTTGAGCGTGCGCTATCTGCCGGACTGAGCGAGTCATACTGTCGGACAGAAGTCAGTGAGAAGTCGGTCGCGAATTAGCGGCCGCAGTAGCGCGACCGATCTTCGAATAGTTCTGTCCGACAGTATCAGGCCCGGCTTGGGCCGCCCTTGCTCTGGACTCGCCAACTGCCCTCGAGTCCGCACGCGTCCCGTACCTCGTAGTCGATCTCGGTGTCGGCGTCGATTCGGGAGCCACCGTCGACGCGTTCGACGCGCAGGGGGACGTCCAACGTGTTTCCACAGCAGCCGACGCCGACGAATTCCTCCCAGACGTCGCCCGGACGCGCCGCGTCGCGGGTTTTCCGCAAGAAGGCACGAAACGACGGCTTTTCGACCTGAAATCGTCCCCACTCAGAGAGGTCCGCGGGGTACGAGACAACGACTCGCTCAGCGGCCGCACCCGCTGGCGGCTCCGACTGTGAAACCGATCGACCGGCGTGGCGATCTGACTCGGACGTCATACCGACGATAACGAGCGCGATCGGCTTTAGCGCACCGTCGTTTCAGTAACATTCCGGCCGAAACATGCTGTAGAAATTGAGAAGGCTTACTTCGGCCCCCGTCCAGTGGTCCGATACATGGGGTATTTCGACGTACCGGAGATCAATTATACCCGGTACAGTAACCGCCAACTCGCGGCGGTGCCGCTTGCCGTTCTCGCGGTTGCATTGCTCGTCCTCACTGGCTCGTTTCTCGCGACGGGGACGCCAGTCCAGTTGGGGATGGACTTCTCCGGCGGATCGGAACTGACCGTCCAGACGACCTCCTCGGAGGCGGAGATCGCGAACGCCTTCGACGAGGAACCGGAGTCGATTCAGGCGGTTGCCGCACCCGATACGGAGAATCAGTACGTCGTCCAGTTCAGCTCGACCGATAGCTCGGCGCTGCGCGACCAGGCCGAACAGAACCTAGCACAGGACGGTGACGCCGATATCGTCCAGCTCGAGTCGACGATCTCGGAAAGTTTCGGTAGCGAGACCCAACGGACCGCGCTGTTAGGACTCGCCGCCGCGTTTCTCGGCATGAGCGTACTCACGTTCCTGTTCTTTCGGACGTTCGTCCCGTCGATCGCGATCGTCATCTCGGCGTTTTCGGACCTCGTGATCCCGCTCGCGTTCATGACAATCGCCGGGATCTCGCTCTCGCTTGGAACGGTGGCCGCCTTGCTGATGTTAATCGGCTACTCGGTCGACTCGGACATCCTGTTGAACAACCATATCTTACGCCGGAGCGGTGACTTCTACGAGAGTACCAACCGCGCGATGGAAACCGGTGTTACGATGACGGTGACGTCGATGGCAGCGATGCTCGTGATGGGCGTCGCCGCGTGGCTGTTCGGTGTCGAACTGCTGTCATCGATCGGAATCATCCTCTTCGTCGGTCTCGCGGCCGACCTGATGAACACGTACATGCTCAATCTCAGCTTACTTCGCTGGTACAAGTTCCACGGGGTGCGATCGTAATGGGACCGATCAGTTTCGTCAAAGGGCACTGGCGGATCCTCCTGCTGGTGGTCTTCGTCGCTGGCGCACTCGTCGCCCTGTTCGTCCCCGGTGGCATCATGGCCGACGACAGTTACGTCGAGGGCCAGAACGACAATCCGACCAATTTGGAGTACGGACTCGGCCTCGACGGCGGGACGCGGATTAGCGCCCCCGTCGTCGGAATGACCGCTGAGAACATCGACGCCGGCGCGGTCAACGAGGAAGACGGAAGCGTCGATCAACAGCAGCTCAACGAAATCGAACAGACGCTGTACGAGGAACTCGGTCTCGAGACGGGCAACGCTCGCGTCAGCGTCGACGATGAAGGCAACGTCCACGCCGAGATATTCACCGACGAGGTGTCCGAAGATGAGTTTGCCGCGGCGCTCGCGGAAGCAGGCGTCGAGGTCGATCCTGACGACGATATCCGCGACGGCGTGACCGCGGAGACGCGGTCGCAGATCATCCAGACGATCAACTCGAAAATCAACGCGGCCGGTCTCTCCGGCGGTGACGCCTACGAGTCGGCCAGATTCGGCGGCGAATACTACATCGTCACGGAAGTGCCGGATATGGACCCCGACGAACTCCGCGAACTGCTCGCGGAGCGCGGGATCGTCGAAGTGGTCGCCTACTATCCGGACGAGAACGGCACGCAGACCAACGAGACGGTACTGACGGGCGACGACATCGCAACGGTCGATCCGCCGAGTCCGTCGGAGCGCGGTTCGGGATACGAAGTGCCGGTGCAGGTCGATAGTAACGCCGCAGAAGACTACCAGAACCGAATGAACGACCTCGGCTTTACCGGCGAGGGCGTTGGACAGTGTTCGCTCCGCGGTGATGGTGAGACGATCAATTTTGACCACGAAAACGAACAGTACTGTCTGCTCACCGTCGTCGACGGCGAGGTCGTCGACGCCCACAGTATGGGTCCGACGTTGGCCAGCAATATGGCCGACGGAAGCTGGGCGAACGACCCGAGTTTCGTTATGGGCGCACAGACCCAACAGCAAGGGGCAGCGCTCTCGGTGAACCTGCAGGCCGGGGCCCTCCCGGCACCGCTCGACCTCGAGCAAGAGCAGACGCTCTCGCTGTCGCCGGCGCTCGCGGATCAGTTCAAGCTCTACTCGCTGCTGATCGGTGCGCTGTCAGTTGTGACGGTTAGTGGAGTGGTTTTCCTGCGCTACAGCGACGTCAGGGTCGCGACACCGATGATCGTCACCGCGATGGCGGAGGTGGTAATCCTGCTCGGCTTTGCGGCGCTGATACGCATGCCGCTGGATCTCTCACACGTCGCCGGGTTCATCGCGGTCGTCGGGACGGGGGTGGACGACCTCATCATCATCGCCGACGAGGTGATGGACGACGGTGACGTCAGCTCACAGCGGGTGTTCGAATCCCGCTTCCGCAAGGCATTCTGGGTCATCGGCGCGGCCGCCGCGACGACGATCGTCGCGATGTCGCCGCTGGCCGTGTTGAGCCTCGGTGATCTGCGCGGCTTCGCCATCATCACCATCCTGGGCGTCCTGGTCGGCGTGCTCATCACCCGACCGGCCTACGGGGACATCCTCCAGCGGCTGTTGACCGACAAGTAGCGCCGTTCAGCTGCTCTGATCGTCGTTTTGCTCGTTATTCGTCGTGGTGGCGCCCGTCTCGACAGCGCGGGCACCAGTCGACACTGCCATCACCACCGTATACACGCGCGAAGTCGAGAGAGACGGGACTGTCGCAGTTCGTACAGACAGGCATGATAATCGGCGGAAAAACCGGTGAAAGGGATAAAATCGGTCTGCCTGCCACTGCAACCTCCCGGAAACAGGGCAGAGACGACGTTCAGGTCGGAACGACGTTCGTCACACCGATGCTCTCTACGACGAGCCAGAGGACGAACAGGCTGTACAGGACGAGCAACAGCCACGCTTCCTGCCGCGAGAGCAACATGTTCGTTCTAACGACGGTAAAGAAGACGATCGTCGCGAGGATCAGAAACCCCATCATCGGGACGATGTGTTCGAACGTGATCGCCAGCGTACCGGCGACCAATACCCCGACCGGCACGGCGACGAGCAGGTCGAAGACGTTGCTCCCCAACACGTTCGCCAGACTCACCGACGGCCGGCCCGACCGAGCCGCGGCGATACTGACGAACGCATCCGGGACGCTCGAGCCGGCGGCGACGACGATCATTCCCCAGAGGAACGCTGGTGTGCCGAATGCCTCGCCGAGCCCGATCGCGGACCGAACGAGGCCTTCGACGCCGACGATGATGACTACGAGCCCGAGGCCGAACCAGAGCCACGCGGAGACGAGGTCGACCGTGTCGTCAGCGCTTCCTTCGTGTTCGGTCGTATCGAGATACTGGGTAAAAACGTACAGCCCGTACAGCAACAGCGGAAACAGCGCGAGCGGGCGGGTGACGGCTCCTTGCAGGCCAGCCCCCGCGAGCGGGTTGTAGATCACTGCCAAGGAGAACGTCAACAGCAAGGCAGCGACCGCGAGCATGTAGAATAGCGCCTCCTTGTAGACCAGATCGCGGCCCGTCGACATTCGCCCGTCGCCCGCGAGCACTGCCGCGGCCGGGATGACGAGCAGGTTGAATACGGCGGAGCCGACGATCGCCCCGACGCCGAGTTCGAACTCGCCGTGCAGCAACGTTGCGAGGAGCACGCTGACCAGTTCCGGCATACTCGAGCCTGCAGCGGCGATGATTGCACCCTGAACGACCGCCGGAACGCCGTAGCCCGCGGCAAGTCGGTTGGCCGAATCCTCGAGCCACGTGCTTCCCTTCCAGACGACGGCCGTCGCAATCACGGCGAGTCCGAGCAGTCCGATCACGTCGAGCATGTATCAGTCGTGTGTCGAGTGTGCCTATAAAACAGTCGCAAGCGACGGGACGGCACTCGTATCAGAACTGTCCGAGCCCCGTCTGCTGGGCCTCGGCGAGCACGGTCTCGCAGGTCGACCACGACTCGCGGGCAAACGGCGGCAGGTCGCCGTGCTCGTCGGCGTAGGACTCGAGGAACGCCCGGGTCGTCGGATCGCTGGGGTAGCCGCTGCCGACCGGGCCATACTCGTCGGCGATAGCAGCCATGTGGGCGTCGCGTTCGACTTTGGCGACGATGCTGGCTGCGCCGACGAGTTTCGAGTCGTCGTCGGCCCCGTGGCGGGCGTCGATTTCGAACTCGATCGACGTCTCGAACGTGGACGTGGTCGCATAGGTGTCGGCCACGCGACGAGCGAACCGGTCGGCGTCGGTGTCACAGGCGTCACAGAGTCCCGAAATCGAATCGCCCTCGAGGGCGTCGGACTCGAGGTCTGCGAGCACGTCAGCGATCGCCTCGGCGTGGGCCGTGACGGCAAGCGAGTTCATATCCGTCGTCGGTTCGTCGATCTGTGCGGTCGTGATCTCGGCGACGCCGACGGCGATGCGATCGTCCGCACGGAGCTGTGTCGCTAGTTCCTCACGCCGTGTCGGGGTGAGCCGTTTGGAGTCCGCGATGCCGTCGGGGAGCGCTGCTCGATCCTCGAGATAGACGGCTGCGGCGAACATCGATCCGAGCGCTGGTCCCTTCCCCGCCTCATCGACGCCGAATGGCATACGAGATGGCTCAGCGGCGGCGATAAAAGTCGTTGTGACTCGTCGCCCGCTCAGTCGGCGGCTTCCGCAGTATCGTCCGAATCGTCGGCTCGCGGTTCGTCCCGGAAGTACGCCTCGAGTTCGAACGGTTCGTCCTCGCCTTCGACGCCGATCACGTCGAGCGCCGTCACCTCGGCGTCGGTCTCGAGCAAGCCGGCCAGACTCGGGACCGTGCGGCCGTCGTCGCTACTGATGAGTTCTTTGATGTAGAGGCCACCCTCGCCGTGGACCCGGACCTCGGCCCGCGTCGGCTCGAGGAGTTCGCCGTCGATGTCGTAGACGGTTCGTTCGCGCGTGAGCGAGGCGCGTCGGTGGTCGACGCGCTGTGGCGTGTCCTGCTCGACGGTCGTCCCCGTGAGGTCTTCGAGTGCCGCCTCGAAGTCGGCCTCGTCGACTGGCTCGGCAAACTCGACGTCGGCGCGATACTGCTTGCTCGCGTCGTGTTCTTTGACGCGCTCGACCATCTCGTAGGTCGCCAGCCGCAGCCCCTCGACTTCGACTGCACCCTCGGCGGCCGCGTTGATTTCCCGTTCGAGCGCCTCAGGGTCGGGATCACGCGTTTTCGGCCGCTTGACCTCGAGGACGAACGGTCGCCCCTCCTCGAGCATCAGAGCGTCGACGTCCTCGCGACCCGCGCCGTGGAAGGTGCCCTCCTCGCCCTGCATGGCGTCGACGACGTGGGGACGGACGACCTGTTCGACGCTCGTATCGTACATGTAGCCCGAGCCACCGCAGTAGTCACAGGGCTCTTCGCCGTCGTCGCCCAGTTGGACGCCGCTCCCGCCGCACTCTCGACACGGCCACTCCGTCTGGGGAATGTCGCGCTCGAGTTTGCGATAGCGGCCGTAGACGAACGCGGGGTTGACCTGCACGTCGACGGCATGGCTCGTCACGGCGTCGGATTCGATCGCCTCGAGCGGGTCGAAGGCCTCGAGGTCGACGACCGCGAGCACGTCCGGGCGGTCGAAGTCGACGTCGGTTCCCGTCTTCGCGCCGA